>JBCCHK010000007.1:0-154572 GCA_039028835.1 Pseudomonadota bacterium
GATCAGACAAGATCATCGCGCCCAGCGCCGTGGCGGCGGTGCCTGGCACAACAACCCGATCCGCCGGCTTGGTGACCTCCGGCGCCGCGTTACCCATCGTGAAGGTGAGGGACTGTTTACCAGTCCCGCCATTAGGATCGGTGATGGTGATCTCTACCGTGACGGTATCGCCGATCGCCCCCGTGGAGGGCGGCGTGTAGGTGATCTTGGCCAGCTCAGTTTCTATGTCTGCCGGCCTGTTGCTGCGGTCCCTTATATTAATAAGGGAGCCACTTTGTTTGGCGCCACGCGGGTCTGTGTAGGTGAGGGTGCCATCTCCGACTACTTCTATCTTTGCCGTATACCCCCTGCCGGTTTTTCTGGAGTCATTATCATCAGACAGATCAAAGTTTCCACCACCAGCATCCAGCGCAACCCCGCTGGTGCTCCCTGGGATCACAGTCTGACCCGCCGGTACCGCCAACGCAGGCGCCGCATTTATGACCTTGAGGTTGATATCTTTGCTGAATGTTTCCCCGTTAGGGTCTGCAATCGTGACTCTTATTTTTTCGGTTGTATTGGGGGCCGCTTTTGGTGCGGTGTATTCCACCGCATCAAGAGCCGCCTTCAGGGTTGCCAATGTAAAGTCATTGCCTGCAGCATCTTTGGTCAAAGAGAGCGTGCTTAAGCTTCCCCCTGCGGTGCGGCCTATGAAGCGAAGACTGGCTTTGTATCCCGTATCGGGCACGTGACCGGGTGTCGAGATTGGATCATTGGCATCGCTAATCTCAAAACCATTGGTTGGATCCACGAGCGTCCCGAGATGTGCAAGTTTCCCAGGCACCACATCGATGTTGGTGTTGGCAATCGTAAGGTCAGGTGGAATATTTTCTATTTCAAAAATAATATCATATTTGCTAGATAAACCTTTTGAGTCTTCAATGGTGATTTCTAGTTTATCTGTGTCGCCCGCTTTGCCGATTGCTGGGGGGGTGTATTGTAATCGATTGAGCACCGTTTCTATATCAGTCAATTTCAGGGGGCCGGATACCTCAAAGGTACCGGGAATAACCCCGCCGGCGGGTGTCCTTGCTTGGACGAGTCTGGCGCCAGGGTCGGTTAAGCGTCCCGCGCCGGTGAACTTCAGAGTCGTTTTATATCCAGTGGCTTCCTTAAAGAAATCGTTGGGGTCTTTGGCATTAAAGAGATTTATGCCAGAGCCAAGACTAACCACAGGCCCTCCGTTTTTCACCTTCATGCCCATCTCACCGGGCTTGCTAAGCGGTGCCTTGAGTAGTGTCGGCACATCGATCGTCGGCGGCCTGTTCGCAAGATCAAAGATGAATTTTTGAACCGCTTGGTTTCCGTTAGAGTCTGTGATTGTCAGCGTGATTTTATCCCCTTGCCCGCTTTTACCGTACTCTGGGGCTGTATAGGGACTTGAAGAGAGAATCTTATTATTGAGATCTCTCAGGGTAAGGAGCACTGTCCACTCTCTGGAGGGATTCGCGTTGTTCAGTGTTTGGCCGAAGACGACCATTCGCCCTGTTGTTGCGGTATCGATTTCCACTTTGATCTTGTAGGATTTGTCCGTCCAATAAGGTGAGCTGTTATCGACGAGATTTACCGGGATGTTGGCATCGACGATGGTCACCAAGTTGCTGAGGTTGAATTGGCTGGACGGCGCGAGCACGTGACGAAAATCAGTCCCCGGCGTGAGGGTAACACCTGGTTTGGCCTTAATCATGACGGGCGCATCGCCCATCGTGAAGGTGAGGGTTTCTTTATCACTTGCGCCATCAGGGTCGGTGATAGTGATCTCTATTTGATCTTGAGCGTTAACCGCACCAATAGCTGGCGGCGTGTAGGTCACCTTGGCAAGTTCCTGACGCAACTCGGCAAGGGTGAGCGGGTCGCCGCTGGGGTTTTGGAGCACGTTTCGCGTGCTTAGGGTGCCGCCGATCCCGCCGGGCGCAAGGGCAAGGCTTGCCGTATATCCCCTTTGGGATGGGATTTCATTGAGATCGGCAATCGTCAGGCCCGTCAATGCTGTCGCACTGCTACCAGGGAGCACGGTCTGAGGCGCTGGTACGGCAAGCGTGGGTGGGACGTTGCTTATCCTAAAGGTGATGTCTTGTGGTGCGCTGGGCGCGCCATCTGGATCCGTCACGGTGATGGTCACGGTGTGAGGTGTCCCCGCCGTCGGTCCTGGCGCGGTGTAGGTCACCGCATCAAGCAATGCTTGCAGGCCTGCCAGTGTGGTGGTGGCATCGCCAACAGTGACCCTTGACGCAGTCTGGCCCCCATAGGTGAGGGTGCCGCCCTTCGCTGGCACCTCCACAACGGCGGTATAGCCTTTGTCAGTCCCGTTCAGATCATTATCATCAGACAGGTCAAAGTTTCCACCACCAGCATCCAGCCTTGTGGGAGTACCGCTCCCTGGGATCACAGTCTGATCCTTAGGTACGCTGGTGACCTTCGGCGCCGCGTTGCTGATGGTATAGGTAAAGTGCTCATCGTAGGTTGACCCGCTCGGGTCTTTAAGGGTGACGGTGATGGTGCCGGTCTTGCCCGCTTGGACATTCCCGGGGGTGTAGGTCACCTTGGCAAGGTCTGCTTCTAGCTGCGCCAGGGTTCCGGTCATCGATAGGGTGTTGGTGGCTCCTGCCACCGCCCTAAAGCCAGAACCCACGCCGGCCAAGCTCCCAACCCCGGAGAGAGCCACCGTGACCTCATAGCCCCTATCGCCTTTGCCCGAGCTGTTGGGATCAGACAGGGTTATCGCGCCCAGCGCCGTTCCTGTCGTCCCTGGCGCAATAACCCGATCCGCCGGCTTCTGGACCTCCGGTGCCGCGTTCGCTATTGTAAAGTTAAAGCTCTCGACAACCTGTTGTTTGCTCCCGGGGATGCCAATCCCAGGGTCGATAAGGGTGACAGTGATCGTCTCTGTGTCACCAGCTTGGGTTTTCTTGGGGGTGTAGGTCACCTTGGTAAGGTCTGTTTCTAGCTGCGCCAGGGTTCCGGTCATCGATAGGGTGTTGTCGATCCCTGCTACCGCCCTAAAGCCAGAACCTGCGCCGGCCAAGCTCCCAACCCCGGATAGAGCCACCGTGACCTCATAGCCCCTATCGCCTTTGCGCGGGCTGTTGGGGTCAGACAGAGCAAAGCTTCTCTTACCAGCTCCCAATACAAGATCACGACTTTTAGGTGAAATCACCAGATCTTGCGTTGGTACGGCAAGCATCGGCGCAGAATTGCCAATTATGATTCTCATCAATCCTGGCGTGCTTGATCCGCCATCTGGATCTGTCACGGTGATGGTCACGGTGTGAGGTGTCCCCGCCGCCTGGCCTGGCGCGGTGTAGGTGATATTCTCTAGTTGGGTCTTCAAGTCCGCCAGGGTGGTCGCGGTGATCGTTTTCTGTGATAGGATGCCGCCACTGGTCACCAAGCTCGCGGTGTACCCATTCGCACTCCCAGGATCATTCGTATCGCTTACCGTAAAGGCGCCGATCCCCCCAAGCCGTTGCTTGTCACCAGGGTTCACGGTGGTGGTATCCCCAGGCACCGCCAAGATCGGCGCCGCGTTGCTGACTGTATAGGTAAAGCTCTTATCGTTGGTTGACCCGCTCGGGTCTTTAAGGGTGACGGTGATGGTACCGGTCTTGCCCGCTTGGACATTCCCGGGGGTGTAGGTCACCTTGGCAAGGTCTGCTTCTAGCTGCGCCAGGGTTCCGGTCATCCTTAGGTCGTTGACGAGCCCCGTCGTCCCAGAGAACCCATATATACGAAAGCCAGAGCTCGGGGCTATGCCCAAGCTCCCAACCCCAGAGAGAGCCACCGTGACCTCATAGCCCCCATCGCCTTTGCCCGAGCTGTTGGGATCAGACAGGGTTATCACGCCCAGCGCCGTGGCGGCGGTGCCTGGCGCGATAACCCGATCCGCCGGGTCCTTGACCTTCGGTGCCGCGTTGCCCATCGTGAAGGTTATGACTTCAGAATTCGAGGTGAGCTTGCCAGCACCGATCGTATCCCCACTTATATCCCCAGCATCTGTGACGGTGATCGTTACAGTGGTTGTATCACCGGCTTGAGCGTAGGCTGGCGGCTTGTATTTAAGTTCTTTGATGAACTTGCTAATGTCAGCTCGGTTCCCCGTGAACGTCCAGCCCAAGCTGTCAGGTGTGCCTGTTTGGGACAGCAAGCTACCCGCGCCTTTCATCTCTACCCGCGTGGTATAGGTCCCTGAGTTGAACCTATCGTTGCTATCACTGATGGTGACTGACGTTATGGTCAAGTCGACGGGTTGATCGAGCCCGGGGGTAACATTATGGTTTGATTTGAGGCGGCTCACATTGAGGGTTGGCGCAGCATTGGCCGTCTTAAATGTTTGCTCCACATCGGTGATTTTGTTACCGGCCTGATCCATAAGTGTGATGAGTAATTTTTGACTGTAGCCAGGAGCGATCGTAACCGGATCTGTTGGTCTTGCGGTGAATGCAGCATCACTAAGAGCGCTGGCAAGCTCAGCAAGCGTGCCCCCCGTGTCCAAAATCTTCTGCCCACCACTGGTGAAGGCTGAGATCCAGAGTCCAGTGTGGAGCAAGGGGGTGGCAAGGAAGGGGTCGCTCAACGAGCCGAAGAGTCCCAATTTGTCGTTTTTTATAATGCGATCATTGTTCACGGCGTCTCCTGAAAGCAGCACTTTGTACTGAGTCCCAGGCGAGAGACCATTAAGAACAGACTGATCTACAGGTGCAGAGCCACCGTCTCTAAAACTCTTTTGGGCATCTACCCGCGTGTCGACGGTCTTTGCGGCGAGCACACCGATATCGGTCAGATGCTCCAGCTCTTCTGCCACCTCGCTTTGATCCACCTTGCCAACCTGGACTTCCAGATCCCAATCGCCCCCTAGGGCAGGGTCCCCGGTAAGATCGGAGGACGCTGCGATGTCCGCACCGGTCATGGCTGCCAACTGCTGAAGAAAATCTCGATCCTGCCCCACATCACAGCCGTAAAAACGAATATCGCCGGTAGCACTCAGGGCCTCGCCGATAGTTCGTAAGGTCGCTGTGTGGTCTGCTAAGGTTGCCAGCGAGAGAGTCGTATCGCCCAGGATGATCGAACCAGGAGCCCCATGACTTAGGACATGCAAAACATCGATATCGTTCTGATTTTTCAGAAAATCAGCAATCTGGCGCACCCCGTCCTGATCCGGGTCTAGCACCAAGGCCTCCACATCCGGTCCCAGGGCTTTGACAATGGCGGGGGCATTGGGTAATCGGCCGCTGATGATGACGACCTCCCGCGTGGACATGGTCTGGGTGAGTATGGTCGCGAGTGTGGTGCCGTCGTTATCACTCTGGGTTGTGGGGGCAAGAGCCATGCGCGCCGCATCCCCTTCCAAGGAGTCTGCTAAGGCATCTGCGCCTTTCGCCTCCAGGGCCGTTGTCATCGCCGCCCCATCGAGCATGACCCGTTGCTCTAGCGGCATCAGCAGACTGGTGCTGGCGCGAGCATCGCGCCGCCCTTCAGTCTTGTGGAAGGCCAGCGCCCTTAAAAGGTCGCCCGTTTCTGGCGCGTCTGCGGCGCGCAAGGTTGGTAGGTCAGTGCCAGGCGGATCAGCCCGGGAGGGGACAGCCTTGAGATGCGCTTTTTCGGGGTGTGCTTTTTTGCTGGGCGATTTTGCGGTCGATGGCGAGCGCACGGCCAAACGTGCGGCACCGTGACGATGAGCGGCGACCCGTGGATCTTTGGTGGGGCTGGCGGAGTCTTGCGCCGGGCTTTGCGATGGATTTTGCAAAGGGTTTTGCGAGGGATTATGGACATGCGTCCGCATCCGCTGTTTTGCGGGCCGTTTGCCTGGCTTGTTAACACTGCGCTTGGCCATTCCCGTCTTTCCCCATCTTGCGCGGCAATCACGGTCTTTTCCCGTCTTTTTGAGACCAACCCAGCAGCCCGTCCCTCGCTTTGAGATTGCTGATCCGGGTTGTTGACACCGTATCGCCCATAGCGCAAGTTCTTAGAACAAGGAGCGAACACTCAGGCCAGGGATCACAGTAGCACCCATAACAGCACCCGAAGCGTCCCATTGCTTTTGCGGGCGGTGGGTAAAAACCAACCAAAAAAGACCCTTTATTTGTAGCATTTTTCGCAACAAAAAGCAAGGAAAACCAGTTTTTGCAAGAGTTAAATATTTTGATGTTTATCAAGGACAAAGAGCCGTGATTTGAGGAGGAAGATTACGCCGTGATCTGAATCTCGGAAAATCCCGTTACAAACGTCACCCTCTTTATCGTCTGTGGTGCGCTTTGAGCCTTGCTGCTCAGGGTGGTCAAGAAAGATGTTAAAACCCGAAAACCAGCATAAAACCAATCAAAATCACTCCATGACCGAGACAAAAGACGTCGTCCGCGCCGCTGTGATCAGCATGATGCCGATTGTCATCGGGGTGGGAGCCTATGGTCTGATCTTCGGGCTGTTGGCGGCGCAAGCGGGCTTTAATGTCCTACTCAGCGGCGTGATGGGGATCGTGGTGTTTGCCGGGGCTGCCCAGATCATCGCTGTGGAACGCTTGGCCGACGGCGCTGGGGTCGGCGCGGCTATCCTCGCTGGGCTTGCCCTTAATCTGCGCTATCTCGCGATTATGGCCTCGGTCGAGACGATCACCCGTGCGGCGCCACGCTCTCTCCGTTTCTTCGTGATCCATTTCATCGCCGATGAAAATTGGGCGCTCACCCTAGCGCGGCGACAGCAAGGCCTGTTTGCCGACCACCGCTTTTTGCTCACCAGTGGGTTGATGCTGATGGTTTTTTGGACTGCCTCCAGCATGATCGGGACGGGCCTGCTGACCGCCATCCCTGATATCGAGCGTTATGGCTTGGGGTTTGCTTTCACGGCTGTTTTCATCGCCATGGCGCGCGCGCTGTGGCGTGGACGACGCGATGGGTTGCCTTGGCTCGTTGTTTTTGCCTTGAGCGTGGGACTCCACCACATCGGCGTGGCCCCCACCGCCGCCATCCTGCTCGCCGCTGCTGCTGGGGTCATGACCGGCGTGCTGACCGATCATGGCAAGACCGGGCCGCCCGAAGAGCAACAAGCATCGCCGAATGCCGAGTCAAAACGAGTCAAAACTGAGTCAAAAGCCGAGTCATGAGCGCCGAGATCCTCTGGACGATTGCCGGTTTAGCCCTAGGCACCTATGGCTTACGCGTCATGGGCATGCTCATCGGAAGCCGTCTGGCGGTCTACCCGCGTTTGCAAACCGCCCTTGCGTTCATCCCCGGGTGTTTGATCGTCGCGCTGGTGAGTACCAGCCTTGCCTTAGGGAGCGTATCGGTATGGGTCATTGCCGCCGCGTGCGTCGGTGTCGCGATTCTTACCAAAAACTTGATTGCAACGCTGGTTGTCGGGGTAGGGCTCTCTGCGCTTAGCGGTTTTCTATAAGCGTTTTCTATCAATATTTTTGATAGACATGATAATACGCTAAAGGTTTTCAAAAATAGCGCGCTCTACTCGGTAGGTGGGGCACACAGTGCGCTTGCTGGGGGTTTGCCCCGTCGGCTTGGGGTTGAGCCAATCGATGCAGGTGCCGGTCTCCAGCTTCAAGGTGTAGCGGTCATCGCGCAAAGACCAGCCAGATTCATGATCGCCCGTATCAAATTGTAAAGTATATCGGGCTTTTACGGTGACTTGGGTGCCGCCCCCACGCGGCTGGACGACGACGTTCAGGGTGCCGTTAAGCGCGGCGTTATAGTCATGCTCTAACAAGCTCACCCAATCGCCAGAAAAGGCTGGATGCTCGCCCCAACCGCGTGCAGATAGTCCTGTGTAAGCGGTGCGCTGAAATTGACCGCCGGTGATAAAGTTTTCTATATTGTTGTCACCAAAAGTCAAGACAATAAGTCCCGAATCCTTCTCATAATGTTGAATAGAAAAGAATGAATCCGCTGCATAGGCAATCAGATTGTCCCATACTTGATCGAACGGTGTGCGGATCGTGATGGTGGTGCGTTCTAAGTCTTGGCTTTGGGGCGGCGCGTACGAGCCTGTCGGCTTGCTTGCGCAGCTAACTAAAACACTAAGCAACAAGGGCAATAAAATCAATCGGGTCATAGCAGATGTTCCCTCAAACGCGTTAGGTAGGGTGAGTAAAAAATATCTATACAATCGATAATCTATATAATCGATAAAGTGTAGAGGGTTGAAGCAATAGCCGTCAATAAAAGATTATCCGCACCATCAAAGGTTTTGTCATCATCAATCCTTATCATTCGTGCGCGTTTAATCAGAAAAATCCGTTTTTCTATCTTCGGCCACCGGTCCGCCCATCAAGGACCACGGGGCATCTCGATCCGCATCGATATCGCCGCCCTGGGCGGTGGTAAAGGCTTCGGCATTTTGTTGCGGACGGTAGCCGATGCGCCGCGCGGTCGGGTCCTCAAGGGTCAGACGGGTATTATTTGATACCCCCCAAACCATCTGATATCCATCCGTGTGGTCGCGCAGACAGCGATCAAAAAGATGCACGGTATCCTCATAACCCAGCCAGGTAACCAGTTCCCGCCCATTATGCGGCCTGGGGCGAAAACTGCACAGACGCACCGCAATCGTGCGCATCCCGGCCTTTACCGCGTAAACACGCAAAAGACCCTCACAGGCCAACTTGGTAACCCCGTAGGTGCCGCTGGGTACCGGCGGCAGATGAGGACCTAGCGGCGTCCCCCAAGCAAGCCCGCCGATGGTGTGGATCGAACTGGCATAGATCATCTGCGCAACGCCAGCTTGTCGCGCCGCCTCAAGGACCGCACGGGTTGCTTGGATATTCAAGGCAGAGAGGCGCGACCAGCCTGGCTTCGCATTGGGTGTTGCGGCCAGGTGAATCACGGTATCGATTTTTGGTTTGCTTGCGGTGATGATTTGGCGCACCGTGGCCATCTCACCCACATCGGCGAGCGTCAAGGTTTTTTGCGGTGGTGCTGTCTTGTGCTCAGTCTTCTCGTGGGGGGATACGTCCACACCGTGCACCTTCCAGCCGAGCTCTGGCAACCGTGCCATCAACAAGCGGCCAATGCGACCTGTCGCTCCGGTGATTAAGACACAACGCCGCGGCGCGCTCATGGGTCTTTTCTTGTCGCCTTCCAGGCTTCGAACTTCTCAAGATTGTCCGGGTCGGTCGCGGGATACAATCCGATAATCGGCGCCCCGGCGTTAATCTGCTCTCTTACGAAGGTCTCATAAAGCTCCATCGCTCCAGCCTCTTGGGCAATCTGAGCCGCAAGCCCACGAGGAATCACCATCACCCCGTCGCCGTCGGCGACCACAATATCCCCAGGGTACACAGGGCAGGTGCCGCAGCTGATCGCCACATTAAGGTCAACCGCATGATGTTTGGTTAAGTTGGTCAAGGCACACGGGCCGGCGCTATAGACCGGCATATCCAGACTCGCGACCTCATCAAAATCCCGAATCCCCCCATCGGTGACAGCCCCTGCCGCGCCGCGCACCTGTAAGCGTCGCAACAAGAGCGAGCCGGCAGACGCCGCCGAGGAATCCTGGCGGCAATCCATCACCAGGACGTGTCCGTCAGGGCACTGCTCGATGGCTTGTCGCTGGGGATGCTGTGGGTCGGTAAACACCGACAGTTGATCGGTATCTTCACGCGCGGCGATATAGCGCAAGGTGAAAGCTGGCCCAACCATCCGAGGCTTTTGCCCGCCAAGCCGGGTCACCCCCTGCACAAAGCCATTGCGGATGCCATGCTTAAACAACAACGTTGCAATAGTCGCCGTGCTTGTTGTGCGCAAACGGGTGATGACCTCAGGCGCGACTTTTGGCTCAATCGAGGACGCGGTCGAGGGTGCAATCGAGGGCGCAGGTCGGGGTAATCTACCGGCGGGAGATGTCATCATCTAACCCTCGATAAGCCGGGTCATCGCGCCAGTCAGGTGCGTCGCCATGGCCGCGGCGGCGGCCTTACCATCGCCACGCTCTATCGCCGCGATCAGCTGCCGGTGCTCGTCTTGCACCAAGGCACGCCGGGCCGATGTGCCTTCCAAGGATAACGTGCGGTTGATGGAAATCCCTTGCGCAATATGCGCGCGGACTTGCTCTAACCCCGCCGCAAAAAAGCGATTGCCGCTGGCATGAGCCACCGCCATATGAAAGGCGATGTCTTCCTCACTGCCTCTCTTTGCTTGGGCGTTGGCCTGGTCCATCGCCCTATGAAGATCGTGCAAGCGGGCAATATCCTCAGGCGTACACCGATCCGCTGCCAGGCGCGCGGCTTCGGTCTCAATCCCCAAGCGATACTCAAAACAACGCCGGAGATCCGCAATGCTATCGAGAGGGGCAATGGTCTTGATGCGTGATGTCGCCTGGCGCACATAGGCACCAGAACCCTGGCGCGAGGTGATGACCTCATCCTTATGCAATCGTGCGAGAGCCTCGCGAATGGTCGGGCGAGAGACGCAATACTTTTCCGTTAAGGCCTTTTCCGAAGGAAGTCGCTCGCCCTTGGAAAAGGTGCCTTTTTGAATCGCATCTGCTAGATCACGGTAAACAAGATCGCTTCTGCGTAACGCCATCGGTCTTTGTATCCTGTTCTCTGTTGAGTTGCGTTGCATCAGCACCCCGTGTGGTTTTCTCGGTGTGGTTTTCTCGCACCGTGAGAAGAAATCCTAAGGGACGGAACTCTATAAAGTCAAACAACTATCATAGTTGTTTGACAAATTAGTAAAATGATCTTACAACTAAGGCGCAAAACGACCCCTTGCCCGAGGCGGGTGATCCCCGCTCATATAGGCAAGGCCGTGTTTTAACCTAAAGGAGGACATCCCATGTTTCGCTTTCCCCTTGCTTTTGCTGTAGCGGTTGTTATCGGTCTTACCGTGACAGCAGCACAAGCTCAGATGACGCTGCGCTACGCCATTCAAAATCCGGAAAGTCATGTCACGGCTAAGGCAGCCATGGCGTTTAATCGCGCCCTCAGTGCGGAGACCAACGGCGAGCTACAAATCGAATTGTTTGCTGGTGGCCAGCTCGGCAGTGTCAAGGACGTGATCCAAAACCTACAGCTGGGCGCGATCGATATGACCATCGCCCGTCCCGGACATGTGGCCGATCTCGGCGCACCGTCTTTTAACGCGCTTAGTTTGCCCTATATCTTCTCCGATGACGCACACCAAGATGCGGTGCTGTTTGGTGAGGTTGGGGCACGGATCCTCGCCACACTCGAGCCTGCGGACATCAAGGGGATCGGCTTTTATCGTGACTTGCCTCGACATTTTTTCTTCACGGATAAGGCGGTCAAGACTATTGCCGATATGAAGGGGCTGAAATTGCGCACCCAAACCTCCCAGCTGGCGGTGGATACGGCGCAAGCGTTTGACGCAGCGGCCACCCCCATCCCCTTCTCAGAGCTCTATAGTGCCCTGCAGTCCGGTGTTGTCGACGGGGGTGATCAACCCCTCACCGGCTTTGCCGCCCAACGCTATCAAGAAGTCGCCAAGCACATCATCCTAGACGGTCATGATGCCTCGCCGATTATTGTCCTGATGGCCAAAAGCACCTGGGATAAACTCACCCCGGCGCAACAAGCGGCGGTCAACAAAGCCCATCAAGTGGCCGCAGATACGTTTGTCTCAATCAACAATGACAGCGTCACGAAAATTACGGCGGATCTTGAGGCTGCCGGCGTGACCATCGTCCCGGTTGCTGATAAAGGTCCCTGGCAAGCGGCCACGGCTCATCTGATCGATAAGTACGGGGCTGATTATCCTGATCTTATCGAGGCGATTCGCGCTCAAGATCGTTGAGATAAAAACGCGGATCAAAAGCCAGCAAAGATTCCAACAGACTGATACCCATCGACATGAGATGATCTTACGTTTTATCGTAGGGTCATCCCATGGCGTATCATCCCGATATCTTTGATTAACAGGCCGCCCAAGGAAGGATTCGTGCGACAGGTTTTAGATACCCTTTTTCGTGCGATTTATGCAGCGTGTCGGGTGATCCTTGGGCTTTTGACTTCAGTGGTCTTAATTACCGTGTTTGGCCGCTATGTCCTTAATGCCACGCCGCGTTGGGGAGAAGAGACCGCATTGATGCTACTGGTGTGGTTATCCTTGCTCGCGGTTCCTCTTGGGATCAGAAACCGATGGCATATCAAACTTGATATCCTGATGCGGGTGTTGCCCGCCACCGTTTTGAGTTTTTTGGCGGCCGTTAATTGGTCGTTAAGTTTTCTATTTGGCCTTGCGGCCATTTGGTATGGCATCCATATTGCCATTCAAAATCTATCAAACCTCATGCCGGGTCTTGGTATCTCGGCTTTTTGGCAGTATCTTTCCGTGCCCATCTGCGGCGTGCTCGTTGTTATCGCTTTGCTCGAGATCATGTTTGATCAATTCTATAAAAGCGATACAAAGCAAACAACGGCTGAAGAAGGCGACGAGCCATGACCGATCCCTTTGCCGTCACGCTCCTGCTGGGAACATTTTTTCTACTCCTGCTGATCGGCACCAACGTAGCCTTTGCCATGGCTCTTTCTGCCATGGCCACACTGTTTTATTTGGACCTGCCGATCCAAATCGCCTTCCAGCGCATTGTTTCAAGCCTGGCATCGTTTTCCCTTTTGGCCGTGCCTTTTTTCATCCTTGCTGGCGATATCATGTCCCAAGGCGGCATCACGGATCGGCTCCTGCGCTTGGCGCGGGCAATCATCGGTTGGATCCGTGGTGGCCTTGCCATGGTCAATATCCTTGCATCGATGTTTTTTGGCGGCATCTCCGGCTCGGCCATTGCTGATGTTTCCTCGCTTGGCAACGTTCTCATCCCAGCCATGGCAAAAAGCGGCTACGATCGGGACTTTGCGACCACCGTGACGATGGCAAGTTCCGTCCAGGGCATGCTCATCCCGCCTAGTCACAACATGATTATCTATGCCATGGCGATTGGCGGTGGGGTGTCGATTGGTGCGCTGTTTATGGCCGGGCTTGTTCCGGGGGTCATCTTGGGCCTGGCATTGATGATTTATTCTTATTGGGTGTCACACCGCAAAGGCTACCCGGTGGAGGCCAGCTTTTCATTACGGGAATTGATGGTCTCATTTGTCGGTGCGGTCTGGGGCATGATGACAATTTTAATCATTCTCTCAGGCGTGTTGACCGGCATTTTTACCGCCACCGAAAGTGCCGCGATTGCCGTTTTATGGGCGATGATCGTTTGTGTTTTTATTTATCGGACGGCGCGCTTTGCGCAGCTATGGCAGGCGTTTGGCAAGACGGTCATTCCCATTGCTCAGGTGATGATTATCATCGGCGCGGCGGGCTCTTTTGGCTGGGTCATCGCTTTCTTGCGGGTTCCTGACTATCTTGCGAATAATGTGTTTGATTTTGTCGCAAGCAAGTATACGTTCCTTCTCGCCGTTAATCTTCTGCTGATCGGGCTTGGATTGCTGGCGTCTATGACATCGATCATCGTGATTATGACGCCCATCATCATTCCGTTCTTAGACAAGTTTGAGATTTCCTATGTGCATTTCGGCGTTCTGATGATTCTCAATCTGGGGATCGGCCTTATCACCCCACCGGTCGGCGGTGTGTTGTTTGTCGGGAGTGCAATTTCACGGCTTTCTATAGAACGGCTGAGCTTGGCGATGCTGCCTTTTTATGCTGTGATGTTTTTCGTGCTTATGGTGGTCACCTACTTTCCTTTGGTATCTTTATGGCTCCCGCGGCTCATTGGCCTTAGTGTTTGACGGTGAATAGAAAACAAACGATCTGCATGATGAGGATGCCTTCATGAAAATTACCGCCGTAGATACCTATCTTGTTCATGCCGGTCCACCGCAAGAAACCGCCTGGTCCAGTGATACCGGCACGGCACGCGGCGGCATGAGTATGGGCACCACCCGCCATTGGTTGTTTGTCAAGCTCACGACCGAGGACGGGCATAGCGGTATCGGTGAAGGCAGTGGCTGGCCGCGGGTGGTTGAGACCGCCGTGCATGATCTCGCGCCGCTGATGATCGGCGATGACGCCCGCCAAATCGAGAAAATATGGGGCAAGCTCCATCTCGCGATGATGAGTCACGGTATGGTTGGCACCGTCGGCGGCGGCGCGATCGGGGCCATCGACATGGCCTTGTGGGATCTCAAGGGCAAGGCTTTGGGCGTACCGGTCTATGAACTTTTGGGCGGCAAGATTCGTGATGATATCCCCGCCTACGCCCATGCCTCAACCCCGGCCAAGGCAAAGCAGGCGTGGGACATGGGATACCGCGCCTTTAAGACGGGCAACGTTAAGGGCACGGTAGACAAGGTCGCCAAGCTACGCGAGGCTTTACCCGATGAGGCCGATATCATGGTTGATCTGCACGGCCCGCCTTGGCTGACTGTGCCCGATGCCATCGCCATGGGCAAGGCACTCGAACCCTTTCGGCTTTTGTTTTTAGAGGAGCCCTTGCCGCCTGAAAATCTGCAAGGCTATGCTCAGTTGCGCCAGGCCATCACGCAACCCCTTGCTGCAGGCGAGCGGCATATTTGTAATCTTTGGGCCGCCACACCGCTGATCAAGGATGGGCTTGTCGATATCATCCAACCTGATACGGGACGCTGTGGCGGCCTTAGCCATTTTCTGAAAATTGCTCACTTGGCTGAGGCGCACTTCATTCAGGTTGCTCCCCATGCGGGCACCTTGGGGCCTGTCGCCGAGTTTGCGGCTCTTCATGCCATGGCGAGCATCCCCAATGGCATGATTTTAGAGCGTTTTGCCAGCGATTGGCCAGGCCGCGCGGGCGTGGTCACCCATGAGCCGTCGATGAAAGACGGGCGGCTGGTTGTACCAGACCGTCCAGGACTCGGGGTTGATCTTGTGCTTGAGGAAATCAAAAAGTTTCCCGGTGCTCACAATGCCTCTGTGCCCAGCACCGTTTCCTATGCACAAGGGACACAGCAAGAGTTTGTCTATACCCAGCCACGATGGCAACGCACGACGGCGTTTGGTCGTGAAGGGCATTGATGCGATAGGCAAAAGACGTCGCCCAAGTTCAGGGATGAAAATCAAGCGACGTTTGCGCCTCACGAAGGCCGCTCACGCCAAGCCCGGTGATGGCAAAAAGCCCTCCCGCATCATCTTGTGGGCTGGTGATGCCGTTTTGGATCGATGTGACAAATAGGGTATCTAAATCCTTGCCGCCGAACATTGGCTTGGAGGGACGTTCGACCGGCAAATCAATGATCCGATCAACAGCACCCTTAGGTGTGAGGCGGAGCACCTGCCAGCCATCCACCGCGGCCATCCAATAACAGCCATCGGCATCGACCGTACCGCCGTCTGGGCGGCCCTTGATCGCGCTTGCCTGGAAAAAGAGCTGGCGGTTTGAGGGCATACCGTCATCGATATCATAGTCCCATTGCCAGATTGTCTGCACGTCTTTGTGGGACTCGGCGGTATACATCCGTCGCCCGTCGGGTGAGAAGGCCAGGCCATTGGTGGTCATATACCCGTCTGGGCCGGCCGTGACCGTGCCATCCGCATTGAGCCGCCAAAACCGGGCAGGTCCCGGCGGGGTTTTCACATCCGTGCCTTGATACATAGAACCCGCCCAAAAGCGGCCCTGACGATCAGGGCCGCCATCGTTAAACCGGTGCTCAGGCTTATCGGTCTCAGGATCGATCAGCGGGGTGTATTTACCGCTTGGCGGATCATAGAAATAAAAGCCGTTTTTGGCGGCGACGATAAGCTGGCGGTGGGCGGATGATGGGTTTTTATGTAAGGCAAGACAGCCCACCGGCTCATCGAACATGTGCACGCGATTGTCTCCGCGCTCGGGATCAAAAGCATAGATGAGCCCTTGCGGAATATCGACCCACCAAAGAACTCCGTAGGTATGGTCCCACAGCGCGCCTTCGCCCACTTGCGCCCGGACATCGGCAACGCATTGAATATCTATAGGCATAACGCTCTATCTTTGGCCAACATTAAAGAATAATGTCTCGAGGGTTTTATATAATATCGCCATGATTTTCCCAATACTCCCGAATTTTCTGAAAAAATTCCTTCCGTTCTCCTAGCTTGCCTATTTCTGTGTCGTAAAACGAGAAAATGTGAGAATATCGGCCTCGACATCTTTATGGTTCACTTTCTTAAAAAAAGCTTCGATTCATGAGTGAGCCTTTTATTTTGTTGAGACTGGTCCGAAAGTGAATTACGCTCCCAGAACATTCCATCAAAGTAGCCTTGAATAGAAGGATATCTGGTAGCGTGCTCAAGGCGCTTGGCTGCAAGACAGCAATAGCCTTTATCAATTTCTATCCCGATAAAAGATCGCCGTAACTTTTGTGCAACCACAGATGTTGTTCCTGAGCCAAGGAATGGATCGAGTATCAAGTCACCTTCATTTGTAGAAGCAAGAGCGATTTTGGCTACCAACTTTTCAGGTTTTTGAGTCGGGTGGTCAGTGTTTTCTAGCATTGACCAAAAAGGAACTGTGATATCCGTCCAAAGATTAGAAGGATGCGTGATAAGAAACTTTCCTTGGTGCTCTTCAGTCCAGTCTTTCGCCTTTCCATTTTGCCGATAAGGAGCAAGAACTTTGCGTTTCATCTTTACCGCATCGACATTAAAGGTAAACTTATCTGATATTGTTGCAAACCAAATATCCTCAGAGCAATTTTTCCAGTTTGTGAGAGAACTCCTACCTTTCTCTCGCTCCCAAGTGATGCGATTACGAATAGTCAAATAACGATTGAGTACAGAAAAAATTGCAGGAGAGGTTGACCAATCACAGCACACGTACACTGATGCCGTAGGTTTTAAGCAGGACAGTAAAGCAATAAACCAGGCCTCAAATATACTCTCGTAGGTGTCGAGTGAATGTTTTCTAAAGGTTTTTTTTCCAAACCTCTTAGAGAGGTTATAAGGGGGATCGAGAAATAAAAGATCGACGCTTCTGGTAGGTAAACGGGATGCAATAGTATTCACATCAGCGCATATAATGACGTTACGCATACTCGCAGAAAATGACTCTGGGTCAACGATCATATCATTGTAGCGTTTGCGCTCATCATCTGATACGTACGTCGTTCTGTTATTTATTGCTCTTTGTCGGCGCATGGGATGTCTCTTAATTCTTACAAAGCCTTTTTATTAAGTCCTACGCGTGTGTTCAAGAGAAATAATCAAAAGGTAAAGAGTAACAATTAAAAAGTCATGATACCATCATAGATTAGTTTGATCGATATGATCCCAAGGATCACTTTCACGAAGCGAAAGAATATAACCTCATTAATGATCCGAATGAGTCTATACCCCAGCCATGCGCCAGCAAGGGCAAAGGGAATACCCGCCAGCCAGTCCAGCCCTTGCCCAAGGTGCACCTGTCCAGCCGCAATATAAAACGGCAATTTGATAAAGTTAATCACGGCAAAGGTGATCGTTGCCGTGCCCGCAAAGATCATTTTCTTAAGGTTTTGCGGCAAGATATACGCTTGAAAAGGCGGCCCACCCGCATGGGAAATATAGCTTGTAAAGCCCGTGATCGCCCCCCAAAAATTGCCATATCGCCAGGTAGGGTGACGCGCGGCGGTGGTGATGCCGATCTGCTCAAGGATCAAATACGCAACCCCGATCAGCCCCACCAACAGCTTGCCGTGAGCGGCAGTCATCACACCAACGGCAAAAAAACCAATGACAACCCCAACGCTGGCCGCAGGCAAAAATAAGAGCAAGTTTTTCTTTGAGAAACTTCGGCGAAAAAGCACCAGGCCGTAGCAATCGCTGACCAAATAAAGAGGCAGCAAAATCCCAGCCGCCAGCGGAGCAGGCATGACCAGGCTCAAAATCGGTACGGCCAGCATACTTACCGCAGGTAATCCTCCCTTCGAAGCGCCAATAAGAAAGGTCGCGAAGGCAAAAAGAGCGAATTCAAGCGAGACAAACATGGAAAGGTTTTTTTCTATACGCCGATCCGCTGCTTGCGGCGAATACCCTCTTGGTGCGCACGCGCGTCGTTCACTGTTTTGCGCGGTGAGACCTCTGGCACGCCGACATCCCAGTCCGCATCGCCAGGCACCCAACTATAAGCGTCGGTGGTGATCGAGAGCACCGTGGTTTTCTCATTACCCTTCGCCCAGACGAGCCCAGCCTGGAGGTCAGCAAGACTATCGCACTGGCGTGCCTGCGCACCCATTGCCTGGGCATGCTTCACGAAATCCACATGAAATGGCTGATCGGGGTCTTTGATCCGGCAATCCTTGAGTAGGCAGTTAAAGCCAGGCGTGCCCTTAAACTCTTGTAGACGGTTAATCACGCCATAGCCGCCGTTATCACAGACGATCACGATCATTTTATGCCCTGTAAGCACAGAGGAATAAATATCCGAGTTCATCATCAGATAGCTACCGTCGCCCACCAGCACATAGGGCGCGCGTCCGGTGGCCATGGCATTGCCCCAGCCGCCAGCAATCTCGTAGCCCATACAGGAAAAGCCAAACTCCAGATCGAAGGTGTGGGTCCCCTTCACCCGCCAGCCCTTGGCGACCTCGCCGGGCAGGCCGCCTGCGGCGGTGACCATATGGTCGTTGGCCTCGGCGGCTTGGTTGACCGCATGAACCACCTGGGCATAGGTCGGGGTGGGGGTGTTGGTTGGCGTCTGGTGGCTATCGAGCAGGTCATTCCACTGCTTAAAGAGGTCTTGCGCACGAGGGAGACGGTCCGCAGGCGCACGCCAATCACCAAGGGCGTCCTCCAGAGCGTCGATTCCCTCTAAGGCATCGCCGACCACGGCGAGGGCCTGGTGTTTGGTGGCATCCCAGCGCGCGGCATTGATATGGATAAAACGGGCGTTCTCGGCAAAGGCAGTCCACGAGCCGGTGGTGAAGTCTTGCAATCGCGTCCCCACCGCGAGGATCACGTCTGCCTCTTGTGCGAGGGTGTTGGCACTGGTGGAGCCAACAATCCCAAGGGGGCCTGCATGGACCGGATCATCATGGTTAAGCCCGCCCTTGCCGGCGATGGTTTCTACCACCGGGATGCCGCGCGCGGCGGCAAAGGCCTGGAGCCGGGTCTCGGCCCCGGCATAGCGCACCCCGCCGCCAGCAACGATCAGCGGTTTTTGCGCCGTTCGCAAAAGGTCGGCGGCGGCGGTGATCTGGGCGCGATCTGGCCGGGGGCGCGGAATCGTCCATGTCTTCTCGACGAAAAAGGCTTCGGGGTAGTCAAAGGCGAGCTCTTGGGTGTCTTGCGGCAGAGCAAGAAAGGCGGGCCCGCAGTCAGCCGGGTCCAGCATGGTGGCAATCGCTTGGGGCAGGCTTGCAAGAATCTGTGCCGGGTGGGTGATGCGATCCCAATAGCGCGTGACCGCACGGAAGGAGTCGTTCACAGTGATAGTGGGATCGCCATAGTGTTCGACCTGTTGCAAGACAGGATCAGGCAGACGATTGACAAAAGTATCTCCTGCAAGCAACAAGACCGGCAGACGATTGGCGTGGGCAACCCCGGCGGCGGTTACCATGTTGAGCGCGCCGGGGCCGATGGAGGAGGTGGCGATCATCAGCTGGCGCCGGCGCATGGCTTTGGCGTAGCTAATGGCCGCAAGGGCCATGCTTTGCTCGTTTTGTCCGCGCCAAGTTGGCAGTTGGTCTTGGACCCGCTCTAGGGCTTCGGCAAGACAGGTCACGTTACCGTGGCCAAAGATGCCAAAGATGCCGGCAAACAGGGGCACGCGGTTGTCGTCAATTTCGGTGAACTGTTGGCACAAGTAGCGCACAAGGGCTTGCGCCATGGTAAGGCGAATGGTTTTCACGGTGGTTGTCTCCTGCCGATATGCCGTGCGGTCGACCTATGTCGATATCCCGTGGCCGTTAAGCGACGCCCGATTGAGGCGCACACTTACACGTTTGCCCTCATCATAGGGCATTAGCCGCATTTATGTAAACGCCTCTACCGGTCCACCCGGCAAGGAAGGCCTCTTCATTTCAGGGCGGAAAAGCGTCTTCTACACCGAAACATAGAAAAAAAGAATATAGAAAATAACCCTAAGGAGTGAGAAATAGTGTCACTTTTGGGGTTTTTGGATGGAAGAGGAAGGACATAGGTGGAAGAAGGTGGGATGAGGACGATGTTGGTGGATCAGGGATAGCACAGAAGGGACGAAAAGGCGCGGTGAGTAAGGGAAAGCGGCGAGGGAAGCAAGCGGTCCCCCCTACGAAGGCCAGGGTAAAATAGTGATGCCGGGCGCGGGTTTGCAGAAGAAGGTGCGTAGGGCGCGGTGCGAAAAAGTGTCACCTGGCCGGTGAAAATGTGCGAAATAGTGTCACTTTTCTCATTTGATAGATTCACCGCAAAGCCCCGGTGAGCGCGAAAAAGAGGCAAAAATCCCTATCCTCCTAACTGGGACGCAACGTCCCAGATGTCCCAGATGTCCCAGTTAGCTTGAAAGCCCTGGATTTCTGGGCTTTTTGGTTAAAACCGATGACAGCCGAGGGTATGAGAACGAAGAGGAACAAAAACAGGGAATTGATACCCTCTTTTTGTTCTCTTTCATCAAAAGATCAGATCACGGGTTGACGGGTTGGGTAGGGGCGGCTATTGGATCGGTAAAAAAAGAAGGAGCGTCTTATGCTCACGCCGACCGATATCCAAACAATTAAAAGCCGTGAGATTGTGCTGGCGCGCGATGAGGAGCTTTGCCTGATCGCGACCATTACGCGCGACGCGCGGCGGATATGGGTTTATCTAGGGAACGGGGATGATGTGTATTTTAGGATTTATGAAGTGCGCACGGATGCCGACAGCATTGCGGACTTGGATATGGAGAAGGTGGCCGAGCAAGCCGAGGCCATGATGGTGGAGTATTTGAAGATTGAATCAAGACGGCTTGTAAAGAGGGCTCCCAGGTTTTAAGCGTTCCTTTGCAAGCAGTCTTGCTGTTTTCCCAGGCACATTATGGCCGCGATTTTCCATGCACTGAATAATAACACCATCTGCATAGAAGTGGCGCCGTATGTATATCCAATTGGTCGCATTATCTTCGGCAACGATATGTCCAATCGTAGAGCCGATGCCAAAGCCGATGGTTGCCTTGCTAAGTTCACTCCCGCCAGAGTCTCCCACGGCACCACCCACCGCGCCGCCGACCAGCCCGAAGATGGCGGTAACCATCATCTCTTGTTTTCTAATTTCCTTATAGGCAATCTCGACGTCGGTGGCGATTTTGCGACACTCATCAAGATGCGCGGCGTACTCATTAGACTTGATTGCGCCAGGCGGTGTGTAGGTAGCGATATCGACCGATGTGCAGGCAGCTAGGATAAGGACAGGGATGATGAGGGCAAGGCGAGTCATTACTCGTTTTTAGCGCGTTTTTATTTTTAATACAACCCGCGCTGCCCCTTGAATCAGACGGGACGAGAATCCTCGCCCCGTCTTCACCACAAAAAGTGGCTATATAGTTTCTTGTATACCGTCATAAAGCGCCCGGATATTTTAGCGAAAATGTTAACGTTTCCGCTTAATATCTTGCGCAGGAAATTGGCAAAAGTTAATGCAAGATTAACATTTTTTTGGCACGTTTGGGGTGTTGTCCACAGGAGGGCTGTATGACCCCTATATTATATGGTCCCGAACGTACCCTTTTTTGGGCAGGCGCGGCGGTGTTTTGGGCAGGACACCGCGCACGCTTGTGGATAGCGTGACTTTTGGCTTGCAAAAGGTTGCGCAGGCGGGTATCTTGAAGCTGGAGTTGTAACGAACTCTATAGAGCGGTTAGTGCCCCCGCCAGCGGCGCTTTTTTTGTTGGACTACCATAAACCGAAGTACCCAGGCGGGGGGACTGCTGAAGAGCCCCGCCTTCTGCTATGGCATCCGGGCGGGGTGCGTTGAATAATTTAGACGTCATATAGCGCACTCTAAAGAATATACGCACCTGACTCTATACAGGTTGTTACACCCCGTCCGGTGCCACCCGGCCCGGACGCCCCCCCAAGGGATAGAGGGTGTTTGTGGTGGGAACCAAACCAGCCCAAGACGATTTTTTCCTGACGGCGGCGGAGCCGCCGAGCAAGCCCCCCTTTTCGACCGCCTGGACGCCGGAAGAGCGCGTCACGCAAGCCGTCGTCAAAACTCTTAAAAACGCAAGCAAAGACCGTGACCAGATCGCGCGCGAGATGGGCGTCCGGCGGGGCGTTTTGGACGGCTACGCAAGCCTAGGCCGGCCGCAAAACAACATTACCGCCGCCCGCGCCCTCGCGCTGGTGAGGATTACCGGGGACACGTCGGTCATCGAGGCGATGATCGAGAACACCGGGCTTGTCTTAGTCGATGCCCGCTACCGTGAGATATATGCCCTTGGCCAGGCGGTTTTGAGGCAGCGGCAGGCTAAGCGTGCGCTGGGTGAGCTAGACGACCAGATTAAAACCGCCGAGCGTCGGCTGGCCGGGAGGCGGTCATGACCGCTCGCGAATGGATGACAGCGGCGGAAATCGCGGCGGCGCAGTTGCCGGGGGTTCCTGGAACAAAACGCAGAATTAACAGCTTGGCAGAATCCAGCAATTGGTGCGATGTACTAGACGCGGACGGCACGCCGCTCGCCCGCCCCAATCGTGGGCGCGGCGGCGGCTTGCAATATCACATATCCCTCTTGCCCGCCGCCGCGCAAGAGGTATTGCGCGAGCAATATCTAGCAGAACAGGTTGATCGAGTCTCCTCCCCAGGCGGGGCTGGTCTTTTGGACTGGCCCCGCCCAAAGGGTACCAAAGCGGCGCAGGCGCAGGAAGCGCGAGCGTGCGTTTTGGCACTGTTACGCGCCCACAGATTTGCAGGGGACACGGCGGGCGCGTTCACGGATGCCTATAACGCCGGGTTGATAGACCGGCCTGACTGGCTTGCTGAAGTTGTGCCCAAACTTAACCGGCGCACCCTGTTGCGCTGGAAGCGCGCACAAGCGGCGCGTGGTTTTGCCGGGATTAAGCCCGGTCTTGCCCGTCGGGGGCGTAAGTCTGATTTAGAGCAAGACACAGCGGCGGTCGAGTTTTTGTCCGGGCTTATCATCAGACAGCCCGCGCTTACAGCCCAACACCTGCGGGCTTTACTGCTGGACAAGCAATCAAAATTATTGAACGGCGCGCCCATTCCCAAAATATGGGCGATTGCCAAGTGGCGGCGGCGGTGGGAGGCGGCGCATCGGGTTCCCACGGCTTATCTCGCCGATCCCGACGACTATCGCCGTCGCCACAAGCTAAGCGTTGGTAAGTCTAACGAATGGGTGAGCCGTCCGAACCAGCTATGGGAAGCGGACGCAAGCCCGACCGATGTGCTTTTAGCGAACGGCAAGCGACATACCTTGTATGTGTGTTTAGACGTATACACGCGCCGGATGGTGTGCACGATAGCCCCCACCGCGCGGGGATCGGCGATGCGCGGGCTGATCCGCAAGTCCATTATGGCTATGGGGGTGCCGGATACGATCCGCACCGACAACGGTTCCGATTTTGTGAGCTATAACTCGCAGTTTGCGCTGGAAAAGCTGGCCATTGGTCATGACCGATGCAGGCCCTACGATCCAAACGGCAAGGCGATGGTCGAGCGGGCAATCCGTACCATCAATCATGACCTACTACCGCTATTGCCTGGATACATAGGTCACGACGTGGCGGCCCGCAAGAAGATCGAGGCGCGTAAGTCCTTTGCGGCTAGGCGTGAGGTTGGCCTGAGTCAAGCCGAGTTACAAGAGCGGCTGGATGCGTGGGTGGACAAGGTCTATCACACGCGCCCGCACCGGGGTTTGGATGGCGTATCACCAGCGATGAAGCTAGCGGGTTGGGGTGGCACGCTTAAAAAGATTGAGAACGAGCGGGCGTTGGATGTCTTGCTCGGGGATTTGGTGGGCAAGGACGGGAGCCGCAAGGTCACACACCAAGGGCTTTTGATAGAGGGGCACCATTATATACACGAGTCCCTAGCCTTGGCGGTGGGCGATACCGTGCGTTGCCATTTTGACGGCACCGCCGCCGGGATCGTTCATGTCTTTCGGGACGATGACACATATATATGTAGCGCGCAGTGTCCTGAATTATTAGGACGGAGCCGCAACCAGGTGGCGGGCACCATTAAGCGGGCGCAATCGATCATCCGCAAGGCCGCGACCGATAAGGTTCGTAAGGCCACGGCGGCGGTCAAAAAGGTTGACCTGGCCGAGCGGATCATTGCATCCGAGGAAATCAAGGCGGGTAATGTGGCCGCGTTCCCAAGGCCCGCGCAAACACACACCACGGTGGCCTTAGATTCTTACGACATTGCCACCGGTGAGATAGAAACACCGCCGTTAACAGCGGAACAGCAAGCCGCGCTGGACGAGGTGACTCGCGACCTGGCCACGCCACAAGCCGACGAGCAAACGGCGCAAGAAAAATACTTACGAGTCCAGGCCATACGCACCGCACAAGCGCGCAAGATGCCCGTCGATGCGGACGATTTGGCCTGGGCAAACGCCTATGAGGCTAGCAGTGAATACGCTACCAGCCGAATGATGATCGACGATTTTGGTGATGCGTGGTTAGGGGATGCCGATAACAAGAAGAGGATAAGCCAATGACGGATCAGACGATAGCACCGCTTAAAAACGTGGGGCTTTTTGCCGGGTTGATGAACCAGCTTGTAAGCCGCCCCGCGCACCTGCCAGGGCTGGGGATATTTCATGGCCATAGCGGGCTGGGTAAGACCTTTGCCGCCACTTATGCCGCACACAAAAACCGCGCCCTTTATGTTGAGGTCGGGGCATCCTGGGGGCAGAAGAAGTTTTTGGAGCGGCTTTTGCGCGAATGTGGGGTGGCCAAGCCGCGCGGCACAATTGCCGATATGGTCGAGCAGGTCATCGACCGCTTGGATCGCCCGCTTATCATCGATGAGATGGATGCGGTGGTGGCGCGCAAGTATTGGGAAATTGTTCGGGAGATACACGACAAGACACGCACGCCCATCGTGATGATTGGCGAGGAGTGGCTACCCAAGAAGCTAGAGGCCACCGCTGACCGGTTTAACAACCGGATACTCGCCTGGGTGGCCGCCGTGCCTGCGGACGTGGCCGACGCCAAGCACTTGGCGCGGCTGTATGCGCCGGATGTGGTTTTTGAGGATGACGTGTTGGCCGAGATCGTCAAGGCCACGCGCGGGCGGGCGCGGCTGATTTGCAACAACATTTATCAGGTATCCCAAGCGCGTCTGGCGGTGGGTAAAAAGACCGCCGCGTTGGCGGATGTGGATGCGGCGCGTTTTCATACGGGATTTGCCCCGGGTGAGAGGGTCGCGTGATGCGCGGACACGAGCATTTTTGGGATCAGATAAAAGCGGTCGAAGGCAAGCCGTTCACGATGAACGATATCGATTTTGCGGGCAATGCGAATCGTGCAAGTGTGCGTGATTTTTTGAACAGGCTCGAGCGCGCTGGTTATATAGCGCGGATCGGGTTTGTGCCGCAAGCCTATAAAGGTCGCAACCCGCAAGTTGTTTATCGGCAAAAGATTTTTGCTAAAAACACGCCGCGCTTGCGCCGGAGCGGCGAGCATTGTCCCCCGCTTGGTAATGAGCAGATATGGCGCGCGATGAAGATGCTGAATAGTTTTACTGTAAAGGATTTGGCATTAGCTGCTACTGCTAACGACATTGCGGTGAAAGAAAGCACAGCGCGGGCATACATTAAGAATCTTAAAAAAGCCGGGTACTTGGTCATGCAACGCAAGGCTGGCGGGGCAGTTTACCGCCTGCGCCCGCGGATGAATACAGGCCCCCTCGCGCCGCAGATCAGACGCAACAAAGATGTTTTTGATCCCAACACGGGCATGGTTTACGAGACTGCTATCCCGAAAGTGATGGAGGCGGCGGATGACTGAGCCCGTGCGCACACGCTTGCCAGATCGACGATTGACGATCACGGATGACGTGGCTTTTCGTCATCAAAAATACCCAATCAGTGTGAGTCACGATGCTAAGGGACGGCCTTTAGAGGTTTTTGCCAGCGCAAAGGCCAAGGGATCGGACGTCGATAGTTGGCTTGTTGATTGCGGGATTTTGTTATCCCTTGCCTTGCAGTATGGCGTCCCGCTTGCGGCCTTAGCTGAGAGTTTGGGCGTATCCCGCCCTGACGATGAGCCGATAAGCCTTCTGGGTGCCGTTGTTCAAAAAATCAATCACGAGGTTCTTTTTGATGGCTAAACAACCGACGCAAACGGGTATTCATGATGCGCTTGTGCGTGCGCAAGTCCTCAAAAGACGGTCCGAGCGGCTTTTAGTCAAGGCCTTGTGCGTCTTGTTTGCATCGAAAACTCGAGGAAGTTTGACATGATCAGAATGACGGAAATTGATCTACGCACCGGACGCGCGAGCGTGTGTCCGTTTTTTCATACATGGCGCGATGTGCTTGACTCGTTGCAATTTCAATATGGCGAACGTTTTATATGGGGTTTTCCCGATGGCCTGATAGAGAACGGTGTAGGAGAGTCAATCCTTGAAAAATTGGAGGATGAAGACGCCCCCTATCTCTATGATAGCCGTCGGCCTGACGAATTAAGGACTTTGGACGACGGGATGGCGGGTTTTGGTCCTGGGGGACTATTTCCCGAAACTACTTTTAGGCAGCTCTGTATCGAATATCTCGCTGATCGGTGTATGCCGGGCACGAGACTAAAAATTGAAGAAAGCCGTGGGTGTCACTGGGAGCAAGTGCTATGACAGCGAGCATCGCGCCTACCCATCCGATTGCGCCGTATTTTGGCGACAAGTTCTACTTGGCCAAGAAAATCGTGCCGATTATAGAGTCTATCGAGCACAGTTGTTATGTAGAACCGTTCTGCGGCATGGGCAATGTTTTTTTGCGCTTGCCTGCCCGCCGCCGAAGCGAGTGCCTGAACGATCTAAACGGCGAGATCGTCAATCTTTTCCGAGTGGTGCAAAGCGACTATCGCGCGCTTGTGAAGGCCTTTCGGTGGTTTTTACCCTCGCGCGCTGAAATCAATAGGCTTGCCGCGCTGAATCCCGCTTATCTTAATTCGGTTGAGCGGGCAGCGCGATGGCTCGCTTTGCAAAAGATGTGCTTTGGTGGGAAGCAGACAAGCGGGCGTTATGGAATCCACACCAAACGCAGGTGCAGGTGCCGGGTATCGCGCATCACCGAACAAGTCAAGGCGCTACACAACCGGCTTGATGGGGTTTGGCTGGAAAACCTGCCCTATGACCAGTTGATCGCGCGCTGGGACCGTCCCCATACGCTTTTCTATTTAGACCCTCCTTACTACGGTCATGAAAAAGACTATGGCGAGGGGTTTTGTCGGGATGATTTTGCGCACCTTGCGGATATTCTTGCCCGGATTAAGGGCAAGTTTGTCTTGTCCCTTAATGATCTTCCTGTAATCCGAGAGATATTTTCCAGTTTCAAGATAAACCCAATCGAGGCGGCCTATTGCGTCAACAATATGAAGGGGCAAGGCCGCACAATTAAGCGCGAAGTGTTAATCACAAGCAGGGGCACGAGATGAAACCCCACCTTGCGCGCGGTTTTTGCCCGATGCCCAAGCGGCACGGGAGGAAAGATAGCGGTTTTTTGACCGATGTCCCCCGGCGCGCGCCGCAAAGGCAGATATCCGATCCACTGGGGGATGATTTTTTTCCCACCCCGGCATGGGCCACCCGTGCCTTGCTTGAAGTCGAAGAGTTTACCGGCACGATCTTAGAGCCCGCTTGCGGCGATGGTGCAATGGTGAC
This sequence comes from Pseudomonadota bacterium, assembly GCA_039028835.1. GTDB lineage: Bacteria > Pseudomonadota > Alphaproteobacteria > JBCCHK01 > JBCCHK01 > JBCCHK01. The sequence goes on from JBCCHK010000007.1 coordinate 27,738, forward strand.
GGAGTTGCGCGCCGCCGGGCATGAGGTGATCGCGCGGGATTTATTCGATCACGGCTTTGGCGAGCGCGGCATCAATTTTCTTGAATGCAGGGAATCGCACCCGAACGTGGTCACGAACCCGCCTTATAACCGCGCTGAGACGTTTGTGCACAAAGCCCTCGCGGTAGCCCGGCGTAAGGTGGCTTTTCTTTTGCGCTTAGCTTTTCTCGAGGGCGAGGGGCGATGGAAGCGAGTCTATCGTATTCACCCCCCCGCGCGCGTGTGGGTGTTTTCTGGGCGCGTCACCTTTTCGCGCCCCGGCGTGGTGCTAAAAAACGGCAGCCCGACGGCGATGGCGTGGTTTGTTTGGGACAAAAGCGAGCGCGTCACAAGCCCCGAGGTGCGTTGGATACCGGCGGGGGCGCGCAGGCGGCTTGAAGGCGCGCAAACGGCAATGCTGGAAGGCGTGGCATGAGGACGAGCCAGGCCCTTGAATATATGGGGATTCATCCCAAGGCTTACAGCCAAGGCAGTTACTCGACCAAGTGTCCGATGTGTTCGCACAAACGCAAGGGAGCAAACAAAAGAAAGCCTTGCTTATCGCTTAAAATCACGGACAAAAGCGTGGCGTGGCTATGCCACCATTGCGGTTTTAAGACGCCGCGCGCCGATGAAGATAAAGCGTTCTATCAGATTCTTTTTGGCGACACGCCCAAGAAAAACACCGCCGCACCCGCGCCGCAAACGCGGCAAGCAAGCGACAGCCCACCCAAACAACCAGCCCGCCCAACACATACGCCGAGCGATGCCCCGACTGATCTTATCAAGTGGTTTGACGAACAGCGGGGGATCAGGGCAGACGTTCTAAAAATCGCCAAAGTATCCCTTGCCAATACCTGGATGCCTGGCGATGCCAAGGGGGCGACAAGCAAAGCGATTGCCCTTCCCTATATGCGTGGCGGCAAGGTTGTGAACGTCAAGTATCGGACGTTCGATAAGCGTATGAAGCAGGTGCGGGATGCCGAGTCTATTCTATACGGTTTGGACGGGGTGCCAGAGGGCGCAAAGAAACTCATCATCACCGAAGGCGAGATCGATGCCCTATCTTTTGTAGAAGCGGGGATCATGAATGTTGTATCGGTGCCCAATGGCGCACCGCAACAGCCGGTAGAAGATGATGACTCGCCTAAGTTTGAGTACCTAACTGCGTGCAAAGATTTTTTACGACGTTTTGATACGTTCATTTTAGCGGTAGATGGTGACGATCCGGGCAAGATATTGGCCGAGGAATTAGCCCGCCGACTAGGCAAGCACAAGTGCAGGATTGTCACCTGGCCGACCGGGCAAGATGCCCCGTGCAAGGATGCGAACGAGACTTTGCTGGTGCATGGCCCGGCCGGATTGCAGGCGGCGATAGATGAAGCCGCACCCTACCCAATCAAGGGACTTTTTGGCGTCGGTCGTTTTGCCGATAAAACCCGACAGGTTTATCGCGACGGGCATGACCGGGCTTATTCGACGGGCTGGGCGCGGTTGGATGATCTGATGAAGGTGGTGCCGGGCATGCTAACCGTGGTGACTGGCACGCCGGGAAGCGGCAAGAGCGAGTTTATAGACTCGCTGATGATGAATCTCGCCACGTCCCACGATTGGCGGTTTGCCGTGGCGTCATTTGAAAATGATCCCGGTGAGGATCACCTGCCCAAGCTGGCGCAGAAATATCTGGCCATGCCCTTTTGGCCTGGTCCGACCGCGCGGATGGGCGATGGCGACCTGGAGACGGCCCTCGCATGGCTAACGGATCGCTTTTTCTTTATTGCGGCGGATGATGAGTCGCCAACAATTGACTGGCTGATAGAAAAGGCCGAGGCGGCGGTGGCGTTTTACGGAATCAAGGGGTTGGTGATCGATCCCTATAACGAGATCGAGCACCGCCGCCCACGCAATATGAATGAAACCGAGTACATATCTGCGCTGATCGGCAAGGTAAAAAGATTCGCGCGCAATCGCGGCGTTCATGTTTGGTTTATTGCGCACCCGCAAAAAATGCCGCGCAACAAAGATGGGCACCGTCCGGCCCCTTCCCTTTATGACATATCGGGGTCTGCTCATTGGGCGAATAAGGCGGACGTGGGACTGATCGTGCATAGGACGCCGGGAGAGCGCGAGACCACCATCAAGATCGCCAAGATCAGGTTTAGCTGGTTTGGGCAGGTGGGAGAGCAAGAGTTGGTTTATGACCCGGTCAAGGGTCGTTTTAGCGAGGCCGCTTAACAAAGGAGGGAGCGATGAGATCGTTTTTTTACTTAATCAGACAGCAGTGGCGTTGGTGGTTTCTATCACGGAGGGCACCGCTATGTCGACGATAGAACGCACCCTTTTAGGGCTTACGGCGTTGGGTTTGCTTAGCTTTGCGGCGGTTTCCCTTTGGCAGATCACCACAAAAAAGACGGCTGAAAAGCTGACGATGGAATGCCGCCAGATTGCAGCCGGGAACGCAGGTGCTGAGCAAAAGCAGCTTATCTGTATTTGGACAAAGGAGACGGAAAATGTTGAAGGCTAAAGTCACGCGCGGCTTGCGCGGCACGGGTGATGTTGAGAACGCCCTGGCACAAGTATTAAGCCTTGATGCCAAGATCGATGATCTCACGCGTGAGATGGATCACCATAAAAACCAGCTGGTGGATACCTACCAAGAGCAGCTTGAGGGCCTGCGCTTTGAGATAGACGAGATCGTGAGCAAGATACGTGATTACTGCAATGCACGCTATGACGAGTTGACCCAAGGCGGTCGGCACAAGACCGTGTGCTTTGGCAAGCACAAGGTATCCTGGCGTAAGAATCCGCCAAGCGTACAGGTGCATGACAAGGCCAAAGCCTTAGCTGAATTAAAGCGCAAGGGTAAAGGCGTGCGCACTAGCCAATCTATAGATAAGGCTTTTATTCTCAAAAACCCTGACCTATTTGCCAAGTGTAAGCACCTAGCCGTGGTGGATGGGGCAGAGACCTTCGAGGTGTTGGAATGATTGCCTGGCGCACCCTTGCGCGCGAAGCCAAGAAATTGGATGCGGCGATAAAGCAGTTGGATAAGGCCGTAACAGAATTGCGCAAGGGTTTCGATCCCATCGATTGGTATTTCTGGGTTTCATCGCTGGTCTTTTCTTTTTTCATTTTGCTGCTTTGTTTGCTCGCAACATGGCGGGGGGCGTTATGAGTATCAACAGTTGCACGAAGACCATTGCGCGATTGCAACGGGATCGCGGTGAATTAAATGCGGCGATGGCGTGTCTGTCGCGTGGGCGGCATTACCGCATCCGCCGGGCGGTGGAAAAAGAGATGACCTTTATACGCCGCTCTATTCGGGACTTGGAGGCAGAATGTTTTACGCTGATTCGCGGGGGTAAAGACCGTGCTTAGCCGAAAAACCAGCCCGCGCCGATCCCAAGAGTGGCTTACGTTGAACCGTGCGATACACGCGCTGAAAAAAGATGCAGGCTTAGATGAAGAAATCTATCGCGGGCTGTTGCACGCCGTCTTGCGGAAGGATTCTCTTAAAGCCGCAAGCGAGGAGGAGATGCGTGCGGTGCTGGCACGGTTGAAGATGACCACGCCTAAGCGCAAGCCCATAATCCGGTCGGTAAAGGGATATGTGCGCAAGATTCATGCGATTTGGGGAGACTTGGCGCGGCGCGGGGTGATCCGTGCCCCCTTCCACAAACGGGGATCGGCGTTGGTGGTGTTTGTGAGGAGCATGACCGGCGTGGACTCGCCTGAATGGCTGACGGCCTACCAAGCCAACAAGGTGATCGAAGCCCTAAAGGCCATGCAGGCGCGGACGACCAACAACACCGATATGGACAAGGATCGTGAGCGAGATCATTGATGAAATTGCCGAGGTGGTGGGGAAGACTGCGACAATGCAGTTGTTGCAGGTTTTTGGAGGGTGTCGGCTTTATTTTGGTCACAAAAAAAGCTGTGACGATTTGGCCGCAGTTGTGGGTGATAAGGCGGCCACCGCTTTATCCGATTATTTTTGCGGGGAGCGTATAGATTTGCCCCTCGCACGTGAGGAGTTGGTGACCTGGCTAGCGGGGCAAGGCAAAAGCGTTGACGAGATCGCAAGGCTTTTAAGAATCAGATCGCGCTGGGTTGCTAGTCATATTCGCGCACAAAAGTCAAGGGCGCGGGCGGCACTGTTTTTTGATTCTCGAGGGTAGAAGATGGAGCATGGTAGCAAAGGATCGACTTATGACCAATCAATGCAAGCCCCCTTTTTACGATGATCTTAAAGCGCAGTTGCGGATCGATGAAGGAACGCGGTTGCGTCCCTATCGATGCACGGCGGGCAAGCTAACGATTGGCGTGGGGCGCAATTTGGAGGATACCGGGATCGATGAAGCCGAGGCGACTTTTATGTTTGCCCGGGACGTTGATCGGACGTTGGCCGAGTTGGAGTCTCGCTTGCCCTGGTATAGAGACCTTGCGCCGGATGCCGCGTGCGGGCTTGCCAATATGCTTTTTAACCTGGGCTGGCCGCGCCTATCGGGCTTTAAGAAGATGCTGGCCGCCTTAGAGCTCGGGGATGGACAAGAAGCCGCACGCCAAGCCTTGGATAGCCGATGGGCCGAGCAGGTCGGGGATCGCGCTAAGCGGATTGCCAAGTTGTTGGAGAGTGCCTAATGACCTGGAGAGATACCCTTGCCGCCGTTGCGCCTGGGCTTGCCAGCGCGTTGGGCGGCCCCCTTGCTGGACTTGCCGTGCGCAAGATCACGGGGACGGTCTTGGGCAAGGAAAAGGTCGATATGGACGAGGACAACCTGGGCAAGCTGATTGCGGGACTCAACGCCGATGGGCTTGCAGGGCTAAAAAAAGCCGAGGCAGATTTGCGCGTTGAATTAAAGCGCCTGGATATAGACCTAGAGCGGGTTATGGCGGACGACCGGGACAGCGCGCGGGCGCGGGAGATCGCCACCAAAGACCGGATGCCCGCGTTGATTGCGGCGGCAGTCCTGATTGGATTTTTCGGCACCCTGGGATTGATTGCCTTCGTGGATATCCCCTCGCGCGCGGAACAACCCCTAACGGTCATGCTGGGCGCGCTGACCGCTTTGGTGGTGGCGATTGGCAATTATTATTTTGGATCGAGCGCGGGGAGCAAGGCTAAGGATAAGTTATTGGCCGGAGGGCGTCATGGATAACCAAGATTTTATCAAGGTGATCGGGCTTGCCGTGTTGGCTTGGAGCGGTTTTTTGGTGTGGGCGATTAAGTACCTGATCGATCGCGCCCTGCGCACCCGGGAGGCGCGTTTGGATAAGCAGGATGATCGGCTTGATAACCATTCGCGCCGGATCGATGACCAGAATCAAAAGCTCCATGATGCCCTGCTGGATTTATCTAAAAACTATGTAAGGCGGGAGGATTGGGTGCATTGGGTGACGCGAGTTGAATCGAAAATCGATAACCTTGCGACGACCATCACCAAATGGCGGGGGCGCAAGTAATGGATTTGCAAGCCCCGACCAAAGCGGTGTTGCGCCGGGATATTTTGCGGGCCATAGATGCATCAAGGCCGGTCGCACTATCCGAGACCATCCTAGCCCGCGCCCTTGCGGGGCTACCCTATGAACCGACCCCGCGCGGTTTGCGGCGCGAAGTTGGTTACTTGCAAAGCAAGGGGCTGGTGCAGGTACGTAAGGATGAGGCGTGCTGGGTGATGGAGTTAACCGCGCTGGGGGTGGACGTGCTAGAGGGCACCGAGCCGATGCCTGCGGGGATCGCACCGCCTGGGGATGTTTAATGCCCCGCCCCGCAAAGATCGATTTGGTGCCAGATGCCGTGCGCAAGGGTCTTGAGGAAAAGCTGATCAAAAACGGCTTTGGCGGCTATGCGGGCTTGTCCGAGTGGCTTGCTGAGCAGGGGTACGAGATCAGTAAGAGCGCGCTGGGCTACTGGGGCAAAGATTTTAAGGATCGCCTGAAGACAATCCGGGCGAGCACGCACCAAGCGCGGGCTATTATCGATGAATGCCCGGACGATGACGGCGCCGCGAACGATGCGCTGATCCGCTTGGTGCAAGAGCGGGTGTTTGCCTTGCTTATAGAATCGAAACGAGCTGCGGCGGGGGATGTTGTGAAGATTGCCCGCGCGGTGGCGGACATTGCCCGGGCGAGCGTGTCGCAAAAGCGGCTGATGGCCGAAGCGCGCGCGCAAGCATTCGCCGAAGCGAACAAAAAAGTACAAGAAGGCGTAAAAAAAGCAGGGATTAGTTCCAAACAAGCTAAGATATTAGCCGATATTTTGAACGGAAAGATAGAAAATGAACAATCTTAGCGGTCGTTTCTTGTCTTACCAAACAGAAATTGATACAAAATTGGAAAAAAACGACATTCTTGTGATAGAAAAGGGTCGCGGTATCGGCATGACCTATAAACTATCCCATCGCTTTGTATTGGCGGCAGCACAAAATATAGAAGACGGCGGCAAATCATCACAATATATGACTTATGACTTAGACCTGGCGCGCGAGTTTATAGAACAATGTCACGCACGAGCGGTAGAGTTAGATGCGGCGGTGCGGGCAATAGACATAGAGCCGATCCTAGACGAACGTACAGGTGAAGAGGTGCCGGCCTTTCGCTTACCGTTTAAGAGCGGGAATAGAATTATCGCGCTGGCGTCCCGCCCGCGCAAGTTGCGCGGCAAGCACGGTTGGGAAACCTTGATCGATGAGGCCGCTTTTATGGACGACGTAGATGAAGTCCTTAAGGCGGCGCAGTCCCTCACCATCTGGGGGGGCAAGGTTATCATCATGAGCACCCACAATGGCGTGGATAATCCCTTTAACACCTTGGTACAAGACATACGCGGCGGACGCTGGCCGGATTATAGTCTCATGCGCGTACCCTTTAGGGATGCGGTTGGTGCCGGTCTGTATAAGAAGATTTGCGCGGTCAAGGGCGAGGCCTGGAGTGCGGAGAGGCAAGCAGATTGGGTGGCCTTGCAGTATCGTACCCACGGCGATAACGCGGGGGAGGAATTGGATTGCATCCCCTCGCGCTCGGCGGGCAAGTATCTATCCCTCGCATTGCTGGAGGCTGCGACCGCGCCGGATATCCCGATCGTGCGTTGGGAGGAAGGGGATGACTTTCTATCCCTATCGCTAGAACGACGCGCGGCGGTAGCGCGGGATTGGTGCCGGGAAAATCTAACGCCGGTGCTGGCTGATATGGCTGGCGCACAGGCGACATACGTCGGCGAAGATTTTGGTCGCAGTGGGGACTTGACCGTCTTATGGCCCTTGGTGCGCGGACAGAACTTGCGCCTTAAAACGCCGTTCCTGGTGGAGTTGCGCAATATCCCTTATGAGCAACAGCGCGCGGTGCTGTTGTTCTTACTTGCGGGCTTGCCGGGTTTTCGCGCGGCCGCCATGGATGCGGCGGGCAATGGCGGCTATCTCGCGGAAGCCGCCGCCGTAGCTTTTGGCAATCGGATTGCCGGGATTAAGGCAACGCGCGAGTGGTACGCCACCGAGATGCCCCGGCTTAAGGCCGCGCTGGAGGATGGCACCCTCACCATCCCAGCCGATGCGGACGTGATCGATGACTTGCGCGCGATCGAGGTGCGCGACGGGGTGCCGGGCATCCCGCGCGGGATTAAGACCGGCGGCAAGCGTGGGGATAAGCGTCACGGTGATGCCGCCATTGCCCTGTGCATGGCCTTGGCGGCCAGCAGGCAGTCGCCCGTTCCGATAGAGTTTGAGTCCTGGCAGGGCGAAACCGGCGCCGTGATGCAAGGCTACGGATTGGGTGCAGGTAGCGCGCAGGAGTACCGGCTATGAAACAAGATCAAGAGTTGATGTTCCGGGAGATAGCCGCCGCGCCGAGATCATCTTACCTGGGCAGTTTTCTCGATGAGTTAGGGCACGGGCAAGATAGCGGATGGAACGGGGCTGAGCGGCGTAAGATATTGCGGGACGAGACCGTCAAGGCGTGTTTGACACAGCGGTTTGATGCGGTCATATCGTCCCCTTGGGATGTGCAAGCAGGCGGCGAGTCCCCTGCCGATCAAGACGCGGCGGACTTCGTGAAAGAGCAGCTTGCCGGGCAATCGTTTGATGCCCTCACCCGCAAGATGCTATTCGGCTTGCTTAATGGATTTGCGGTGGCTGAAATCATCTGGGGGGTGCAAGACACGCGCCTGGTGATCGAGGGGATCAAGGTGCGGGCGGCGGATCGGTTCCGGTTTGCTGGGGATCAGTTGCTACTGCTAACCCAAGACGCGCCGGAGGGGATCGTCATGCCGGATCGCAAGTTCTGGGTGTTTGCAGCCCAAGGCACGACCGATGACGTGCCCCATGGCACGGGGCTGGGGGCCTGGCTATGGTGGCCGGTGTTCTTTAAGCGCAACGTCGTGAGTTTTTGGGCCGAAGCGTTAGAGCGGTTTGGATCACCGGCGCGGGTCGGCAAGTATGGGGCGGACGCCAAGCCGGAGGAAAAAGACACGTTGATGAAGGCCGCGCGCGCCTTGGGGCGGGATGCGGCGGTGGTGATTCCTGAGGGGATGCAGGTGGAGCTGGTAGAAGCCACCCGCCGCGCGGGCGGGGATTATCACGCCTTTTGCGCCTATATGGATGGGCTGATTGCCAAGATCGTCTTAGGACAGACTGCCACCACCGAGATCGGCCCGTGGAAGGGCACGGCGGATGTGCATAAATCGGTGCGGGATGAGATCGTCAAGTCTGACGCTGATCTGCTTTGTGAGTCCCTCAACGCCACGATTGTCCGGTGGCTGACCCAATGGAATTACCCCGGCGCGAAGGTGCCCAAGGTATGGCGCAACACCGCGCAGGCCGAAGACCTGGATCAGGTGGTGGGACGGATGGAAAAGCTATCGGCGATGACCGGGCGGCGGCTAAGCAAGGAATACGTGACCCGCACTTTTGGCGGGGAGTGGGAAGAGGCAAGCGATAATACCCCGCCGCTAGCTTTTGCTGAGGGCGTCACGGGCTTAGATGAAGCAGACGAATGGGAGCCGTTGATGGCCCCGTCCATGAATCGGATCGAGGCGGTGGCGCGGGATACAAAAGACCTGGAGGAGTTACGCCGGCGTTTGGGTGAAATTGTGGAGCAGGCGGATATCGAGGCGCTGGTTGAGGATTTATCCCGGCGCGGGTTTTTTACGCACCTGACCGGCCAGGCGGGGCAAGAGATCGATGGTTAAGGTCACGCCGCAAGCCTTGCCCCCGCGCGAGGCAATCGCCTTTTTTGAGCTTAAAGGCTTTAAGTTCGGATTTAACTGGCGGGACGTGTGGGATGAAGAGCATACCCGCGCCTTTACCGTCGCCAAGGCCATGCAGTTGGATTTGCTCGCGCAGATACGCGAAGGGGTGGACAGCGCGCTGGCGCAAGGATTAACCCTGGATCAATTCATCAAGGACTTACGGCCATATCTCAAGAAGCGAGGCTGGTGGGGCGTGAAGGATCAGGTCAATCCCGCCACCGGCGAGGTGGTGAGATCGCGGCTGGGCAGTCCTCACCGCTTGCGGGTCATTTACGAGACAAATCTGCGCACCGCCCATGCGGTGGGGCGTTGGCAGCGGATACAAAGACGGAAAGAGACGCACCCCTATTTACGGCTATCGGCGATACTGGACAGCCGGACGCGTGACGACCACCGGGCTTATCATGGGATCGTCTTGCCCGTGGATGATCCCTTTTGGGACAGCCATTACCCGCCGAACGGATTCGGGTGCCGATGTAAGGTGCAACAGCTATCCGAGCGGGATATTGAACGGCGCGGGTATAAGGTGGATAAATCCCCCCGGTTGCGCGCTCGCCAATGGCGCAACCGGCGCACCGGCAGGACGATTAATAAACTGGACGGCGTGGATGAGGGCTGGGCTTACAATGTCGGCAAGGCGTCCCGGCAGTTTGATCCCCGCACGTGGGAGGGCGTGCCGCTGTTAGAACCGGGCGCAAGTTACGAGAGCGAGAAGCTACGTAGCTTTAGGAATGTGCAAGGATTACCTAAGGCCACCGCCAACATGATGGCGACCCGCCGCACTTTGCAAGAAGCAGGAAAAAGTGAACGAGGCGCCAGTGCCCAAGTTCTTTTGGAAACCCGCAAGGCTTTGGGGGTGCCGCCAGGAAAGAGCGAGGCGCGGATCAAGGATTTTGAGGGCGTAGAGGTGATCGTAAATGACCAATCACTTGACCATATTTTGGGCAAGAACGATGGCCGGGAGGCTTATACGAAACTGGCGCGGGAAGCTATCGAGAATCCGCTGGAGGTATGGCTAGCACCCTTTCGGAAGAGAGGCGGGAGAGTAGTGATCCGCAAGCGTTACATTGGGGCGGTCATACCCGGCAAGCAGGTGATGGTGGTGGTGGAGCGGACAAAAGAAGGATTCGTCCTATGGACAGCTCACCCACGGAGAGAGTCCGATAGTTACCGCAAGGGGTATCTAGTTTATAGCGCACTTAAAAAATGATCCCCCGGCCCTTGCGGGCGGGGGGATACGGAGCGAAAGGACTCTTGCCAGTCCAATGCGTCGTTTTCCAGTTCATTAGGGGCAAGCCCATCCCTGACGACGCAATCATATTGCCCGATTCATGCGTTAGAGTCAACAAAAAAGCCCTGGGGAACGAAAAGCAGGAATCCCTTTGGTAGAAAAAAGAACTAAAGTCAAGGGCCGCGGCGGCACTATTTTTGAAAAAAGCCCCATGTTTTGATACGTGCAAGCCCTTAGCGGGGCGGTTATGCACAGGAGCGCGTTATGGGCACGAAAGAAATCACCATCGCCCGGGTGGGGACGCACACGGCGAGCAATGGGACGAAGGTTGATCTTAACCCCGATACTCTTGCGGCGGTGGCATCCCATTATGATCCGGGCAAACACGAGGCACCGATGGTCTTAGGCCACCCGCGCACGGACGGGCCTGCCCACGGCTGGGTGAAGGGGCTACGGATGGCGGGTGACACCCTCAAGGCCGAGGTCGGCGAGATGAACGACGAGGTGGTTAAGGCCGTGCGGTCGGGCGGCTTTAAGAAAGTATCGCCTGCTTTTTACCCGCCGGACTCGCCCCACAACCCCACGCCCGGAAGCTACCACCTGAGACACGTGGGGCTGCTGGGCGCGGCCACCCCGGCAATCAAGGGGCTGGGGCGCGTGGAGTTTGCCGATGGGGATGAGCAAGCCCTGACAATTGAGTTCGCTGACGAGCAAAGGAGTGAAGCTATGAGCGAAGACGTAACAACCAAGACCAACAAACCGGATGAGGAAGGCGGCACCGTTAAGGCGATGCTGACCGAGTTGCGCAGTTTGGTGGATAAACTCGCAGGCAAGTCTGACAAGCCAAGCAAAGCCGACAAGGGTGAGCAGGCGAACGCGCCAAGCGATGTGGACAAAGCAGCAGCGGATAAGAAGACGCAAGAAGCCCTGGCGCAAGCACAAAAGCGGATTGCCGAATTGGAAACCGCCCAAGCAAAAGCTAGCAAGACCGATGCGGCTGAAAAGTTCATCGACAAGCAGGTAGCCGCAGGCAAGGTGTTGCCTGCGGAAAAAGATAAGGCGATTGCTTTTATGGCATCGCTGGATGGCGGAGCCGAGATTGAGTTTGCCGATGGGGATGCGCAAAGTCCGGCGGATTATTTCAAGGGCTTTATCCAAGCCCTGCCCTCGCGGGTTGAGTTTGCGGAAATTGCCGCGGCCGGCAAAGAACAGGTCGATATCGACAACGCCGAAGCCTTGGCGCGCGCCGGGCGTGCATATGCCGACAAGCATGGCGTCGCTATTGATGAGGCCGTGGATGCGGTCAAAAAAGACACAAACAAGGAGGATGCATAAATGCACAATCCAATTCTGACAAAAACATTCGTGACGGCAGCCGATGTGAATGCCCGCACGATCATCAAGTTTAAGGCCAATACCGGGCAGGTGATTCCCGCCGCCGCTGATACCGATGATGCGATTGGCGTTGCCGAAGAGGTCGGCGCGACAGGCGGCAACCGCGTCGACGTTGTCCTGGTGGGGGTCGCCAAGACTCTCGCGGCAGGCACCATTGCCGCCGGTTCAAGAGTTACGGCAAACAACGAAGGTCACGCGGTGGCCTGGTCGACGGGCAAGAAAAGCCTGGGCATTGCCCTGGCGGACGCCACCGACGGCGCAATCATCCCCGTTCTGATTGATAGAAATTAAGGAGCAAAACGATGAATATGAGTCCAGTGCCGGTCGATCCGGTTCTCACCGCAATCTCGGTGGCCTATGCAAACCAGTCCTATATAGCCGATGAGGTTTTGCCCAAGGTCAAGGTAGATGGTGCAGAGTTTAAGTATACGACGTATCGGGCGGATGAATCCTACACCCCTGCCGATACCGCCGTCGGGCGGCACGGCGTGCCGAACAACGTGCAGACCGGAGGCGTCTTAAAGCCCGCCGCGTGCGTAGGCCACGGCTTGCGCTTTCCAATCCCGCAGGAAGATATAGATAAAGGCCGCCGCGCGGGAAGGAAACCGATCAACAAGGCGACTGTTTTGCTGACCGACCAGCTGATGCTGGCGCGGGAGCGGCGGGTGGCTGGTTTAGTTTTTGATGCGGATCAATACCCTACCAGTCAAAAGGTCACGCTTTCGGGTAAATCGCAGTTTACTCACGCTGACTCGACGCCGCTTGAGGTGATTGATGATGCGATGAAGTCCTGCCTGATTTTCCCCAATCGCATGGTGCTGGGTGCCGAGGCTTATCACAAGCTGGCGCGCCACCCGCATATGGTCAAGGCCGTGCATGGCAATTCGGGGGACGTGGGCAAGGCAAGCCCGCAACAGATCGCCGAGCATTTTGGTTTGGACAAGGTGCTGGTCGGTAATGCGAAGATCAACACGGCTGCCGAAGGGAAGGACATGGCCTTGGGCAATGTGTGGGAGGATTCTATTGCCCTTTTCTATCAATCGCCCACCCCGGATGCGGATGGTCCCCCGACCTTTGGGATTACGGGTGAATATAAAACCCGCGCGGTACGGCAGTGGCCGGAGAAAAATCTAGGGGGCGAAGGCGGAATCATGGTGCAAGTCTATGAAAGCCTGGCGGAGCTGATTATCGCGCCGCTTGCCGGGTATCTGATTAAGGATGTGTTGGCATGAGGTGCACAGTCTTAACCCCCCTCTTACACGACGGCACACGCTACGACGTGGGTGATGAGATTGATCTCGCAGATGCGCAAGCATTGCTCGCGCGCGGGATCGTGAGCAAAAAGAGCGATACCCCCCCAAAGAACAAAAAGCGCGGCAAGGCAAAGCCTGATGCCGATGCAGATATAGAAGAAGCAATCGACCCCGCTGGGATGCAAGCAGATGGCTAGCCAGCCCTATATTGCTCGCGCGGATATCATCGCGGTGTATGGCGAGAAAAAGATCGCCCACCTAACCGATGCGGATGTTGCTCGTAGCGAGCAGATGATCGCCCGCGCCAGCGAGTCTGTTGGTGAGTGGATCGATGCGAGTTTGCGCGGACGTTATGTCTTGCCGCTTAAAAACGTGCCGGGCGTTGTTCGGGATATTGCGCTTGCGCTGGTCTTTCTTGAATTGCACCAGCATGAACCGTCGGCGCAGGTCACAACCAAAGCCGCCGAGGCCAAAGAACGCTTGCGCACCATTGCGCGCGGATCAGTTGTTTTAGACCTGCCGCGCATCAAGGCACAAGAAAGCGATGGCGGCGGATGTTCGGTTGCCCCAAGCAGGGCGCCAGTCTTTACCCCGGCGCGGCTGCGGGGGTACGTGTCATGACCGCACGGCTAGAAATCAAGATCAACACCTTACCGCTTGAGCGCGCCCTGGCTGGGGTTGACCAGGATATGACTGATCTTACGCCGCTGATGGACGCGGTCGCGGCGGACATGGAGTTAGCGACCATGGAGCGGTTTGAGGATGGCAAAGACCCGGACGGCAAAACCTGGAAACCGTCCATACGCGCTTTGTGGGATGGCGGCCAGACCTTACGGGATACCGGCGGCTTGCAAGATTCTATCACCACCCATGTGACCGCCACAACGGCAGAAGTGGGCACGAATAAAATCTATGCAGGCACGCACCAGTTTGGTGCCACGATCCGGGGGAAGAGTGGCGGCAATCTGAAGTTTAAGATCGGCAAGCGGTGGGTCACCGTGCCAGAAGTCACCATCCCCGCCCGTCCCTTCTTAGGGTTTGGCCAGCGAGACGAGGCGCAGGTGGTGGCTACCGTCACCGATTGGCTGGAGAGGCGGGGTCATGAAAATCATTGATCAGGTTGTAGCCCGCTTGAATGCGACCAAAGACTTGCCCCCATCGCGCGGCTTGCTTGAGTACGGGCCGGGCAAAGCGATTGATAAGCTACCAGCCATTTTTGTCCTACCCCTTGCGCTAAAGGCTGGGGTGGTGCAAACCACCGCCCCGGCGCGGGCACGATTGGAGATGCGCTTTGGCGTTCTGATCGCTTTTGAAGTGCTGGATAGCACGACGGGGACGGCAAAAGAACTCGCGAGTCTTGCGGACACACTGGCTGCCGTTCGTGGGGCTTTGTTTGGCTGGTCACCGTCTTACAAGACTGGGCAGATTGTCTATGAAGGCGGACGATTGTTATCAATCGGCGATAACGTCGGCTGGTGGCAAGAAATCTATAACGTAAGCGAACAGATGAGGGCTGAAAATCATGGCTAGCGGCGGACAATACGAGATCACAAAAAAGGGCTTGCGGCGTGTGCAAAAGCCGACCGCCCCCCATCCCGACGGCAATGCACCCCGCGCCGCAACGGGGGCGCGCATGGATACACCCCAAACAAAGACAAGCGCGATAGCAGAAAAAACGGAGGCGAGTGATGCCAAAGAACTATAATAAAAAGGTGCTTTTAGCGAAGCTGGAGAGCACCTACGGGAGCGATGCGAGCCCGCAGGCAGCCGATGCGATATTGCTTTCCGATGTGACCATCACGCCTATGGATGCGGATATACAAGAGCGGGGGCTTGTGACGGCAGCGTTGGGATCGCAAGCCAAGTCGGTGAATAATCCGCGCCCGGCCATCGAGTTTACCGTCGAACTCGCGGGTGCGGGCACGCCAGGCACCGTGCCGGGTTATGGTGCGCTGTTAAGGGGATGCGGTTTTGCCGAGGTCATCGATGCAGGCAAGAGTGTGAGTTATAAGCCGGTTTCAAGTAACTTCGAGTCCCTATCGCTGTATTTCAACATGGACGGCACGGCACACAAGTTACTAGGCGCGCGCGGCAATGTATCCTTTTCTATAAAAGCCGGTGAAATCCCGACAATGAAGTTTGCCTATACCGGGATGTGGGCCGATCCGTCCGATATATCCCTGCCGCAAGCAGATACCAATGCGTTTAAGATACCCACCTTTGCAGGCAACAGCACGACCGAGCAGCTATCGATTCATGGCTATACCGCAGTCCTAGCTAGCTTAAATATAGACATGAAAAACAACGTGATCTATCGCCACCTGATCGGATCGGAATCGGTTGAGATCACGGACCGCGGCGCGGAGGGATCGGTATCGATTGAAGCCCCGTCGCTAACAAGTAAGGATTTTTTTGCCGCCGCCAAGCAAGGCGGTCTTGCACCGCTAACCCTTACCCACGGCAAGACCGACGGGCACATTGCGCAGATCACCGCACCCAAGGTGCAGGTCTTGGCGCCCAAGTATTCGGATAGCGATGGCGTGGCGATGCTGGATATCGATATCGTGGTCACCCCGGATGAGGGGGATGACGAGTTAACCCTAACCATTAAATAAGGAGTAAGCGATGTTTAAGATCGATCCTGACTACACATGCAAGCGGTTGGTTAAGGTAAGGGTGCCGATCGATGGCGGACAGTTTAGGGATGAGGTTTTTACGGCCCATTTTAAGATCATCGGTATTGCGGAGTCCGAGTCCCATATAGAAAAAGACCCGCAAGGCGAGAGTCTCTTGCGCGAGGTTTTGGTCGGCTGGGACAATGTTTGCGATAAGGACGGGAATGCGTTGCCGTTTGAAGGTGCGGCGATAGATAACGTTCTCAATCACCCAAGTGCGCGGCGTGCGCTTGTACAAGCCTATACTGAGGCCGTTACGGCGGATCGGGTAAAAAACTAAGGGCGGCGGCCCGCTACTGGGTCGCCGGTGGGCATGATGAACAAGCGGATCGAGACTTGCGGGAGGATTATCGGGTGCTTGGCTTGGCGGTTGCCGACGCCCCTAAGCATAAAGATCGACCGTTTATTATTCCCATCACCGAAGCCCAAACCGTCACCCTTTTTATTGCGATGGGCACACAGTGGCGTAGTGCACCTGCGGGCGTTATGGGGCTGGATTACAACGCGCTTGAGGCGGTGGCTAAGATGCTGGAGATAGAAATTACCCCAGAGATTTTTATGGGCATCCGCATCATGGAGGCTGAAGTCCTGACCTGGATTAAGGAACAACGATGACTCTTGTGCTGAATGCACGCTTTGTTGCCGATGCCAGCGATATGCGGCGGGAGGTGCGCGGCGCATCAAAAGATGTGGCGCGGCTAGGGACCGCCGCACGCGCAACAGGCACAGCGGCACACACCGGCGCAAGCGGGATCAGGAAGATCGAGACATCGTCCCAAACCGCACGCCCACGCCTTAAAAAATTGGGTGACGAAGCCAAAGCCACCGGCGGCAGGTTTGCAGCGTTAAAATCTGTTTTGCTCGGCGTTGCGACAAGCCTTGGGTTTAGGGCACTGATCCAAACCAATAGGCAGTTTCAAGACCTCAAGGCAAGCCTTGTGACCGTCACGGGATCGGCAGAAAAAGCCGATGCCGCCTTTGGCGCGTTAAAGGATTTTACAAGCCGCACCCCCTACCAGCTGGAGGAGGTCGTTGGTGGTTTTATTAAGCTGAAGGCTTTGGGACTGGAACCGTCTATAGCCGCGCTACAGTCTTACGGCAATACCGCCGCCGCCATGGGCAAAGACTTGAATCAAATGATCGAGGCGGTCGCGGATGCCAGCGTCGGCGAGTTTGAACGCCTTAAAGAGTTTGGCATCAAGGCGCGAAGCGAAGGGGACTCGGTGAGTCTCACATTTGCGGGCGTGACGACAACGGTCGCGAAAAACGCTGCCGACATACAAGCCTACCTGAGATCAATCGGCGATGTGCGTTTTGCCGGGGCTATGGATGAACGCATGAAGGTCTTAAGCGGCACGTTCTCCAATTTCACAGACAACGTCAAAAGTTTTCTAGCTCGGATTGGCGATGCTGGGTTTAATGAAGCCTTTGGCGGTTTAACCACGGATATAAGTGCGAGCGTAGAAGCCAGCACCGCCTTGGCCGATACTATAGGCAAAGGTCTTACAGCGGCGGTCGAGAGCTTGCGTGCGGGATTCGCGTTTGCCAAGAAACACGCGGATGAGTTGCTGCTGGTGCTCTATACAGTGGGCGGCACAAAAGTGCTGGCGGGCCTGAATGCCTTGACCGCGGCGATTGGCAGAATCGGTGCCGCGATGATCGCCATGAGTCTATCGAATCCATTCACAGCCGTTGCCCTGGCCGCCACCGCCGGGGTCGCTGCGTTGGTGACTTACAGAAATGAGGTCATAACGCTTGGCGGGCACCAAGCGCGGCTGGTGGACTTTATGGTTGCGGGTTGGGATATCGCGCGCGAAGGCGTCGCACGCATGTGGGAAGGGATAAAAAGTTTCGGCACCCGCACCCTGGAGGTCGCGCGGGATGTGCGTGATTGGTATGTGGGGATTTGGACGAAGATACTCGGCGCGGCAAAAAAAGGAATCAACGTCTATATCGGGTTATGGGTTGCGCTTTGGGATACGGTCAACATTGTTGCCGCCGGGTTTGTCGATGCGTTCAAGGGCGCGATTGATTATCTGGGTGGGCTTTTCACCGATTTTGGCAAGCTGGTGAAGGCCAGCATCACCCTGGATTTTGATGAAGCCGGACGGATCGCGGGTGAGATGTTCGAGCGCGAGTTCGTAAACGGTTTTGACGGCGCGGGCGGTAAAATTAAAGAGGCGATGGGCGAGGCTATCAATGTCGATTATGTCGGCAAGGTCACTGAGGGGATCGGCACCATCGCAGACGGGGTTGGGGACACGCTAAAAAGCGCATGGCAAACAGCGCAAGATGCCGTGACTCCGATCATCACCCAGATCGGCACGGATGCCGCGCAAAGATATAAAGACTCGCTGGCGCAGGGTCTTGAACAAGACGCGCAAGGGATCGCGACAGATTTGTCTGATCCGAATGCGGAGGACGCCGCGCGGAAGGAAGAAGAGTTAAAACGCCTAAAAGAGGCGCACCTACGTTACGGTAAAACGCGTCTAGAACAGCACCAGGCCGACCTTAAAGCGGCATCCCAAACCTGGCAGGCAGGGCTGGTCGAGGGGATCAACAAGGTGCGCGCCGATGCACAGAATCTCGCATCACTCACCAGCAATGCCGTGACCGGGGCCTTTGGCAAGATGGAGGATGCGCTCGTGGATTTCACCATGACTGGCAAACTCAATTTTAAGGGCTTGGTTAATTCTATCTTGACCGACATTGCCCGAATCCAGATCAGAAAATCTATCACCGAACCGCTCGCCAACATGTTCGGCAATATCGTGGGCGGGATGTTTGGTGGCGGCAAGGCGGCGGTGGCACACACGGGAGGGATCATCGGTACCACAAGCCTACCCACCCGAACGGTGAACCGGATCACGTTCGACCACGCCCCACGCCTACATACCGGCGGCATGATCGGAAGCGGGGAGGTGCCGACCATCCTAAAAGCGGGCGAAGGCGTGTTTACGCCCCAGCAGATGCAGAATGCTGACCGGCTGTTGGCACGAATAGGCAACCGCCCACCCGTCGCGGTCAATGTGCAGATCATCAACAACGCCCCTGAGGTGCAAACACGGGTGGAAGACTTCGAGCGCGAGGATGGCGGGGTAGATTTACAAGTGTTTGTTGAAGCCGCCGAGGGGCATATTGCAGATAACTTGCAACAAAGGCGCGGGCCGGTCGCAGGCGTGCTGGGCAGCGAGTACGGCATGATGGCAGGTGGACGATGATACGCTGGCCAGAGTCTTTACCCCTGCCCTTGCGCGCATCCTATGGGGTGGCGACCGCCAGCGATGTGATCCGCACGGCGATGGAAACAGGCCCGGATCGGGTGCGTCCGCGGTCGTTTGCCCAACAAGCCGTCATACCGGTGGCTTGGGATTTTGACGATCCGGAGTATCGCACATTCGCAGACTGGCATCGGTCATCGCTAGCAAACGGTACCGCCTGGTTTACGATGAACCTGCTGATGGACGACGGGATGAAATTGCGTAAGGTGCGGTTTGTGGAGGACTTCGATGCCAAGAAGAACAAAGGCATCGGCTGGCGTATTACCGCGCGGCTGGAGGTGCAGACTGCGAGCCACGAAGAAAGCGCGGCAGCACAGCTACAAAAGGTCATCGAGCAGGTGCGTGGCGGTACGGAATTAGAGCCGGGAAGTATAGATACAGACCTGCTTGCAGATAGAGCCGTGACAAGTGATACGCTGGCCGATGGCGCGGTCATCAACAGGGTGATAGAAGATAGGGCAGTAACAGAGGACAAGATCGCCGATGGGGGAATCACCACGGATAAGCTGATGGATGGTGCAGTAACCCGAGAAAAACTGGCACCTTTTTTGTTTAGAAGTAAAATTGTAACAGTAGGTGAGTTCACAGCTTCGGGAACGATAAACCTGCGGGCAGGTTTGTTGTATTTTTTCCTTATGATTGGCGGTGGCGGCGGTGGCAGTTTTCCGGTAGGCTCTCCTGGTAAAGGCCGAGATGGGGCAAACGGGCACCCAGTCGTAGGGATTGGAGGGGTGCCGCAAAACACTAGAGCTAGAATTATTGTAGGGGCGGGTGGACGTCAAGCACTCAACGTTCTCAGACCTAGGGCGGGTTCTGGTGGAATAACTATTTTTGATGTGATGGGGATACAAATGAGGTCATCTGCCCCTTACGCGAAAAACGATTTCTTTATCACCGGTGGGGGTGAATGGTTTGCAGTTGGATATCCTAAGTACGGCAAAGGGGGGGCAGGGTCATGGTCTTATAGGCACGTAAAGCCAGGCGTAGGCGGTTTTTTTAAGATATGGGTTATATCTCATGATTAGATCGGCATTTATAAAAAACAACACCGTTGCCAATGTCATCGTCGGCACAATGGAGGGACATATCCCCTGCCCTGACGAGGTCGGGATCGGCTGGCTTTATGATGGTACACGCTTTACCCCGCCCGCCGCGCCCGTGCCCACCCAAGAAGAACAACGTGAGCAGATTGATACGGTGCGTGATGAGCGCATGGGTGCGGGCTTTGTCTTTGGTGGCCGCCGCTATCAATCTCGCCCCCAAGACCTAGAGCGGATCACCGCCACCGGACTCCAAGCCCAGGCGGCGATACAAGACGGCACCGGGCAAGTCGATAACCTGCGCTGGCATGGCGACGATACGGATTTTATATGGATCGATGCCGATAATAATCTCGTCCCCATGGACGCACCCACCGTGCTCGCGTTTGCCCGCGCCGCCAATGCCCATGTCCGCGCCCATACCCTGGCCGCGCGGCTGATTAAGGATGACATTCTGGCCGGGCGTGAGGTGGTGATAGAAAACGATCCCAGGTGGCCACCTAGACCGGAGCGAGAGTCACGTGAATAGACGGCTAAAAAAACACCTTCATGAGGTCTATGCCAGTGCCAGCGGGACAGTCATCAACACCCTGGAAATAAGGCATCCGGGTTCTGATCCCGTGCGCATATACCAAGGCATCAACGAAGACACGATCCAAGCCATGCTAGAAGATGACGCCCCGATCAATCAAGGCGAGGTCGTGGCCTTCGATGCCATGGGATTCGATGTTGCACACCCCACAATAGATGAGTCACCGATCCCGGAACTTACGATCAAGATCGATAATGTGGGTCGAGACATGATGGCTGGGCTGACCAGCGCGGTAAGCAGTGAAGACACCATGAAAATCACCTACCGCGTCTATTTATCTAATGCACTGGTGGAAGGGCCGGCCATGCGCCCAAGTCACTTTATCATCACCGAAGCCCGCGCCGACGTATATACCGTCATGTTCCGGTGCAAGTTTGCCGAGATCGGGAGTCTGGCCTTCCCCGCACGGCTTTATCGGCTTAAACATTTTCCGGGACTGGCCGCATGAGTGCTTGGGTTCATAGGTACATAGAAACCTGGCGCGGTGGGAATTGTTGGCGGTTGTTTGCCGATATCCAAAGCCGGATTTTTAGGCGGGATTGGCAAGCCCTGGATAAGGCCACCATGGTGGACACCCCGCAAGATGGTGATGCCCTTTTGGTATCGCTTGGCAAGGACTTACATATAGGCACCTTTGTAGGCGAGATAGTCATTCATACCTATGGGCAAAGAGCGGTCTTACAGTCCCCATCTCATATCCCCGGTAAACGTGTAGGAGTCTATCGATGCCCACCTGCCAGATAGCCCTCACCCCTTTCGATAAACCCGGACGCCCCTACAAAATTGACGCGGGGCAATCGGTCGCGCAATTCCTTACCGACTATGAAATCGGCCACATAAAAGATATGGCGGTCGTCATCGGGGATCAGTGGCTTGCCCCGACAGATTATGAACAAAGGATCATCAAGGCGGGCGATAAGGTCATTGTCGTTCGCTTGCCTGGATTTCTAAAAAAACTCTTCAAGAATCCTATCGCCCGGCTTGTTGCAAACATCGGCTTGATGATTGCCGCGCCCCATATCGGGGGAGCAATAGCGAAAGGAATTGGGTTATCTGGAAATGCTTTTACTATCGCAGGGCAATCCGTAAGTTGGGGGTCGGTTATAGGCAGCGGGGTTGCGGTTGTCGGTAATGCGGCTATCGGTGCCCTGGCCGGTGGGCCGGCAGCGCGACCGAGTCTCAACTGGGCTGGCGGGAACGAGCAAGCCCCGTCCCCCACCTATACCCTGGGGGGGCAAGGGAATATGGCGCGGCTAGGACAGCCGATCCCTGTGCTATACGGTCGCCATATCGTTTACCCGGACTTTGCCGCGCGGCCTTGGGCGCAATATATCAACAATGAGATGTACCTGCACCAACTCCATGTCATAAGCGCGGGCAAGGTCGCTGTAGAACAGATCAGAATTGACGACACGCCTATCTCCAATTTCCGTGAGATCACCCACGAGATCATCCCGCCAGGCGGGGAGGTGAGTCTTTTTAATCCCCACGTCGCCACCGCCGCCGAGGTATCGTCCCAAGACCTAACCAGTGAATGGCTTGGGCCCTTCCCAGCAGCCCCCAAAGGACAGCCGGTCGATAGGATTGAGATCGATATCACCGCGCCCAATGGCCTTTTTAGGGTCGACAATCAAGGCAACAGGCAAAGCCTTTCGGGCACCGTCCGCGTGGAATATCGTGCACTAAGTGGTGGAGAATGGACCGCGCGCGATATAACCAAGACAAGCGCGACCGCCGGGGTTAAAAGGTGGAGCGAGTCCTGGGAAGTTCCGGCGGGCGAGTACGAGGTGCGCGTTCGGCGCGTTGATACAGAAAGAACCGATATCCGTTCCGCCCACAAACTCCAATGGGGTGGGCTGAAGGGGTTTATGACGGCGCGCGGGTCATGGGAAGGACTCACGCTCCTAGCCATAAAGATGCAAGCGACCAATAATCTGAACGAACGCACCGCACGGATGATCAACGTGGTTGCAACGCGCAAGCTACCAATCTGGCGTCCTGGTGGTGGGTGGTCTGCTCCAAAGCCCACCCGCTCGCCAATCTGGGCCTTTGTCGACGTTGTCCGCGCGTCCTATGGCGGCGATGACTCCGATGCCACCGCGCTCGATCTTCCCAACCTTTCAAGGCTTGCAAGAGCATTAGAGAGAGCAAAACCCGCACCGCATTTTGATGGGGTGTTTGATACCAGCACCGCCATATGGGAGGGCCTTGCCCGGATCGCACGCCAAGTGCAGGCCCGCCCCGTGCGTGAAGGGGGAACGATAAGGCTTGTCCGGGACATACGTCCCGCCGCGCCAGCGGTTATGTTCACGCCACGCAATATCGTAAAAAACTCTCTATCCATCCAGTACAAGATGCCAGAGTCAAAAGGCGTACTTGTTGAGTATATGCGTGCGGGCGTTTGGAAGCCCGATGATGTGACGGTTGGCCCTGAGGCCAAGCCGTTACGCATCCGCGCTTTCGGGTGCACAACGCCTGAGCAGGCCACCACCATTGCCCGCTATCTGTACGCGGCCAGCCGCTATCGTCGCCAGATTATAACGTTCGTCACTGAGATGGAGGGGCTGATCCCTTCCTATGGCGACCAGATATCCATTCATCACGACCTGCCCGCTTGGGGGCAAACGTCGGAGATCATCGATTGCGATATCATCGATCAGGATCGTCTCAAGGTACGTCTATCGCCCGGCATAGACTGGTCGGAGCAGCCGGATCGGATCGTGGTGCGTAAACGAGATGGTCGGCCTTCGGATACCTACCCATGCGCCCGTGGCGCACTGGATGATGAGGTCATCATCGAGGGCACACCGATCACCCCGCCGATGGATATCATCGGGGAAAGACCCCACGCGGTGCTTGGCAAAGGGGATGATTGGCGGTGTCTAGCCAAGGTCATATCGATACGCCCGCGCGCGAATCAAGTACAGATTACAGCGATTATCGATGATGACCGGGTCTATTCCCTAGAGGGAATCCCCACCCCTCAATAGAACCATACACAAGAACATAAAAAGAACAAAAAGAGCACCATCACACCCTGACCAGGTGACACTTTTTCGCACATCAGGTGACACTTTTTCGCCCTCGCTAGGATAACCTTAAGCCTAGCGTCGGGTAGTGCTCTTTTCCGGTATTGAACAGAGCGAAGAAAGCCCCTCAAGGGCATTTTTAGGGAGGCGACAAGAAAATGGCGGAGAGAGAGGGATTCGAACCCTCGAAGCCCTTATGGGGCTTACTCCCTTAGCAGGGGAGCGCCTTCGACCACTCGGCCACCTCTCCGCTCAAGGTTATGCTAGGTCATCTTGGGTATGTCTGTAAATGTCTTGCGTGGCCTCAAGCCACAACGCCTCCAGCCCAAGGGCCTGGGCATAATCAGGCAACCCAACCAGACGCAGCGTTTTGATAACCTGCTCTAGCCACAGAGGGGGTAAGCTTGCAAGGCCAAACTCGGCGATCAATTGCAGGGCCATAAGGGCCGTGGTTCCCGCTCGCCCAGCGCGTGCCGACCGATCCAATTGCCAGAAGAGCTGAGGGGGCAGAGGGGTGCTCAACGCGCTGGGGTTTTCCTGGGCAGCGGTATCTTCTGACCGGGCAAACCAGACTCGTTGGGGCAGGGCGATATCAAAGGCATTCAAGACAGCCAGGGTGGTAGAAGAGGGAGAGGACTCGATCCACTGATCCAGCAACGCCGGGGTGATGGGATTGTCGCTAAGTAACAAAAAAGGCACCAACGCCGGCGCCGTTGTCATGGGTGCTGGTTGGATTGGGCTGCTTGCTTGCGCCTCTTTTTCGATGCGTGCCGCTAGCAAGGTTTGCGCGGCAAAAACCCGCAGGGGCTCGGTGGCGGCGGCCAAGTCCTCCTCGGTTGCCTGCGCGACCAGCGGCGCGATCGTGGCCAAGGGTGCGCCTTGAGTGCGGGCAAAGACAGCAAAAGCCAACGGATCGAGACTCCCGCCGCTTGCCCTAAGGCGTGCTTGAAAGTCATCCAGGGCGAGATCGCGCCGCGCCGCATGGCGCAAGGTCTGGGGGCTGCTCAGACTCATCCTAGGGTCCCGTTGCCAGGCTGACGGCACATCGGGATCTGGTCCGTCCTCCCCTAAATGATTGGCCATGACGTAGGTAAGCGGGTCATTCAAACTTGGCAGGTCCGGTAAGGGCAAGCCATCCAGGTGCGCCCGCGCAAGGTGTAGCAGGGATACATCATCATTGCTATCGCCATTGCTACCGCCATTCCCGCCATCCTCGTCGCCCCCATGATCGGGGAGGGATGTTTGCAGCTGGGAGTCAAGGGTCTCTAGCACGCCAAGGGTGAGGCGGGCTTGGGGCTCTTCGTCCAAGACTTGGCACACCAGCAGAGCGCGCTGAAACCACGGGAGTGCCTTTCCTTGTTGCACTGTTTGGCGCACACGGGCACAGGCTTGGTCGTGATAGGTGCCCAACAGCAAGCCCTCGATCATTATCTGTTGTGCTTTGGGTTTACCCGCCAGATGGTTGCCCGCAAGATCATTGAGTCTGACAAGGTCCTGGTAAAAGCCATGGTCGCGCATAACCTGCAGACGGGCTGATAGCACGGCGGCCTCATTTTCTCCGCCGCTCGGGACTTGGCTGACCACCAAGGCGCGAAGCAAGGACCGGGCGGCCGTGCTGGTAAGGGCACCCGGTAGGCCCGTCAGACGCGCGGCGATCCCGTCGTCCGATAGTCCCGCCCACAGCGTATCGGGCAAGGATGTTTGTAGGCCAAAAGGTGCGCTTTCCAGCGTTTTGCGGATCACATCGTCCGCATTGTTGCTACGTAATTGAATGGGCTGAGCTTGGGCAAGGATTCCCATGACCGTGATCGTGAGAATCGCAACAACTGCGCCAGCAGTCACGGCACGACGAAAAGGGTGTTGACACGTCATAGGGCTGCTCACGGGGTAATCGTGTGCTCGCGTGTTTCTTGCGGGGGGGCCCACCCATACCAATCGAAGGCCAATCCCGCACCAGCAAGCAGGACCATAACAAGCACAATCAGCTTGAACCAAGAGCGAAGAAACTTAACAATCATCAGGAGCCGAGAAAACAAGCACAAACGAGAATCACGGGGTCAATCTATCACGCAGTGATGGGATTTGTTAAGATCAAGACCATCGGTTATGAGCATACAATCCCCCCCAATATCGCGCACGCCGCGCCATGACGATTTGCCCCGCCCATTGTTGCTCGTGGGGATGATGGCAAGCGGTAAGTCTACGCTGGCGTCATTTTTGGCCGACCACTATCGCGTGCCGATCATCGATACCGATCATGGGATTCAACAGACCTTTGGCATCCCGATTACCCAGATTTTTCGTGACCACGGGGAAGCCGCCTTTCGCGCCGAAGAAACCAAACACCTCATCCGCGCCCTTCGCGGGCCACCGGCGATTATCAGTGCTGGCGGGGGTGCTTTTTTAAGCGACGCGGTGCGCAAGGCGGCCAAAGCGCATGCGTTCAGTCTGTGGCTGGAAGTGTCCGCCCAGACTGTACAGGCGCGTACGACACGATCAAAAAAGCGTCCGTTGCTTAATACCGGCGATAGAAAACAAATGATCAAGCAACTCACTCAGGCCCGTGACCCAATCTATGGTCTTGCGGATATCACGATTAACGCCAACCGCCGCCCCGCCCAGGTGCGTAAATCGACCGTTAGGGCTATCGATGATTGGATCAAACAATACCATCAGGCACCACACTATCGAGAAGAACCCCGCTAATGCATTTTGTCTATAATTTTATGGGCATAGAATGCTTTGTGGAGCAATATCATGAATAAACCCTTTATCTTGGTCATCGATGACGATCAGCGTCTGCGAGAATTATTACAAAAATACTTGCAGACCAACGGTTGTCATGTGCGCACCTTGGACGGGGCGCAGGATGTGCGGGCTATGCTTTCGCTCGTGCAGGTCGATCTCATTATTTTAGATATTATGATGCCCAAGCAAGATGGTCTTTCACTGGCACGTTGGATCAGGCGCGCCTATAACACGCCGATTATTCTGCTCACAGCCGTCAGTGAGTTCGATCAAAAGATGACGGGTTTTGAGATTGGCGTCGATGACTACATCACCAAACCCTTTCAGCCACCGGAACTTCTTGCCCGGATTCACGCGATTTTGCGTCGTCGCCAGACGGGCGCCCCGCGCCCTACCAAGGTTTGCCAGATTGGTCCCTACTGTTGCGATCTCGGCTCGTCGCGGATTACCTCGCAGCCATCCGCTGTTCCGTTATCCCAGGCCGAAAGCGGGCTGTTGCTCGCTCTCGCGCGCCAGCCGAATCAACCGATGAGCCGGGACTATCTTGCCCGGCAACTCACTCGTCATGCGCAAGTGCGCACCATCGATGTTCACATGGCACGTCTGCGCAAAAAGATAGAGGATAACCCCCATCGTCCTCGCTATCTTAAGACAGTACGGGGACACGGCTATGTCCTTGATATTGATGGGTAGTCAAATGAAACAATGGTGGCGATCAGTCACTCTCTCGATCAAGCTCATTACGCCTAAAAATCTATACGGGCGTTTTTTACTGATTATTTTCTTGCCATTTTTTCTTGTCCAAGTCATCGGTCTTTCCTATTTTTTTGATAGTCACCTCACCCGCTTTGCATCCCGTCTTTCGCTCGCGATTGCCGGGGATGTTGCTTTTATTATGGAGCAATTACCCCAAGAGGTAGCGCGAGAGTATGAGAGCCTGCGGTTGCGTGTGCGCCGAGATATGGACATCCTCATTAAAAGCGACCCGCCACAGACTTTGCCCCCACCGCCGTCGATAAACTTTTGGTGGCTCCACCAGCGCGAACTGCTTAAAGCGTTAGAAGCGCGCTTACCTTTTCCGTTTGTCTTAAATGCGGATATCAGCGATGGCTGGGCTGATATCTATGTGCAAGATGGTACGAAGATTATCCATTTTTTGGTGGCGAAAGATCGCCTGTATAGCTCCACCGGGCGGGTGTTTGTGATTTGGTGGTTGGGCTCGGGCGTTTTTTTGCTGATGATTGCCCTTGTGTTTATGAGCAACCAAATCCGCCCCATCCGTCGCCTGGCGCGGGTTGCTGACCGCTTTGGTCGCGGCGATGATGTCTCCGATTTTCGTCCCTCAGGCGCGCGGGAAGTCCGCCAAGCGGGGCACGCCTTTATGATCATGCAGCAACGTATCAAAAGGCAGATAAATCAGCGTACGATTATGCTCGCAGGTGTCAGTCACGATCTACGCACACCGCTTACGCGGATGAAACTACAACTGGCGATGGTGCCGGATAGCCTGAGCAAAGAGCTTGAAATGGACCTCAACGAAATGGAGACCATGATCGAGGAATACCTCAGCTTTGTGCACGATATGCGCGATGAGGCGCCCTCGCCAATTGTGCTGGGACCTTTGCTGACTAGCCTTGTAAGCGAATTCCGCAAACAAGGGCTTGATGTGGACTGCGAGCTCGAGCCGATTGACACTGTGATTGCGAGTCTACGTGTAACGCTCTTTCGTCGCGGAATTAGTAATATTCTCAGCAACGCCCAGCGTTATGCCACCCGCGCCTTTATCTCAGCGCAACACAATGAGCAAACCGTGACAATCTATATCGATGATGACGGCCCCGGCATTTCCACCGATGAGCGCGAGGTCGTGTTTGAGCCTTTCTATCGGCAAGAACCCTCGCGCAATGTGCGCACCGGCGGTGTCGGGCTCGGGCTTACTGTGGCGCGAGAGGTTATCATGACTCACGGCGGGGATATCAGCCTGGCTGACTCGCCACGGGGAGGACTTCGGTGTATGATTACTCTGCCCATCGATCAGGGCTTACTGAAAACAGATAGACCCTAACGATGGTATATTAACGATGATATACCAACGGCGATATATAAAGAACGATATATAAAGAAATAGTATATAAAACGTATCTTTGGTCAAACACCGTGTTTGGTATCGAAGATTTGTCTTTTATATATTTTTAACCGACATAATTTTGCAGTAAAGGAGCCTCCAAGGTGAGTAGCAAGACAACGGCGCATGATTACATTGACCTGCGCTTACACATCGATGGCGAATGGCGCGATGGCAAGGGACGGGCAAGCGAAGAGGTCCTCAATCCTGCCAATGAGCAGGTGCTCGGCCTTTTGCCCCATGCCAGTAAGCAGGATTTGGATGACGTCCTAGACGCCAGCGCCCGCGGCTTTGAGACCTGGCGTCATACGCCGATCCAAGATCGGGCGCAGGTGCTGTTTAAGGCGTCCGCCTTGCTGGATGAACGTCAAGAAACCTTTAGCCGCTTGATGACGCTAGAACAAGGTAAGCCACTTAGCGAAGCACGTGGCGAGGTTGCTTTTTCTTCAGCCTTGCTCGAGTTTTTCGCCGGCGAGGCCACTCGCCAGTACGGCACCATCACCCCCTCGCGGGTGAGCGGCGGGCGCAACTACCTCCTGCGCCAGCCCATCGGTCCGAGTCTGGCCCTTTCACCGTGGAACTTTCCGATCATCACGCCCATGCGCAAGGTCGGCGCGGCCTTGGCAGCAGGATGCTCGTGCATCCTCAAGCCATCGGAGGAAACCCCTGGCTCGGCGGTGGCGATGATGCAACTTTTCATCGATGCAGGTTTGCCGCCAGGGGTCTTACAGCTTGTCTTTGGCGTACCCGCAGATGTGTCGTCTCATTTGATGGCGTCGCCCATCATTCGCAAAATCTCATTCACGGGATCGATTCCCGTTGGTAAACACCTAGGTGCCCTTGCCGCGCAAACGGTTAAGGCAACAACCTTGGAGCTGGGCGGCCATAGCCCTGTACTGGTCTTTGACGATGCCGACTTGGATAAGGCCATCAGTATTTCTGCGGCGGCCAAGTTTCGCAATGCCGGCCAGGTCTGCATCGCCCCAACCCGCTTTTATGTGCACGAAAAAGTTCATGATGCTTTTGTGAAGGGTTTGATAGGTTTTGCAGAAAATCTCAACCTTGGCGATGGTTTGGATGCGGCCACCACCATGGGTCCCATGGCCAACGAGCGGCGCTTGCAGGCCATGGAGGGGTTTGTCCAAGATGCCCAAAAGGTGGGCGCGAGTCTGCGTTGCGGCGGCAAGCGTGTCGGCAACCGCGGCTATTTCTATGCGCCGACCGTGCTCGATGAGATCCCCGATGAAGCGCGAATCATGCAAGAAGAACCATTTGGTCCGATTGCTTCGGTGCAACGATTTGACGACATGGATGAAATGCTCGGGCGCGCTAATTCTTTAGAGTTTGCCCTCGCAGGGTATGCCTTTACCGAGTCCGCCCGTACGGTCAGCCGTCTGATGGAGGAATTGCAAACCGGTATGATCGGTATCAATCACTGCGCCCTTACGCAACCCGAATTGCCTTTCGGCGGCATTAAAGAAAGTGGCATCGGGGTCGAGTCCGGCGCCCAAGGGGTTGAGGCCTATACGGTGACTAAGCTGATTAATCACTTGGTGGACGGATAGTCCTTACTCAGCCCTAGCTGTCCCCTTTGCCGTTACGATCATCTGTTGCGTCATGATCGGCTTTACCATTGGCTTGGCCATTGCTCTCGCCATTGCCATTTTCGGCGCTTTGGCGATTTGCCTTGGCGGCCTCTTCCATCTTGCGCCGGTATAGCGCGAGAAAGTCGATGGGGTTAATCATCAGCGGTGGATAACCGCCGCCCACGGTAACCTCAGCGATCATCTGGCGCAAAAAGGGAAACATTACCCGCGGCGCATCTAAAAACAGCACAGCGGTGAGAGTTTCATCGGACACATCGCGCAAGAATCGGATGGCGCCGCCGTAACTCATCTCCACGATAAAGCGAATCAGGTCTTGTTTGCCTGATTCGCTGGGGTTTTTACCGGTGGCGGTAGCCTTGATGAGGACCTCAAAGGTGGTTTGATCCAGGCGTCGAGGGACCACATCGACATCGATATCGACCGTTGGCGGGGGGAGATCGTTTTTCAAGCTGTCTGGGGCGTTGGGATTCTCAAAAGAGGAGTCCTTCAGGTACTGACAATCGATCGTGTAGATCGGGCCGTCCTGTTGCTGGGCCTGCCCTGTTTGTTCGTTGTTATCGACGTTTTCTATCTTATCAGTGTTATCCGCAGACGGGGTCTTTTTATCGGTTTTGCTCACCGGGACGCTCCTGTGTGATCGGGGGAAGTAGCAACGGTAAGGGTAAAGTGATGCTCGGTGATGATTCCGTCAAGTCGCTCGTCCCATGGCTCGGTGGGGACGCGGTCCATGTGCTGCCCCGCGGCGGCAACGCCAACTGCGGTGAGGGGCGCGGTGTGGCGCAGGGCGGCCAGGCTCGCATCATAATAGCCCTTGCCGTAGCCAAGGCGGTACCCCGCATTGTCAAAGGCCAGTAAAGGCACAAGAATAAGATCAGGATGGAGGCCCGGGCCATCGGCCGGTGGGGCGGGCACCCCGGCATCATCAGGACTTAGTGGGCCTTGCGGCGGAAAAAATGAGAGGACCCGTCGCCCCGGCATCGAGCGCGGCAACACCAGCGTACCATAGTGGGACAATAACGGCAGATCCAGCACGATCTCGCGGCCAATCGCATGATAAGCGGCGATAACTCGTGGGCGGTGCGTGCGCAAGAGGGACGCAAGGCGATCATTCAAACGGCGATAGATGGGCGCGGATACGGCCAAACGTCGGCGGGCTTTCGCGTCCTGGCGGGCTATATCCTTAAACACAGAAGACACGCACAACGATCCATCAAAAAAGGCGCGAGACAGAACCGAATGACCGCCGCGGATTGTATCGACCTGGAGCCCTGATAAAACAGGTGGGCACCGGGATAAAGGCTGCAAGACAGCCTACAGAGCCAGTTCCCTCTCCAAATGAACTAACGGGTCCTGGGATAACGTCGCTAGCAAACCATCCCGTCCTGCCTCAGCAAGGTTCACTTTGGAAGTCCTGCAGACTTTTTGCAACCGTTTTAATCCGCTGGGCAAGGGGGGTGAGTGCGGCGGGATCGATCATTGCGGGGGAGGTTTGGGGTTGCGCCGGGCGTTCCAAGAGCTCACTGGCCATCACCAGCATCGTCAGCACCATGGTTTGCGCGGTGTCTCCGGCTGGGTGCTCGCGCAGGCGTTTGTTAATGAACTCTGCACATTCGTGAATCGTGGCGGCGTCTTCAGGGGCGCACTCCACGGCGTAGGGCTTATTGAGAATGCTAATGTGAATCGGAGCCATAAAACACCAGTTCTAAAAACAGCCAGTCTTAGGGTGAGTTGGAGGGAGGCGGCGATGTGTTGATACGCGCGGCAATCTGATCTAGGGCTTTGCCCACCTGGTCTAAGGACTCACGCGCCTTGAGACGGCGGTCCCGTTGCTG
Source organism: Pseudomonadota bacterium (assembly GCA_039028835.1). GTDB lineage: Bacteria > Pseudomonadota > Alphaproteobacteria > JBCCHK01 > JBCCHK01 > JBCCHK01. Next base: position 59,805 of record JBCCHK010000007.1, read on the forward strand.
GGCGATAAGGCTTTGGGCGGCGCGCTCTAATTCCCTAATCGCGCGATCTAGATTTTCTAATGCGGCAGGAGAAGAACTCATAGGACGATCCCTCAGATCATAAACGTATCCCATCGGTTGTCGCCATAAGAGAATACGGTGATAATCTTTACGATAATCTTCCTGCGTATTCATCGCCCTCATATTATCGTCATATTACTTATCATCGTATTATCATTAAGAGGCGACTTTCTCATTGTGCGGGAAGAGATCCATCTGAGTCGAACCCTATCTTTTAGAATCCCACAACAAAATCCTTCTTTGAAAATCCTTCTTTGCTTTTTATTCTGACGATCTGTTGTCTTTATGTCCAAATCTATGCCGAATCCCGCGCCTTGCTTAGATGTTCCATCAGACGTCGATGGAGTCCGCTCACTGTTTGAAAGCCAGGCGTACCTGGCGGATCGCGCCCTTGCGACTTCTGTGTATCTGGCGTTACGCCTGCCGCGCCCATTGTTGCTGGAGGGTGAGGCTGGCGTGGGCAAGACCGAAGTGGCGAAAGCCCTAGCGCAGGCCTTAGGCACCCGGCTTATTCGCTTGCAGTGCTATGAGGGGCTGGATACGGCGGCGGCCCTTTACGAATGGAATTATCCCAAGCAAATGCTGGCGATTCGCAGCGCAGGACGTGCAGGCAAGACCGGTGATTCAGCGATGCGTGCTCAAGATATCTACACCGAAGATTTTTTGATCCGCCGCCCCTTACTTGAGGCCTTAGAGCAAGACCGGCCCCCTGTGTTGTTGATCGACGAGCTGGACCGCGCGGATGAGCCTTTTGAGGCTTTTTTGCTGGAGATTCTGGCGGACTACCAGGTCACGATCCCGGACTATAAGACCGTAAGGACCGTCCAGCCGCCGATTGTCGTTCTCACCTCTAATCGGACGCGCGATGTGCATGATGCGGTGCGACGGCGGTGTCTTTATCACTGGCTTGATTATCCCGATGCCGGGCGGGAAAAGGATATTTTGACTTTGAAGGCACCGGGCGCGGGTGCGGTGCTTGCCGGCCAGGTCGTCGCTTTTGTGCAAGCCTTGCGGGAGGGTGATCTTTATAAAAAGCCTGGTATTTCCGAGGTGCTGGATTGGGCACAAGCCTTGGTGGAGCTTGGCGCGATTGAGTTGGATTATGAGGCGGTGGACAACACGCTGGGGACTTTGCTCAAGTATCAGGACGATATCAACCGCATCCAAGGCGATGAGGCGCGGCGGTTGTTGCAAGATATTACCTCATGAACGCTGCCACAGGTGAGGCGATGGGCAAACCGTTGGCGCACATGTTGCCCGTTAATATCATGCACTTTTGCCGTGCCTTGCGCCGGGCAGACTTGCCGATTGGCACAGACAAGAGCCTGCTGGCGGTAAAGGTCGCGCAAGAGGTAGGCGTTGCCCGGCGGGAGGATTTTGCGCAAGCTTTAGCGGCGGCCTTGCTCTCTAACCCCGCCGAGCGGTTTATCTTCGATCAGATTTTTCGCGTTTTCTGGCGCGATCCGGAACTGCTTAAACGGCTGATGGCGATGGCTTCGCCTTTGCTGGAAAGTACCCAACAACGCCGCCCGCAGGTCTCCCGCCGTGCCGCGCAGGCTCTTTCGCCGCCCACGCCGCCGCAAGCCGCATCCCCGCGCATGACCCAGGTCACGCCGCAAGCCTTTTCCGCCACGCAAGTGGATCGTCATCGTGATTTTGAGGACATGTCCCTTGCCGAACAGCAGGCCTGCGGCAAGCAGTTGCTGCAAACGGTGTTTGCGGATGTGCGGTTACTCACTCGGCGTTATGCGCCCTCGCGCCAGGTGGGGATATTTGATATGCGGCGCATGATGCGTGCCACTGTGCGGGGGAGGGACGCCCTGCCGCTGTATAGAAATCGCCAAACCAAGACGCCGCCCGTTGTTTTGCTCATTGATATTTCTGGATCGATGGCAACCTACAGCCGGATTTTTCTACACTTTGCCTACGCCATGCATGCGCACTATAAAAAGGTCGAGACATTTTTGTTTGGTACCCGCTTATGGCACATCACGCCGATGATGACTCGTGGTGACCCTGATGAGGTGATGCGCCGGCTTGGCCAACAGATTAGCGATTGGGAAGGGGGCACCCGAATCGGGGCCTGCCTACACGAGTTCGGGCAATACTGGGCGACCCGGGCATTGACCAGCCAGAGCGAGGTGCTCTTGCTCACCGACGGGCTAGACCGGCAAAATACCGACTTAGAGCGCGATCTAGCGCGCCTGCGGCGGCGCTCTCGGCGGCTTTTGTGGCTCAATCCGTTGTTGCGTTATGATCGCTATAAGCCTTTGGCGTGGGGGGCAAAAATTTTGCATGCCCAGTGTGATGGGATGCTGGCGATGTATAATCTTGCCAGCGTTCATGACCTGGTCGGAACGCTGGCAAAAAAGCCCAGCAGATGATAGAAAATAGAAAATCTTACAGTAATCGAGTATGATTAAGAAAAAGTCTACAAAAAAAGAGATAGATAAAAAATCAACCATGAAGTCAACGGCTGACTCTCATCCTGTGGTTGATTATGTTGATGCTGACCCGCTTGATGTGCTGCAAACCCTTGCGCTATGGCAGCAAGAGGGCCAAGCTACTGTGCTCGCGACCGTGATTGAAACCTGGGGATCTTCCCCTCGTCCCGTCGGTAGCGTCATGGGCATGAACGCACGCGGCGATGTGACCGGTTCGGTCTCCGCAGGGTGCGTGGAAGGCGAAGTCTTGCGCCAAGCCCAAAGGCTGATGGCGCAAGAAAAACCCGCGCGCACCTGTCTGGAGTTCGGCGTGGCTGATGAGATGGCTTGGGATGTCGGACTCGCTTGTGGCGGGCGCATTCGCATCTTACTCGATCCCATCGTCACCTCTCGTGCAGCAGTGTCTTGAGTGTATGGTTTTCAATGATCGCGCCCGCCCGGCGGCTGTGCAGATTCCGCCCGCCACCGGTGTGTTGCTCGCGCTTTTGCTTATCGCAGCGGCGGTCGATGCCCTCATCCCCATAGCCCCTTATCTTGCCTTTGTGCCCGCCTTGGGATGGGGGCTTACCCAGGGCATAGACGTGAGCCTGGCGATGGGCGGCTGGATCGTGGCGACCGCCTTGGGCTATGGGTTGGTGCACAGCGGCCTGCCTCACCTTGTGTTCAATGCCATGATGTTGCTGGTTTGGGGAACGGCTATCGAACGAGGGTGGGGCTGGCGGATGGTCGTTGGCATTTTTATCGCCGGTATTCTTGCAGGTGCGGCGGGCGGCATGGCCTACGTTACTCTAACTGACCAGGCTTACGTGGTGCTGATCGGCGCGTCGGCCGGGGTGCAAGCCTTGCTCGGCGCTTATATCATGACCTTATGGTGCATCGGGCGAACGACCCACGCCGCAGGCCTGTTGGCCGCAATTTTGATCGGGGAGGTTTTGCTCGCCTTGGGGCTATTGACCGATGCGCCGGTGGCCTGGTTTTCTCACCTTGCGGGCCTTGCTTGTGGTGGCTTTCTTATCGCCTTGCGCACCTTTCGTGCACCCCGCTAGAGTAAAAAATGCCCCCTCATCCCTAAAAAAGGGAAAAATCGGTTTTTTCCCCTTGTTTCGATCGCCAGGGGAACCCATATAAGCTGTAGGTGCGCGCCGCACAGAGAAAAGCGAGCCCGCACCGCCCCTCGAAAAAGGGCAAGCAACCAAAGAAAACGACAAGACAAGGCAAAGACACTATGTCCAAAGTGATCGGAATCGACTTAGGGACCACAAACTCCTGTGTGGCCGTCATGGAAGGCGGGCAGGCGAAAGTCATCGAAAACGCCGAAGGGGCGCGCACGACCCCATCTATTGTGGCCTATACCGAAGATGACGAGCTGCTGGTCGGCCAGCCTGCCAAAAGGCAAGCCGTCACCAACCCAGAAAACACCATTTTCGCGGTCAAGCGTCTGATCGGTCGCCGGTTTGGCGATAAGATCATCGCCAAAGACAAGGAGCTCGTCCCTTATAAAATCGTCAAAAGTGATAAGGGCGATGCGTGGATCGAGGCGCGCGGCAAGGCGCACGCCCCTAGCCAGCTCAGCGCGATGATCCTGCAAAAAATGAAAGAAACCGCGGAAAGCTATTTGGGAGAAGACGTCACCAAGGCCGTGATTACCGTGCCCGCGTACTTTAACGATAGCCAACGCCAGGCCACCAAAGACGCCGGTAAGATCGCGGGGCTTGAGGTGTTGCGGATCGTCAATGAGCCGACCGCCGCCGCGCTCGCCTACGGCCTGGAGAAAAAAGGCAGTGGCCTCGTGGCTGTCTATGACTTGGGTGGCGGTACTTTTGATGTGTCGATCCTGGAGATCGGCGATGGCGTGTTTGAGGTCAAGTCCACCAACGGCAATACCTTCCTCGGCGGGGAAGACTTCGATGCCGCCATTATCGATTACCTGATCGCCGAGTTTCGCAAGGATCAGGGGATCGACCTGCGGGAAGATCGCTTGGCCCTCCAGCGACTGAAAGAGGCGGCGGAAAAGGCCAAGGTGGAGCTATCCTCGGCGCAACAAACGGATGTCAATCTTCCCTTTGTGACCGCCGATCAGGCCGGTCCCAAGCACATGAACATCAAGCTGACCCGCGCGAAACTCGAGCAATTGGTCGGCGAGTTGATTAAAAAGACCGAAGCGCCCTGTCGCGCCGCCCTCAAGGACGCAGGCGTGAAGGCCGGCGATATCGACGAGGTGATCTTGGTCGGTGGGATGACCCGCATGCCTAAGGTGGTGGAGACTGTGAAAGAGATTTTCGGCAAGGATCCCCACCGTGGCGTCAATCCCGATGAGGTTGTGGCCATCGGTGCTGCGATCCAAGCCGGGATTTTACAAGGGGATGTGAAAGATGTGCTCTTGCTGGATGTCACACCCCTCTCGCTCGGTCTTGAGACTTTGGGTGGGGTGTTTACCAAACTCATCGACCGCAACACCACGATCCCCACTAAGAAAAGCCAGGTGTTCTCTACGGCTGATGACAACCAGCAGGCGGTCACCATCCGAGTCTTCCAAGGCGAGCGGGAAATGGCAGCGGATAACAAACTGCTGGGTCAGTTCGACCTGGTGGGTATTCCCTCCGCCCCGCGTGGCGTGCCGCAAATCGAAGTGGCGTTCGATATCGACGCCAACGGCATTGTCAACGTGAGCGCAAAAGATAAGGCAACCGGTAAGGAGCAGAAAATTCGCATCCAGGCCTCAGGTGGCTTGGCGGATGAAGAGATCGAAACAATGATCAAGGAAGCCGAATCCAACGCCGATTCTGATAAGGAAAAACGAGCCCTAGCAGAAGCGCGCAACCATGCCGATAGCGCTGTGCACCAAGCACAAAGTCAGCTCAAAGAGCACAGCGATAAGATCAGCGATGAGGATAAGTCAGGCCTGCAAGATGCGATCAAGCAAACCCAAGAGGCTCTGGCGGCTGACGATATCGAGGCGATCAAGAGCGCGGTAGAAACCTTGGCGAGTTTGTCGATGAAGATTGGCCAGGGACTTTACGAGAATCAGCCAAGTGAAGAGCCTGACCAGGGTGAACAGCCTGCCAGCGGCGAGGAAAGCACACCCGATGATGATGTCGTCGACGCCGAGTTTGAGGAAGTGGATGACGACGATAAAAAAACCTAATCATCAGCACTTTGCTGTGTAGATGGCGGACTACTACGAAACCCTTGGCGTCGATCACTCCGCCTCGGCTCAGGATATTAAGCGCGCCTATAGAAAACTGGCGATGCGCTATCACCCTGATCGCAACGCCGGGGATAAGAAAGCCGAGGAGAAGTTTCGCGAGGTTGGCGAGGCTTATGAAGTTTTAAAAGACGAACAAAAACGCCAAATGTACGACCAATTCGGTGAGGCCGGGGTCAAGCAGTCCGCCCAAGCCGGTGGCGGGGCGGCTGGGATGGCGGGTGGTTTTGATTTTTCTGGCGGCTTTTCCGATATCTTTGAAGAGTTCTTCGGCGGTATGGGCACTGCGGGTATGGGGCGCAGCGAGCAAGGTGCGCGCGCAAACCGAGCAAGGGCAAGTGCGGCGCCGCGCGGGCGTGATGTCAAGCTTGAGATGGATATTACCCTGCCCGAGGCGTTTTTTGGCGTTACTCGGGCGGTGGTCATTCCCACCACCAAACCATGCGAGACCTGCGAAGGCTCTGGGGCAGCCAAAGGCACCCGCCCACAGGAGTGCGATCAATGTCACGGTTACGGTAAAGTCCGCACCCAGCAGGGCTTTTTTTCTATAGAGCGTACTTGTCCGCGTTGTACCGGCAAAGGTTCGATCATCACCTCTCCGTGTAAGCCCTGCGGTGGGCGAGGACGCGTGCGCCAGGAAAAATCGCTGGATGTCAAAGTTCCCCCCGGTGTTGGTGATGGGGTGCGCATGCGCCTTGCAGGACAAGGTGAAAGCGACCGTGGCGGCAACGGTGATCTCTATATCTTTTTGAGCGTCGCCCCGCATTCGTTGTTTCGCCGGGATGAGGCGGATCTGCATTGTGTGGCGACGATTCCCCTAGATAAGGCCGCGCTCGGCGGCACCTTAGAGGTTGCTACCATTGACGGGTTGATCGCCAAAATTACCATTCCACCAGGCACCCAATCAGGTACTCAGTTCCGCTTGCGCGGCAAGGGCATGGTGACGATGCGTTCGAGCAAGGTGCGCGGCGACATGTATGTTCATACCCAGGTAGAAATCCCCAGCCAGTTGGATGAAAAACAGAAAGAGCTGCTAAGGCAGCTCGCCGCTGACCAACAGAGTCACCAGCCCCAAAGCGCTGCTTTTGCCAAACAGGTCGAAGACTTCCTCGCTGAAAAGCGGCCAAAGTCCTAACCGCCATGCCTGATAAACCTAACGAGTCCGACTCGCGGGCCAACGATCTGGCCGATCGTTTATCCGATGTGGCACAGCGAATCGCCCAAGCCGCTCAGGATATAGGGCGTCAACCACAAGAGGTGACCCTGATTGCGGTCAGCAAAGCTCAACCCCCTGAGCGCATTGCCGCTGCTTTGGCCGCCGGGCATCGAACCTTTGGCGAGAATCGTGTCCAGCAAGCCCTTGAGCACTGGTACGAGCGCCGGTCGCACTATCCCGATTTGCGTCTGCATCTGATTGGCGGGTTGCAACGCAACAAGGTGCGCCAGGCTGTCGAGCTGTTCGATGTGATCGAAACGGTGGACCGGCCTAAGCTGGTACACGCCTTGGCTGATGAAATTGCCAAACAAAAGCGCGATATCGCGTGCCTGATTCAAGTCAATACCGGGCGCGAACCCCAGAAATCCGGGGTTTTACCAGAGGATTTCCCCGCCCTTTTGACCCAGGCGCGTACCCAAGGGCTACCGGTTGCCGGGCTCATGTGCATTCCCCCCGCCGGTCACGCCCCCGCCCCGCACTTTGCCGCGTTGGCGGATATGGCGAGCCAGGCCGGTTTACCCACTCTGTCGATGGGGATGAGCCACGACTATGCCCAGGCCATTCACCAAGGGGCGACCCACGTTCGGGTTGGCACCGCTATTTTCGGAGATCGTCCTGGATAAGCTAATATCCTTGCCTTGAGGGGGGTCGGGCAGGTAGGCTGGAAGGATACGTGCTTATGCAGGTCAAGAGTCAGGTTCAAAGTTAAAGCAAGACTCAAGGTTAAATAAGAGCACCAGAGTTAGAAAGAGCGATGGAAAGCGGAATTATCGACATTCTCATTTTTGCCGCGATTGCCGGGACGCTTGTCTGGCGTCTACGCGGGGTCTTGGGTCGTCGCTACGACCAAGATGACAAGGACAAGGCCTCAGGCGAGTCGATGCCGGTTAAGCCTGCGGCTGAACTTGTTGATGCCACGCCGCCAGAGTTTGCCGAAGAGAGCCCCCATGGCGCTGCCTTCCATCACATTCGCCAGCATGATCCGGATTTTGAACAGCAAACATTTTTAGACGGGGCGCGCCAGGCCTTTGGCATGATCGTCAGCGCCTTTGCCGAAGGGGACATGAGCAACGTCCGCTTTTTACTGAGCGAATCAGTCATGCAGGCCTTCACCCAAGCTATCGATGCACGGAAGGACGGCACCAAGCGAGAGGTCTTGGAAATCATCTCCGCAGATATCACCGATGTGGATGTGAACGACTCAGGCCAGGCGACCATCACGGTGAGTTACACCTCCCAGCAAAGCATACAGACCAGCGAAGATGACCAACCCCAGGAACGGCGAGTCAACGACGAATGGACGTTCGCCCGCGACCTTCGCTCGGACGACCCGGCTTGGCTGCTCGTTAAGACGTCCGCTTAACCGTTCTTTTAAGACGTTTTTTTTATGGTGCTTGGTGGGCCGGTTCAGGCGCGGGCGTGGCGTGGTGGCCTTGTGTTGATGTTGAGGTCGTCTCATCTTGTTGGATGGGGCTTTTGCCCTGGCGGATATTTTGCGCCGCCTGTTGGTAGGCGGCGGCCGATCCATGGTCGCCCATGGCGTGCTTGATGGCTGCATACTCCTCATAGGCTTTAGCGCCAACGTAGGCCAAGTTTCCTAGTGGCGCGCCCGGCTCGGGTCCCAACTCGTTAAGGAGCGTGAGGGCCTGATCGATGAATCGTTCCCCGCTCTCGTATTGGCCACCCAGGCGCGCGAGCCCCGCTAAAGACACCTGGGCATAGAGGGTATATTCCGCTGACATCTGATGATTTTTTAGGGCCAGGCGAAAGTGTTCCTCAGCGCGTTTATAATCGCGCATCTGGATGTAAAACCAGCCCATAACCAGTTCATGAGGAAAAGAACTGCGATCATCGCGCACCATGGTGAGCAGCTGCAGACGAATCCAATTCAGGATCGATACCGGCGGTAGAAAACCATCGAGCGAATCCGCCGGTGGTAAGGGTATGGCGCTAGAGGTCACGCTGGAAGAGGGAACATCGGGAATCGATGGGGTGGGTGTTTCTTCCTGGTCATTCTGGTCATTTTGTTCAATTTCTATCAGCTTAATGTGGGCCTGGGTGGTGTTGATCCCATCGTTGTCGTCCATCTGCTGATAGAGTGCCATGGCCTCTTGCTGGTATTGCTTGGCGCGATCCAATCGCCCAAGCACGCGGCTGGCGTTGCCCATCCGATTGAGAGCCCGGGCTTGTAGACGATGGCTGTCGGAGTCTTTCGCGATTTCTTGGGCTCTGTTGGCGACGGTAAAAATCACCTCACACTCATTTCGAAAGCGATAGACCTCTGAAAGGGCCATCAGACCCGCCGCGTGATCGGTCTTCATATCGTTTTCTTCATAGATCACAATGGCCCGGCGGATATGGTCTTCGGCCGATTCTAGCTCCTTATGATGCAGCATCAATTGCCCCAGACCCATGTGGGTCTTGGCCATGCCAGCATGATGGTCTGCCCGGGTGTAGGCATTTTGTGCGTTTTGGAACCATTCTTGTGCTTGGCTGATGCGATCGGACTTAAACAGCGTATCGGCGACAAACAACGCTGTATCGCCGATCACCCTATGCTCGCCTAAGGCATGCCAGGCACTGACGGCGCTGTTGCATTGGCTTATCATATCGTCATAGTGCTGGCAGGCAGCGCAGTGATGCACCATCCAACTCATCGCCACCGCTTGGGTGAGCGGATCATCCGTGCGCTCGGATAAGGGCAACAAAATCCCTTTGGCGTTGTCGTCCTGCGTTAAGCGAAGGTGCGCCATCGCACGCAGAGCTTGGGTGCGGGAAGGGCTACGCCCTTGGGACGCATTGGGAAAGAGAAGGCTAAGGGTTTGTTCGGGGTGGTCGGTGAGGTGCAAAATCCCCACCAAGGGCTGTAGGTCCGGGCCGTCTGCGAGGGCTTCAATCACCTTGGCGGGGTTGCCGGTTTTCATCAAGGTGCGGATTTCATCGATGTTGGGTTGGCTACGGAGCTTATTTTCATAGGCGCGAATCTCCGCAATCACGAGCGGGCGCGCGTAAGGTTGCTCAGCGGTGAGCGTGTTCCCAAGTGGCTCTAGGGTCGCGGCATCGAGGATTTGCGTATCTTGCCGCTCGTGGGGTGCCGCCTCCCTTTTCTGGATGGGGAAGGGCTGACCAGCAGAGGCGGTAGGGGCGGCAATAACGGGCTCGACGGTCATAAGCACGGGGGAAGGGGACTCTTTGGGGGAGGGGGACTCTTTAGAGTTCGTTCATCAAATTGATACTATAAAAAGTATAACATTAAATTAAAACACTTTTTAAGTGTATTTTGAGTCTCACGGGGTCTTTTAAGGAAAAAGATTAAGGAAAAAGAGCATCAGGCGAGCCAAAAAACTTCCCGTTGGACCTTCTGTTCAGCCAGATCGCCGCTTATGCTAAGGATGTGCAATCAAAGGAGATGCCCTCATGCTCAGTGCCGCGCAAAAAAAAGCCTACGGCCAAGATGGTTATTTGGTGATCGAGGATTTTGTCAGTCCCGCTCAGTGTGATCGTCTGCTCACCCGTGCCGCTGAACTGGTGGACGCTTTTGATCCGCAAGAGGTGCAGTCGGTCTTTTCCACGCGCAACCAGGAAACCACGACGGACCAATACTTCTTAGAGTCTGGCGATAAAATTCGCTTTTTCTTCGAAGAAGATGCGTTTGATGAGGCGGGTGCTCTCAAACAAGACAAGAGCCTATCGATCAACAAAATTGGTCACGCCTTGCATGATCTCGATCCAGAGTTTGAGGCGTTCTCTCATCAACAAGCCTTGGGGGAACTGGCGGCAGACTTACCCCTTACCAGGCCGCTTGTCTATCAATCCATGCTGATTTTCAAGCAGCCGCGAATCGGCGGTGAGGTGGGCTGTCATACCGACAGCACTTTTTTATATACCCAGCCGCTTAGCTGTATCGGCTTTTGGTTCGCTTTAGAAGATGCGGACCGTCATAACGGTTGTCTGGAGGTCTTGCCGGGTTTGCATGCCTTGCCGCTCAAGCAGCGGTTTGTCCGGCAAAACGGCGGTGTTGGCTTTGAGGTATTCGATGAAAAGCCCTATCCGGAGAGCGGTTTTATACCGGTGGAGGTGCCGCAAGGCAGCCTGGTTGTGTTGCATGGCTTGTTGCCCCATCGAAGCGCACCCAACACCTCAGACCGTTCCCGCCAGGCTTATACCTTGCATGTGATCGACGGTGCTTGTGTTTACCCAGCGGATAATTGGCTCCATCGGCCTGCGGGTTTTCCCGCCCGCGGCTTCGAGCAAGGAGCGTAGATCGTGCGTAAAATCTATATTTTATATGGGCTTATTGGCGTGCTCCTGCTTTTTATCGGGCTTGGGTTGGCGGCCTGGGGCGCGGTGGTGCATATCGCCATCCCGCGCGCCCTTAACCAAGCACAAGAAGACATGCACCAGCAGGGTCATCAATTGACCTATCAAGGCTTCACGGTGGAGGGCTTTTTGCGCCCCCATATCCAGGTTCGCAGTTGGCAGGTCATCACTGACCAGGCCGAGGTGATCGGCGGGGAAACCCAGGTCACTATCCAGCCCTTTCCGCCCTGGCAAGTCGCGCCGTTGCACGTGACCAAGATAACAATCCAGGCAGAGGGGAAGACCTACACCGCCGATGACCTTAAGGTTGAGCTGACTGATCTGATCGAGATGGATCCGTTCACCGCCACCTGGCAGATCACAGGCCAATCCCTTGGCGCTGGGTTTGTGACCATTGATCGAGCACGGATGGATATCAGGCAAACCGAAGAACGCATTCATGAGTTGGCACTCCGGCTTAATGCGCCGACCTTTTTGGACGTGCCGATCCAGTTGGGCATAAGTGAGGTGCAGCTGACCGCCACCAGCGCACAAGGAGTGCCGATTCAAGGACGACATCAATGGCAGACCAATGATGTGAAGATTACCGGAAGCATCTTAGGGAGCGAGGGTGAACTGATGATCTCTGGTGAGGCGGCGATGGATGATCTGGTGACCGGTGAGCTTACGCTGAGGGGGGATGTCTCACGCCGTTGGCATGGGCTTTTGTCTTTTAGTATTGAAAAGGCCATCACGTCGGTGACCAATTTTCTGCTCGGTAGTGCTGATCGGGAAAGCCGCCTCGCGATTAACCAGACGGTACGTCTGGATGAAGAGGGGATTTTTCTGGGCGACCAGTGGATTTCCGATTTTGTCCTGCGCCTTCGCTAGCAAGGCGCGGCTTTGCCTACATTGAGCAGGAATAACAACATCACACGATACAAGACTGGGGACAGGACGTTGGTTGCCACAATCGCAGGTGGCGGCGGAGGCCGGCCTCTCGTGGCTAGTGAGCAAAGCGCGGCCTTGACCAGTGGTTCATCACACCTTTGCCCTTGTTAAGACCGTCGTGTGGGTCTTGGCGTACATTGGGGCTTGTGATTCCTGGATTCCTGCCTGCGTGGGAATGACAAGGAGGCGCAAAACTGTGCGACGTAAGACCGGCCTGGGTTTCGCATGGTATAATCAAGACACGGTCTAGCACCTGGAGGTAGGGACTTGGATATCGATCTTTTGGTTATGATTAAAGTCGCCGTATTTTTCGGTTGGCTTGGGCTGTTGTTTTTAGGCGAAAACCTGCTCCCGGCGCACCGCCATGATCGTTCGGTGCGCCGCTGGGGGCGTAACGGCTTTCTCGGTGTCCTGTCCTCGGCCATGGGGCCTTTGTGTGTCGTGCCCCTCTCTTTACTGGCGGCGGATCTTGCCCCTGACTGGCGGGCTGGCGTATGGGCGAGCGGCTGGGCCATCATACTGGACGTGTTGGTCCTCGATCTCTTCCTTTACTGGTGGCACCGGGTGAATCACGAGTGGCCGATTCTCTGGCGATTGCACGAAGTGCACCACCTAGATGAGCACCTGGATACCACCAGCGGGGTCCGCTTTCACTTTGGCGAAGTCGCGCTGGGCGCGGTTGCGCGCGCCCCGGTCATCTTTTTGTTTGATATCTCCTTTGCATCGGTGCTGATTTTTGAGACTCTAGTGGTTGCGGGGGTGATCTTTCACCACTCCAACATCCGGCTCTCGCCGGTGGTAGAGGCAATCCTCGCTCGAGTGATTATCACACCAGGGATTCACCGGGTGCATCATCACGCGCAACAAGCCGATACAGATAGCAACTATGGCACGATCTTCAGTTTTTGGGATCACCTGTTTGGTTCGGCAAGTGAGACTCGCGCCTTTGAGGGAATGACCTTCGGGGTGCAGGGGCGGCGACAGGATCAAAGCCTGCCAAGGTTGCTGATTCGCCCGTTTGTACGCCGCCGGGGGAAGGAGCAAGCACGATGATTAAAGTGACCGGTACCACCGGGCCTCGTGTGCCTGTCAAGCAACGAGATAAATCGCCGCACAGCGGTGCTTCGGTTAGTTTTCACGATGTCCTCTCACAACAAGAAACCCCCGCATCCACGCCCACCGCAGCGGTAACCGGGGGATTGATCCCGCCGCCTCAGGCGATTGTGCCGGACGAATCGCAGTCTAAGACTTGGGCTAAAGACATTTTGGATCAATTGGACGAATTGCGGATGGATTTTTTAGCCGGGCGTGTATCACCCAGCCGCCTAGAGCAGATCCAAAAACTTATTGAGCGTATCCCGCCGCAGGATCCTGCAACTCCCTTAGGTAGCCTTATCCGGGAAATAGAAATCCGGGCACGGGTGGAACTTGCTAAGCTATATAAATAGCGCGCATAAAGACAGACCCCAGACCCACCGCATGCAACAGCTATCTTGTATAAAATCTATAACGCCATAAAAAACCATTATGATGAACCCGCAAGACCGACCCGCAGTGCCCTCTCATACCCCTGCAGATCATTATGACTATGATGACCTTATTGCCTGTGGTAAGGGCGCGTTGTTTGGTCCTGGTAATGCGCGCCTGCCGTTGCCGCCGATGCTGATGTTTGACCGCATTACCCATATCAGCGAGGGTAGCGGTGCGTTTTCTAAGGGCAGCGTCGATGCCGAGTTTGATGTCAAACCCGATCTGTGGTTTTACCAATGTCACTTCCAGACCGATCCGGTCATGCCCGGGTGCTTGGGGTTGGATGCCTTATGGCAGTTGGTCGGGTTTTACCTCGGCTGGTGTGGTCGGCCTGGCCGAGGTCGCGCGCTGGGGGTTGGAACTGTCCGCTTTAACGGTCAGGTGCTTCCGACGGTCAGCCGTGTGACCTATCACTTGGATCTTAAACGGGTGCTGATGGGCCGAATCACCATGGGCGTTGCGGACGGCTATGTCAGGGCCGATGATGAGCAAATCTATACCGCCAAGGATCTGCGTGTTGGTTTATTTACCAACATCGGCGCGGATTCTATGTAACCATCTCTCAAAAACCTAAAAACAAAATCTAATCAAACAAAATCTAATCAACGGAGTGTCTATGCGTCGTGTGGTCATTACAGGGCTTGGAATCGTAAGCAGCATCGGGGCAAATGCGCAGGAGGTCACCGCGTCGCTCCGTGAGGGTCGCTCTGGTATTGTGCGGGCTGATGTTTATGCTGATATGGGCTTTCGAAGTCATGTGCATGGGGCCATCCCTGTGGATACGGATGCGCTGGTAGAGCGACGCTGGCGGCGGTTTATGGGCGAGGGCGTTGCTTATAACTATATTGCGGTGGAGCAGGCTCTTGCGGATGCCGGGCTTACCACCAGTGATATCAGCAACCCACGCACGGGCATGGTCATGGGCTCGGGCGGGCCGTCCACCGCCAGCTTGGTCGCGGCGGCCGATATCGCGCGCGAAAAGAGCCCCAAGCGTGTGGGTCCCTATGCGGTGCCGAAAACCATGTCGAGCACAAACTCCGCTGTCCTTGCTACCGCCTTTCAGATCAAAGGGCTCAGCTATTCGATCAGCTCAGCGTGCTCTACCTCCGCGCACTGTATCGGCAATGGCGCCGAGCTCATCCAGTTCGGCAAGCAAGACGTCATGCTGGTCGGTGGCGGCGAGGAGTTGGATTGGACGCTCAGCGTCTTGTTCGATGCCATGGGGGCGTTATCGTCAAAATATAACGACCAGCCTGGCAAAGCCTCACGCGCTTTTGATCGTCATCGCGATGGTTTTGTTATCTCCGGCGGTGGCGGCGTTTTGATCCTAGAAGAGCTATCCCATGCGCAAGCCCGTGGTGCACCGATCTATGCCGAGATTGTCGGCTATGGTGCCACCAGTGACGGCCACGATATGGTGGCCCCTTCCGGCGAGGGCGCTGAGCGTTGTATGCGTTTGGCCCTTGAGGGGGTGCAGGCCAAGGTGGACTATATCAACGCCCATGGCACCTCCACGCCGGTCGGTGATCCGGCGGAAACCGCGGCGATTGAACGAGTTTTTGGCAAGGACGCGCCGCGCGTGGCCTCTACCAAGTCCCTGACCGGCCATGCCTTGGGCGCCGCGGGTGTGTGTGAGGCAATCTATAGCTTGCTGATGATGAAACACGGTTTTCTTGCCGCCTCGGCCAATATCGATGAGATCGATCCCGAATGTCAGCAGGTGCCGATCATCACCGAGATGATGAACAACGCGTCGGTCGATTGTGTCATGTCCAATAGTTTTGGTTTTGGCGGCACAAACGCGACTTTGGTGATGCAACGCTTTAATGGATAGAAAGAAGATAGAAAAGAGAGATTGTTTATGACCGGATTACTTCAAGGAAAGCGCGGCCTTGTTTTAGGGGTTGCCAATCATCACTCCATTGCTTGGGGGATTACCGCCGCCGCCGCCGCGCAAGGCGCGAGGGTGGCGCTGACTTATCAAAATGATGTCCTCAAGCCACGGGTAGAAAAACTTGCGAGCACACTTACCGATACGCCGCTTTATGAGTGTGATGTGCAAAACCCTGCCCATATCGATAGCCTTGCGAAAAATCTGAAAGGTGATGGGCTTGATTTTATCGTCCACAGCCTTGCCTTTGCCTCACGCCAATCGCTGGAATCGCCCTTTATCGAAACCAGCGAGGAAGATTTTGTCCAGGCGATGACCATTTCGTGCTATTCGCTCATTGCGCTGACGCGCGCGCTTGCGCCGATCATGAACGACGGCGGTAGCATACTCACGTTGACCTATATCGGTTCGCGCCGGGTGATCCCAAGCTATAACCTCATGGGGGTTGCGAAAGCAGCCCTAGAGGCCAGCGTGCGCTATCTCGCCCATGACCTTGGGCCGCGCGGCATCCGGGTCAATGCGATTTCAGCAGGCACCATGCGCACCCTAGCAGCAAGCGCGATTGGCGGCGCGCGTACGACTCACAAAATCAGCAACGACGCAACTCCCCTTTCACGGGAATTGACCTTGGATGAACTGGGCGGCGCAGGGGTGTACTTACTGAGCGATCTTTCCACCGCCGTCACGGGGGAGGTGCACAGCGTGGATTGTGGCTTTCACACGGTGGGTCTTGCCCATCCGGGATAGAAAATCCTGCGCTCAGGTTACCCGGCGTAGGATTTTTCTTCGTGAAGTTCCGAGCCCAGCAGGATATTGAGCTCTTTTTTAATGGCCGCGCGGTGATCGTTGGTTTGGTAGACCGCGCGCGCCAGGCGAATAAAGCGAGCCTGGAAGTCCTGCGCTTTTTCGCATTCGCGAATCGCATCCTCGATATCCCACAATTGCTCGTTAATCGCCTTAAGTTCATCTATTTTGGCCTGGATTTCTTGCGCGTCTATTTTATCGTGTGTCCTTATGGCACATAGGGCGGTGTGCTCTTTTTCCACATTCGCCCGCTTGCCTGGATCGTTGATGCGCTCCAGTTTGATTTCTAGGATTGAGATTTTATCCAAGAGCTCTCCCCAGGAGATCGGCGCTCGTAACATATCAAGGGTCCTCATTATTTAAGATTAAGACATCCTCGCGAGAAAACCCGACGAGCACCTCTTGCTGGCCCTCTATCGCAGGGTGGGTATGGCTCACCAGAATGCTCGCCCCGCGCGATAAGCGTGCGTGAATCAAACTACGATCGCCAAGAAAAGAAACGCGCTCAATGTGCCCGGGGGTCGTAATGTCCGCATCGTCATGGGATCGGCACAAACGCAGCGACTCAGGCCGTAAGCCAATCATACAATCGCCCGGGGTGGTGTCGGCACGTGTTGGGTCAATGTGCCAGCTGCCTAACTGGTCACAATCCAGGCGTGGGTTATGCGGATCATCATCGATCACCTGCGCCTTAAAGGTATTCATTTTTCCCATAAAGGTAGCGATTTCTATATTACGCGGACGATGATAAAGCTCTTGCGGGGTGGCCGTTTGTTTGCACTGACCATCGAACATCACGGCGATATGATCGGATAAACAAAGGGCATCATCTTGGTCGTGGGTGACAAATACGAAGGTGATGCCAAGATGGTCTTTCAAGCGCACCAGTTCCTCGCGCATAATCTCACGCAGTTGGCGGTCTAGCGCGCTAAGGGGCTCGTCCAGTAGCAGGATTTTTGGCCGCTTCACCAGCGCGCGGGCCAGCGCGGTGCGTTGCCGCTGGCCGCCTGAGAGTTGGTGCGGGCGACGCGCGCGATAGGGTTCGATGCGCACCAATGCCATGGCATCTGTCACCCGCTGGTTGATTTGTGTACGGGAAAGATTATCGTTATGTAGGCCGTAGGCAATGTTGTCCGCCACACTCAGGTGTGGAAACAGCGCATAGTCTTGAAAAATCATGTTGGTCGGGCGGCGGTAAGCAGGGACGTGAGTCATATCTTGCCCGTCGATGGTGATTGTGCCCTTATCTGGCCGCTCAAGCCCGGCAATTAAACGAAGCAAGGTGGATTTGCCGCAGCCCGAAGGGCCGAGAATAGAAAAAAAGGCGTTTTGCGGAATCGTCAGGGTAATATCATCAACCGCGCAGGTTGTCCCAAACCGTTTGCTTAGGGCTGTCAACACAAGCGCACTCATTGTGTCATACTCATTGTGTTTTGCTCATGTGCTTTCCATCTTTGGCTGTCACTGATCGGTAGGAAAGCCACTGAACAAAGGCAAGAATCATCAAGGTGCCAACCAAAATCAAAGACGAGAGGGCAAGAACGTAAGGCAGTTTTTGCGGGAAGCGAAGCTGGCTATAGATATAGACCGGCAAGGTTGGCTCGTTAGAGGCCAGGAAAAAAGATACGATAAACTCATCGAAGGATAATGTGAAGGTAATCAAGAAGCAAGCGAGCGCCGAGGGAGCAATCAAAGGAAGCAACACCCGCCAGTAGGTCGCAAGGTAGCCTACCCCTAAATCAAAAGAGGCCTCCTCCAGTTGCGGATCCAGACTCACAAAACGGGCGTACATAATGGTCACCGCAAAGGGCAGGGTAATCACCAAATGCCCGAGGATCACCGTCCAGGAAGAAAGACCGATGGGGGCAAAAACCATCGTGAGTCCCATACCGATAAAAATCTCTGGAACGAGTAACGGACTCATGTAGATACCATTGAGAATCCTTTGGCTCTTGCGGGTGCGCACGGCTAGATGACGGGCCGTGCCGGTTGCGATCACGGTGGCAAGCAAGGCAGTGATCCCGGCAATGCGCAAGCTGGTCATCAACGCACCGAGTAACGCCGGATCATCAGGCAGGGCGCGATACCAATCCCACGTCACCCCCTTATAGGGAAAAGAGATATAAAGACTGTCATGGACAGAAAACAGCGGAATCAACAAAATGGGCATAAATAGAAAAAACCCATACACCAGCGTATAGATAAACCGCCAGGAAACGGGTGCTCGATGGGCAACAGTCAGGCTCATCGATCTGCCCGTCCTGTCATCCACCGGATCAGCAGGTGATAGGTCATCACCAAGGTACTCGCCGCCAGACTCATCGTTAGCATGAAAATCACCGCCATCGCGGCACCGGCGGGCCAGTCTTGAGCGCGGGCAAACAGTAAAAAGATCACATTGCCGATCATCGCTCCGGTGGGTCCACCCACCAAGCTGGGGGTGATATAATCCCCAGCGGTGGGAATAAACACGACGAGAAACGCAGCGAGCAACCCGGGGCTAGAAAGGGGGACGATCAATCGAAAAAATCGCCGTACCTGGCTGTCACCAAGGTCCGTGGCGGCCTGCAACACTTGCGGGGAAATATGATTAAGAGAAACGAAAATCGGCAACACGGCAAAGGGTGCCCAAGAATGAATCAAGGTAATGATGACAGCAGCTTTGTTATAGAGCAAAAACCCCAGCGGGGTTTCGATCATTCCCGTTGTAAGCAGCGTGCTGTTTATAATGCCGTCATAGCCGAGGATAATTTTCCAGGCGAAAATGCGCAAAAGATAGCTCGACCAAAAGGGTAGGGTAATCAACGCAAGCCAGAAAAACTTATATCGTGTATCGAAGGCTAGAAAAAAAGCGACTGGATAAGCTAACACCACCGAAGTCAACGCGACGACAGCGGCAATCACCAACGAACGCAACAAGATCAAGAGGTAAGACTCGCGGGCAAGAATCTGGCCAAAATTATCCAACGTCAGATCAAAAACAATGGAAAATCCCTGTTTTTGCGCAAGAGCCACGGCCAGCAGCATCGTCAGCGGGGCAAGCACACCAATGGCTATGAGGCCAAAGGCGGGAAGTGACGCACTGTGGGATACCATGGGGGATATTCTGGGAGATAAGCGGCGGAAGGCCATTAATTCACTCTTAACCAATGGAGGATATGATCGCCCCATCATCTTGTAAGCAAGGGAGGTGGGCATGGTTGCCTTGTTATGGACAAGCCAAGAGTTTAGGAAAAAAATCGCGCCTTTTGAAGGCGAAAAAGGCGTCGGTGTCCCGCGCAGTGCTCTCACTGACCGGCTGGATGACTACCATCGTGATCTTAAAAAAGGTGACTGGGGGCGGGTTATCCCAGCGGTGACCTTCGTCCAGCGCGAGGTCACTAAGTATAAAAACAGTGTGAAAAAAACGGTCGACGAGGTTCGCAAAGATAAAACCGACAAGCCCCGCAACAAGGCCGTCGATCAATGGGAAAAGGCGGTCGGTGAGTTTGAGAAGGCCATCGCTGCATGCAAAAAAGATTGCGACGCCATGAATAAAATCATGCTAGAGCTCGATCAGCGGATCATCGATGCCGAGGATTGGCTCGTAAGCTTTAAGGAAACCGGCGCCGAAAACCTCAGCCACAGAGATATCAGCGGGTTTGTGCGCAACAGCCTTGCTCCGATCAGCACGTTGCTGGCGCGTTTGAGTAAACTGGATAAGGCTTGGGATAGAAAAATCAAAATCGTCAACGGCATCTCATCGATTGCACGCAAAGAGCTTTCCCCCTCGCAGATTGCTCAGGCCATCAAAGCCATCGAGGTTGGCCTTAATCAGTTGCAAAAATGATGAAGATGAAGACTCCCACCTTGCCCACGGGGCGAGCGTTTCAGAAAAAGGTCGACGCCTATGAGGGCCCCGGCGGGGTAGGCACGATCCAGGGCAACGTGCCAGCCATTCTTGATAAGTTTCATCAGGCAGTGAAAAAGAAAAACTGGCTTGCGGCGCAAGAGATTTATCGCCGAGTCCATCGCGAGTTGCATGCCTACCAAGCAAGTGTGAGTAAGACAATCACCCAGGTGCGTAAACAAGGTACGGATAAAAAACGGCTCAAGGTCATCGATGCGTGGACGGTGTATCTGCGCGATACAAGAAATAAATGGGCAGCAGACGGACTTATCTTTCGGGCGATGCCCTCGATCCTTAAGGATATGGACGCAGTGGAAGAAGAACTCAAGGCAATGAAAACGAGCACATCACCCGAAGAGGTGCAGGCGTTTTTCGAAGACGTTGTCACGCCCTTGCGCATGTCGCTTAAAAAATTGGTGGCCATCGATCCTGCCAAGCGTGGCCAGATGAAGATGCTAGAACAGCTTGCAACCACCGCCATGCGTCCTGATTTGCATCCCAAGCAAGCCGGACAGGTCCTCAAGGCCCTGGGTGTTCTCCTAAAGCAAATGCGCGGTTAAGCCTGCTGCGCGTGTTTTAAGTCATGGGCTAAAAAGGCCACGTTGATCCAGCCGCACGCCATCTTTGAGAGCCTCAAAATACAGCCTTGGATCGTCAGCCTTGCCGCTTTGTCCGGCGCGGGCGATAATTTGCCCGCGTGAGACAATATCGCCAGGTTTCACCAGGCTTGCGCGTAGATGGCCGTAAACGGTCATAAAACCGCCCTCATGATAAAGCGCAACCACGCGGCCAAAATCACCGACCTGCGCCTGGTTGAATAAAACAACGCCAGTCTTTGCGGCGCGCACCGGCGCGCTGCGTCCCACCGCCCAAATCCGGTGATCGGTCTGCTGGGTCTCGATCACATTGCCGCGTACAGGTAAAAGAAAATCACGCCTGGCGGGCGGCGGAGACATGATGGCAATCAGCTCGGTGTTTGCAAGAGCGTCACTGGGATAGAGGATCTTGCGCGGCTGATTTTGTGCTTGGTCATCATAGGGTGGCGCGCCTGTTGGAATCGTGAGCTCTTGGCCGAGGTGAATAATATAGGGCGGAGGTAGATTATTGGCGCGGGCAAGCCATGGGGTGGCGATATCCAATTGCGCTGCAAGCGTATTCAGGGTGTCGCCACGCGTCACGAAGACCTGTTTGGGGGCGTCATTGGCCGTGTTTGTCGGTTGCGGAATCCTATAAGACGTCTCACAACCCGCTAGTAACAGGCTTAGCAAAAGAACGGAAAACAGGGACGTTGTGCGAGTCATCAGCAAGGATATCACGGGTTTTTCTCGAAGGTAGGAGAAATCAGGGGGACAAAACGGACCGGCATGAATGCCTCGGATTTCAGGTGACCATTGTGCAAGCTAACCCGGGTTATTCGCAAGGCACCCTGGGCATCGGGCAGAGGGGCGATCAAAATACCGTCCGGTGCGAGTTGCTGGACCCATGCCTTAAGCAGATGCGGGGCAGCGGCGGTAACGATGATCCGCGGGAAGGGCAGGTTCTCGCGCCATCCCAGCGCGCCGTCCCCTCGTTTGGCGGTGACGTTGCGAAGGCGTAACTCTGCGAACCGCTTGCTGGCTTGCTCAAACAAGACCCGGTGCCGTTCAATGGTATAAACCCTGCGAAAGAGCTTGGCGAGGATGGCGGTTTGGTAGCCGCAGCCGGTACCGATCTCCAGTACCCGCATCCGTGCATCGGGCTGGAGTAAGGTGGTCATCCACGCGACCACGGTGGGCTGGCTGATCGACTGGCCGGCGTCGATGGGCAGGGCGGTATCGTCCCAGCTGGCGTGGGTTAAAGAGGAGGGCACAAACATCTCGCGCGGCACATCGCTCATCCTTGCAAGGATTTTGGCGGGGATGCCATCTTTTTCTATTTTTGCCAGCAGGCGCCGCTTTTTCTGTTCGAGCCACCCATCAGGCGATTTTGCGATCATCTCGCGGTTATGTCCAAAAGTGTTCTTGGAGTTTGGTTAAGGCTGCTTCATCGGTCAGGTCCATAGCCATAGGCGTGACCACGATGCGGTCCTGGGCCAGGTGATAGGCGTCGCTTCCTTCAGGCACATGTGCTTTGGTTTCCCGTCGCCCGCTGATCCACAGATAGGGGCGTCCACGCGGGTCTTTGCGCTCGATCAGCTCATCCTCTTGCGGGCGCAGTCCTTGTCGTTCGATGCTAGTGCCTTTGATCTTGTCTGGCGGCACCCCGGGAAAGTTAATGCTCAACAGGTTAGAGCGATGCCAGGTATAGACTTCGAGCAAGCGGCGCAGCAGGTCTGGCGCGAACGCGAGCGGTGTTTGCCAGCACGGCGGCGTGTTGCGTAACTCCAGGCTAAGGGCGATGGCAGGGACACCGAGCAAGACAGCTTCCATCGCCGCACCGATGGTGCCCGAATAGGTCACGTCCTCGCAGATATTGACGCCGCGGTTCACCCCCGAAAGAACCAAATCAGGTCCTCGATCCCCCATTTTACGGGGAATCCATTGGCGGCAGGCGACCAACACACAGTCCGAGGGGGTGCCGTCCACGCTGGAGGTCTTCTCGTCCAACTCGACTAATCGCAAGGGGCGATGCAGGCTGATGGAGTGGCTGGTGCCGCTCATCTCAAAGGCGGGTGCACAGGTCCACACGTCATCGCTCAAGCTGGTGGCAATCTCATGCAACACCCGCAGACCCCGGGCATCGATCCCATCATCGTTGGTCAGCAAGATGCGCGGATTATCAGGGACGCTTAGCACGATAGGGTGCTCACACCGCCAAGGTAAGGCCGCAAGGCGTTGGGGATGTTGATCGTCCCGTCGTCTGCCTGGTGATTTTCCAGCAAAGCAATCAAAGCGCGACCCATGGCGAGCCCCGAGCCGTTGAGGGTATGGACGAACTCGATATCGCCTTGCTTACCTTGCTGTTTTTTGGGGCGGTAGCGGGCGGCCAAGCGGCGGGCTTGGAAAGCGCCGCAATTAGAACAGGATGAAATCTCCCGATAGGTTTGCTGGCTGGGCAGCCAGACCTCCAGATCATAGGTCTTTTGGGCGGCAAAGCCCATATCCCCGCTGCAAAGAATGACTATCCGGTAAGGCAGCTCGAGGGCCTCTAGGATATTGCGAGCACAGCGGGTCATGCGCTCATGCTCGGCGGCAGAGTCCTGGGGGCGGGTGATGGATACGAGCTCCACTTTATCGAACTGGTGTTGACGAATCATGCCGCGGGTATCTTTGCCCGCAGCACCGGCCTCGGAACGAAAGCACGGGGTCTGGGCGGTAAAGCGCAAGGGTAGGTCGTCTTCGGCAAAGATGGTGTCGCCCGCCAGCGCTGTCAGGCTGACTTCCGAGGTGGAAATCAGCCACCGGCCATCGGTGGTGTGAAACAGGTCTTCAGCGAATTTGGGCAGTTGGCCGACACCAAAGACGGTCGCATCATTGACCAACAGCGGCGGGGCGACCTCGGTATAACCATTGTGCTGGGTGTGGGTTTCGATCATGAATTGCCCTAAGGCGCGGTGGAGCCGGGCAATCGCCCCGCGCAGATAAACAAAGCGCGCGCCTGCGACCCGGCGAGCGGACTCAAAATCCACACCGGGAAAATCCGTGTGCCGCCGCGGGCAGTCAGCGCGGAGGGTGTCCCCCCAACGCTCTAACTCTTGATTATCGGTTTCGTCTGTACCCGGCGGCACGTCCGGATCAGGCAGATTAGGCAGGGGGGCGAGGGCACTTTTAAGGGTATCTTGCACCTGAAATAGGTGATCTTCTTTCTCGCCGATGGTCTTTTTGATTGCGGCCATGTCCTGGCGTAGGGCCTCTGTGCCTTGGCTTTGGCTTTGGAAGTCTTTTGACGCTTTTTTCTGCCTTGTGCGGAGCTCTTGAATTTCCGTGGTCAGCTTACGGCGCTGGGTATCCAGAGCGATCAGCTCAGCTGCTGCTGGCTCAAGGCCACGGCGTGCGAGGCCCCCATCGAAGGACTCAGGCGAAGCTGTAATGGCGCGAATATCGTGCATAACAAGACGAGCGTCTTTAATAATTGAGGGTGTTGGTGAGAGGCTGGGTGTGGGGAAGAATACCCGAAAGCTGTCAGGATGTAGCCACCCAAATCAACAACATTACGATAGCCAATCCTTGAAAGGCGACCCGCAGGCGCATCAACAGGTTGCCATAGCGGGCATTGAAATCACCGCCGCGGCCCATGCTGACAAGACCAACGACCATCACCGCAGCGGTGGCAAAGGCGGCCACGAGGGCCAAAATAAACCAAATCGTCATCGCATGATCTCGTTATCGTGTTATCTCGTCCATTTTTGTCATCCTCGCCGGGGCGTGCCCGGCGGTAGTTTGCGCTGCCAACCTTTGTCCTTGTTCCGGCCTGAATAAGCGGTTCAGCGGGCACCCTAGCCAAAACATCATAGCACACTTGCGGCACGATAAAGGGCTTTTGGTCGGCAGGAGTTTAGCCCGCGCGGGGTTGTGTGCTACACTCATCATCGTTTTGTAAGCAGGAGAGTGCGTTGCGGCAGCTGATTAGCCTTGTGATGATCCTTGTGGCGGTGGTGCTGTTGGGGACTCTTGCGCTTCCTTGGCAAGGGCTCGGCGGTAGTGTGGGCGAGAGCCTCTACCAGTGGGACCCGACCATCGTTAATCGCACCCAAAGTATTGTCCAGCGATACCTGCATCCGGCGTTGTGGGATCAGGCCCTCTTGCCGGCGTTGCTATGGCCTCTACGCTCGGTCATGCTATGGAGTGGTGTGATGCTGCTTTTGGTCGGGGGGCTGATTTTGCTGCGTCGTCCTAAGCGGCGCATGATGTTTGCCCGCACCCGTTAATCCCATGACCGCGGAGGAAAAAACCCGCCGCCCGGTGATCGGGATTTTGTGCGATGGCGGGGTTTGGCGCGGTCACCCCTATCACATGACGGGCCACAAGTATGTCTGGGCAATCCAGCAAGGATGCGAGGCAGTGGTGTTTTTAATCCCGGCACTTGGGACGCACCTTACAGCCAATCTTACCCACGTTTTTAACCAGATCGATGGTCTGGTGCTCACTGGCAACACGAGCCATGTTCCTGCCGCTTGCTATGGCGGGACGGACTACTACCCGGTAGCAGAGCGCTGCTTGGTCCGCGATGAAACCCACCTGGCAGTGATTAAGCAGGCGATCAAAGCCAACCTGCCGATGCTCGGCATATGTCGCGGCATGCAGGAGATCAATGTTGCGCTAGGCGGGACGCTGCAGGCTGTGGACAATCATGTCCCAAGCGAGCCGCTCGATCCGCAGGACTTAGGCTATGGCCTGGCGCACGAGGTCCAGGTGCGCGGTGAGGGCCTCACGGGTCGCCTGGAGCAGGTATTTGGTAAGCCGTGGGTGCGGGTGAACTCCTACCACGCCATGGCGATCGATCGTCTGGGGCAGGGCCTTGTCTTAGAGGCCTGCGCCGATGACGGGATCATCGAGGCGATCTCACACACGAGTGCCCCGGTTTTTGCGGTTCAGTGGCACCCGGAATGGCGATTTTGGCAAGACGAGGTTTCCCGTGCCCTGTTTGCTGACTTTGGTGCACGGGTGCGGGCGGTTGCCCTGGCGCGTCGTTGCGCGTAAAAGGACATCGATAAGGTTTTTAGATAAGGTTTTTGATTTTTAGGATACATCGCTGATGGCTACGGCGTCCCTTGTTGCCCAAAACAATGATTGGGAGATGGTCATTGGGCTTGAGATTCACGCCCAGCTCATCACCCAGACCAAACTTTTTTCCGGCGCAAGCGCAAGCTACGGCGGCGAGGTCAACAGCCACGTGAACTTCGTCGATGCGGGCATGCCGGGTATGTTACCGGTGCTTAATCAGGCCTGCATCGACCAAGCGATCCGCGTGGGCTTGGGGTTGAACGCCGAGATCAATACCTACAGCCGGTTTGACCGGAAAAATTATTTCTATCCCGATTTACCTCAGGGTTATCAGATCTCCCAATTTACCTATCCAATCATCGGCCCTGGCGCGGTCATGATTGACCTGCCGGATGGTCAGAGCCGCGAGGTACGCATTCGCCGGGCGCATCTAGAACAGGATGCGGGCAAGTCGATTCACGACCAACACGATCGCTACAGCTTTGTCGATCTCAATCGCTGTGGCGTGCCCTTATTGGAAATTGTGAGTGAGCCCGATTTGTTTAGCGCGCAGCAAGCCGCCGCGTTGGTGCAAAAACTAAGGAGTATCCTGCGATATCTAGATGCTTGTGATGGCAATATGGAACAGGGCTCGTTGCGTTGTGATGTCAATCTTTCGATGCGCCGCGCCGGCGAAGAGATGGGCACACGGACCGAGACGAAAAATATGAACTCCATTCGTCAGATTGTGGCGGCCATCGAGCATGAATCGCGTCGCCAGATTGCGCTGTTAGAAAACGGCGAGGCGGTCATCCAAGAAACACGCTTGTGGGATGCCGCGCGCGGCGAGACGCGCTCGATGCGCTCTAAGGAAGATGCCCACGATTATCGATACTTTCCTGATCCTGATTTGCTGGCAGTGCGGATCAAACCCGCGCGGATTGACGCGGTACGTGCTGAACTTCCTGAATTGCCCGATGCCAAACAACAACGCTTTTGTGACGCGTTTGGCCTGTCGTCCTATGATGCGGCGGTTTTGGTTGCCAGCCGCGAGCGGGCCGTGTTCTATGAATCAGTATTGGCTGAGGGCATCGATCCCAAACTCGCTGCCAATTGGGTCATTACCGAATTGTTGGGCGCGCTTAACAAACAAGAGCGCCCCCTATCTGAGAGTCCGGTGGATGCGCTGATGTTGCGCGAGTTGCTAGAGTTTCTTGCCAAGGGCGTAATTTCAGGGCGCATGGCCAAGGACGTTTTTGCGCAGATGATGAGCAGCGGTAAACCAGCTAAAACCTTAATCAAAGAGCTCGGCTTAGAACAGCTTAATGATCGTGATGAGATCACGGCGGTTATCGGTCAGGTCTTGCAAGCACACCGAGAACAGCTGGCGGCCTATCGTGGCGGCAAGGATAAATTGTTTGGCTTTTTTGTCGGTCAGGTGATGAAGCAAACCCAAGGGCGCGCTAACCCAGGCCTCGTCAATGAGGTCTTAAAAGAAAAACTCAAGGGTCATTAAGACCTGCGCGAGCACGGGATCATAGAGATGTTTTTTTCTACCTTTTTGATGCTCGGGTGTTTATCGGGGTAGGCTTTTTCTAAGATTCTTAATGCGTCGGTTAGTGATTTACGTGCTGAGACGTAATGGCCCATGTGGTAATACATAATCCCGATGCTGTTGTGGATGGCGGCCAGCTGGGGGCTATCTTTTTTATGTTGCTTACGCTTGATATGCAGGGCCTGTTTATAAAGTGGCTCGGCGCGCTTGTATTGTCTTTTTGCACAATAAAGCCCGGCGAGTTTAATCGACATATTCGCCACCGCCGGGTGATGGTTGCCGTGTTCTAATGCAAAGCTCATCATCGCGCGGTGATAGAGTTTTTCATCCTCTTGCGTATTTTTTTTACTTTGCTTGATGGTCTCGAAAGATTCTTCATGAATCGTCGCAGCGCTGAGAAGTTTGAGTTTGTTATCGATAGATGTGACCAGAGGGTGGTCTGCGGGCAGGCGTTTTTTTCTATCTTGTAACACTTTTTCATAGAAGCTGGCAGCTTCATTATACTTTTTCTGCCGCTCAAACACGCTGGCCATTTCATGATAGAGCGAGATGGTTTGCGTATGGGCATCTCCTAAAGACCGCCGCCGCAGTTTTAAGGCTTGGCGAAACAACATCTCCGCATCTTCCTGTCGACCATTATCGAGTAGCTGGCGGGCGAGCGAAACAAAGTTCAGCGAACTGTCGTTCCCTTCGGTGAGTTGGGCGTAGATGGCTGATGGCATGATCCCCGCGCCGGATAGTTTGCCGAGTTTTTGCAGTGAGGCGTTGATCTGTTTATAGTCACCGGTATTTGCGTATGACCGAATGGCAAGAGCTTGCTGATAGAGCTGTCGCGCCATATCGATATCCCCCTGAATGTGGGAGATATCGGCAAGTGCGTCCAGGGTGCTGGCCACTTCAACGTGCTCAGCGCCCAGGGTCTTGCGTTTAATCTCCAGCGAGCGATAGCGCAGGGCTTTGGTTTCGGCGTAACGGCCCGCGGTGAGATAAAGATCGGCAAGTTGATCTAGCGTGTGTGCCATCCCCACCAAGCGGCCGCCGCCCGAGCTTTCCCATTGGCTGATGGCGCGAAGATAGAAAAACTCCGCATCAGGCAAGCGTCCTTGTAAACGCAAGGCGGTGGCGATCAATTCGTTGGTTTGTGCAATTTCTGGATTAGGTGTACTGAAGGTTTTACCGAATATGTCCACGGCTTCACGTAATTGTTTTTCTGCTTGGGTGTATTGGTCGATTTCTAATAAAACCCGTGCACTATCAAGCAAGCTACGTGCAAGCATGGGGTCGGTAGCTCGGTTATTAAGGGCACGCCAAATTTCTATAGTTTTTTCATAGCACTCGATGGCTTTGTGGTGCTGTTTTTGTGAGTTATAAAAACTACCGAGCATATTCAGCGCACTTGCTCGGCGTGGGTGATTTTTTCCAAAATGCTCACGACATAGATTCTCTAGGCGCGCAGTGATGGTCACGGCTTCTGCGATCCGCCCCTGTTCCTCATAAAGCAGGGCAATATCCCGTAAGAGGTCGATCAAGACAGCATCGTGGCGGCCCGAGCGGTTTTCATAAATTGCCTGGGCGCGCAAAAACAAAGGCTCGGCAAGATCCGGGTTATCACTGGCGAAGGCCGATTGGCCTGCAAGGCATAGATAATTGGCTTCTTGAAAGGAATAAGGCTCACAGAGCTGCGTTGCTTGCTCGTAAAGCGCGGCGGCTTGGCTGTAGTCGAACCGTAGGCGCGCGAGGCGGGCAATCTCTCCTAGCACTTGCGTTTGTAGGCCATGCTCTTTGTTGACAATCGCGTGCATGGCTGTAGACGCAGACTGGAAATCACCATTTTCTAGTGCGCTGATCGCTTGAGTGATCTGTACTTCGGCTTGGTCTTCCCGGGCGATGATTTGATGTTGCAAGGCGGTCATGTTGATGAGCGATTCGCGGTAATCATTGCGATACCGCTCGATGTACTGATCGGCCTTTTCGTAATCTTGGGATAGCCCGATAACCCGCTGGGAGAGCAGTCGGGCAATCTGAGGCGGCACGCCCCGGGCGCGAATAGCTTTTTGCAGGTCGATCTCCGTGCTCGCCGTCAAGGTAGCCGGTAGCATTGTGCGGCGAGGGCGAGTCAGCCCCAAACGTGCCGCCAATCCCACCAGCCACTTGAATACATTAGGCCGCGTGGTGCCCGCCGGTTGCGCGGTTGGCGGGCTTGTTTGTTCCGTGGTTTCTAGATTGAGGGTTGGTAGATTCATCGAATCTCTTGCCTGACTGTCTTTTTCCCAAAACCATCTTGGCCAAGATCACCCCTATAGCAGAGCACCAATGACATCTCAATGATATCCCAATCAATGATATCCCAATGACACCCATGTGACGCCCATGGCATGAACTGATCTTGTCCTAACACGATACCACGACCCTCTCTATGGCTTAAGGTGGGACCGTTTGTTGCAGGATATCCTGCCCCGTAGCAGAGTGGTTGCCCAAAGGTGTTTGTCGTTTTTTCTCTCATATTGTTCTTTCGCAGGGGGCACGGGTGCACGAAATCGCAGGGCAAGGTCACGCGCTGGCAGGTTATCGTCGCCGGATGCCACGGCAAAACCCCGCCGACCTGATTTTTATCACAGCAGCAGATAGCGAGTTGGCGTGCCTGGCGCAGGCACGCGCTTTGATGCCTGCTGCTCCCTCCGCGCTTCCCCCCCTCACCCTTGCCGGGATTATCACCGATGGTCTGCCCGATGAGGCGTCGGTGAATCGCTATCTGATGCGCATGCAATCGGCGGCGCGTTTGGTGATCGCGCGATTGATCGGTGGGCGCGCCTATTGGCCGCATGGGGTGGATGGGCTTGTGAGGATGGCGGCACAGACCTCTTGTCCGCTGATTTTGTTACCGGGGGATGGCAACGAGGATCCAGACCTGTTGCGCGCGAGCACGGTCGATCCCGCGTTTCGCCAGCGCATTTGGCTTTATTGCCAGCACGGCGGAACGGATAACTTTCGCCACATGCTGGCTAGCATTCAGGTGTTTTTGGCGGGCCGCTCGCCGCTACAGGATCGGCGCCTCCCCCCCCCAAAGGAGATGCCTCGTGCCGGCGTTTATAACCAAGAAAAACCGGATGATGCACAATCCCAGAACAAACCCCTGGCCACCATCGTTTTCTACCGTGCGCTGATCGGCTCAGGCCTCACCGATCCAGTCGATACCCTGCGTGATGCCCTGCGGCGACAGGGGTTTCGTACCCAGGCTTTGTATATCATGTCCCTCAAGGACGAGACCTGCGGCGCGTTTGTTGCCCAACAGCTCGCCGCTGATCCGCCGGCGGTGATTGTGAATTTGACTACCTTTGCGGTGTCGTCCCCAGGGGCCTGGCGGCAGGCATCGCCCTTCGATGGCGTGAGTGCGCCCGTCTTACAAGCCATCATCAGCGGTGGTAGCAAGCGCGCCTGGGCGGCCCATGCGTTTGGTCTCAGTGCTCGAGATATTGCGATGAATGTCGCCCTGCCGGAAGTCGATGGCCGTCTGATGACCCGCGCCGTTTCCTTTAAGCAGGCGCAAAAGACCGATTCGCTGGTGCAGTACCCCTTGATGACCTACCAGCCGGATCGGGGACGGGCGCGGTTTGTTGCCCAGCTTGCCCGGGCGTGGGTGCGTTTACGCCAGACGCCTGTAGAAAAGCGGCGGGTTGCCTTCGTGCTTGGCAACTATCCCAACCGCGATGGTCGCATCGGCAACGGCGTGGGGCTGGATGTCCCTGCGGCGATGATGACCTGCGTGAAGGCCCTGGCGGGGGAAGGCTACCGGATCGAAGGGTTTCCAAAGACCAGCGAAGACCTCATGGCGGCGATGTTGGCGGGTCCCACCAATGATCTCACCCGAGCGCGCGACGGTGGGGTTCGATTCTCGCTCGCGGCCTACGGCAAGGCCTTTCGCCGTCTGCCGCTCGCCTTACAACGGGCGGTGACGGCGCGCTGGGGGGAGCCTATAAAAGATCCCTTCGTGCGGGATGGTGATTTTGTCTTGGCGGTGAAGGTTTACGGCCACATCGCGGTCGGTATTCAGCCTGCCCGGGGTTACAACATCGATCCGGTGGCGGCGGTGCATGACCCAGATCTGGTGCCACCGCATGGCTATTTTGCCTTTTATTTTTGGTTGCGGAAATCATGGGGGATGCATGGACTGGTGCACTTAGGCAAGCATGGCACAGCCGAATGGTTGCCGGGCAAAGCCCTTGCGCTGTCAGCACGCTGTTATCCCGAGGCGGTGATCGGCCCCACCCCGCTCGTTTATCCATTTATCGTCAACGATCCAGGCGAGGGCAGCCAAGCTAAGCGGCGCAACGCGGCGGTTATCATCGATCACCTGACCCCGCCGCTCACCCGGGCCGAGACCTACGGCCCCTTGCGAGAGCTGGAGATGCTGGTGGACGAGTATTACGAAGCCTCGGCGATGGATCCCCATCGCGCCGCCCATCTGCGTGAGGATATCATCGCCCTATCTCGCCGCACGGGGCTGGATAAGGACAGCGGCCTGGCTGGGTCGCGCGATGATCTGGTCAGCCAGTTGGATAACTACCTATGCGAATTAAAAGAAGCGCAGATTCGCGACGGGCTCCATATTTTTGGTGAGTCACCCAAAGGTGACAGCCTGCATGACTTGCTGGTTAGCCTTACCCGTTTGCCCCGTGGGGATGGGCAAGGGGGTGATGAGTCGATCCTGCGCGCGATAGCGCGGGATTTACAATTGGACGGGTTTGATCCCCTGGCGGCCGACTTTGCCGAACCTTGGGCCGGTCCCCGCCCGCCCGCGCTTGCCCAAGTGAGCGATGATCCCTGGCGCACGGCGGGTGACACCCTTGAGCGGCTGGAACGTCTCGCCCGCCGTTACGTCGAAGGCTGCAGCGCGCCGTCACCGGGCAGCGCGAGCGCTGACGTTCTCGCGCGCATCGATGAGGCCGTGCGTCCCGCCGTGATCGGGAGCGGCCAGCGTGAGCTCACCGGTTTATTGCGCGGGGTGCGGGGGGATTTTGTCGAGCCGGGGCCCTCTGGGGCGCCGTCCCGGGGGCGGTTGGATGTGTTGCCAACGGGGCGCAATTTCTATTCGTTGGACACGCGCACGGTGCCGACGCCGACGGCGTGGCATATTGGCTGGCATTCGGCACAAAAGTTAGTCCAAACCCACCGGGAACGAACCGGGCAATGGCTGCGGGCAATCGCCCTTACCGCTTGGGGGACAGCAAATATGCGCACGGGCGGTGATGATCTGGCGCAGGCTCTTGCCCTGATGGGCGTCAAGCCAACGTGGGATACGGCCTCGCGGCGGGTTACCGGTATAACGGTGCTCCCTTTATCGGTGCTGGATCGGCCGCGGGTGGATGTGACCTTGCGCATCTCCGGTTTTTTTCGCGATGCCTTCCCGCAACAGATTGGGCTGGTTGCGCAAGCGGTGACGGCTGTAGCCGAGCGCGTGGATGAAGGAGCGGACAACCCGCTCGCCCAACGGACTGCACAGGACGAAGCCAAAGCCCTTGCGGAAGGTCTGCCTGCCGTCGAAGCTCGGTTGCAGGCTCGTTATCGCATTTTTGGTGCCAAGCCTGGGGCCTATGGGGCGGGTTTGCAGACTTTGCTTGATGAAGACCTGTGGGAAGATGCAGGCGATCTTGCGAGGGCCTTCATCGCCTGGGGTGGCTATGCTTACGGTCAGGAGGGGTTTCTTGGCACAGCACCCGAGGCGTTGGAGCGACGGCTCGCACGGATCGATGCAGTCGTGCATAACCAGGATAACCGCGAGCATGACCTGCTCGATAGCGATGATTACTATCAATTTGAAGGCGGGTTGGCGGTGACCGCGAGCCACCTGTCCGGGCGTCGTCCGACGGTCTATCACAACGACCATGCCCGTCCGCACAAGCCGATTATCCGCACCCTAGAAGAAGAGGTCGCGCGGGTGGTGCGTAGCCGAGTGGTGAACCCCAAATGGATCGCCTCGATCATGAGACATGGCTACAAGGGGGCTTTTGAAATGGCGGCGACGGTGGATTATCTGTTTGCCTTTGCGGCCACCACCGGGGCGGTGGCGGATCATCACTTCGATGCGGTGTTTGATGCCTATCTGGCTGATGAGGAGGTCCGGGCATTTTTAGAGCACGCCAACCCGGCCGCCGCGCGGGACATCGCACGTCGCCTTCTCCAAGCACAGGAACGCATGCTCTGGCGGCCTTTATCGAATCATGCCTATGATCTGCTCAGTCAATGGAGTCAGACTCTCGGCAAGCAATCGATCAAGAAATCGGTGCGCGTAGGGTCTGCAAAATAATCCAGGTGGCCGTATCCATGACGATCCCGTGAGATTGGATTGTCGAGCGACCCGTGCGGGGATCGACCATGGGGCCTTTGTTGGCTAAGTCTTGATAGCCGGGCCCTTGGCGATCCATCCCTTGGTAACCCTGCTCTTGGTAACCCTGCTCTTGGGTCAAATCGGTGTTCCCTGGACCCGATGCCGCGTTGGGTGTGGCTTGGTATTGGGCAATGAGGTCGTCGGCTTGGCGCAAAGCATCGGAGATTTTTTCATTCATGAGGCGATAGACCTCGGTCACACTCCGGGGCTTGCCGTTGGGTAGGTTGAAAATGGACGGATTGGCCTTGGCAGCTTGCGGCAAGAGGTCCGCCGCAGGTTGAGAAGGATTACGGCTGATGGCCTTGAGCAAGGTGGTGGCCCCAGAAAGGCCAGCAAAATGACCGAGGTAGAGGTCCGTCGCGTTGGGTTCGCGCCCTAGGCTTGCGGCCAGGCCTCGGCGATTTTCGCCAACCAACTCTAAGGCCATGGCGGTATTCAGGCGCGGGTCTTCGCGCAGGGCTAGGATTTCTTTCTCGCGCTTTTCGCTGGCGATGTGAATGTCGCCCTCAGGGGTCTTGCGCATGGCATTCACCAAATCAGAGAGCCCGTGGCTTCGGCCATACTTGTGGATCATGTTCAGCCAGGTGGCGCGGGTGAATTGGTGGAGCCCGCGGGCACTGCTGGTGGTGGCCTGGGCGTCCGGGTTCAGGCTGCTTTCGCGGTTTGCTTGAGCGAGCATCATGCGAAAGCTCTCGCCGCCCTTTTTGCGCGTGGCGATATCGATCGCTTGAATGACCTTGTGCTGATTGGGATTGAGCGAAGAAATAGCCATAGGGAAGCCACCTAGACGAGAAAGTTGGCCTCCTCCTCGCAGACGCATATCACGCCTTATAGACAGCCTATTATGCCAAGCGGATCGGCAAAGGTCAAAAATAGGTCAAAATCGCCCGTCATGACGGTGCGAACGCTTGACATGAGCCCCTCATCGGCATAAACCATGAAACAGCGCAGTCGTGAAACCGGCGGCGCACTCAGCAAGCCTTCACCGCCCCGCGGTTTTCCCGTGGGTGCGGTTCATTGTTGTCTGTTGATAATCCTGATGTTGATAATTTCTCATTTGATAAGGTGCGGCCATGCCGACGATTAACCAACTGGTGCGCAAGCCCCGGCGGAAAATAGCCAAGCGCAACAAAGTGCCAGCGTTGGTGGCTTGCCCCCAACGGCGCGGTGTGTGTACGCGGGTCTATACCACGACTCCAAAGAAACCAAACTCGGCCATGCGGAAGGTGGCACGGGTGCGCCTGACGAGTGGCTTTGAGGTGACCAGCTATATCCCCGGAGTGGGGCACAGTTTGCAAGAGCACTCGGTGGTGCTGGTGCGCGGCGGGCGGGTCAAGGATCTGCCTGGCGTGCGTTATCACACGGTGCGCGGCACTTTGGACACCCAAGGGGTGTCGGATCGTCGCCAGCGGCGCTCTAAGTACGGGGCGAAAAAGCCGAAGTAAGTGCTGGCATAGGAACGCTACCGAAGAAAGAATCCCCCAGAAAGAATCTCAATGTCCCGTCGTCGTCGCGCAGAAAAACGCCCCATTATCCCGGACCCTCGCTTTGGCAGTGAGGTTGTGAGCCGGTTCATCAGCAACGTCATGCAAGACGGTAAGAAGTCTGTTGCTGAGCGTATCGTCTATGGCGCGCTGGATAAGGCCGCGCAACTCGCCAAACGCAATTCGCTGGAGGTGTTTCAAGACGCCCTGGATAACGTCAAGCCGCAGGTCGAGGTGCGCTCGCGCCGGGTCGGTGGGGCGACCTATCAGGTGCCGGTGGAAGTGCGGGTAACCCGAGCCCAGGCTCTGGCCATTCGCTGGCTCACCAAGTCCGCCCAAGCGCGCTCGGAAAACACCATGGTCGAGCGATTGGGTAAAGAGTTTTTTGATGCCTCGATGCAACGAGGGGCCGCCGTTAAAAAGCGTGAAGATACCCACAAGATGGCAGAGGCAAATAAAGCCTTTGCTCATTATCGTTGGTAAGCCCCCGCGCCTTAGGAATAAAGTGTTATGAGCGTCAAGTCCACGCCCCTCGGTCGCTATCGCAATATCGGCATCATGGCCCATATCGATGCCGGGAAAACCACCACGACCGAACGGATCCTTTATTATACCGGACGCTCCCATAAAATCGGTGAGGTGCACGAAGGTGCCGCCACCATGGACTGGATGGAACAAGAGCAGGAGCGAGGGATCACGATCACCTCGGCGGCGACGACCTGCTATTGGCAAGACCATCGCATCAATATCATCGATACACCTGGCCACGTGGACTTTACCATCGAGGTGGAACGCTCCCTGCGCGTCTTGGATGGTGCGGTGGCGGTGTTTGATGCGGTTGCAGGTGTAGAGCCCCAATCCGAAACAGTCTGGCGGCAGGCTGATAAATACAACGTTCCGCGCATTTGCTTTATCAATAAGATGGACCGGATCGGCGCCGACTATAAACGAACCTTTGACATGATTATCGACCGTCTCGGTGCCAAGCCGGTGCTGATGCAGTTGCCCATCGGGGTCGAGGCGGACTTTGTTGGGGTGGTGGATATTATCGCGCGTAAGGCCTACGTCTGGCGGGATGAGGAATTGGGCGCGAAGTTCGATGAAAAACCCGTGCCTGATAACTTGGTGGATGAGGTGGAAGCCCAGCGCGCCCAGCTCATCGAGACGGTGGTCGAGTATGATGATGCGGCCCTTGAGGCGTACCTAGAAGGTGCCGAACCTGATGAAGATGTCCTGCGCGCCTGTGTCCGGGCGGGCACGACCAGCTCAGCGATTGTGCCTGTTTTTGTCGGGAGTGCCTTTAAGAACAAGGGAGTCCAGCCCCTTCTTGATGCGGTGGTGGGTTACTTGCCCTCGCCGCTGGATGTGGGGGAAATCAAGTCCGCCGACGGCCAGACAACCCGCGCTCCTGATGCCAAAGCGCCGTTTTCGGCTCTTGCCTTTAAGATTATGAACGATCCCTATGTCGGGTCTTTGACCTTTGCGCGGGTTTATTCAGGCACCCTTGAGTCTGGCTCTACCGTGCTCAACAGCGCGCGCGAGGGCAAAGAGCGGATTGGCCGGATGCTGCTGATGCATGCCAATTCACGCGAAGAAATTAAAACCGCCACCGCAGGTGATATCGTCGGCCTGGTCGGTATGAAGAACACCAACACAGGCGATACCTTGTGCGATACGTCCGCACCGGTGTTGCTCGAGCGTATGGAGTTCCCCGATCCGGTGATCGAAGTGGCGGTGGAAGCAAAGTCCAAAGCCGATCAAGAAAAAATGTCCGAAGCCCTCCAGCGGCTGGCGAAAGAGGACCCGTCTTTTAGGGTGTCGGTCGATCACGAAAGCGGTCAGACCATCATCAAAGGCATGGGCGAGTTGCACTTGGATATCATTGTGGATCGCATGAAGCGTGAGTTTAAGGTGAACGCCGATGTGGGCGCGCCTCAGGTGGCGTACCGTGAGTCCATTGCGGCCAGCGCAGATATCGACTACACCCACAAGAAGCAAACCGGCGGCGCGGGGCAGTTTGCCCGGATCATTATGAAGTTTGAGCCGTTGGATCGGGGTAGCGGGATCGTTTTTGAGCAAAAAATTGTCGGCGGCAATGTGCCGCGCGAATACATACCGTCGGTCGAAAAAGGTATAAGATCGGCAGCAGATTCCGGTATTCTTGCCGGGTATCCAATGGTTGATCTCCAGGTTACGCTGCTGGATGGCGCGTACCACGACGTGGACTCCTCAGCCATGGCTTTTGAGATTGCATCGCGGGCAGCCTTCCGCGATGGGATCAAAAAGGCCAAACCCCACCTGCTAGAGCCGATGATGCGCGTCGAAGTGGTCACGCCGGAAGACTACATGGGCGATATTATCGGCGATCTGAATAGTCGGCGGGGACAAGTCTCGACAATGGACTCGCAAGGCAACGCCCGCGTGATTAGCGCGATTGTGCCCCTGAGCACCATGTTTGGGTACGTCAATACGCTTCGGTCGCTGTCCCAAGGACGGGCGCAGTATTCAATGTTCTTTGATCATTATGCGCAAGTCCCGAGAACGGTGGCCGATGAACTTCTGGCCCAAACGGGCTAACCACATGTACATTCGTTAATTCGTTAAGGGTAGAAGAACATGGCAAAAGAAAAATTTGAGCGTAATAAGCCCCACATCAATGTGGGAACGATCGGCCACGTGGATCACGGGAAAACGACCCTGACCGCGGCGATCACCAAGGTGCTATCGGAAGCAGGCGGGGCGGAATACCAAGCCTATGACAGCATCGATAAAGCGCCAGAAGAAAAAGAACGGGGAATCACCATTTCCACCGCGCACGTAGAATACGAAACAGAAAATCGTCACTACGCGCACGTGGATTGTCCCGGTCATGCTGACTACGTCAAGAACATGATTACCGGTGCCGCCCAGATGGATGGCGCGATTTTGGTGGTCTCGGCGGCCGATGGTCCCATGCCGCAAACCCGGGAGCACATCGTCCTGGCTCGCCAAGTGGGGGTGCCCGCTTTGGTTGTCTATCTTAATAAGGTCGATCAGGTCGATGATCCTGAGTTGTTAGAGTTGGTCGAGCTCGAAGTGCGGGAGTTGTTGTCGAACTACGATTTCCCGGGCGATGATATTCCGATTATCACCGGCTCGGCTCTTGCGGCGATCGAAGATGGTGACGTAGAAAAAGGGGCCGAGTCTATCAAGAAGTTGATGGCCGCGGTGGATGAGTACGTGCCAACCCCCGAGCGCGCTGTCGATCAGCCGTTCTTGATGCCGATTGAGGATGTGTTTTCTATCTCTGGTCGGGGCACGGTTGTCACCGGCCGGATCGAAAGCGGCAAAGTCAGTGTCGGCGACGAAATAGAAATCGTCGGGATTAAGGACACCACCACCACCACGTGTACCGGCGTTGAAATGTTCCGTAAACTGCTCGACAGCGGTGAGGCGGGCGATAACGTTGGTGTGCTCTTGCGCGGTACCAAGCGCGATGAGGTGGAGCGTGGCCAAGTTCTCTCAAAGCCCGGATCGATCAAGCCGCACACCAAGTTTGATGCCGAGGCCTATATCCTCACCAAAGAGGAGGGCGGTCGTCATACGCCGTTTTTTACCAACTATCGTCCACAATTCTATTTCCGTACGACCGACGTCACCGGCGTTGTAGAGCTCGCCAAGGGCACGGAAATGGTCATGCCGGGGGATAACACCGCGATCACGGTGACCTTGATTGCGCCTATCGCTATGGATGAGGGCGTGCGCTTTGCCATTCGCGAAGGCGGCCGCACCGTAGGCGCGGGCGTTGTCACCAAGATTCACGAGTAGATCGTAGCGCGTTATGGACCGTAATATCCGCATCCGCCTGAAGGCCTTCGATCAACGGGTTTTGGATCTGTCGACCGGGGAAATCGTCAACACCGCACGACGGACCGGCGCGAAAGTGCGTGGTCCCGTGCCGTTGCCGACACGGCGCGAGTCGTGGACGATTTTGCGTTCGCCGCACGTGGATAAGAAATCTCGTGATCAGTACGAGATTCGCACCCACAAGCGGTTGCTGGATATTCTCGATCCAACGCCCGAGACAATCACGGCCCTGTCCAAGCTAGAACTTGCGGCGGGGGTTGATGTGGAGATTAAGCAGGTATGAGAACCGGAGTGATTGCCACTAAGCTGGGCATGAGTCGGGTTTTTGACGATTCAGGTCAGCACATTGCGGTGACCTTGTTGCACATGGATGACGTTCAGGTCATCAAAGCTGACAAGCAGCCCGGCGGCTCGTCTGTCCAGCTAGGCGCAGGGCAGGTTGCCAAGCCTTCCCGGCTGTCGGCGTCGGTGCGCGGCATTTTTGCCGCCGCCGGGGTGCCTGCCAAGCGTAAGCTGGCGTCCTTTAAGGTGGCTGATGATGCGGTGTTGGATGTGGGCAGTCGTCTTTCGCCTGAACATTTCATCCCCGGTCAGCGCGTCGATGTGACGGGCATCTCGATCGGCAAGGGCTTTGCCGGTTCGATGAAGCGTCATAATTTTGGCGGCATGCGTGCCTCGCACGGTGTGTCGGTCTCCCACCGCGCGCACGGCTCGACCGGCGGTTGTCAGGACCCAGGTCGCGTCTTTAAGGGCAAGAAAATGGCCGGGCACATGGGCTATGCGCGGGTGACCGTGCAAAACCTCAAGGTCGTCGATATCGATACCGAGCGTAGTGTCATCGCGGTCGAGGGCAGTGTGCCTGGGCCGCGCGGCGGTTGGTTGCTTTTAAGGGATGCGGTGAAGGTACCGCGCCCCGAGCAAGCCCCCTGGCCTGCAGGTCTTATCAAGGAAGGCGGGGTGAACCAAGACGCCACACAAGACACCAACCAAGACTTGCCAAAAGATACGCCCACCGAAAAAGGGGGCGTTCAAGAAGATAGAAAAGACGCGAAACAAAACACCAAGCAAGACACGAAACAAGACACCAAGCAAGAGGTATCTCAAGACGCGCCGCAGGACGGTAAGAAAGAGCATAAAAAGCAGGCTGAAAAGACAGACGCCGTGCAAGCCACGCTCGAAGATAAGAAACAAGACAAGACCCAAGACGATGCCAGTAAGGGTAAGCAAGGGTAGCGAATTATGAAGGCCGCCATACACTCCTGGGATAGCAAATCCACCGGCCAGCTTGAGCTAGATGACCGGGTGTTTGCGCTTGCTCCAGAGCGCACCTTACTCAATCTGGTGGTGCGCTGGCAACGGGCTCGCGCACGCGCCGGCACCCATAAAACCAAAGAGCTCAGCGATGTACGCGGTTCCACCCGCAAGCCTCATAAGCAAAAGGGCACGGGCCGTGCTCGGGCGGGTAGCATTCGGGTCGCCCATTGGCGCGGCGGGGCGACGGTGTTTGGTCCGCGGGTACGCTCTCATGGCTTTAAGCTGCCGAAAAAGATGGTGAGCCTTGCGCTCGCACAAGCACTCTCAGACAAGGCGGCGAACGATCAGCTGGTGGTGGTCGATAAGGCGCAAGCCGAGACCCCGAAAGTGGCCGGGATGAAGAAAAAGATAGAAAAGTTACTCGGCACAACGGGCACGAATTTGATTATTGATACGACGATTGATGATAACTTTCGCCTGTCCACGCGCAACATCTCAAAAGTCGACGTGTTGCCAGTCGGCGGCGCGAATGTCTATGACATTTTGCGTCATGATCGTCTGGTGCTTACGGTTGCCGCAGTAGAAGCTCTATCGGCGCGGCTAACCAAGGCGCGCAAGGGTCGGGGGGAGGCGGATCATGGCTGATCAAAAACCAACCGCAACGGCGTTTGACTATACCGTGATTCGCGCTCCGGCAGTGACAGAAAAATCGACCTTCGTCTCGCAGTTTAACCAAACTATTTTCTATGTCGATCTCGATGCCACCAAAGCGCAAATCAAGCAAGCGGTTCAGCGTATTTTCGGGGTCGAGGTTATCGGTGTGAATACAATCCGGCAAAAGGGTAAGACCAAGCGGTTTCGCAACACCTTAGGGCGTCGCAAAGATACGAAAAAAGCAATCGTCACCCTTAAGCAGGGTCAGACGATCGATATCACAGGAGGAGCCTGATGCCGCTTAAGTCCATTAAGCCCACGACGCCGGGTCAGCGCGATCTGGTCATCGTCTCGCGCGCGGGGCTCCATAAGGGGCCGCCGGTCAAGGCCCTCACGCGCGGGCTCAAGAAAACCGGCGGGCGGAACAACACCGGGCGCATTACTGTGCGCCACCGCGGTCAGGGGCACAAACGCGCCTATCGTCAGGTGGACTTTCGCCGTAACCGTTTCGGTCAGAGCGCCAAGGTCATTCGCCTTGAATACGATCCCGGACGGTCGGCGCATATCGCTCTGGTGGATTACGGCGAGAATGATTTTTCCTACATCCTCGCCCCTGCGGGGCTCAAGGCCGGGGATCAGGTGGTCTCCAGCGATAAAGAGCAAGTGGACATTCGCCCTGGCAATGCTATGCCTTTACGGGTCATTCCTGTTGGCAGCATCGTGCACAACATCGAACTCAAGCCCGGCGGCGGGGGTCGCATGGCGCGCGCGGCGGGCTCCTCAGCGCAACTTGCCGGGCACGATGGGGGGCGCGCCCAGCTCAAACTTTCATCCGGTGAATTGCGAATGGTCGACAGCCGTTGCATGGCCACGGTCGGCACGGTGTCTAACTCAGATCATCAAAATGTTAACCATGGTAAGGCTGGGCGCAATCGCTGGCGGGGTCGTCGTCCGACGGTTCGTGGCGTGGCGATGAATCCGGTGGATCACCCGCACGGTGGTGGTGAAGGTCGTACTTCAGGCGGTCGTCACCCGGTGACGCCCTGGGGCAAGCCGACCAAGGGTTACCGCACCCGCCCCCGTAAAAAGGCCTCGGATCGAATGATTATTCGCCGCCGTCATAGGAGGAAATAAGGCATGGCCCGCTCGATATGGAAAGGTCCTTTTGTGGACGGGTATTTGCTGAAAAAAGCAGCGGCCGCCCGCGAGTCTGGTCGCAACAACGTGATTCGTATTTTCTCGCGTCGGTCGACGATCGTGCCCCAGTTTGTAGGTTTGACCTTCGGGGTGCACAACGGTCACAAGTTCATCCCGGTGCTGGTCTCGGAAAACATGGTCGGCCACAAGTTCGGCGAGTTTGCGCCGACCCGCACCTATTATGGTCATGCGGCAGACAAGAAGGCGAAAAGGAAGTAGGCCATGGCTACGCAGACCGCCCGCTCGGTAACCCGTCTTATTCCCGGTAGCCCGCAAAAACTCAACGTGGTGGCGCAAATGATCCGCCGTCGCCCGGTTTTTCTGGCCTTAGCGGATTTGCGCTTTTCTCGCCGCAGGGTTGCAGGCGTGGTCTATAAAGCGTTACAGTCAGCCATTGCCAACGCCGAGAATAACCACGCGATGAACGTGGATCGTCTTGTGGTTGCGGAGGCTTACGTTGGGAAATCACTCACCTTAAAGCGCTTTCGGGCGCGGGCACGTGGGCGCGTCGGGCGCATCATGAAGCCCTTTTCGCGTCTGACGATTGTCGTCAAAGAAGAGGAATAACCATGGGACAAAAAGTTAGCCCCATTAGTTTTCGTATTGGCGTCATCCGCGATTGCGACTCGCGCTGGTTTGCAACGAAGGACTACGCTGACCGTCTGCACGAGGACTTGCGGATTCGTAAGTTCTTAGACAAACGTCTCGCGCAGGCCTCGGTGGGACAGATCGTCATCGAGCGGCCCCACCGGCAAGCGCGGATCACCATTCACACCGCTCGGCCCGGCATCGTGATCGGCAAGAAGGGCGCGGATTTGGAAAAACTTCGGCAGGACCTTGTCAAGTTCGTTGTTGGCGAGCTCTCCCTTAATGTGGTGGAGCTACGCAAGCCGGACCTTAACGCTGTGATCGTCGCCGAAAGTGTGGCGCGCCAGCTCGAACGCCGGGTCACTGTGCGCCGGGCCATGAAGCGGGCGATCCAAAATGCTCAGCGCGTCGGTGCGGGCGGTATTCGCATTAACTGCGCGGGTCGCTTGGGCGGTGCGGAAATCGCGCGCACCGAATGGTATCGCGAGGGTCGTGTTCCCCTGCATACCTTGCGCGCTGATGTCGACTATGGTCAGGCCACGGCGATGACAACCTATGGCACCTGTGGGGTCAAGGTATGGATTTTCCGTGGCGAGATTTTAGGCGCTCAGGCCAAAGAAGAACGCCGGATGGAGATGGATCATGCTGTCACCTAAACGCAGTAAATATAGAAAACAGCAAAAGGGGCGGCTTAAGGGTGTTGCCACCGGTGGCGTGGACTTGAACTTTGGTTCTTGTGGTCTTAAGGCCGTGAGCCCCGCGCGGATCACAGCGCGGCAGATCGAAGCCGCGCGACGGGCCATCACCCGCCACATTCGCCGACAAGGGCGGGTGTGGATTCGCGTGTTTCCCGATGTGCCGGTCTCACAAAAACCGACCGAGGTGCGCATGGGCAAGGGCAAAGGGAGTCCCGAATATTGGATGTGCCGGGTCAAGCCTGGGCGCATCTTATTTGAATTGGAAGGCGTGGAAGACGCCATCGCACGGCGTGCGTTTGAGTTGGCAAGCTATAAGTTGCCGCTTGCGTGTCGCTTTATTACCCGAGAAGGCCAATGAAAATCGCTGACCTCAAAGACCAGTCTTTGCAGCAGCTGCGCGGTCACCTCACGGACATGCGCAAGCAACAGTTTAACCTGCGGGTTCAGCGTGCCACCGGCCAGCTGGAAAAATCTCACGAGCTTGCCAAAGTGCGGCGCGATATCGCCCGCGTGCAAACCATGATTGCCGTTCAGCGCAACGCACAATCCCGACAAGAGGGTCAGTCCTGATATGCCGAAACGAGTCCTCAACGGTAAGGTGGTTTCCACCAAACAAGATAAGTCGGTGGTTGTGCGCGTCGAACGGCAGCTGATCGATCCGGTCTATAAAAAGTTCGTGCGCCGTTCTAAGCAATACACGGCACATGATGAGAATAATGCCTGTGTGGTCGGCCAGCAGGTATCGATCCGCGAGTGCCGTCCGATTTCCAAACGCAAAACCTGGGTGGTGATGTCATGATTCAAGTTGAAAGCCAGCTTGATGTGGCGGATAACTCCGGCGCGCGCCGCGTTCAGTGCATCAAGGTGCTGGGCGGGAGCAAGCGTCGCACCGCCGGCGTGGGGGACGTGATCGTTGTGGCGATCAAAGAAGTCCTGCCCCGCGGCCGGGTGCAAAAGGGTGAGGTGGCAAAAGCGGTGATCGTGCGCACCAAGCACGCCGTGCGCCGCCCGGATGGCTCGGCCATTCGCTTTGATCGCAACGCGGCGGTTTTGCTCAGCAACCAAAACGAGCCGATTGGGACGCGCATTTTTGGCCCGGTCACCCGCGAATTGCGCGCGCGTAAGTTCATGAAGATCATCTCGCTTGCTCCGGAGGTGTTGTGATGAAGATTCGCAAGGGAGACCGGGTGATCGTTCGTGCGGGTCGCGATAAAGGGCAGACCGGCGAGGTGATTAAGGTGTTTCGGGATAAGAACAGGGTTGTGGTC
The DNA here is from genome assembly GCA_039028835.1 of Pseudomonadota bacterium. GTDB lineage: Bacteria > Pseudomonadota > Alphaproteobacteria > JBCCHK01 > JBCCHK01 > JBCCHK01. Next base: position 104,644 of record JBCCHK010000007.1, read on the forward strand.
AACGGCGTAAATATCTATAAGCGTCATACCCGTCCTTCTGCGGGCAATGCTGGCGGGATCGTCGAGACATCGATGCCGATTCACGTCTCTAACGTGGCGTTGCTTGACCCGAAGGATGCGGCCAAACCGACTCGGGTGAGTTACAAGTTTCTCAAGGACGGTAGCAAGGTCCGCGTGGCCCAGCGCTCAGGTGAGGTCATCAGCTAATGGCGCGCTTGTTCGAGCAATATCATGATGAGATCCGCCCGGCTCTTCTTAAGGAGTTTGGCTATCGCAATGTTCATCAGGTCGCCAAACTTTCTAAGGTGGTCTTGAACATGGGCGTGGGCGAGGGGGTTGGCGATCAAAAACTTGCGGCGGCGGCGGCGGAACAGCTCACCCAGATTGCCGGTCAACGAGCGGTCGTAACCCGGGCACGTAAGGCCATCGCGGGCTTTAAGTTGCGCGAGGGGATGCCCGTCGGTGCTAAGGTCACCATTCGCGGCGCGCGGATGTATGAGTTTGTGGACCGCCTGGTGAACATTGCGTTGCCGCGGGTGCGAGACTTCCGCGGCCTGTCGGCGCGGAGTTTCGATGGTCGCGGCAATTACGCCTTTGGCTTGCGCGAGCATATCGTGTTCCCTGAGATCGACTATGACTCGGTGGATAAAATTCGCGGTCTTGATGTGGTGATTCACACCACGACCGGGCGGGATGACGAAGCCAAGGCGTTACTTGCAGGCTTTGCCTTTCCTTTTCAATCGTAGATAACGAGATCGTTATGGCAAAAAAGAGTATGATTAACACGAATCTGCGGCGGAAGAAGCTGGTGGCGCGCTATCGCGGCACGCGTGCGCGGCTCCGGGCGCAAGCGCGGGACCGCAATATCTCCTTAGAGGAGCGGTTTAAGGCCCAGGTCGCGCTGTCCGAGTTGCCGCGCAATTCGGCCAAGGTTCGTGTGCGCAATCGTTGCTTGGTGACAGGCCGTCCGCGCGGGTATCTCTCGCGCTTTCGGATGAGCCGGCTGAGTTTGCGCGATCTGATGAACAAGGGGCTTATCCCCGGTCTGACAAAATCGAGCTGGTAGTATGAATCTCAACGATCCTCTTGGCGATATGCTTACCCGGATTCGCAACGGCCAATCGGCGCGCAAGGCGACGACCGATGTGACCTGTTCTAAGATGCACGAGGCCGTACTCGCGGTGCTCAAGCAAGAGGGGTATATTGCGGACTATAAGCGCATCAAGCGCGATAAGTTTGATATGCTCGAAGTTCGTCTGCGCTATCACAACGACCAGCCTGTCATTCGGAACATTGGCCGTATTTCTAAGCCTGGTCGACGGGTTTATTCGTCGATTGCTGATCTTACGCCTGCCTCTAATGGTCTGGGGGTGAAGATTCTTTCCACGTCGCACGGAGTCATGAGTGATGCCAAGGCGCGCTCTGTGAACATCGGCGGCGAAGTTCTGTGTGAGGTTTTTTAAGCCATGTCTCGCATCGGCAAAGCACCTGTTGCGATCCCTGAGGGCGTCACCGTGACCCTGGCGGATCGTGTTTTGCAAGCCAAGGGAAAACTGGGCAGCCAGGCGGTCACGTTGGATGATGACGTGATCGTCCAGGTTAAAGACAATGTTGCCACGGTCTCCCCGCGCTCGGCTTCGCGTCGGGCACGCGCATTGTGGGGGACGACCCGCATGCTGGTGCACAACGCGGTGCACGGTGTGTCCGAGGGGTTTGTCAAAAATCTCGAGCTCTCTGGGGTGGGGTACCGCGCCGAGGTTAAAGGCTCTAACGTTGTGCTGAGTGTTGGCTTTTCTCACGCAAAAAGTCTGCCGATTCCAGAAGGGTTAACGGCCAAGTGCGCCAAGCCCACCTCGATTGCCATCTCTGGTGTAGATCGGCAGAAAATTGGCCAGTTTGCCGCCGATATTCGTGCTGTGCGCCCGCCTGAACCTTTCAAAGGCAAAGGCATTCGCTATGATGGCGAATACGTCCGCCGCAAGGAAGGGAAGAAAAAATAATGACAACAATGTTGCGTCGGCGCACCCGGGTGCGTATGCAGGTTCATCGTCACAACAAGACAAGACGCCCCCGTCTTTCGGTCTTTCGCTCACGTGCGCATATCTATGGTCAGATTATCGACGATACCAAGGGGGTAACCCTGGTGTCTGCCTCTAGTCTGGAGATGACGTCTAACGCTGCACCAGCCAAAAAGACTGACAAAAAGACCGGCACAAAGATCGTCAAGAAAACCGATAAGCCGCGCGGTGGTGATATCGCCGCGGCAGGGCGCGTGGGTAAATTGCTCGGCGAACGGGCTAAGGTCGTGGGCGTCAGCAGGGTCGTGTTTGATCGCGGCAGTTATCTATACCATGGTCGGGTCAAGGCCCTGGCCGAAGCCGCCCGTCAAAGCGGCCTGGAGTTCTAGTTTATGTCAGCAAGAGACGATTATTCCAACGCAGACGAGCGCGGCGACCTGATTGATCGCCTGGTGAGCATCAACCGGGTGGCGAAAGTCGTCAAAGGCGGGCGCCGGTTCGGCTTTGCCGCCCTGTCCGTGGTCGGCGATGGTCGCGGACGGATCGGCTATGGCTCGGGCAAGGCGCGGGAGGTCCCCGAAGCCGTGCGCAAGGCGACCGAACAGGCCAAACGCTCGATGATTCGTATTCCTCTAAGGGAAGGTCGGACGTTGCACCATGATCTGGTGGGGCGTTTTCGCGCGGGGCATGTGGTGTTGCGCGCCGCGCCGCCGGGAACCGGGATTATTGCCGGCGGGGCCATGCGCGCCGTATTTGAGGCCTTAGGTGCGCAGGATGTGGTGTGTAAGTCTGTTCGCTCGTCCAATCCGTATAATATGGTCAAGGCAACCTTTGCGGCCTTAAGGCAAATGGAAAGCCCGCGGGATGTGGCCGCCCGTCGCGGGATTAAGACCTCCCAGCTGGGTCTGGCGCGTAGAAAAATGGCAGAAAATACGGACAAAGATGAAGTGATAGAAAAAGCGGACGCGCCAGCCAAACCGCCGACCAAGACTACCGCAAAAGGGCCGGCCAAGCCGGTAAAAGGACCCGCGAAGACCGCTGCTCAAGGCCCTGTAAAGGATGAGGTGTCGGAAAAAAACGCCGAAAAACCCGCCGCCAAGCCGACCGATAAAGCGGAGCCCACAAAGACAGAGTCTGCAAGTCCTGAACCTAAGAAGACAGAATCTGTGAAACCCGAGTCCAAGAAAACTGAGCCAACGCTAGAAAAACAGGCCGAGCCTGCGATCGATAAAGCAGACACAGTAGAAAAAACAGATGAGGCCTAGATGATGGCGGACGAAAAGAAAACAACCAAAAAGCTCACCACGAAGCCGCTGGCCAAGCCGGCGGGTAAAACCCCTGCCAAAGGCGCGACGAAGGTGACGGCGAAGGGAGCGGCGAAAACGGCGACGGAAGTTCACGCAAAGTCTTTTGCAAAGTCTTCCGCAAAAACCAAACAGGCCACGAAACAGACGGTAACGGCGACGCCATCGACAAAACCAGGCAACGTGGCGGCCAAAAAACCGAGTCAAAAACCCGCAAAAAAAACTTCTACGCAGGGGTATGTACGGGTGACCCGCATCGGGAGTATGATTGGTCGTCCCCAAGATCAGCGTGCGACTCTTCTGGGTCTTGGCTTGCCTCGCACCCATGCCCAGAAGGTGCTAGAAAAAACACCGTCGGTCATGGGCATGATTCGCAAAGTTCGCCACCTGGTGCGTTGGGAAGATGTGAGAAACGAACCATGAAACTCAATGAATTGAGCAAGAGTCCCGGCGCACGCCGCAAACGAGTCGGACGCGGGCAAGGTAGCGGTGTGGGTAAGACCTGTGGCCGCGGCATGAAGGGGCAGAAATCACGTACCGGCGTTGCGATCAAAGGCTTTGAAGGGGGGCAAATGCCGCTCTATCGCCGCTTGCCTAAGCGCGGCTTTAACAACAAGCGTTTTGCCACGACCTATCAAGTGCTCAATCTTGGACGCGTGAGCCAGGCCATCGAGCAAGGGCGTTTGCCCGCCAAGGGCACCATCGATCATACCGCCTTAGTGGCCGCCGGGCTTGTGCGCGCCAAGGGACCCGCAGTGCGCTTGCTCGGTAAGGGCGATTTTGATCACAAAGGCATGACCTTTGTGGTCGCAGGAGCGTCAGCAGGGGCCATCAAGCGTATCGAAGACCTCGGCGGTAAGATCACCCCGCCGACAAGCTAAAATCCCGTGCTTATTCTTCTTGCCATGTGCAGTGCGCTGAGTGTTACTGTCGGGTCAAGTTTGGTGACGGTCTCGGTTCTCTCAGGTAAGATTCTCGCGTCGCCCGCCTTGATGACTTTGCCTCTTGGGGTGCATTATCTGACGATTGCGGCATCCATGTTTGTGCTCAATATGGCGATGGCCCGGTGGGGGCGTAAACCGATTTATCTCATCGGTGCGCTTTTCTGTGTGGCGGGTGGTTGTTTGGCGGCTTTTGCTATGATGCAGAGCTCTTTTGCTTTGCTGGTGTTTTCTTCTTTTTTGCTTGGGATTTTTGCGGCCACAGCGCACACCTATCGCTTTGCCTTGATCGATAAGGCTGCGGTGGAGGATCATCCACGTTTGATCTCCTTGGTCCTGGCGGGGGGATTGATTGCGGCGTTTTTAGGGCCGCAGTTGTCTCATTTAAGTCATGATCTGCTCGCCCAGATTTTTGCTGGCACCTATGTGATGATCGCCGGGGTGGGGGTCTTGACCTTTGCTTTGATGAGCTTTGCACAGTTCGTCCCGCCCCCTAAACCTGACCCGCCGCGTGACGTGCGTGATCTAAGGTGTATCATCACCCATCCCCTTTTTATCACGGCGCTTGTCTGCGGCATGGTGAGCTATGGCGCGATGACGGGCTTGATGGGCGTGACTCCCCACGCGATGCACAGCTATGGTCATGGACTGCACTCGAGTGCGCTAACCATCCAGTGGCATGTCGTGGCGATGTTTGCGCCGTCGTTTTTCTTTGGCCTCTTGGTTAAGAGGCTTGGATTGATGACGGTCCTGCTGGTTGGGGCTGGATTTTATATCTTGTGTACGGTCATCTTGTGGTTCAGTCATGCGGTGATGTCCTTTCACATCGCGCTTGTGGCTTTGGGCATTGGGTGGAACTTTTTATACACGGGTGGGACGACCTTGCTTGCCCGTTGCTATCGCCCGGCTGAGAGATTTTTTTGCCAAGGGATTAACGATACTTTTGTCTTTGCCTCATCAGGGCTTACCGCGCTGTTTTCCGGGGCGTTTCTTGTCTGGTTTGGCTGGCAGGCCTTTATTGCTCTGGTGGCCATTTTAGGTATCTTAGCAGCAGGGGTGGTCCTCATCGGCTCACGCTTGGGACGGGTGCCATCTACATCTTAAATCATCATGATAACGGGAGGACATTCATGCCCTACAGAAAACATGCTATCCAGATCATCTCACATCTGCTTTTTGTTGGCCTTGTAACGATTTTATCTGCGCAGACTGCCCGAGCGCAGCAGTTTGTCTTTGATAAATCTCACACTTATATCGGTTTTTCTATAGACCATCATGGTTATGCCAAGACAATCGGTCGTTTTGGCGCGTATGAAGGCCAAGCGGTGATCGATTTTAATCAGCCTGAGGCCAGTTCCATCCAGGTAGAGATCGAGGCGGCGAGCCTTGATACCGGGTGGCCCGCGCGAGATAATCATCTGCGGGGTCGTGGCTTTCTTAATACGGCCGAGCATCCGATAATCTCTTTTGTCTCGGATCGGATCGATCAGATCGATGATCGCACCGCGGATGTGGCGGGCCGTCTTACGATGACCGGGCAAACCCATGAGGTCACCATGCGGGTCGTGTTAAATAAAATCGCATCAGACCAGAACAAGGTTGGTTTTTCCGCCACCTTTACAATCGAGCGAAGTCGTTGGGGTGTCTCCAGACACTCACCGGCTGTCGGCGAAGAGGTGGCGGTGGTGATCGAAACGGAAATGGTTGCCCGATGATCAATCTACGTCCGATTGATCTGGAGGTAGGGACACACAAGCATGCCGAAGGGTCTTGTTTGGTGCGCTGGGGCGATACCCATGTGCTGTGCTGCGCGTCACTCAGCACCCGGTTACCGCCTTTTTTGCGCGGCAGTGGGGAAGGCTGGGTGACGGCAGAGTATGGCATGCTACCGCGATCGACGACCGAGCGGATCGATCGCCAGCGCGGCAACCATTCGGGACGCTCACAGGAAATCTCGCGCCTGATTGGCCGTAGTCTGCGTTCTGCTGTGAATCGTCGCAAACTCGGTGAGATAGAAATCAAGATCGATTGTGATGTACTGCAAGCCGATGGCGGCACCCGCGTTGCTGCGATTGTGGGCGGTTTTGTTGCCATGGCGCAAGCTGTTGACCACTTGGTCGATCTACGCCGAGTGAGTATCACGCCCATCGTACGGATGGTTGGCGCGATTTCTGGTGGGATGGTGGACGGCAACCCAACCCTCGATTTGGATTACGAGCAAGATAGCCAGGCCCAGGCCGATGGGAGTTTTATTTTCGATGATAAGGGACAGATTATCGATCTGCATCTCATGAGTGAGCAGGTGCCTGTCGCTCATGAGGACATGCAAACCCTCCTTAGCCGGTCACGCACGGCGGTGTGCGAAGTCATTATTCCCACGCAACGGGACGCTCTTCGAGGATGCCGAGCGTTGCCGTGAGTATAGATATCCGCCGTCGGCAGCTTTTATACCGGGCGGAAAACCGTGGTACACGGGAGATGTGCATTTTACTCGGCGGTTTCGTGCGCACACATATCAACCAATGGCAAGACGAACAGCTGGATGAGCTAGAAAAGTTGCTGGAATGCGCAGATACCGACCTTTATCATTGGCTTGCGAAAACAAAATCCCCGCCTGCCACGCCCGCCCCGCCTGCGGGTGATATCCTCAAAGCCCTCATCGATGCGGTGGAGCAACGTTGCGATGATCGTTCCTGATCTTACGGGGATCATTCCATCTCAAGCCAAGGCGACCAGCTTGGCTGGCGTTGCCGATGGTTTTGAGGCTTTCGTGCTCGCCAGCCTATATCATGCGCAGCCAGACTCGAGCCTTGTTTACATCGCGCAAAACGATGCCAGTGCACAAACCTTTCTACAGACCTTAAACTTTATCATCCCCAACGTTACAGCGGCGTGGCTGCCGGCGTGGGATTGCGCGCCTTATGATCGTATCTCGCCGCACGCGGATGTCATGGCCACGCGCATTCAAACACTTTTAGGCCTTGCCCAAGACAAGCCAGCTGTTGTGGTGACGACGATCAACGCGGCCTTGCAAAAAATACCGCCCCGGGAAGGCTATCAACAGACATGGTTTGAGGCAAAAAGTGGCGCGCGGATCGGGCGTGATGATTTAATCAGCCGCCTCGCGGCGTTGGGTTATCGGCGTACCTCGCAAGTGATCGAGCCAGGTGATTTTGTCGTCAACGGTGGATTGATCGACATTTTCGCCAGCGGCGAGGATCAACCGATCCGTTTGGATTTCTTCGGCGATGAGATTGAAACTGTTCGCCCGTTTGATCCCGCCAATCAACGTAGCAGCGACCGCCAGGTACACGTCACGATCCGCCCCTTTAGCGAGGTTGCCCTTCATGAAGAGGCAAGAGCACGCTTTCGCAGTGGTTATCGCCAGGCTTTTGGCACGGTAGGAACCAGCGATAGCCTCTATGAGGCCATCAGCGCAGGTCATGTAGTGCCGGGGATGGAGCATTGGTTGCCGCTTTTTTATAGAAAACTCGAGACATTGTTTGATTACGTTACTAAGGATTCAATCGTGGTGCTCGCGCCCCAGGCAGAGCGGCTCATGGCAGAGCGGCTCGAGTATATCCAAGATTTCTATGAGGCACGGCAACAAGCGTTAGAGGTCAAGACAGACAATCCCTATCGCCCCCTACCGCCCAGCGCCCTGTATCTGGATCGCACCATGTGGGCGCAAGCGATCACCAGCCACCGGATCATGAGTCTACATACTGCGACCGGAATTGGCTCTGATATGCGCACCCGCCCAGGGGTGGATTTTCGCGCCGCCCGGCAATCGCCGGATCGTGATGTATTGGTTGAGGTTGCCACCTACTTGCGTGAACAACGCGAGGCAGGACGGCACGTTCTACTCACCGCAGCGAGTACCGGTGGGCAAGAGCGGCTGCGCAACTTGCTCAGCGGCGTCGGCACGTCCATCAGCCTCGTTCAGTCTTTGGCTGAGCTAGATTCCGTGACCCCTGGCAGTGTTGTCTTGCCCCTAGAGCGTGGCTTTTGCAGCGATCATCTGATCGTCCTGACCGAGCAAGACATGTTTGGCGAGCGTTTGACCCGCCGAAAACGCCGTCGCCGCGCTAATGCGGATATCGCTTTACTTACCCAGAGCCTGAATGCGGGGGACTTGGTCATCCACGCCGAACACGGTCTTGCGCGCTTTGCTGGATTGCAAACCCGGCAGGTGGGCGGCACCTTAGCCGAGTGTGCCCAACTGGAGTACGCCGATAATGCTAAGGTGTATGTTGCGGCGGTGCACTTTGATCTGCTTTCCAAAGCCGGGGCGGGCACACCGCCTGCGCTTGATCGGCTCGGGGGTATGGGTTGGCAGCAACGGCGTGCCCGGGCTAAAAAACTCATCCGCGATATGGCCCAGGCGCTGATGAAAACCGCCGCCGCCCGCGCATCAGCGCAGTTACCGCCGATGACTTACCAAGCTGAAACCTACGAGCGTTTTTGCGCCCGCTTTGCCTTCCCTGAAACCGAAGACCAGCTGGCGGCGATTGACGATGTCATGAAAGACTTGCGTGGCCCTGCGCCGATGGATCGCTTAATCTGTGGCGATGTGGGTTTTGGCAAGACCGAAGTGGCCCTGCGCGCCGCCTTTGCTGTTGCGATGACGGGCAAGCAGGTTGCCGTCCTCGCCCCGACGACTCTGCTGGTGCGTCAGCACGTCGATGTTTTTCGCGAACGTTTTAAGAGTTTTCCGATCAAGGTCGGGGCTCTCTCGCGTTTGGTCTCGGACAAAGACAAAAAGCAGGTGCGTCACGGGCTCAGCGAAGGGACGATCGATATCGTCATCGGTACTCACGCCTTACTCTCAAAAGCGACAAAGTTTCATCGCTTGGGACTCGTCATCATCGATGAAGAACAACGCTTTGGTGTGAGTCATAAAGAAAAGTTCAAGCAGCTCCGCGCCCAGACCCATGTGCTCTCGCTGACCGCCACGCCGATTCCGCGCACTTTGCAAATGGCATTAAGCGGCCTTCGCGGGATGTCGACCATCACGACCCCGCCGGTGGATCGCCTGGCCGTGCGCACCTTCGTCAGTGTTTTTGATCCGCTCATTATTAAAGACGCCATTGCCCGTGAGCTTTTTCGCGCCGGGCAGGTCTATGTGGTGTGCCCGCGTATCACAGACTTGGATGAGATACAGGCGCATCTGGCGGACTTAAACGTGCGCATGATGGTTGCGCACGGCCAGCTTCCGTCGCGCCAGCTAGAAGATATCATGACAAAGTTCTATGAGGGTGAGATCGATGTTCTCATCAGCACCTCGATTATAGAAAGCGGCTTAGATGTCCCTAACGCGAACACGCTGATTGTCTATCATGCGGATCGTTTTGGTTTAGCGCAGTTGTACCAGATACGCGGACGGGTGGGGCGCGCCAAACGCCGAGCTTACGCCTATTTTACCCATGTCTCGCCGCGACTCACCACAGCAGCCCATCGCCGCCTGCGTGCGCTGGAGTCTCTCGAGCAATTAGGGAGCGGCTTCCAGCTTGCCAGCCAGGACCTGGATATTCGCGGCGCGGGCAATCTGCTCGGGGAAGAGCAATCGGGGCAGATTCGCGAGGTCGGTCCCGAACTTTACCAACACATGCTGGAAGAAGCGATTGCGCAACTTCGCGGCGAGACTTTGCCTAACCATTTCTCGCCCACCATCGATATCGGTGTGCAGGCGATGCTACCAGACAGCTATATTGCGAATGTGGATGTGCGCACTGATCTTTATCGTCGGATTGCCCGCGCTTTGATGATCAGCGAGATCGATGAGCTGACGGCAGAAATGGCGGATCGTTTTGGCGCCCTCCCGCCTGATGCGATCATCTTTACCGAATTGGTGCGTTTGAAACTGGTTTGTATCGGCGCCCAGGTCAGCCGGCTAGAGGTCGGCGTGGCCGGCTGTAAGATCAGCATGCGCCCGGATATCGCCGTGGATCCCGCCGGCTTGGCACGTTTTTTAGAAAATCATCAGGCGCGTTTGCGTCCAGATCAGAGCATCTTTATCGCCCACCTTCGGCGCGAAGGATCAGCCGATGAACGGATTAGGACAATGCGGGCGTTGGTGAGTGACCTTGCACAGGTGATTAAAGACGATCATACTCAAGCCCGCCCGCCAGGACGCCCTGCGCAAAATCCTACAGAAAAGATAGAATACGCCTCATGAGTTTTTCTTTTCTTAAAATGCATGGTCTGGGTAATGATTTCGTCATTATCGATCAGCGTGTTGAGGCCCTGGATGTCGCCGGCCACGCCGCCTATTTGGCTGATCGCCGTAGGGGCATCGGTTGTGACCAGGTGATTGTGCTCAACACGCCGAAGAAAGGCGAGGAGAGTGAGGGGGTCGATATTGCGGTCAGTTTCTATAATCATGATGGCTCGCCTGCGGCGGCCTGCGGCAATGGCACCCGCTGTATTGCTGATCTGATTATGGCCGAACAAAACCTTTCTCGTGTCCGAATTCAGACCGACAGCGGCCTGTTGACGGCCCAACGCACCCAAGACGGGCAGATTGAGGTGGACATGGGACGACCGACCTTTGGCGCGGCGGTGATGGGCTGGACCGGTGCCCATGAGGGCGATCAGGCGATCATAACCTCGCAAGGCGCGTTGCATGATGAGGATACGGACTTTGCCCGGGCGTGGATGGTGAGCATGGGCAATCCTCATCTCGTGTTTTTTGGCAACCAGCGGGATGATTTTCCGGCCTTTGGCGCGCGGATCGGTGCTCTTGCGGAACTCACCGATGGCGCCAACATCGGCCTTGCCACAATCCTAGACCCGGGGCAATTACGACTGCGGGTCTATGAGCGCGGCGCGGGGATAACCTTAGCGTGCGGCACGGGAGCCTGTGCCGCGGCGGCGATGGCGATGACGCATTATCATGCGGCGCGCACCGTGCGGGTTCATGTGGATGGCGGCGAGCTTGTCATCCGCTGGCCATCAACGCAGGCAACCATGACCATGACCGGGCCCGTTTTTTATGTTTATCGTGGCCAGTGGCACGGTACTTCACATTCGATCAATCACCTTAATCCCAAGAAGACCTAACACACAAGTAAGGGCTTGGTGGGTGGCACGAACAAGCACCAAGCGTTTCCGGCGCCTGCGCTCGTCATCGGTGAGCACGGGTACATTGGTATAGAATGCGCTGAAGGCCTGCGCCAGATCATAGGCATAGCTACATAGATCGCTGGGTGCGCGGCGATCAAACGCCAGATTTAAGGCATCGGGTAGGCGGGCAATGGTGATCGCAAGGGTCCGGGTGTTATCACAAAAATCTTGAGTATCTAAATCTTCTAGGCGTGTCTTTTTTTCTATATCTTCTTCCTGGGCCTTGCGCAGAATGGATGCCATGCGTACTGCGGCATAAAGAAGGTAGGGGCCGGTGCGTCCCTCAAAGGTCATGAACCGGGCCAGATCAAAGCGATAATCCGAGCGGCGGTAGTTAGATAAATCGGCGTACTTAATGGCCGCTAGACCCACCGCATGCGCGATATCTTGGCTTTCTTCACGGGCGTCTTGTCCAGCGCCCCGCAATTCGCCAACCCGGGTTTGAGCTTGGTTGTAGGCGTTATCCAGCAAATCACGCAAGCGCATGACGCCGCCCTCGCGAGTCTTAAAGGGCTTCCCGTCAGGGCCGTTCACCGTGCCAAAGCCGATATGTTCTAGGGCTTGCTCTGCTGGCGCGATTTGTGCTTTTCTCGCCGCGGCAAAAATCTGGGCAAAGTGCAAGTGCTGGCGTTCATCGACCACATACCAAATATAATCGGGCGTCACCTCGCTATTGCGTCGAGCGATGGTCGCAAGGTCCGTCGCCGCATAGGAATAGAGCCCATCGCGGGTGCGCAGAATCAGCGGCGGGGTATCCTCAAGGTCGGTGGGTACAATCAACGCCCCATCATCCACCCGCGCAATGACGCGTTCCTGCAAGTGCTCGGTCAAGCCAGGTAAGTCCTCAGCGGTGGTCGCTTCCCCATCCCAGCGATCAAAGCGCACGCCCAGGCGGTCCAAATCCTCACGTAATCCGGCGATCGTAACGTCCAGCATCTGCTGCCAGCAGGTCATGGCCTCGCTTTGCTTTTGTTGCAGGCGGGCAGTCGCCCTGCGTGCCGCATCCAGGCGCGCCTCGTCTTGCTTACAGGCCTGCGCCGCCTGGGGATAGAGGACGTTGAGCGCATCGAGGGTCAAGTCCGGGATCGGCGCACGCGCCAGGGCATCTACCAGCATGCCCATCGGTAGTCCCCAATCGCCCAGGTGAATGTCGCTGGTGACCTGGTGGCCGAGTGCCCGGGCGAGCCGTTGTAGACAATCGCCGATCAAGCAGGAACGCAGGTGCCCCACGTGCATGGGCTTGGCGATGTTGGGGCCGCCAAAGTCGATGACGATTCGGTGAGGGGTGTCGGCTTTGGGGATCAGAGCCGTGATATCACGTGCGGCGGTCAGCGCGACATTGGCCAGGGCGTCTTGGCTGAGGTGGATGTTGATAAAGCCCGGACCTGCCACTGTCGCCTTATGGACCGACCCATGCTGGCTTACGGTCTCGGCGATGCGTGTGGCGAGCTCTTGTGCTTGTGCGCCCTTAAGGCCTGCGGCCATGATTCCATTGCATTGGAGACCATCAAAACGGCTGGACCACTGGGCGCGTCCAAGCGCGCCATCCAGGCCATGCGCCGTGAAGGCTTTGGCGAGAGCCTCGCTGATTGTGCGTAAAAGCATGGGGATGCCTTTCTGGGCGCCAGGATCGACGCGCGGGGTTGTACCTTGCGGTTGCCGGACTCATATTAACGTCATAGCTTAACGTCATAGCGAAAAACGCACGAACACGAATCTCACCACACGCACCAACAATACGCACCAACAATTTGAGAGGGATGCCCCCGAATGTCAAAGCCGATCCCCTTTAGCGCCGATGTCACCAAACTTTTATCCATCGTGGCCAAGTCCCTTTATAGCGATACGGATGTTTTTCTGCGCGAGCTGATCTCCAATGCCTCGGATTCCTATGATCGTCTGCGCCATCAGGTCTTAACCCGCAAAGATTGGGGCGGTGTGAACGCCCAAGGACGCATTGAGGTGCGTCTGGCCAAAAACACCATCACCGTGGCGGATCGTGGCATGGGCATGACGAAAGACGAGCTCAGCAAGAACTTGGGCACCATCGCCCGCTCGGGCTCTGCCGCGTACTTAGAGGCTCTCGCGGACAAACAGGATGTGTCTTTCATCGGCCAGTTTGGCTTGGGATTTTATTCGGCGTTCATGGTGGCTGACCGGGTCGAGGTGATCGCCCGCGCGCCGAAAGCCAAGAGTGCCTGGCGTTGGCAGTCTGATGGCCAGGGGAACTTCACCATCGACAAGATCGATGCGCCAGGATTCGATCACGGCGCCGAGGTCATCTTGCACATTCGCAAAGACAAAGACCAATACCTAGATAAAGCGCAGCTAGAGCACATTATTCGGCGTCATTCCAGTCACATCGAACTACCGATTGACCTTGTGAGTGCTGACGGGACTCAAGAGATTAACGGCGGGGGTAGCGCGCTGTGGACTCAGTCTTACAGTGACTCGCGCAAGCAAGAGTACGAAAGTTTCTATCAAGACGTGTGCCATGGCTTGGGCGAGCCGTGGCTGACGATCCCCTATCAAGCCGAAGGGATTATCACCTATTCAGCGCTGTTGTTTATTCCCTCCTTGCCGCCGTTTGATCTCTATCAACAGCGCGCGAGTCTGCGTCTGTATGTTCGGCGGGTGTTGGTGGATGACAAGGCTGAAAACATTTTACCTGATTACTTGCGTTTTGTGGTGGGGGTGGTGGACAGCCCCGACCTGCCGCTTAATGTCAGCCGTGAAATGCTCCAAGATAGCCCTGTACTGGCCAAAATCTCCTCCGGCCTGACGCGCAAGGTGTTGGGCGCGATCAAAGAAAAGGCAAAAAATCGAGAGGACTATGCGGTCTTTTGGAACAACTTTGGCGCGGTCCTTAAAGAAGGGCTGATTCACGATCCCGAGAATCGCGAGACGATCGGCGCGTTGTTGCGTTTTCAAAGCACCGCTGGAGATGATCTGACGAGCCTTGCGGGCTATAAAAAGCGTGCACAAGAAAACAAACAAGACGAGAAAACAGTGCTCTATCTTGCCGGTAGTGGCGAGCAAGACCTGGCGCGTTCTCCGCATTTGGAGGGTTTTATCAAGGCCGGCCAAGAGGTCGCGCTCTTGCGCGATCCGGTCGATAGCTTTTGGACGGGGATGGACCTTGCCGGGATGAGCTTTAAGTCGGTAACGCGCGAGGATGTGACGCCGGGTGAAGAGACGCAAGAAAAAAAGAAAAACGGGGCTGATAAAAAAGAACCCAAAACGAGCGAGGCAGTACGTGTCCTGACCGAAAAACTGAAAACCACCCTAGAGGTCAAGGACGTACGGGTCAGTACCCGCCTTGCGCAATCACCCGCTTGTTTGGTGGCAGGCAGGGACGACCCTGATCTCCAGACCGAAGCGTTGTTACGCCAGCGTAACCCTCAGCATATGGGGGTTTCTAGAGTGTTGGAAATCAATCCCGAGCACCCGGCGATTCTCGCTCTTGCTAAAGTGAGCGATGAGTCTTTGTTTGAAAGTGCAGCGCACGTGCTGTTTGCTCAGACGCATATTGCGCAAGGACTACCTCCTGTTAACCCTGCGCAGTTTACCGATCAGCTTGGGATCGTACTAGAGCGGGCTCTCAACGGCTAAATTGGTGCGCGATTTGCTCGTCGCACGGAGATCCTCGCCAGTGCGTACGCCGATCTCCCACGCTTGAGAAGGCACCATGCGGATGTTTTTTTCTATCTTTTCTATCTTTGCGTCGCTGCGGGAGTTTTCTGACCTTAGGTGCTGAGTGCGGAGAAAGACTTGACCTTTCTCAACGCTGGCGAAGGCGGCCAGGGGGGAGGTGCAGTCGCCGCCAAAACCATGGAGAAAACCGCGCTCAGCTTGGGTTTGTAGCTGTGTTTCTTCATCGACCAAAGGCGCGAGGAGCTCGGCGATATCGTCATCCTCGCGGCGGTATTGCACCGCCAGGGTGCCTTGCCCGGCGGCGGGTAGCATATGCTCTATGGAAATCAGGCTACTGATCTGGTCTTTACGCCCCAACCGCGTGAGCCCACAGGCGGCAAGGATGATGCCATCAAAGCACGATGCCTTGGCAAGACGGGTATCGACATTGCCACGCAGACTGACCAGCGAAAGGTCAGGGCGCAAGCTGGCAAGCTGGGCTTGCCGGCGGGGTGAGCTGGTGGCCACTTGCCCACCGCTGGGTAAGTCGTGCACGGTAATTGCGCCGTGTCCCGTAATCAGGGCATCGAGCGGATTATCCCGCGGTAGGATACTGTGCAAGGCAAAGTCTTCATCAAGCTCCCGCCCGCCGGGCACGTCCTTCATCGAATGCACGGCGATATCGATCACGCCGGTGCGCAGAGCGGCCTCCAGGCCGGTGATAAAAATCCCCTTAAAGCCATCTTCGTCTGGCGGAAACTCCAGACGCTTGGTCCCTCGCACGCTACACGGCCGTGGGGTGCGATCGATAAGCTTGTCATACAGGAGTTGCGCCTGTAGGCGCGCAAGGGCGCTGGTGCGACAACCGATAATCAAAGGGCGAGGCATAAACAGTGAGCCGATGAGATAAGCGAGTTATAGGGAGTCGACTGGATCGACTTTTTGCCACAGTTTTTCTAAATCGTACAGGGCGCGCATCTCTGCGGTAAACAGATGCAGCACGATATCCCCCATATCCAGCACCAGCCAACGGGTGCCGTTCCCCTCCAGCCGTGTTGGCGGTGCTTTGCGGTAGCGTTTTAAGCGGCGTAAGACATGGTCGCGCAAGGCCCCAAGGTGAGTCGTCGAGGTGCCGGTGGCGATAATCATCACGTCCATGATCGATGTGTGGCGCATATCGATCTGGGTGATGGTTTCGGCCTTGTGCGTTTCAAGGGTGGTGATGATCGTCTGGGCGCGTTGCTGGATCCTTTTCGCCGTTGCGGCTTGAGATCTAGCGGATGTCGTTATCGTCGTTTTGGCCGTTTTAGGCGTTGGGCGTTTTGCAGGGGGCGACATCAGCGGGCGGGGGTTCCTCGGAGAAGACGGGACGCATGGGGTTGATTGTGTTGCGGGGCCATAAACCAGGCCGGTGTCTGATGATGACACAAATGCGCTGGTTTGCGCAGACGTTTTGCTGCTAACCGCCTCGCCGCCGCGCCGCGCAGGCTGGCATGGGTGATCCCGGGTCGCCCCGCGATAAACAGCGGTAGCGTACCTGCAAGCCGTTGCCAATCGATCCAGCGTGATAGATCAGAAAGGTTATCGGCACCCATAATCCAGACAAAACGTGTTCCCGCAAAACGAGTCTGAAGCTGCTGGGTCGTTTGCCAGGTCGAGGTAGTACCAAGGTGAGCCTCAAGGTCTGTGGGGACCATGGCCGGATCGGGCGTGAGGCGGCGAATGCGTGCGATGCGGTCACCTATGGTTTCCTGAGGCGGGCTTTTCATCCAATGGCCGGGGCTCACCAGCCACCAGACCGCATGCAACCGGCAGGCCCGGCGCGCGGCTTGCGCCAGGTGCAGGTGCCCAGGATGGACAGGATCAAAGGTACCACCGAACAATCCAATGCGAAGGCGACGCAGTAAAGCCGGGTTGGCAAAAGGGATGGACACCGCTTTACACCACGTTAGGGGGTTGTTTAAGGGGTTTGTTGAGGGGCGTAACTCATGCACCTGCACCTTACGGGCGGATGTGCCCGTCACCGATCACCACGTATTTGTGGGTCACCAGCTGGGCACTGCCGACCGGACCCCGGGCATGCAGGCGGCCGGTGGCGATGCCAATCTCGCCACCCATGCCAAACTCGCCGCCATCGGCAAATTGGGTGGAGGCATTGACCAGCACAATCGCGCTATCCACTTTTTTGGTAAAGGCATCGATGGCGGCGGCGTCTTGGGCGAGGATGGCATCGGTGTGCTGGGAGCCATAGCGGTCGATGTGTGCAATGGCGCCGTCCACGCCGTCCACGCCGCGCACGGCGACGATGGCATCCAGGTATTCGGTCTGCCAGTCTGCCTGGCTCGCTGGTTTGGCCTTGTCTACGATAGCGGCGATGGGCTCATCGGCGCGCACCTCGCACCCGGCCTCAAGCAGAGGCGGGACAATGGCGGCCACCAGCTCAGGCAATGCGGCACGGTCGATCAGGATGGTTTCCGCTGCGCCGCAGGTACTAACCCGGCGCATTTTGGCGTTGAGGACAATCCTTGCGGCCTGGGCGGGATCGGCACTGGCATCCACATACACATGACACAGGCCCTCCAGATGCTTAAGCAGAGGCACCCGAGCCTCAGCGCTGATTCGCTCGATAAGCGAGCGGCCGCCGCGGGGCACGATCAGGTCAATCTCGTCGGTGGCGCGCACCATGTCGCTCACCGCTTGCCGGTCTCGGGTCGGGATCATCACGACCGCATCCGGGTCTAACCCGGCATCGCGGATCCCGGCGCGTATGGCCTGGGTGATACAGGTCACCGAAGCAAAGCTGTCCGATCCCGTACGCAGAATCACCCCATTGCCCGCCCGCAGGCACAAGGCGCTGGCATCGGCGGCCACGTTGGGGCGGCTTTCGAAGATCACGCCAATCACGCCGAGAGGCACGGCGCGGCGTTCGATACGCAGGCCGTTAGGGCGAGTCCATTGGGCGAGAACCTCACCCACCGGATCGGGCTGATCGGCAATATCGCGCAGGGCTTGGATCATCCCGTCGATCCGCACCTCATCAAGGGCCAGGCGGTCTAAAAAGGCAGGCTTGACCCCTTTGGCTTGAGCGTTGTCGTAGTCTTGACGGTTGGCGGTTAACAGCTCAGCCCGGCATTCATCGATCTGGTCTGCGGCGGCGCGGATCGCTTGGGTACGCGCAGGCGCATCGGCCTGGCTGTTAGCCGCCATGGCCGCGCGGGCGCGACGGGCGAAGGCCGTCAGGTCGTAGGTGTTCGTTTCGGGCGCGTGATGGGGATAGGTATGCATCTCTTCAAGGTAGAGCCTGACTGGCGGATCTGCAAGTCTGTCGGCGTATCCAGCGCGCGATCAAGGACGGAAGGATTGGCTGATCAATCTAGCAGAAAACGCCCTCAAAGAAGGATCGGATTTCGTGGGTCATGATCCGGCTTGCGAGATGAGATCAGAGCGTTTACAATCGTGCCAGGGGAGGCGTACGTCTCAGTTTGCTTTTCTCGCCGTTGCTCCTGGCGCGATTTCCTTTGCGGGGATTTTCATCTAAGGGCACCGGGCGAAGAGATGCGGTCTGAGAAGGCGACGCACGGCTTGTCGTACGCTTGGTACAACACATGGTGCATGGCACCTGATTGTGCCAGCAAGACAACGCTGGACTTTACCTCCTCACTATAAGCACGCAACGCTTAACAAGCATGCGTATACAATAATCAGGAGTTAAAGAAACTATGAGACTCACAAAAACGACAATTGCTGCAGGGGTTCTTGCCCTGTTTGCGGCTGGTCACGCCGATGCGGCAAAACTTGACGAAATACGAGCCCGCGGCGAACTGAACTGCGGTATCAACACCGGCTTGGTCGGCTTTGCCTTCACCGATGACGCAGGCAACTGGCAAGGCTTCGATGTGGATTATTGCCGCGCTGTGGCGGCTGCCGTCTTTGGCGATCCGGATGCTGTTAAGTACGTCAACCTGACCGGTAAGACACGCTTTCCAGCCCTGGTCTCCGGCGAGATCGATGTCCTCTCACGGAATACCACCTGGACGTTCTCTCGTGATGTAGATCTTGGCCTGACCTTTGTCGGTGTAAACTACTACGACGGTCAAGGCTTCATCGGTCGTAAGTCGCTCGGCATCACCAGTGCCACCGAACTGGATGGCGCTTCCGTGTGCATCCAAACCGGGACAACCACCGAGTTGAACCTGGCCGACTTCATGCGCGCGAACAACCTCAACTATGAGTCCGTGCCCATCGAAACCAACGAAGAAGCGCGTAGCTTTTACGAAGCCGAGCGGTGCGACGTGTACACCACCGACGCCTCAGGTCTGGCCGCCACGCGGACGACCTTCCCCAATCCTGACGATCACATGGTTTTCCCAGAAATCATCTCTAAAGAGCCTCTGGGTCCCGTGGTTGCACAAGGGGACGATCAATGGGCCGATGTGGCGCGTTGGGTTCTTAACGCCCTCATCATCGCCGAAGAGATGGGCGTCCACTCCAAAAATGTGATTGCCATGAAGAACTCCGATAGGGCGACTCCGGAAGTTAAGCGGATGCTCGGCGTGGAAGGTGATTACGGCGCCATGCTCGGTCTAGATAAAGATTGGGCCGTTGACGTCATCAGAAGCGTCGGCAACTACGGCGAAATTTTTGAGCGCTATCTGGGTATGAATACCCCCATCCAACTGCAACGCGGCTTGAACGCGCAGTACACGGATGGCGGCATTCTCTACGCCCCGCCGCTTCGCTAAGACGGCATAAAAAGCAGGAGGTTATCCTTTAACCTCCTGCTTTTTTTTAACCTATATATAACCTATATATCGGACTCTGATTGTGTTGGCCCTTGTAACCAATCTGCTCGCCAATCGCACGATACGGTCGATTGCCATTCAAGTGTTCACGGCGTTCGCGCTTGCCGCTGGGGTGACGTTCATCGCCTACAACACGGCGATCAACCTTGAAGCCCGTGGTCTTGCCAGTGGCTTTGATTTTCTTTCGCAACCGGCGCTTTACGATATTAACCAGCGCCTGATTCACTACACATCCGAATCAACCCATGGCCGTGCTCTTGTGGTTGGCCTTCTTAATACGCTTTTGGTGGCTGTGCTTGGGATCATCCTGGCGACCATCATCGGCTTTGTTTTAGGGGTCTTAAGTCTCTCGCCGAACTGGCTGGCGTCGCGCGCGGTCTATTGCATGGTCGAGTTTTTTCGTAACGTGCCGGTCTTGCTCCACATTTTGCTCTGGCACGGCATTATCCTAGGCCTGCCCAAGGTGCGCGATACCTTGGTCTTGGGCGGCGGTACTTACCTTAACAATCGCGGTTTATTTTTACCCCGGCCAGAATTTGAGGCCGGCGCATCGTGGGTGTTTTTCGCCTTCGTCTTGGCGATTATCCTTTCGTTTATCCTTGTGCGTTGGAACAAACGCCGCCAGGTTCTCACCGGACAAATTTTCCCCGCCTACTGGGCGTCTTTGGGGATCATCATCGTCCTGCCTTTGTTTGTGTTTATGGTGACGGGTGGCCCCATCAATCTCATTGCCCCCGAAGCCAGCCGCTTTAACATCAAGGGCGGCATTCAAATCTCGCCTGAGTTGGCCGCCCTGACCTGGGCACTGGCGATTTATACGGGCGCGTTTATCTCTGAGATCGTGCGCGCCGGGATTCAATCGGTCAGCAAAGGCCAAACCGAAGCATCGCTATCCTTAGGCGTGAGCTCTGGGCGCACCATGCGCCTGGTGATTATCCCGCAAGCCTTGCGGTTGATTATTCCACCGCTCACCAGCCAGTACTTGAACCTCACCAAAAACTCCTCGCTTGCCATTGCCATCGGCTATGTCGATCTCGTTGGCACTATCGGCGGTATTACCCTCAACCAAACAGGGCAAGCCATCGAGTGTTTGTTTATCACTATGATGATTTATCTCATGATTTCTCTCATTATTTCTATGGGCATGAATATCTATAATCGTCGCATGGCTCTTGTAGAAAGATAAACAGATGACCACACCACATCCTATCCCTCAGGAAACAGATCGATGACGGTACGCCAAGAAACCTTACCTGACCGTCCGCCTCCCGCTTTTCAGGTTGGGATCGTCGGCTGGGCCCGCCAGAACTTATTTTCAGGGCCGATCAACACCGTGCTGACCCTGATTTTTATGTACTTTATCTATCAGGTGTTGCGCGACTTTATTCAGTGGGGTGTGCTCGATGCCGACTGGTTTGCCGAGGATCGGTTCGCCTGTGAAAGTGGCGGGGCGTGTTGGGCCATCATTCGAGTCCGTTTTAGCCAGTTCGTCTATGGTTTTTATCCGCTCGAGATGCGTTGGCGGTTGCACCTTTCGGCGATTGGTCTGCCCTTTGCCCTTGCGCCGTTGCTGGTCTCTAGCATCCCCTATCGGCGGCCGCTGTTGCTGTTTGCGTCCGCTTATCCTTTCCTTTCGGCGTTCATCATCTCTGGTGTGGACACGCAAGACGGAACCCTCTTGGGGGTTGCCTTAGTGGGGCTGATCGCACCGCTAGCCCTCGCGCCGGTGTTATATCCCAAAATGAAAGGCGCAGGGATTCTTTCGGCCCTGAGCAAGACTTTCCCGATCATGATTTTGTTTTGGGTGTGGACAGTGAGTTACGAGCCGGAAAGTGCCTGGCGCATCGGCTTATTGCTGGCCACCTTTTTGCTCATGCTTTTTCCCTTATTGCTCGAGGCATCGGCAAGCCGCGGTAGGTCTATCGGCCTTGCTGTGCTTCCCTTTGTGATGGCCCTTTTGATGACGGCGCCGAGTTTTGCCAGTGGGGCACCGTCGCTCACAGCGCAGGTCATCGCGGTGATTGGTCTTTCTATCATGCTCAATGGCCTTGTGCGCCTGTTCATACCCAACGTGAGCGCGCTCATCGCTGGGATAGGGAGCGTCGTTGTTGCCATTGTGCTTGTCCTTTTGCCGGTCTATAGCGTATTGGCGATGGTCCTCGCGCCCCTGGTCTTCGGCGTACAAAGCGGATTTGCCGCTTTGGGAGCCGGGCTGTCGACCAATGGCTTTGCGCTTGCTGATGCGACCAAGTACGGCGGGCTCATGCTCACGATCATCGTGGGGCTTGTGGGCATCGCCGGCTCGTTGCCCATTGGGGTCGCTCTGGCCTTGGGGCGCCGGTCTGATTTGCCGGTGGTTCGGATCATCTGCGTCGGCTTTATCGAGTTCATTCGCGGCGTACCGCTGATTACCCTATTGTTCACGGCCTCTGTGATGCTGCCTTTGTTCATGCCGCAAGGGGTTACCTTTGCGCTGATTCCCCGGGTGCTCATCGTGGTGACCTTGTTTGCCTCGGGGTATATGGCCGAGGTTATTCGTGGTGGTTTGCAATCCTTATCTAAGGGCCAGTATGAAGCTGGGGATGCCATGGGACTCACCTACTGGCAGTCGATGTTGCTGATTATTTTGCCCCAAGCGTTAAAGGTTTCTATTCCGGCAATCGTGAATACCTTTATCGGTTTGTTTAAGGATACGACTCTGGTTTTAATTATCGGCCTTCTAGACCTGCTGGGTGTCGGCAAAGCGGCGCTGAGCGATACCAAATGGGTCGGCCTTGCCACCGAAGTGTATCTTTTTGTAGCCTTACTCTTCTTCATCTTTTGTTTTTCTATGTCCCGCTATTCCATCTGGTTGGAACGGCAATTGGCGACAGGCCATAAATCCTAGAGGACTCTATTATGAGCGAACCTGCACCCCAGCAAACTGGTGACACGGTCATTAAGATCGAAAAACTCAATAAATGGTATGGCGAGTTCCATGTCCTCAAAGACATCGATATGACTGTACAGCGCGGCGAGAAGATCGTTATCTGTGGGCCGTCCGGATCGGGCAAGTCCACGCTGATTCGCTGTATCAATGCGTTGGAAGAATACCAAGAGGGAAGCCTTGCGGTGGATGATATTCAGGTAAATGAAAACCTGAAGAATATCGGCGCGATCCGACGAGAAGTCGGTATGGTGTTCCAGCAGTTTAATCTGTTCCCCCACCTTACCGTACTGGAAAACCTCACCCTTGCACCGGTGTGGGTGCGCAAACAGCCGAAAAAAGAGGCCGAAGATACCGCCCGCTATTATCTCGAGCGGGTCCGTATCCCCGACCAAGCGGATAAATACCCCGGCCAGCTGTCCGGGGGACAGCAACAGCGCGTGGCGATTGCACGATCTTTATGCATGAAGCCAAAAATCATGCTGTTTGATGAACCAACCTCGGCTCTGGATCCGGAAATGATTAAAGAGGTGCTCGATGTGATGATCGAGCTCGCGAACGAGGGCATGACCATGCTATGCGTGACCCATGAGATGGGCTTTGCCCGCAAGGTCGCCAACCGTGTCGTCTTTATGGACTATGGCCAGATCGTCGAGGAAAACGAGCCCGAGCAGTTCTTTGCCAATCCTGAGTCTGAGCGTCTCAAGCTATTCTTGAGTCAGATTCTCAACCACTAATCCTTGTCGCGATTGTCATAGCCTTGCCGGTAAGTCGGTTGTGACATCCTTGATGCCGCTCAATCCCCAGAGTAAAGACGTCTACCGCCCTGGTGTCGGGGTCGTGCTGTGCAAGGGGGGGCGCGTTTTCGTCGGTGAGCGTTTGGATACTCCCGGCGCTTGGCAACTCCCCCAAGGTGGCATCGATCCAGGCGAAACCCCGCACCAGGCCTTGATCCGCGAGGTATCGGAGGAAACGGGCCTGATTATTACCTCTCACGATATCCTTGCCGAAGTGAGAGAATGGTTGGCTTATGACTTACCCGCCAACGTCATCCCGCTCCTTTTCGGCGGTCGCTATCGTGGTCAGCGACAAAAATGGTTCGCCGTGGCCTATGGCGGGCCGGACGCGGCGATCAACCTGCGCACCAGCGATGCCCCAGAGTTTAGCCGTTGGCAGTGGTTGGAGCCTGATCGCGTGGTGGACGTTGCGGTCAGCTTTAAGCGCGCCCTTTATGAGCAAGTAATGGCAGAACTCATGGTCGCAATCTTGGACGCCCGTTAACGAGTCTTAAAAGCAGACCCAGTAATGACGGGTCTTGAGTCCCGCCGGAAAATCGTTACAATAACGCCTGTTCTCCTTTTTATTTTGGTGTGACTCCCATGCGACACAGACTCAAAGGGCGCAAGCTTAATCGCACGTCCAGCCATCGGCGTGCGCTGTTTGCCAACATGGCCGCAGCCCTCATCAAGCACGAACAGATCACCACCACCTTACCCAAAGCCAAAGAGTTGCGCGGCGTGGTTGATCGGCTGATTACGCTGAGCAAAAAAGGTGGGTTGGCGCGCCGTCGCATGGCCGAATCGCGGATGCGTGATGCGGCGATGACTAAGAAACTTTTTGACGTGCTTGCGTCGCGCTACGCCAAGCGGGACGGGGGCTATACCCGGGTGCTCCGTGCTGGGTTTCGTTATGGCGATGATGCGCCCCTCGCGGTGATCGAGCTCGTTGATCGCGACGTGAGCGCTAAAGGACAAGACAGCGGGCCACCCCCAGGCGAGCAAGCAAGCGGCGATGGCCAAAGTTCGGTCCCAGGCGCAGACGCCGCCTAACGCTCCTCATCACGCCGCTTCGGATGGTCTTGGACGGCCCGTCGATGCCTGTGGTCGAGCAATCGCGCGGGATCGCACGTTTGTTTCGGTGCCCGACACCCAGGCAAACCCCGTTTTGCAACATATTCGCGGGGCGAGCGATGCGGCTTCTCTGGGCCGGCGTTATACGGACCGAGCCCTGCATCAGGCCTATCGTCCGCCCGATCCTCAAGCCGCTGCCGCTTTTGATGCCTTAGAACAAGCCCGCTGTGAGGCTTTGGGGGTGCGCACCTATCGCGGGATTCGCCATAACCTTCAGGGCTTGCACACCCATACCTGTCACCAAGACCGTAGCCCTGAGCCGCTCTTGCTGGACCAGAGTCTTGCCTGGCTGGCGCGTGAGCGGTGGTTTGATTGTTCTCCGCCAGCAAAAACGAGCGGCAAGCTCAAGCCCTGGCGAAAAAAGCTCAAGCATGTCATCGCTGATTTGGATGACGTCATCGATGACCAACAGCAGTTTGCCCAGCGGGCGCGGGACTTGATTGATTCCTTAGAAGCAGGACGCGATGATAACGCCGACGCCCCGCCCGAGGATCAGGAGGATACCCCAGAAGACCAACTTGCGCAGGCCCCCGAAGACCATGATGATGGCCAGCAGGATACAACCTCGGCCCGTACGAGCCCCGAAGGGGCTGCCCAGATAGAAAAAGACCAACAGGAAAGGAGTGAAACCCCGGCCGGTGAATCGCCGCCGCGACCAAGAGCACAAAGCTTAGGCACCCAGTACCGAATTTTTACGACTGAGTTTGATCGAGTCATCGATGCCGATAAACTTGCCAGTGATCGGGCTCAAGCGGCAAGTTTGCGTAAAGAGTTGGATATCCGTATGGCGCCGCTCAAGGGCGTGATGACCAAGCTGGCCAATCGTTTGCAGCGGTTGCTGTTATCTCAGCAAAATCACAGCTGGACCTTTGATCTAGAAGAGGGTTTGCTCGATGCCGCGCGTCTGCCGCGGGTCATCATCGATCCCACCAACCCGTTAAGCTTTAAGCGCGAGCGACGGCATGACTTTCGCGATACAGTCGTCAGCCTTTTAATCGATAATTCAGGATCGATGCGGGGAAGGCCTATCTCGGTGGCTGCGATCAGCGCAGACTTGCTCGCCCGGACGTTGGAGCGATGCGGCGTGGCGGTAGAGGTATTGGGCTTTACCACCGGCGCATGGAAAGGGGGGCGCGTGCGCCAGCTATGGAACGAAGAGGCGCAAGATGGTCCCCCCGGACGGCTCAACGAATTGTTGCATGTGATCTATAAAAAAGCCGATGAGCCATGGCGTCGCGCGCGGCAAAAAATCGCCTTGATGTTGATCGAGGGGCTCTTAAAAGAAAACATCGACGGCGAAGCACTCTTGTGGGCGTATCAGCGCTTGTGTGCACGTCCGGAGTCCCGGCGGATCTTGATGGTCATTTCCGATGGCGCGCCGGTGGATGATAGTACCAATTCTGCCAACCCGCCAGGGTACTTAGAAGCGCATCTACGCAGGGTGATTAAGGACATTCAAAACGATGGGGTTGTGGAACTGCTCGCCATTGGTGTCGGTCATGACGTGACAGACTATTATGACCGGGCGATCACGATCATCGGCGTGGATGAGCTTGCCAAGGCGATGGTCGAGCAATGTGCGGATCTGTTCGCCGCTTAAGTTCTTAGAAAATCAGGGAGATGACGGGACTCGCCAAAGGGAGTCTTGTCTTGCTCTTTAGCGGGGTGTCGGTTTTCTCCATCCCGCCGGTTCGATGACCGTGACGACCCGTGGTCATCAGTCCGTCGTTTGTTGTTACGCTTATCGCGTTGTTCATCGCGTCGCTCGGGGCGTTGTTCGGCGCGCCGATCATCCCAGCGATCATCACGACCATCGCGACCATCATGATGATCCTCATGAGGGACTTCATCCTGGCGCGCACGGTGCGGGCTTTCTAGTCGCCCTTCTTTGAACGCTTGGCGATCAGCTTCGCGGCGGGCCGCGCGGCGGGTGGCCGCATCATCTTGTGTGTCATCTTCTGGCGCGTTGTTCTCATGCGTTTTATCCTGAATATTGCGGGCCGCGCGACGAGTTTTATGGTCTTGGACCGTGGTGGGCGCGGATTCATCGTCATCCGTAGCGTCTTTATTTGTTGTTTTTTTCGTCGCTTTCTTTGCTGTCTTTTTTGGTGTCGTTTTCTCTTTACTCGTTTTTTCTTTGGTCTTTTTTTCTACTTTTTTGCTATCGGCTACTAATTCTTCCTCTGTCTCATCCAGCCGAGCAGGAGGCGTGGTTTGTGTTTGCGCTAAGGCATCGGCATCGATCCGTCCTTGCCAGATTGGTATCTGTAGCCGGATGGTTTTTTCGATCTCTTTAACGTCATCCATTTCCGCCCCGCGACACAGGGTAAAGGCAGTGCCAGAACGACCCGCACGGCCTGTGCGACCAATACGGTGAATATATTCATCCGGGTGGGTTGGCGGTTGGTAGTTCACGACGAGGGGCAACTCAGCAATATCCAAGCCCCTTGCGGCGACATCGCTGCACACCAGAAAGCGAAACTCATTATCCTTAAAGGCTTTGATGACCCGGGTGCGCGAGGGTTGATCCATATCCCCGTGCAACCGGCGGGCATCCAATCCACGCTTGACTAAATCCCGTACGAGTTGATCCACATCGCGTTTGCGATTACAGAAAATCAAGGCACGGCCATCTTGGTTCGCGTGTAGAATATCGAGCAGAGTATCGATCTTGCGGGATGATTTTACAAGCCACTGGGAGATTTTATCCACCGTGCTTGCTGGTGGTGCGACGGTGATTTCTTCTGGTTCATTCATGAACTTGATCGCCAGAGTTCGGATCGCGGGCGGCATCGTGGCTGAAAAAAGCAAGGTTTGCGGTTTGCCCGGAATGACTTTTAACAGGGTTTCTACGTCAGGAATAAATCCCATATCGAGCATGCGATCAGCTTCGTCGATGACCAAGTACTTAATCCCGGCAAGCATGAGCTTGCCGCGTTCTACCATATCGATCAGCCGCCCAGGTGTGCCGATCACGATGTGACTGGGGCCATCAAGGGCCTTGGTTTGTTCTTTGATATTGCCGCCACCAACCAGCAGGGTGTGGGCGATGCTGCAGCCGTCCCCTAGGATTGTCAAGTGTTCGCTGACCTGACTGGCGAGTTCTCGTGTCGGTTCGATAATCAGGGCTTGCGGCATACGCGCAGGGCCGAGTCGGGCGATAAGTTTTTCTATAATAGGCAATATAAAACTGGCAGTCTTTCCCGTACCGGTTTGCGCGATACCGATCAAATCTTGGCCATTACGCACGACAGGGATCGCTTGCTGCTGGATTGGCGTAGGGGTGCTATATCCGGCAGCAGCAATGCTGGTATCGAGTTTGGCGGGAAAAGAAAAATCAGAAAAGTTCATTATCTATATTATCCTGGTCTCTATCTTGGGCGAACGTTGAGGTGAACGGATGGGTAATCACGCATTGTCCGAAGGGGAATCGCGTAACGCATTGCGAATTTTACTAAAGGCGCGGGCTTCGAGTTGGCGAATGCGTTCACGGCTGACCCCGAAACGCTGACTGAGCGTCTCAAGGCTTTGGGGGTTGGTGGTAAGGCGGCGGTTATTCAAAATGGTGCGTTCTCGCCCATCTAGGTGAGTCATGGCCTGGCGCAGGCGTCGTTGCCAGATTTGATGTTCTTGTTTGTCAGCAATGTCCTGGACGAAATCAGACTCCTCATCCGCGATGTTATCCAACCACGGCTCATCGCTGTCGGGACGGGTCACATCTAGGGAAAGATCGCCGCCGCTCATCCGTTGGTCCATGTCCTTGACATCTTTTTCTGACACACCGAGCTCTTGCGCAACCTCACTCACGTGTTCTGGCGTGAGTTGTCCGGCATCGATCCGCTGCAGGCGATTTTTAATACGTCGCAGGTTAAAAAAGAGTTTGCGCTGGGCGGAGGTGGTGCCGACTCGCACCAGCGACCAGCTACGCAACACGTACTCTTGAATGGATGATTTAATCCACCAAATCGCATAGGTCGACAGGCGAAAGCCTCGATCAGGGTCAAACCGCCGAACGGCCTGCATGAGGCCCAAAGTGCCCTCGGCAATCAAATCCGAGATCGGCAAGCCATAGCCGTTATAGCCCGCCGCTGTTTTGGCCACCAAGCGAAGGTGGGAGGTCACGAGTTTTTGTGCAGCGTCCGCATCACCGTGTTCCCTCCAAGCGGTGGCGAGCATATACTCTTCATCAGCATCCAGCATGGGATACTTGCGAATTTGGGCAAGATATCGCGCTAGATAACCGTCAGGATCAACGGAAGGGACAATGCTTTGTTCACTCATTGGCTATACCTGATAAGGCCCGGCATATGACCACTCCTCTTCCCAAAGACATGCATTCGGTTCTCGCCTCGCTTTGGGCGCGGGCGCAAGGGGATCATCGAACAGATGATACGCTGATTGCGCCGGGGCTGTACGTGGTGGCAACGCCGATTGGGCACTTGGCGGATATCACCGTGCGCGCCTTGACGGTGTTGCGCTCGGTTGAGGCGATCATCTGTGAGGACACCCGCCGGACGCGTATCTTGCTCCATGCCTATGGCCTGCGCAAACGTTTGTTGTCCCATCATGCCCATAACCAAGCACGCACGACGGACTCGCTGCTTGCTCGGTTGCGCGATGGGCAAGCTCTTGCGTTGGTCAGCGATGCGGGGATGCCAACGATTAGTGATCCTGGCACGCACCTGATCGCGGCTGCACAAGAGGCGGGCGTGAGGGTTCATTGTGTGCCCGGTGCCAGTGCCGTCACGGCCGCGGCCGCGGTGAGTGGGCTCACTGTGGATCGTTTTGTCTTCGCCGGATTCATTCCCAGTGCGCGCACCGCGCGCCGGGCTTGGTTGCGGGCATTGAGCCAGGAGGCCACCATTGCGCTGGAGGCGCCCCATCGGCTGGCTGATTGTTTGGCTGACATGGTCGAGCTGATGCCCGCGCGGCGGCTTGCGGTGACCCGCGAACTCACCAAGGTTTTTGAGGAGGTTGCGGTGGGGCCTGCAGGTGCGTTGATCGATCGTTTCCCCAAGCCCAAGGGGGAAGTGACGTTGGTTATCGAGGCCGCTGCGGCTCAGGCAGTCATCACGCAAGAGGCTTTGGATGGGGCGATCCACAAGATGCGGGTAGCCCAGCCCGGCGGGTCGGTGCGCGATATTGCCGCCCGCGTGGCACAAGAGCTGGCGATTCCCCGTCGTCGGGCTTACCAAAGGGTGCTCGCACTTAGCTGTGAGGGACGGGGTGCCCAATCGGAGACGAAAAAGGATGCTGAGTAGATTGATGAGCCGCGCGCGCAAGGGGTTATGGGGTGAGTACGTGGCCATGGCCGTTTTTGTGTGTAGGGGATATCGGATCATTGCCCATCGGTTTCGTTGTCCGGCAGGCGAGATCGATATTATAGCCCGCCGAGGCAAGGTGTGGGTGTTCATTGAGGTCAAGGTCCTGGCCGCTGGCCGAACACTAGAGCAAGCTCTCCCGTCGCCGGTCCAGCGGGCGCGGATCGTTCGTGCAGCCAAGGTATTTATGGCATACCGCGGTGAGGGGGATATGCGGTTTGATGTGGTCCTGGTGCGCCGATTGCTCACGTGGAAAATCATCGAGAATGTATGGTAGAAAATGCGCGCATTAATTATCAAGAAAACTGCGGAGTTTGCGCGAGCGCGAAGGGTGTTTGAGTTTACGCAAGGCCTTGGCTTCAATCTGCCGGATGCGTTCTCGGGTGACGGAAAATTGTTGGCCGACCTCTTCTAAGGTGTGATCGGTGTTCATGCCGACGCCAAAGCGCATCCGCAGGACTCGCTCTTCGCGGGCGGTGAGTGAGTTGAGCACTCGGGTTGTGGTTTCGCGCAGGGAACTGTGAATAGCCGAGTCGATGGGTGCAACGGTGTTTTTGTCTTCGATAAAATCGCCCAGGTGGCTATCTTCTTCGTCACCGACAGGGGTTTCCAAAGAGATTGGTTCTTTTGCTGTTTTGAGGACTTTGCGCACCTTATCGACCGGCATCATGAGTCGCTGGGCGAGCTCTTCAGGGGTAGGCTCGCGACCAATTTCATGGAGCATGAGTCGTGAGGTGCGTACGAGTTTGTTGATCGTTTCGATCATATGTACGGGAATGCGAATGGTCCGCGCCTGGTCAGCAATCGAGCGGGTAATGGCCTGACGGATCCACCAGGTGGCATAGGTAGAAAACTTATAACCGCGGCGATACTCAAACTTATCGACAGCCTTCATCAAACCGATGTTACCTTCTTGAATCAGGTCCAGAAATTGTAAGCCGCGGCTGGTATATTTTTTGGCGATTGAGATGACCAAGCGTAGGTTAGCCTCGATCATCTCCCGTTTCGCGCGTTCGGCTTCTTTCTCGCCTTTTTTAACAACTTTAGCCAGATATTTGATTTGCGGGATGCTAAGGCCGCTTTGCTCGGCGATTTCTCCAAGTTCTTGGGTGAGTCTACCAAAGGCTGGTATTTCGGTGAGGGACTTCCACGCCGCGTCGCTTCGGGCTTTGGTTAATTTTTCTATAGGTTCTTGTTGATAGGTGGTCAGAAAGTCACTGCGACTAACTTTGCATTTACCCGCCAGCGCGACCAGCTGGCCTTCCTTTTGCATGATGGTTTTATTCAGGTCATATAAATTACCCACCAGCATGTCGATACGCGCGTTAAGAAGATGCAAATCCGAGACCAGGTTAAGGAGTTGTTTCTTATGGCGATGATAGGTATCGGAGTCTTTTTTGGCCTTGGAAAACTTTTTATAGGCGGTCGCGATGTCTTTACGCAGGGCGATGATTCCTGGGGTGAGAGCCTGCTCCATCGCCACGAGGGATAAGGTGTTGTCCTCTTCCTCTTCTTGCGCCTTATCGTCATCATCTTTATTGTTGTCGTCCTTGGCGTCGCCGTCTTGCGAGTCGGCCTTTGTTTGTTCATTGTCACTGGGGCGAGCCTCATCTGCACTACCGCCCTGGACGTTGGCGTACATTGTCACAAGGTCTGTGACATCACGCAAGGACAACGCGCCAGCGATAATGTCATCGAGCCAAGCAAATAGCGTCTCATAGGTATTGGGAAAAGCGCTGATCCCGGTGGCCATGGTTTCGCGGCCCGCTTCGATCCGTTTGGCAATCGCAATCTCACCTTCACGGGAGAGAAGTTCCACCGTGCCCATTTCGCGTAGGTAGATACGCACCGGATCATCGGTCTTGCCGACGGCTTCTTCGGCGGCGAGAGTCTTGGATTCATTAGTGTCTTCGATCTCTTCTTCGGTGATAGACACGCCACTATCGTTGATCTCGGTCATGAGTTCATCGAGGTGGTCGCTAGAGAGATCGTCACTCTCGGAAATCCAGGTATTGAGCTCATCATAGCTGACCGTCCCGCGCTTGCGGGCGCGTTCGACCAGGGACTTAAAGCTCGGATTAGTACCGGCGGCGGTGTTCTCTTTCATAGAATCTCACTGCGCGTAAGCGATTGGTTTGCAAAAAACAACAAAGGGGCAAAAAAGGACAAGCAAAGGCGTGGAGTAAAATCGAACGCAAGACATGTAGCGCGTGGCAAGCAGCCTTTTACCGGTCTCTTGCCGGATGGCCTGGGCCAGATGGAGAATAATAACGCGAACAAGATTTCCAATTCTAGCAGAGTCTGCCAAAAAAAGCAAGGTCTTATGCAAGTTTGCGGGCGCGTGGCGACTTGGTGAGCGGGGAGGGCTGACGGCGCTTTTTGGGCGCGGGCTTGGCCACGTAGGCGGTCAAAAAACGCCCGGTATGCGAGGCTTTGACCTTGGTAATATCCTCGGGCGGGCCTTCGGCGATGATCTTGCCACCCTTTTCGCCTCCTTCGGGGCCGATATCGATGATCCAGTCGGCAGTTTTGATGACATCCATGTTGTGCTCGATGACCACCACGGTGTTGCCTGCATCCACCAGTTGCTGGAGCATCGCCAGGAGTTTGCGAATGTCCTCAAAGTGCAGACCCGTGGTCGGCTCATCTAAAATATAGAGCGTCTTTTTGGTAGACCGGCGAGAGAGTTCCTTGGCCAGCTTGACCCGCTGGGCTTCACCGCCGGACAGTGTGGTCGCCGCTTGCCCAACCTTGATGTAGCCAAGGCCAACCTCTTGCAGGGTACGAAGCTTGTTGTAGATTGCATTCACAGGCCGGAACAATGCCAAGGCTTCGTCCACTGTCATCTCAAGCACATCAGCGATAGATTTATCCCGGTAGGTGATCTCCAGCGTCTCCCGCCCATAGCGCCGCCCGCGGCATACATCGCACTGGACAAACACGTCTGATAGAAAATGCATCTCGATGCGTTTCACGCCATCCCCTTGGCAGGCCTCGCAACGGCCACCCTTGACGTTGAAGGAGTACCGCCCGGGGCCATAGCCGCGTGCTTGGGAGGCGGGTAGAGCCGCAAACCACTCCCGGATCGGGGTAAACGCGCCGGTGTATGTCGCTGGATTCGAGCGTGGTGTGCGCCCGATCGGGGATTGGTTAATGTCGATCAGCTTATCTATATGCTCGATCCCGGTGATTTGCTTGTGGGTTCCGGCATCCTCTTTGGTGCTGGTGAGTTTGCTCGCGAGCGCACGATAGAGGGTCTCGATCACGAGGGTTGATTTGCCGCTGCCTGAGACGCCAGTCACGCAAGTGAAAACCCCTAAAGGAAGCGAGAGGTTCACATTTTTAAGATTGTTGGCGCGGCAACCGGTAATTTTGATCTGTCGATCTTTCTCGGGCGTGCGCCGCTGAGCAGGCAAGGCAATCTGGCGGCGACCAGAGAGGTACTGCGCGGTCAGGCTATCGGGGTGGGTGAAGACCTTTTTTGGTTGCCCGCTCGCGATCACTTTCCCGCCGTGAATCCCCGCCCCGGGCCCCATATCGATCAGATGATTGGCCGCGGCAATGGCGGCTTCGTCGTGCTCGACAACGATCACCGTGTTTTGTAAATCACGCAAACGAAACAGCGTCGCAAGCAGCTGCGCGTTATCGCGTTGATGCAATCCAATGGACGGTTCATCAAGCACATAAAGCACACCGGTCAGGCCTGAGCCGATTTGTGAGGCTAGGCGAATGCGCTGACTTTCGCCGCCAGACAAGGTCGCTGACGAGCGTGAAAGTGTTAGGTAATTGAGTCCGACGTTGTGTAGAAAAGACAGGCGCTCGCGCACCTCGCGGAGCAGCGGGGCGGCGATTTGTGCCTTTTGTTTGCTCAGTTTCAGGCCATCGATCCAGGCAATACACTCATCGATCGACAGCGCGACCACATCGGCAATGGTGCGCTGGCCGATGCGTACGGCCAAGGCCTCCTCGCGCAGTCGTTGACCATGACAGGCATCGCAGGGCTTTTTAGTGTAGTAGCGTGCGAGGGCCTCGCGGCTATCGGTACTGGTGGTTTCTTTATAGCGTCGCATCAGGTTATGAAGGACACCTTCAAAAGGACGATTGCCCCGTTGGTATTGGAACTTATCGCCATCATACTTAATCAGGACGTTTTCTGTTGTGCCCCACAAGATGGCCTTTTGCGCCTTGGCGGGGAGCTCTTCCCAGGGGGTATCCATAGAAATCTTGAGGTGCTGGGCAAGGGACCGGAGAATCGCCCGATAATAGCCAGCGATCACCGAATCCCACGGTTTAATCGCCCCCTCGCTGAGGCTCTTACGCGGATCAGGCACCACGCGATCGGGATCGATGACCTCTTGTATCCCCAACCCTGTGCAGGTCGGACAGGCCCCGTGCGGGCTATTATAGGAAAACAAGCGCGGTTCAATCTCATCGATGGTAAAGCCAGAAACCGGGCAGGTAAACTTGGCTGAAAAGGTGAGGGTTGGGGCCTTGCCGTCGTGGTCTTCGATATAAATGATGCCGCCCGAGAGTCCCAAGGCCGTTTCCAGCGAGTCCGCCAACCGTTCGGCCATGTCCTTTTCCACCACCAGGCGATCGACAATGACCGAGATACTGTGACGTATGTTTTTTTCTAATTTCGGTGGATCATCCAGGCGGTAGACAGTCCCGTCGATCTTGGCGCGGACAAATCCGCGCTTGCGCAGCTCGGCGAGCTCCTTACGGTATTCGCCCTTACGGTCGCGCACCACCGGGGCTAACAACAACAGGCGCGCCCCCTTGGGCAGTTCTAGGATCCGGTCCACCATCTCGCTGATCGTTTGGCTGGTGATCGGTTTACCTGTGGCGGGCGAGTAAGCGGTGCCCGCACGGGCAAACAGCACCCGCAGATAATCGTAAATCTCAGTCACCGTGCCGACGGTCGAGCGTGGATTTTTCACCACCGTCTTTTGTTCGATAGAAATTGCGGGTGAGAGCCCTTCGATAAGGTCGACATCGGGCTTTTGCGAGATTTCCAGGAACTGCCGGGCGTAGGCCGACAGGCTCTCCACGTAGCGGCGTTGCCCTTCGGCATAGATCGTATCAAACGCCAGGGATGATTTTCCCGAGCCGCTCACGCCTGTGATGACGACCAGGCTATTTTTTGGAACATCCAGGTCGATATCGGCCAGGTTATGCTCGCGGGCGCCGCGAATACGGATGGTATCGGTCATACTTATCGTTGGTTCATTGTGTGCCAGTAGATCTTGTCTTGCTTAGTCTTTTCTCGTTTGCGGCACCTCACAAGGGGCTCGCCCAGCAAAAACCAGTCGCCATGATCTTATCCTACAATGGTTTACACTTAAGGTTATAGATACCTCACGAGGGGCTTAAATTATGTTCACATGAATCGTTCTTTTGAGATAATTTTCTGGATCATTTCTTCCCAGCCCTAACCGACGTGCACCTGCGGATGCTTTGTCTGTTTGGATTAGCGGATAGACAGCGTGGGCAAAATCACGCACTATAAAGGGGCACCTGGGACTGTAAAGCAGGGAGCCCGGTAGCAAGGCATTGATAACGGGCAAGATGATGGCAAGCAACCGCGCTTCGCAAAAGCAGGCATCCAAGATCAACAGCGCGGATGATACGATCACCATCGCCGCATACGAGACCCAAGTGGCCTGCGATGGCGGCGCGGACGGTCATCCGAGGGTTTTTTATACCTTTGCATCCGGCCAGCGCGAGGTGGTCTGCCAGTACTGCGGACGCCGATTTATAAGGGCGGCACCCTCATGAGGGAGATAGGAAGGCGATGCGATGAGCCTGTATACCACTCCGCCCAAGATGCCGCCTGCGGCCAGCGCTCCGCCGGCTGAGACGCCCAGCGACACCCTTGCGGAAACCCTCGCTGAGGGTGTTGAGGACCTTCGCGCCCAGGTTCTGGAGATTTTGCGCGATGCGGATGACGCGCCGGACAGCTTAGCGCACCTTGATGACCTGCAGCTTCCTGAGTTCCACGCGGCGGACCTGGCCAATTTGCTGGCCTCGCTCCCTGAGGAGCCGCGCCTAGAGCTCGCCACCTGGTTGCAACCGCGTCTGGATGATTGGGCAGATATGCTCACCTACCTGGATGGTCATCCTCGCACCCAGATCCTCAATGCTCTACCAGATTCCCAGCTGTCCGACTTGCTCTTAGAGGTCGACAGCGATGACGCGCTGGACTTGGTGGAAGACATCGATCCTGATCGGCGAGAAAAGGTTTTTGCCGACTTGCCGCTGCAGGCGCGTAGCTATCTGGCGGAAGGGCTCACCTTTGAAGAGGACTCCGCGGGCCGTTTGATGCAACGGGAGTCGGTCGCGTTGCCAATCTTTTGGACCGTTGGGCGCACGCTGGACTTTCTGCGCGAACAGCAAGATATCCCTGAGGATTTTTTCGTCGTCTTTGTCGTCGACCCTGCCAATCGCCCGGTCGGTATTGTTCGCGCCGCGCGCTTGCTGGTCTCCCGTCGGTCGGTCAAAATCGCCGATATCATCGAACAAGAGCCGATCCGCCCCATTCAAGCAAACATGGATCGCGAGGATGTCGCCTATCTCTTTCGCCAGTATAGCCTGGTATCTGCCCCAGTGGTGGATGAGGCGGGACGGCTGATCGGGAGTATTACCCTGGATGATGTGATGGAAGTCATCGAAGAAGAAAGCGACGATGACCTCATGCGTATGGGGGGCGTGTTTGAAGCCGCTGGCGATGATCCGTTGCGCGTGACCATCGTCCGCCGTCTTGCTTGGCTCGGGGTAAACATGTTTACCGCCATTGCCGCCTCAATTGTCATCGTCGTGTTTGAGACGATGATCGAACGGCTCGTGGCCTTGGCGGTCATTATGCCGATTCTCGCCAGCATGGGCGGCAACGCTGGCACCCAAGCTTTGACTGTGACAACCCGTGATCTGACCCGAAAACGCCTGGTCGGCGCGGCGGCGCGGCGAGCGATTTTTAGCGAGATTATCATCGCCTTGATTAACGGCATGGTGTTTGCCGTGGTGGTCGCGGCAGGGATTTATTTTTGGTATGACCGTGCGGACCTTGCGCTGATTGGCGCGACGGCCATGGTGCTCACCATGGTATGCGCCGGAATCAGCGGGGTGCTCACGCCGCTCATACTCAATTGGCTGGATATGGACCCGGCGGCGGCGTCCGGGGTGATCGTCACCACCATCACCGATATCACCGCCTTTGCGGGTATCCTTGGGCTGGCGTTTTGGTTGATTAGCTAGCGGCGTTTCCCGCTTGCGCAAGTGCGGCGGTGAGGGCTTGCCAGACCGCATCCATCTCGGCCGCTGCGTCGATGGTGACCAGGAGCCCAGCGCGTTGATAGTAGTCGATCAGTGGGGCGGTTTGCTCGCGATAGACCTTCATACGGTTTTGCACGACCTCGATATCATCGTCGTCGCTTCGGTTTTCGATCCTGGCACGGGCGGAGATGCGCTCGATCACAATCTCTTCGGCAACCTTGAACTCGATGGCCAGATCAATGTCTTTGCCGAGCTCTTTGGTCATGTCGGCAAGGGAGTCGGCCTGCACGAGCGTCCGGGGATAACCATCCAAGATAAAGCCCTCACGGCAATCCTCTTGGCTGATCCGCTCGCGAATCATGGCGATCATCACATCGTCAGGCAACAGCTCGCCGCTGTCGATGATCTCTTTGGCTTGTTGACCCAGCGGCGTTTGATCTTCGATGGCCTGGCGTAGCATATCCCCGGTGGAGAGTTTGGGCCAGCCATAAGTGTCTTGCAGACGTTGCGCCTGGGTGCCTTTTCCTGCGCCCGGAGGGCCAAGGACGATGATGTTCATTATAATCGCCCTTTAAGACGTGCTTTACGGATAAGACCCTCGTACTGGTGCTGCATGAGGTGGGTTTGAATCTGCGCGACGGTATCCATGGTGACCGTCACCACGATCAGCAAACTGGTGCCGCCAAAATAAAACGGCAAGGCGTATTGAGAGATCAAAAACTCTGGTAGCAAACACACAGCCACCAAGTAGGCTGCACCGACGACGGTCAGGCGCGTAAGGATATAATCCAGGTGCGCAGCGGTGTGCGCGCCGGGTCTGATCCCGGGAATAAAGCCGCCATGTTTTTTAAGATTTTCGGCGGTTTCCTCAGGGTTAAAGACGATGGCGGTATAGAAAAAACAGAAAAAAGCAATCAAACCGCCGAAGAGGATCATATACACCGGTCTGCCGTGGCCAATCCAAGCAGAAAGGTCCTGGGCCCATCCTGTTTGCGCGCTATCGGCAAAGCCGATGACCGCTGCCGGTAAGGTAAGTAAGCTAGAGGCAAAGATGGCCGGGATCACGCCCGAGGTATTCAGCTTGAGGGGCAAGTGAGAGGAAGTCCCGCCATACATACGGTTGCCGGTTTGTCGTTTGGGGTACTGCACGATCACTCGCCGCTGGGCACTCTCCATAAACACAATGAAGGTAATCACCGCCACTGCCATGACGAACAAAAGGATGATAAAAGGCGCAGAGCGGGCACCGGTGCGGCCAAGCTCTAGGGTAGAGATGAGGGCACGGGGTAGCTCGGCGACAATACCAGCAAAGATAATCAGCGAGATGCCGTTGCCGATGCCGCGCGCGGTGATTTGCTCCCCCAGCCACATGAGGAACATGACCCCGCCGACGATGGTAATCACTGTGGTGATGCGGAAGGTGAGGCCAGGATCGGTAACGATTGTACCGCCCCCTGGGTTGTTTTCTAGCAACACAGCCAGGCCATAGGCTTGTGCCGCAGCCAGCAAGACCGTGCCATAGCGGGTGTATTGGTTAATTTTCTTGCGGCCAAACTCGCCTTCTTTTTTCAGCTGCTCTAAGGTGGGGGACACCGCCGTCATGAGCTGCATGATGATCGAGGCAGAAATATAAGGGATGATGTTTAGGGCAAAGATGGTCAGGCGTTCCAAAGCGCCACCTGCGAACATATTGAGCATGCCCAACAGGCCGCCGCCTTGTTGATTAAAAATCTCAGCCATGACCGCCGGATCGACTCCAGGGATCGGAATAAAGGTACCGATCCGATAGACAATCAATGCCCCAAGGGTAAACCAGATGCGTTTTTTCAGCTCGTCCGCCTTGGCGAAGGAGGAAAAGTTCACATTAGACGCAAATTGTTCGTAGACTGAAGCCATACAGCGTGCCGCTTTCCATCAACAATGGGGAGATAAGTATGATCGAAGAATAACAGCCCAAAACGTTACGCTAAAGGGCTATGATTCTCAAGGGTTATGCCCTTCATCACTTTATCTCCAACCATACCCGAAAATGACAAAAATACCAAAACAGGCCCCTGCCGAGATCCCCGTTGGATTGATGGTGGTGATCACCGACGTTCGACAAGCGCGGCGGGTGTTGGCACGTTTACGCGCGCAAGAGGCGGCGGGAGAAGAAGGGCTCTTAGAGCAAGCCTGGTTCATCAGCACCCCTCAGGCCGGCAGCCGGCTCGGGCCAATGTGGTGGCGCGCCTTACTGGAGGAGGTTGGCGTGCCACCGGCGCGGGCGATTCTGCGCTGTGGCGTAGACACCGGTGCGGCTCTGGCGGCGGTACGAAGCGGGGTGTTGGCCATCGAGTATACGCACGATCATCCGGCGTTGCTTGCGCTCGCGGAAGACTCGGGCATGCAGGTTTGGCGCGCGCTCCCGGCGGATATCAAGACATGCTAAACGTGCGAGGTCCACACGGTATTAGGCGGCGTCTTTGGGCACCTTTTTAAGGGTGTCTTTGCTCAGCGAGGGATCGATCCAACCGATGTTGCCATCGGCGCGG
Organism: Pseudomonadota bacterium; assembly: GCA_039028835.1. Lineage (GTDB taxonomy): Bacteria > Pseudomonadota > Alphaproteobacteria > JBCCHK01 > JBCCHK01 > JBCCHK01. The sequence continues at coordinate 144,427 of JBCCHK010000007.1, forward strand.
CGAAATACCATGTTAATTTCTCCATGGCGACGAAACAGCATCGCTGGAGCCCCGGTTAAGTCCAGGTACATGGCCGCTTGCGAGGTGGATAACTCATGAATTGTCACATCGGTTTCGGCGACGATCGTGACATCCTCGGCGTCCGGGGATTCGTCCCCATCGTCCTGACTATCAAGGGAAATACTATAGGCCTGAGCATTGATCGCTTCTTGGCTTTTCAGGCTATCACTCTTGAGGGCCCGATGGTTGCGCAACCGGCGCTTATGGCGGCGCAGGCGTTTTTCTAGGTGTTCGATGGCATCATCAAAGGCAAGGCGAATGCTCTGGGCGGTGCCACTGCCCCGCACAGAGAGATTGCGGCCAATGTGCACGGCGGTTTCACACGCATAGGAACGTCCCGCACGGGTAAACACGGCGTCAGCATCGATTCCGCCAGAAAAGTACTTTTCTGCAACCCCCTCGATGGAGGCTTCGATCTCTTCACGGACGTGGGGTTTGAGATCGCCAGATTTATCTTGCACTACGATACGCATGACGAGCCAAGTCTATCACAACACCGTGCCTAAGATAAGGGCGCAGGACGCGATCCGCACGGGATAAGTGCTGATCTGCGTATTTGGTTTAGCGCTTGGCTTTGCGTTCGGCGGCAAGCCGCAGGCGTAGCCCGGCGATGCGAATGCTACCGCTGGAATCCTGCTGGTCGAACACGTCATCCGCTCCGAAGGTTGCATAGGCTTCTTGATAGAGGCTGTCGGGGCTGCGCCGCCCTGTGACGGTGACTTGCCCTTTATAAAGGCGTAGGCGAACCTCGCCGTTCACCTGTTGCTGGGTGCTATCGATCAGCGCTTGTAGCGCCTCTCGTTCAGGTGAGAACCATAAGCCGTCATAAATAATCTGCGCATAGCGCGGCATGATCTCGTCCTTGAGGTGCGCCGCTTGGATATCCAGGGTGATCGATTCGATCGCGCGATGTGCCGCCAAAAGCACTGTCCCGCCGGGGGTTTCGTAAACCCCCCGGGACTTCATGCCCGAGCGGCGGTTTTCCACGATATCCAGCCGTCCAACCCCGTGTCGTCCGGCGATATCGTTCAATGCGGCCAACACCTGGGCGGGAGACATATTTTTTCCATCCAAAGCCACCGCATCGCCCGCCGCAAAGGTCAGGACCAGGTCCTGGGGTGTGTTTGGCGCATCGGCGGGATTCACGCTACGGGTAAAAATCTCGTCCGGGGCGGCGGCCCAGGGGTCTTCGAGGATGCCACCCTCGTAGGAGGTGTGCAGCACATTGGCGTCCATGCTGTAGGGCGGCTTATCATCTTGGTTGGCGTCGATGGCGACCTGATGCGCTTGGGCGTAGGCCAGCAGGCTCTCGCGGCTGTTGAGGTCCCACTCGCGCCAGGGCGCGAGACCGCGCAGTTCCGGCGCGAGGGCGGCATAGGCCAACTCAAAACGGTACTGATCGTTGCCCTTGCCGGTACAGCCGTGGCACAGGGCATCGGCGCCCACCTGGCGGGCAATCTCGATCTGGCGCAGGGCAGTGATGGGCCGGGCAATCGCTGTGCCCATCAAATAGCACCCTTCATAAACCGCGTTGGCGCGAAACATAGGAAACACGTAATCGGTAACAAAGGACTCGCGCAGGTCTTCGATGAAAATATGATCTTTCGCCACCCCCGCCCGGACGGCCTTGTCATGGACGGCCTGCAGGTCTTCGCCCTGGCCAAGATCGGCGGTGAAGGTCACAATCTCGCACCCGTAGGTCTCGCGCAGCCAAACCAGCAACACAGAAGTATCGAGCCCGCCGGAGTAGGCGAGCACGACTTTTTTCACAGGGCGAGACGCAAAACGAGATTTGGAGGACATAAAACAACCCGGATTACATGTCAGTGATGAGGCCAAAAACGACCCAAAAATGACCTATTGTGACCTTAGCGTACCAGGCTCACAAGTCCGTAGGTAAGAAAGGAGGTAAGAAAACAGCAAGCAAATGCGGGAAAAGCAAGCAAGGCGCACTTAGCGGATCGGCGGTACCGTAAAACAGGACTCACCAAACTTACGCACCTGGGCGCACAGTGCGTTGGCTTGCGGCAGGGTCAGGTCCGCCACTCGGACCCGATAGAGCGGCACAGGACCCTTATTAGCATAGATGATCGGTTGCGCGGCCGCAGGTAAGGGACCCAACAGCGACATGATGTGATCCAGCCGCTTGCGGGAAATCTCGGGGCTGGCGTAGGCGCCGAACTGAGCGCTCCATTGGTCGGAGGGTAAATCTCCGCCGATGATCGTCGGATTGGCGACGGCGAGATGAATGGGATCACCCAGGCTGGGCGATGATGGGGTAAGAGTCTCGGACGGGATGATCGGCGGGAGTAGCACCCCTGTGCTTGCTCTGGCGACCGCCTTGGTGGTTTTAGGGGCCGGGGCGATGACCGGCGGTTTGGGCGCGAGCGAGACGGTGATCGTTCGTGGGCGGTTGGACAGGGGCGGGATCAGCATCCGCAGCTCCGGGGCGGGCAGGCCCGCATACTGGGTGCGCGCCTTAATCACCCGATCGAGAAGGGCGCGGACGTAGCGATCCCTTGCAGTGGAGGACTTTTGCCCCACCACCACGGCAATGATATGGCCCCCGCGGCTCTTCACCGAGGTCGCCAAGTTAAAGCCCGAGGCATTGATATAGCCAGTCTTAAGCCCTTCCATGCCGGGGTATTTGCCCAGCAGGCGGTTGTGGTTGCGATAGGTCTGCTTACCAAACCGCCAGGAGGTTGTATTAAACATCGGATAGTAGCGCGGGAAGTCGTGATACAGCCGCTGGCTTAGGCGCGCCATGTCGCGCACGGTGGAGTATTGCCCCCGGTCCGGCAACCCGCTGGGATTGCGAAAATTGGTGCGGGTCATCCCCAATTGCAGAGCGCGGACATTGGCCCGACGTACAAACTGGGCAACCGAGCCGCTATGGGCCTGCGCTAAGGCGACCGCCACGTCGTTGGCAGATTTGGTAATCAGGGCGTAGATTGCATCGCGCACGTTGATGGTTTGGCCGACCTTGAGGCCCAGCCGCGAGGGGGGCTGGCGTGCTGCTTCTTTGGTAATCTTCACCTTTGAGGACATGGACAGACGGCCATCGCGAACGGCCTCCAAGGTAAGATAGATGGTCATCATCTTTACCAGCGAGGCTGGATAGATCTGTGCATCAGGGTTTTCTTGGTAAAGGGCGTGGCCGCTTTCCGTATCGATGACAATCGCGGCTTTCAGCCGTGATTGGGGCAAGGCTTGTCCTGGCGCAGAGCCCAGGATAAAAGCAAAAGACAAAGCCAGAGCAAATCCCCACCGGCCTAACAGGGAGCAGCGTTGGCGGTTTGTGCAAACCGGTCCTCGCGACATGTGATCGAACCCTCCTACCAAGTCGTTCTCTTCGCGTGTGTACTCTCGTATTTTGACGTGGGGAGCGTTCCCTGCACGCTGCCAAGGCACACACAGCCTAAACTAGCTTCTTAGGCTTATGCAAGGGATGTGCCAGATAGTTTAAGAAAAGTGGCCTCGTCGGTGACCTCAATGCCCAGGTCTTGGGCTTTTTTCAGCTTGCTTCCCGCCTTTTCTCCGGCAACCACCACATCGGTGGCCTTAGAGATGCTGCTGGCGACCCGCGCGCCCGCCTGCTGTGCCCGTTCTTTGGCCTCAGCGCGGGAGAGATGCACAAGAGTGCCAGTAAAGACCAAGGTCTTGCCGCGATAAGGGGTCTCAAGGGTTTTGCGGACGGTATATTCGGCGGTGACGTGTGCCAGAAGATCGGCCAACGCGCACTGATTGTCTGCGCCGGTGAAAAAGGTGGTGAGCTCCTCAGCCACGATATCGCCTAAGTCCGTGACGGCTAAGAGCCGCTGGCGGGCGTCCTCATTGTCAGCAGCTGCCACAGCGGTCGCTTGCAGCGCGGCGATTGTACCAAAAGAGTCTGCCAGGTGACGGGCGATGGTTTGCCCGACGTGACGAATGCCCAAGGCAAAAATCAACCGATGTAAGGGCAGACGAGTCCGCTGACGGATCGCGGCAAAAAGGTTTTGCGCGGATTTGGATTGCCAGCCCCCCTCGCGCTCTAACGGGTCGGGGAGCGAGCGATCGCCGCTCGTCTTATTCTTCAGAAGATAAATGTCGCTCGGGCGACGGATCAGACCCGTTAGATAAAAGACCTGCAACTGCTTACGTCCGAGGCCTTCGATGTCTGCGCCGTCGCGGCTGACAAAATGCACCAGTCGCTCTAACGCTTGGGTGGGGCAGTTTAGGCCGTTGGTACAGCGACGCGCGGCCTCATCAGCTTGCCGAACCGTGAGACCTTGGCAATCCGGGCACCGCTCAGGCGGAACGAAAGGCCGAGTTTTGCGCTTGGGGTTTTTGTCGACCGGGCCGAGTACCTGGGGGATCACGTCGCCGGCTCGGGTGATGATGACCTTATCGCCTATGCGGATGTCCTTGCGGGCGATGTCATCCTCGTTATGCAAGCTCGCCCGGCGCACCATGACGCCGCCAACATTGATCGGCGCGAGTTCAGCCACAGGGGTGAGGGTGCCGGTGCGCCCGACCTGGATCGTGATGTCTTCAAGGCGAGTGACTGCCTGGTCGCTGGGGAACTTATGGGCAATGGCCCAACGGGGCCGCCCGGCAGTCTCGCCCAGTCGCCCGTGATAGGTCCGGTCATCCAGTTTGTAGACGATGCCGTCGATATCAAAGGGTAGGTCGGCGCGGATTAAAAGGGTTTGCTCGAAAAAAGCGAGGGCTTGATCCAGGTCCGCGCACAGGCGGGCAGGCTCGATGACCGGCAGGCCCCATTCTTGCGCTCTTGTACGCATTGCCGACACGGTGGGGGGAAGCGAGGGGCCCAGCCAGTCATGAACGAAAAAGCGCAAGGGTCGGGCGGCGGTTTGCGTCGGGTCGATCTGTCGCAAGCTGCCTGCAGCGGTGTTGCGCGGGTTGGCATAGAGCGAGAGTTCAGCCTCTTGCCGCTGTTGGTTGATCTGCTCGAAATCCTTGATCTTGAGGTAGATTTCGCCACGGATCGTCACCTCGCCCTTTTTGATCGGCAGGCGGGCGGGGATATCCTTGATCGTGCGCGCGTTGGCGGTCACGTCCTCGCCGGTGCGGCCATCACCACGGGTTGCAGCGTGCACCAGTGTACCCTCTTGGTAGGTTAGGCTAAGCGAGAGGCCGTCGATCTTCGCCTCGGCCATCAGCGCAAGGGGCTCTTGCGCGAGGCCTAAAAAACGGCGCACCCGCTCGATAAAGGCCTGGGCTTGCTCCGGGGTCTGCGCCTTGGGGAGCGATAACATGGGCGCGGTGTGGGTCACGCTGGCAAAACCATCGTGTGGCTTGCTGCCGACTTGGCTTAACAGTTCAGTAGCCTGGGGGTCCTTATGGCGTGCGTTGAGGGTCTCAAGACGCGTTCGCAAGCGGTCATATTCGCCATCAGAGATGGTCGGGTTGTCATGTATAAAGTACGCTTCATCTGCTGCGCGGAGTTGAGCGATGATTTTTTTCATCTCCGCGCGCTTGGTTTTGGCGGAAGATTTTGAGGCGGGCATAGCCGATGTGCTCGTTATAATCAGCTTGATTTTTTTGTGATGATGTTCTCTTCTGCACTCTTGCACTGTTGTCCTCATTCTTGCAAGCAGGTAATCCCAAGTCGGTAATCAAAGTAGGTAATCAAAGCCCATGGAAGAAACAATCACGATCCACGTGCGCGATCCCGATGGGCGGGCGCATACCCTCACCGGTCACGTCGGTGTGACACTCATGGCGACGATTCGAGAAGCTAACTTGCCGATTCTCGCCGACTGCGGCGGTGGGTGTGCCTGTGCGACTTGCCATGTGTATGTGCTCGATGACTTTGGCGATCGCCTGCCCGAGCCGGAGGAAGATGAGGAAGATATGCTCGATTTCGCCGTGGACTGCTCGTCCGCCTCGCGCCTGTCGTGCCAAATCGAGCTGACCAAGGACATGGACGGTCTCAAGGTCGAGATGGCCCCTGGCTCTTACTAGGGTTGGCGCACCATCCCGGCGTTCGTTAGAAATCGCTGGCGATGCCTTTGCGTTCCCAATCGCCATAGCGGGTCGGCTCCAGCCCTTTGGGACCGCCAATCTCCCCTGGTGGTTGGGTGACGCGCACGCCGCCAGCGTGGGGGCTCTTTGCGGGTGACGATGGCATGGCGGCTTTTTTAGCAGGGCTCCGTCCAGGGTGTTGGGACTCATGCTTTTTTCGGTTCGTCACACCAGTGCTCCTTTTTCTTGCAACCTTCTTGCTGTATGCAGCGGTGGGAGGGGAGCGGGTTGCATAATTTGTCCCACAACGCGACTATCAGATGTAACATATTTTATCGTTCATAACGATGTAAGGCTTATCGAGATGAAACAGGGCTTATCAAAGTGACGTTTGCAACTTTACTGACGTTTTCGCGGATTGCTCTCGTCCCCGTGTTGTTCATTTTGTTTACCCTACGGACGGCCTTGCCGCTGATGCCTTGGATCATCCTTGGGGTCTTTATCATCGCCGCATTGACCGATTATTTCGATGGGGTGGTCGCGCGCACCTATCGCCAATCGTCTAAACTCGGGCGTTTGTTCGATCCCATCGCGGATAAGATGCTGGTGATCGCGTTGTTGTTTATGCTGGCAGGCTATGGGCACCTTGATATCATCGGACTGGGGGCGGCCCTGATTATCATCCTGCGGGAGATTTTGGTCTCTGGCATGCGCCAGTTTGTTGCTCAGGGCGGCGGCGAGATCGAGGTCTCGGCTCTTGCAAAGTGGAAAACGGCTACTCAGATGGTGGCCATCGGCATGGCCATCGTCGCCCCGGTCTTCACGTCATTGTTACCGATGGGCGCTCTGGCGAGCATCACCTTTGCCGTGGCCGCGATCCTGACCGTCATCACCGGTTGGCAATACACCCGCCACACTCTCGCGTTGCTTAATAAGGACGCCCTATGACCGATTGGGTCGTTGGACTCGCGGGCTGGAGCGGGAGCGGCAAGACCACGTTGCTTGCCAAACTGCTCGCACGCCTGAAAGGGGACGGCATCCACGCCTCGGTCATTAAGCGTGCCCATCATGATTTCACCGTCGATCAGCCAGGCAAGGATAGCCACACCTTTCGACAAGCAGGGGCGCATGAGGTCTGTGTGGCTTCGCGAAGGCGTCGGGTCCTGATGCGCGAGATCGATGAAGAGCCAAGCCTTGAGGAGCTCTTGGCATGGCTCGCCCCATGCGATGTGGTGTTCGTAGAAGGTTTTAAGCGAGAGCAGCACAGCAAACTTGCGATCAGCGCGGATACCCAATGGCCAGACGTGCCAGGCATCAAGGCTTTGATCGGCACGAGAGCGCCGCCGCAGACGAGCTTACCCTTTTTCCACCGTGATGCAGTCGAAGATATTGCCGCCTGGCTTTACGAGCATCGTCGTGCGTTTTCTTGGTGAGGCTCTTCGGTAAGGTTCTTTGATAAGGTGTTTTGTGAGTTTTTTGGGTGATCCAGCTTTCCCCCAACCGTGACCGTCTTTATAGCCTTGAAGAGGTACGCCGCCATATTGCCGCCACCTATGGGCCTGCCACAAAACAAATGCGGCGCCCTATCGCTGATTGTTTAGGGGCGATTTTACGCGCCGATGTGCGCGCGCAGATGGCGGTACCGGGGCACGACAACAGCGCGGTCGATGGCTATGCCGTGCGCCAGCGGGACCTTGTGTCCGATGCGGCGGTGACCACCTTGCCCGTCATTGGCCATGCCGCAGCGGGGCATCCACTTATGGGATCGTTGGGGTGGGGCGCGGTGCAGATTTTTACCGGCGCGGTGATGCCTGCGGACTTTGATACGGTGGTGATGAGCGAGGACAGCACGAGGCGAGGACGGGCAGTGTCCGTGCCGAGCCGGATTCGTTGTGGCGCGAACGTACGCCCAGCAGGCGAGGACGTGCCAACAGGTACGGTGGCGTTGCGAGCTGGTCGGCGATTGCGGGCGGCAGATTTGGGCATGGCGGCGGCTTTGGGTCGGCGCACGTTAGCCGTGTCGGCCCCCTTGCGGGTTGCCATCATCTCCAACGGGGACGAGCTGATCGATAGCGATGCCCCGCGCCGTGTTGGCCAGGCGTACGATTCTAATCGGGTTATGCTTTCGGCGTTGCTTAAACAGCTTGGGGCTGTGGTGACGGATTTGGGGATCTATCGTGATGAGAGCAAGACTCTGGCAAAAGCGTTTTCTATATCATCACGTAAGCATGACCTGATCCTGGTGACGGGCGGGATGTCGGTCGGGCAAGAAGATCACGTCCGGCAAGCGATGACAAAAGCGGGCGGTAGGATAGATTTGTGGCGGATCGCGATCAAACCAGGGCGACCAGCGGCGTTGGGGCAGATCAAAGGGTGCGCGTTTGTCGGCTTGCCCGGCAACCCAGTGGCGAGTCTGGTGACGTTCATCACCATTGCCCGGCCTTTGATTGATCAGCTTTGCGGCGGTGACTTGATGCGCGCACCGCTTGCGCAGGTGATGCTCGGGTTTTCTTTGAGGAAAAAAATTAACCGCCAGGAGTTTGTCCGTGTGCGTCTTGAGCATGATGCGAAGGGCCGACCTTGGGCGCATCGTTATCCTTCACAAGGGGCGGGGATGCTAAGCTCGCTTGTGGCAAGCGATGGGTTTGCGATTCTGCCGCGCGATGCGATGAAGGTTCGCAAGGGGCAGTGGGTAGATTTTCTATCTTTTGATGAACGATAGAAGGGTTGTTGGGGTTTGTTATTATGGCGGGGCATCCATCCATTCTTGATAGTTACGTGGCGGGTCAGGCATAAGGGGCCCCTTGCCGCCGAAAAACACCGGTCCCTCAGCAACCTTCCTTAGAGCCTCTTGCTTGGCTTGTAACCGGGTGTCAGCGTATTGGTGATAGGCCTGCTTGTTTCGTTCGGCGGTCTGTTCTTGAGCTTGGTTGCCTATAAAGCTGAGGTTTGTAGCTTTTGTTTGCGGGTGCACCACCATAAACCTGCCCAGCCGGGAAGCTGGGCAATGAGCAGAGTGATTACGAGTTTGAGAACTTCTGGGTTGTTCAGTATCTGATGGCTAAAAAAATAGAACGCAGGGAGAGGATATCTTATAGTGTATATTGGAATAAATAAGACAAATAATAGAATTGTATAGACGTAATGGCCTTGCAAAAAAAGTGTGACGACAAAAGAGAAAAAGATATAAACCCAGCATGAATATCGTAACCAGTGCCATCGGATCATAACCTGATCTGATGGCTTGTGACCCCACCAGAGCATACCAAGCCCCGGTATGGACATAGTGATCAGCAAGAGAGCCCATATGTGATAGTTGGTATGGGCGTTCTCGATTGCAAAATACTCAACGTTTTCATAGGCACCCGATAAAAAACTTGCTGAAGAGAGGATGCAAATCCATCCGATGAGTTTTTTCCATGAGAGGGGTACAGCGAGGGGATATCCCTGCTTTATTGCTCTATGGCATAAAAAAAGACCAATATATCCAGGGCTTTGCGCTAAGGCGATGAAGAAGTAGAGGGTCAATAGATCAGGAAACGTATCTATGTATGTATAGTCATCTCTATATACAGCAGAGTCTATTTCCAAGTAAAAATGACTAAAAGCCATGGGTATGAATGTACTAAACAGAAAAACAACAATGAGATAGCAACACAGGGCACCGTATATTATCTTTTGTAAAAATGCTTTTATGTTGGTGTTTATCTTGCTCGCTCTTTTCTCCATCGATGAAAGCTCTCCATAATTTCTGGGCGCAATTGATCCATAAGATGCCTTGTATACCTACCTGAGAACAAAAGATCGATACCATCTACTTCAAGGGGGTTCTTTTTATTTTCTACATCGGCACGATCCATAGCATCATTATTCACAATCAAATCCTCCTCAACGTCCGCCAAAGAAGGAAGATAATTAGTAAAATTCGTTCTGTCCTTCTTCATATTTTTGGGGTGATACAGGCGAATAGGCATGACTTCATTGGCATCAGTGTAGCCTTTGGCGGTTTTGCGATCAATGATTCTCGTCAGTGTGTAGCCCCACGCAAAATGCCTGAAGTTATCACGGTCTTTCTTACTGGGTTTCCATTGCTCCGTGTCAGGAAGCTCGTCTGCCCAC
>JBCCHK010000008.1:0-151449 GCA_039028835.1 Pseudomonadota bacterium
CGCGCGAATCAGCACCATCCTTCAATCTGTGCGCACGGATACGATGGACACAATAGACCGGGCAGACTCGATATCCGGGGACTCGGCGACGACGGATCAGCCGCCTGATTCCCAATAGGCCTATCTCCCATGCTTATCAAGCCGGGGCACATCTGCTAACATCACGAGCGAAGTACCCTTATGCTCCTTACGCCCCTGATGGCTCACAACAAGGCTTATGATGATGCTGAACATTCGCACCTTTTCCAATCAAGTCGGCGGTGATCCCTTCTTTAAGGCTGTCGGTCATCCGTTGGTCACGCCGGCGATCAGGCAAAAACTCACGAGCCTACCGGGGCCGATGGCGGTGGTGGATCCTTTGGGTCATTTCGAATCCTTTGCCGCGCTTTTCGATGTAGAGGGCCTACAAATCACCGGGGTGTTTGTTCCGCAGTTTGAGAAAATTGGCGAGACGGTGGCCGGCTTCACCGCTCAGTCGATCAGCGACCTGCCCGGGGTGTCGGTCCGTCATGTTTTCGTCTGCGCCTATGATGCAGGTCGCCATATTGCCGCCCTCAAGCCCTGGTTAGCGGATGATACCAGTGTTCTCAGCCTGGACGAGTTCCGCCTGCCTGAGGCGATGCTCACGAACCCCCGCGCCTATCTCAATCCTTTGAACTTTGCCGTGAATCAGGCCTTTTTCCGTGACGAGGGTGGGGCCCATACCCGCATCGTCACCGGCAACTATTGGGGCAGTTATGGGGCAAAAAACCCGCGCTTGTGGCTCCGGCTGTTCGATAAGGATGGCCACGACATTGCCACCTGGCAAGAAACCCTGCCGCCCCCCGGCGGCACGGTGATCCTGGACAGCAAGGAAATCCGTGAACGGCTGAGCTTGCCGGCTTTTACGGGGCAATTGTTTATCCACGTGCTCGGCGCGGCGGGGCACGATATTGTCAAATACGCACTCGATACCTATGGCGATGAGGCGAGCGAACTTTCTTGCACCCATGATGCCAATGCCTGGCCGGCGAACTTCTACGCGGGTCTGCCCGCCGCTCAAGAAGGCGAGAAGGTCGTTTTGTGGGTGCAAAACAGCCACCCCTGTCCCATCCCTGCCGAGGGGCTCGGGGTTAGCCTGATGGGCAGCACGGACGTGAAATGGCTGGATTCGCCTCTTGATCCCTTTGCCACCCGCGCCCTTGATCTGGCTGAGCTGTTCAGTGATGCCGCCTTCCCCGCGCAGTTCGAAGTCCACGCGGGCAAATACGTCACCCGTCCACGCTATGAAATCACCAAAGCCAATGGCCGCCGCCGCATCGCCCATACCAACGTCGAGCGTGAAGACCTGCAGCCCGATCCCCATCTTGCCCAGGCGAGCGATCATATTGGCAAAGGCTATATCATGGTGGCTCCGATCATGCCGGTCGATCGCTTTGATACCATCGCCCTGCCGACGCCCATGGCGCGCGGCCAGCAAAACATGCCGCTTGCGCTTGTGATTTACGATGCCCAGGGGCGCGAGGCGTTGCGCAAGCCGCTGGGATGCTTGCCGCGCAATCATCAGCTTAGCCTGGATATGGGCGCACTGTTGGCTAAAGAGAGGGTGCGTTTGGCCGGAGGCCGTGGCCATGCGGAGCTGGTGTATGATTTTTCCCAAGGCGGCGGCGATGGCTGGCTCCATGCGATTTTCCGCTATGATGACCGCACGTCCGGCCATAGTGCAGAAACCAGCTTTGGCTCGCACATGTTTAACATGCTCGCCACCTATAAAAACGAGCCGCAAAGCTACACCGGGCCGCCGCCGGGGCTTTCCACCCGGCTGTTTTTGCGTTCGGGGATGCGGGCTGAGGATCGTAGCTTTTGCTATTTGATTTATCCGGTCTCTCGTCCCTGGCACGAGACCAGTACAACCGAACTCCAGCTGTTTGATGCCAAGGGCGAGCAGGTCGATGCATCCCCGCTCAAGATTCCTCAAAGCGGCTCGCACCTGTTTTTTATCGATGAGGTCTTTGCGGATGCGGTCAGCGTAGCCGGCGCAGATCATTACGTCATCATTCGCGATACCACCTGCCGCCTTTTTGGCTACCATGGTCTGATGAACGGCCAGACGAGTTTTTCACTGGATCACATGTTTGGCTTTTAGCAGTAGACGAGACGATTCATGAGCAAGGTATATCAAGAGGCTGCGGCGGCCTTAGACGGCTTACTCCGCGATGGCATGACCATCATGGCGGGCGGCTTTGGTCTGTGCGGGATTCCTGAGAATCTGCTAGCGGTTGTGGCGAAAAGTGGGGTGCGCGATTTAACGGTGATCTCTAACAATGCCGGGATCGATGGCAAGGGCCTGGGGGTGCTGATGGAAGGTCGGCAAATCCGCAAGATGATTGCCTCTTACATTGGTGAGAACAAATGCTTTGAGCAGATGTACCTCAAGGGTGAGGTTCAGGTGGAGTTTACCCCGCAAGGCACCTTGGCCGAGCGTTGTCGCGCCGGCGGCTCCGGCATCCCTGCCTTTTATACCGCCACCGGCGCCGGCACCCCCCTCGCCGAAGGTAAGCAGACCGCTACCTTTGACGGGCGCGATTATATCCTGGAGCGTGCGCTGACGGCTGATCTCGCCCTGGTTAAGGCCTGGAAGGGGGACGCGTTGGGGAACCTGCGTTACCGCAAGACGGCGCGCAACTTTAATCCGGCCATGGCCATGGGCGGGACGATCACCATTGCCGAGGTGGAGGAGATGGTGCCGGTCGGGGCGATGGACTGCGATGATGTGCACACACCAGGGATTTTCGTTCAGCGTCTTATTAAGGGCACGGATTACGAAAAGGCCATAGAAAATCTAACCACGCGGGAGGCATGATGGCTTGGTCACGGGATGATATTGCGGTGCGCGCGGCACGAGAGCTGAAAGACGGTTTTTATGTGAACCTGGGGATCGGCTTGCCCACCTTGGTCGCCAACCACATCGATCCGGGTATCGAGATTACCCTGCACAGCGAGAATGGCATGCTCGGCATGGGCCCTTTTCCTTTGGCAGGCGAAGAAGACCCGGACTTGATTAACGCCGGCAAGCAAACGATTACCGAGCTCGCGGGGGCTAGCTATTTCGGCAGTGATGAGAGTTTCGCGATGATTCGCGGGGGTCACATTGATCTGTCGATTCTCGGTGCGCTGGAGGTGTCGGCCACAGGAGACCTGGCAAATTGGATGGTGCCGGGCAAGATGATTAAGGGTATGGGCGGGGCGATGGACCTGGTCGCCGGGGTTAAGCGGGTGGTTGTGCTGATGACCCATACCAGCAAGGATGGTGCGCCGAAAATCTTGTCCGAATGTCGTTTGCCGCTCACCGGCGTGGGTGTGGTGGATCAAATCATCACCGAATTGGCGGTCTTTACCTGCGGGGCTGAGGGTTTGCGTTTGACAGAGCTTGCCCCGGATGTGACGACCGAAGAGGTCACTCAGCGCACCGGTGCACCGTTTAAGGTGGCTTTGGCGTAGCTTTTGCTTTTTGGCCCGCCGGCGGCTATACTGGTCTTAGTGCGCCAGATAAGCCATCTTGCCCATGGGTACACAGGAAAGCTGTGCATACTCCTTGGGCAACCAGGCCCGCTTGGTGTACTCTCAAACAAAGGCGTTTTCATAGAGCGCAGAGGTTGCGCAGGCTCGCTCTCTCGCCATGGACAACGCGATGGTGCCGCACGACGATGTGGTAACGTGGCAACAACATGGCGATTTGACGATTTGGCCATTTGATAACGTCACGATTTCGCAGTGTGCGACATCTTTTGTCAGCCAATCGATGCACCCAACCAATGCAGCGATGAGGGGTTGCTTGTAACCCCACACACGGCGGTATGTATGAGATCAACCTGATCGTATAAACTGTGTAAATTATTGTTTATATTGTATAGGTTGTGTCGAATGCGCGATCAAGTGAATGAATGAAAAACGCATGGACTTCCGCGATAGCCCGAAGGTGGCGCGAAGACGCGGGAGAATAAGAAGGTGACAATGCGGCATACGAGTCTTTATTTTTGGATCTGCAGCGCTCTGCGGGCACCGATGAGGACGTGTTGTGTCGGTGGCTCGGCTGATTATTGGGCCTCTTCTTTCACCGCCGATCATCTACCAAAGCACGGGCAGGTTTTTTCTGCCCCGGCGCGGCTTTTGTGCGCGCGCCTTAATAAAGGATATCACCCCCATGACCCAACAGATTCTTATCGATGCGGGCTACAGCGAAGAAACACGCGTCGCCTTGATCGAGGATGGCAAACTTCTAGACTTCGACTTCGAAACAGCGCAACGGAAACAAAAACGCGGCAACATCTATCTCGGTAAAATTGTTCGAGTCGAGCCGGCTTTACAAGCTGCTTTTGTCGACTACGGCGAAGACCGCCACGGTTTTATTGCTTTTTCCGACATCCATCCTGACTATTTCCGCATTCCTATCGATGATCGCAAGAGCTTGATTGCGCAAGTGCGCGACGCGCAAGATCCCGATGATGATGACGCGCCCGATGACGATATTCGAGATGACGGTCCAACCGAGGAAGAAGAAAACAAAGCCCCAAACGGGGATAGAAAACACTATCGCTCTCGCCGTGCAACGAATGATTTTCTCAGTCGCTACGGCATCCAGGAAGTCATGCAAACCAACCAAGTCATCTTGGTTCAGGTCATTCGCGAAGAGCGTGGCAATAAAGGGGCGGCGTTAACGACCTATATTTCTCTGGCCGGTCGCTATTGTGTTTTGATGCCCAACTCGCTGAGCCGGGATGGGGTGTCGCGTAAAATCAGCAAGCCCAAAGATCGCCACCGGTTGCGCGACATTCTCAAGGGTTTTGACGTGCCGACCGGCATGTCGGTCATCGTTCGTACCGCCGGGATCGAGCGCACGAAAACAGAAATTCGCCGCGATTATGACTTCTTGATGAAAACCTGGACGGAGATTCGTGAGCGCACCTTAAACTCATTTGCGCCGGCTCTGGTTTTTGAAGGTGGCAATATCGTCACCCGCTTTATTCGCGATCTGTATACCCGCGATGTAGATCAGATTATCGTCCACGGGAGTGAGATCATTTATAAAGATGTGCGCAAACTGATGTCCCGTTTGATCCCTTCTCACGTGCGGCGGATCAAGGTGCATGAAGGCAGCCAATCTTTGTTTGCGGCCAAGGGCGTCGAACCGCAAATCGACCAATTGTTTGAATTACAAGTCCAGTTGCGCTCGGGTGGTTATCTTATTATCGAAGAAACCGAAGCGCTGGTGTCGATCGATGTGAACTCGGGCCGGGCGATTTCTCGCCGCAATGTCGAAGATACAGCCCTGGAGACCAATATGGAGGCCGCAAGCGAAATCGCCCGCCAGCTTCGGCTACGAGACTTAAGCGGCCTGATCGTTGTTGATTTCATCGACATGATTGTCGAGCGTCACCGACACAAGATAGAAAATCACTTTATCCATTGCCTTGGGCGCGATCAGGCGCGTATCCAGGTCGGTAAAATCAGTAACTTCGGTCTTTTAGAAATGTCCCGCCAGCGGATGCGCCCCTCGCTGCTGGAAGGGGCGTTTGAAAGTTGCTCCCAGTGCGGCGGGCGTGGCGTCATGCGATCGATCGCCAGCACCATCACCCGCCATATGCGTAGCATCGAAGCCTACCTCCAGCAGCATCAGGGCAAAGAGCTGACCGTGACCGTGGCTCCGGGGATTTCCGGCGCCTTGCTTAATACCAAACGCGCCCAAATCCTGGCCATTGAGGATATTCACGACCTGCGAATCACGATCGTCGAGGACTCCGATGTGCTCACCGATGTGTGTCGTCTCTCGGTGGATGGCATAGCCTATACCGAATCGACCAACCTTACGGGCCCCTTACCGGTGAAAACACCCCGGCGGGGACGACCAAGTGCTGCAAGCACGGAAGAATCGCCCCGTCGTCGCCGCGATCTCAGCGATGCTTCACTGGATCGTTCCCGTTCAAGCGGTCGTAGCAATGGTCGCGACGGTGATGATGATCCGCCGCCTCGGCGTTCTTCGGATGGGCGACGCTCTGATCTGCGGCGCGCAGACGGACGCCGCGGAGAAGGTCGAGGCGGACAAGAGCGGCGTTCGCAAGCAAGCACCTCACAGAGCCGTCCAACTCAAGGACGCCTTGGTGAAGGTCGTCCCGAGGGGCGACGACGGATGTCTGAGTCTGATCGGCGGGGCCGCCCGCGTCGGCGGCGGGGTGGTCGCGCGGCCTCGTCTCGCGCCCAGGCAAATCTCGCCCCGAAAAGCCAAGCCGCCGCCCAAGCTACGGCACCGCGCAAGCGTAGCTGGCTTTCTAAACTCCTTGGAAAGCCCTCCTAAAGCTCCATGATTGGCCTTCGGATCGCGGCTGCCGCGTTCCTTGTTTTGATTGTTACCGTCGCCCAGGCGGCCACGCCCGAGTTGCGTGGCATTCGCATCGGTGTGCACGAAGACTATACCCGGGTGGTGGTGGAGTTCAGCCAAGAGGCCGCCACAAAGGTCGATCTGCGTGATGCCTATAACCGGTTGTGGATCACCGGCGAGGAGGTGACCATGCCGGACGAAATCATTCCCACGCCGCGCGGCCTGGTCAAGGCAACCCAGATCACCTCGATCAATCCGTTGATCTTTGTTCTAGACCTTGTGCAAGAATCTAGGATCCTCAAGACTTTTACGATCGCGCCGCGCGAGGGATATGGTTTTCGGCTGGTGGTGGATATTGCCCCGGCGGTGGAAGACCAAAAAACATCCTCACCAGCGCCCGTGTCGCTTCCCGCTGTTGTGCCGCCCCCGCCGCCCCTGCTACCAGCCAAAACGGCGCCGCCTGTTGTGCCGCCCCTCTCATCTGCACCGGCCGCATCGTCCGACGCAGGTCCAACGCCGTTACGGCCACCGCGCTTTGCACCTGGGCCATCCGCCCCACAATCTCCGGCATGGCAAGAGCCGGTATGGCAAGAGCGGGTCCTGGTGGTGATCGATGCGGGGCACGGCGGGCGCGATCCTGGTGCGCAAGGGTTTGACGGTAGCCAAGAAAAAGATATTGTCCTGGCGGCGACCAAGATTATCAGCGAGGTTATGACCGCATCGGGTCGCTATGAGGTTGTCCTTACCCGCGAGTCGGATCGCTATATTGGCCTGCGCGAGCGGGTAGAAAAAGCGCGCAGTGCAGATGCAGATATTTTCATCTCCCTTCATGCGGATAGCCTGCATGATAATTCTATCTACGGTGTTCATGTTTACACGCTGACGGATGAGGCGGGTGATGAAGAAGCGCAACAACTGCTTGGCCAGGAAGACACGCAAAATGTCATGGCCGATGAGGCGTTGGAGAACAATGATCCGATGCTTGCGTGGATTTTGCTGGACTTAACCCAACGGGCGACCATGCACGACAGCCGCCGCTTGGCCTATCATATTGTGCGGCAATTACAAGAGCGCGTGCCGATGACGCGCAATGCCCACCGCCATGCCGGATTTATGGTCTTACGTGCGGTGGACGTCCCTTCTGTGTTGATCGAGCTTGGTTTTCTATCCAATCCGCGTGACGTTAGGGCCCTCAATGATCCGGCTTATATTTCGCGTATAGCGCAAGGATTGGTGCAAGCATTAGACCAGTACGTCCAAGAAACCAACGGATAATCGGGTTTCGCAGTCTATTTTTGCTTATGGGCAAGAGGATGATGGGTTTGCACCAGAGACATCATGTCAGCCTGTTGCACGTGAGTATAGATTTGCGTGGTGGCAATATCAGCATGCCCCAGCATCATCTGCACCGAGCGTAAGTCCGCGCCACCCTCAAGCAGGTGCGTGGCGAAGGTGTGGCGCAGGGTATGGGGCGAGACCTGCTGCGGGTCAATCGCCGCACGCAGGCATAGATTTTTAAGCATCTGGGCGAAGTGTTGGCGTGTTAGATGTCCTTGCCGGGCCGCGCGCGAGGGAAAAAGAAAAGGGTTTTCTATATCTTGAGTCTCAGTGGATCGGTATGCCAGATAGGTCTTTAACGCCTGCGTGCACGAAGGGGCGAGCGGCACCATGCGGGTACGTCCGCCCTTGCCGGTAATCGTCAACCATGGGTCTTTGCCTTGGCTGATGGCGCTCATCGGTAGGCTCACGAGCTCACTGATGCGCAGGCCCGTACTATAGAGAATCTCTAAAAAGACGACCATTCGTGCTCCTGGTGCTCCCTCCATTTGATAGGCGCAGTCCAGTAGCGCGGTGACTTGCTCTAGGGATAAAACCTTTGGCAAGCTACGCGGGATTTTTGGGCTGGCCAGGCGTTCGGTGGGATTGTCCGAGCGCAACCGTTCGGCCAGGGCAAAACTATAAAAACCGCGCAAGGTTGAGCGCATGCGCGAGTGTGAGCGCGGCGAGTCCTCGCGCATGGCAAGAAAAGTGTGGAGATCATCGGCCTTAACGCCGAGTATATCCTGCGGCGCGAGCCAAACCGCAAGGGCACGCAGATCACTAAAATAAGCCGCGCAGGTATTCATCGACACCCCACGCTCGGCCACCAAGGCTTCTAGAAAATGTTCGATAGACCGTAGCGAGGCGGCAGGAATCGCCTTAGAAATCGCTTTGGGGCGGGCATGGTTTTTCATGGATTTTATATATCACGAATCCGCCCGATATGCCACGAGCTCGAGCAGTTGGCTACAGATTTTACCGTATGCAGGATCATGCCGGACCTGATCGGTACGTTCGGCAGGCAGATCGATGGTTTGAGCACGGTAGATTGTGCCTGGTTTCGGTGTCATGACAAGGGTACGGGTCGATAAAAACCCGGCTTCAAAAGGGCTATGCGTCACCATCAGAGCGGTAAAGTTTTGCGCGCGCCAGAGATCATGCACCAAGGTTTGCAAACTAAGGCGGGTAATCTCATCCATGTGGGCAAAGGGCTCGTCCATCAGCAAGAGAGTCGGCCGTGTGACCAACGCGCGGGCAAGAGCCACGCGCATGCTCATACCGCCGGACAGCTGTGCAGGCTTGCTGTGATGACTATCGGGCAATCGCACGGCCGCAAGCATCTCATCGATCACCGGACGCGCTTGGCTGCGCGATTGTCCCGCAAGGCGTAAGGGCAGATAGACGTTATCGAAAACATCGGCCCAGGGCATCAGGCTGGGGGACTGAAACACCATCGCGATGTTCTCGGTGCGGCGGTCGATCTGGCCGGTGGTCGGTCGCTCTAAGCCTGCAAGAAGGCGCAGCAACGTAGATTTGCCACACCCCGATTGGCCAAGGAGGCAGACAAACTCGCCTGCTTGGATGCGAAACGAGACATCACGCAAGGCCTGCCCCGTATGCGGATAGCGATGCGTGAGGGTCTCACAAGAAAGCATCATCCGCGCGGCGCGGTAGAATGATGATGCGTGGCATGATTGTGTTCGCTGTCTTGTACGCCGTCTTGTACGTTATCTTGCGCGCTTTCATGCCAGCCTTGTAACAATCTACGCGAGAGAACAGCAAGGATCAGATGAAACGCAATACCAGTCGCAGCGATCAGCAATAAACTCACCCCCATCGCAGGGATATCGAGCCGATAGCTGGACTCCACCATCAAAAACGCAAGGCCAAAGCCGCCCCCGCCCGCAACCATCTCGGCAACCACGGCGCCGATCAGGCTCAGCCCACCAGCGATGCGAACGCCGGTCATGGCATGGGGCAGGCTGGCGGGGCCACGCAGCAGGATCATGCGCTGGCGCAGGGTGGCGTGATAGAGCGTGAAAACATCCTCAAGGTTGCGATCAGCACTGCGCAAGCCCACCAGGGTATTAGCAAGGATGGGAAAAAACGCAACGATCCAAGCGCACAGGGTTTGCGCAACAAGCGGCGAGTCGACATAGATTAAAATGAGCGGCGCAATGGCCACCACCGGGGTGACCTGCAAGGTAACGGCATAGGGATAGATTAAGTGCTCCAAGGTGCGCGAGAGACTCATCAGCAATGCGGCGCTGCTCCCCAATATGATCGCGGCGAGAAGGGCGAGCAAAGCGACACTGACGGTGGTGAGCCAGGCGCGGGCCCAAAGCGCGGGGTTTTCTATAAAACGCGCAAGAATATCACCAGGCGAGGGTAGAATATAGCTGGGGGTATTGGCCGCCCCGTACTGCCATACCCCAAGTAAAACCAAGCCGCCTAAGACAGGGATGATCCGGCGCATCAGGCGTTGGCTAAAGCCCACGGCCTTGATTGACAAACCGGGTCGTAAAGGCCTTGCTGACATCCAAGCCATCGGGCAAGGCGCCAGTTTTCACAATCAGCGCAAGGTGGTCTTGCCATTTTTCTTGAGTCATGGCGCCAATCCCCAAACGCTTGGCATCGCCCGATTGGATGATGCCATGCTCGATCATCGATCGATGGGAGTGTGTAAGGTGATCGGCGGTCATTTTTGGGTTTTCTTGTAAGATAAGGTCATGGGCGGGGCTCGGGTCATCGTGCAAATAAGCATGCCAGCCATCAATCGATGCCTGGACGAACCGCTCGATAAGATCGGGGTCTTGTGCGATCTTCGCGCGGGTGGTCTCAATGGTTGTCGCATAACCGGGCAGACCATGATCGGCGAGCAGAAAAACGGTTGCTTGTCGTCCAGTTTGTTGCTCAAAAGTGTAGGGTTCAGAAGTAAGATAGCCTTGCTGGGCATCGGCCTCGCGCGCAAGCAAAGGGGCCATGCTAAAGGTATAGGGACGAATATCTTCATCCTGCAGGTTATAGTTTTTCTGTAGCCAGGGCCAGAAAGTCACACGGCCAATTTGCGAGATCAAAATCGGCTTACCGCGCAGGTCTTGCAATGTTTTGATGCCGGCATCGGGATGAGCCATAATGATCTGTGGGTCTTTTTGAAAAAAGGCGGCAACAGTCACCAGCGGCGCATCTTGCCCGAGCGCGTTAAGGGCCGTGCCACTCCCCCCCATGCGCACGTCAAGCTTGCCGGCCAAAAGAGCCTGGGCGTGATAGGTGCGCGGGCCACCAGGGATGATCGATACCTCAAGCCCAGCGTCGCGATAAAGCCCTAACGCCAAGGCTTGATAGTGGCCGCCGTGTTCGGCCTGGGGATACCAGTTGGTGGCAAAGCGCACCGGCGTTGCCGCGCGCGCAATAAAGGGCGCTGCTATCATGCTGGTGGTGGCTATAGAAAACGTGCGCCGAGAGATGGCCATAGAGAGAGTCATATAGAAAATAAAAGCGATCTAGAAAACATATATGGGTTTCTTCGTATCGCACCTATCGCTTTTTTGTCCATCGTATTAAGGCCATAAGCACTATGACCAGAACCGTTATGCAAACAAACAGTCCGGGCTAACGACGATTCGATACGTGTGAAAGCTGGGCTCCGATCCAAGCTAAAAACAAGGATATAAAAACCAGCCCCAAAGCGTACAAGATCTCATCGTTGTGCGCAATCCCCCAGAGCCACTGACCAAGGCCCGCGTGACTGATGGTGAACGTGCGACGGGCAAAATGAGTGATCCGGTCATCCTCATCGGTTGTCCAGGCATTGACAGTATAAACCCCGGGCCGGATCGAAGGCGGCAGGGTGACATCATAACGAAAGAGACGATTGCCGATAAAAGATACAGCTTGGGGATGAACGGCATAGAGCCCGGTCGCATTTTTTTCTTCCAGCAGGGCATCGACGAAGGGATCGACCCACTGGGGGTTGTCTTGGGTGCGCTCGATTTGCAGGCGCAGCGCATTTTCCCACGGTAGGGGTAAGATCACCTGATCCTGCGCGGCGGATCCAGGTCCCGAATCATCGCCCGCCATGCCGTCAGCCCGCAGATAAAATGAAGGAATACCGGGCAAGTGAACCTCATCGTAGGCGATCCATAGGTTTTTGACGGCACGGGCGCGCCGGATATTGACGTCGTGATTTTCGCCGGTGATCTCGATCCACAAGTGTTGCTGGGGCGCTTCGATGGCCCCGAAGATGACCATCTGGCGATCTTCTTTAAGCTGGAGCAAGCGCAAGCGCACGCTGTCGCGACTCACATCCAGATAAAAAGGTTCATGAGGGCCAGGCTCCTGCGCTTTGGCCTGGGGTGCGAGGAGTAGCGTGAAGACAAGGCAGGCACGCAGGCATAGATTAAGCGCCATCCCCCAGCGCGCGATGGATCGGGACAAGCATCGACTCATGGCGTAAACCTTGCATCGGGGGTCACCCGAATATCGATGATGGTGTACAGCTGTTCGGGCGGGATAATCATATCGAAGATCAGCCACGCGGCGGTGGACAGCACCACCAAAGCCAGGCTGGTGCGTGCCCACACAGGCGAGACAACTGAGGTGCAAGATGCGCCCAACAGCGCACCAAACACGCCGCCACAGATCAAGGTGATGGCCAGCACGGCATCCACCGACTGGGTCGCCAGGGCGTGGACCACGGTGGCAATGGCGCTGGCGATGGTGAGCTGCAACAGGGATGTGCCTGGCACCACCGACGGGCGCATACCGATGATGTAGATCATCGCCGGTACCAAAAGAAAGCCGCCGCCAATGCCCAGCACGGTGACCAGAATACCGCCCACCCCGCCGATAAACAGCGGCAACAGCGCGCTGGCATATAGGCCCGACTCAGCAAAGCGCATCTTAAAAGGCAGGTTGTGCACAAAATAGTGCTGGTGGCGTTTCTTGCGCTTCTTGCGTCGGGTCCAGCTCACCGAGCTTTCCAAAAGCATACTCGAGCCAATGGTGGTTAACAGCAAAACGTAAGAGATGATGATGACAATGTTGAGCTGGCCGGTGCGTTGTAGCATTTGAAAAATCACGATGCCGATCATCGTGCCGACCAGGCTGCCGATGCTCATGACCAGACCGATTTTGAAGTCCACCGAATGGCGGCGAATGTGCGAGAGCAAGCCGGCAAAGGACGAGGCGACCATATGGTTGGCCTGGGTGCCGATGGCAAAGGGCGGCGGGACGCCAAACAAAATCAACAGCGGCGTCATCAAAAAGCCGCCGCCAATACCAAACAAGCCAGACATGAAGCCAATCCCTAAACCGAGGAGCATCATGATCTCGACGCGAATTGTCGTCTCGGCGATGGGTAGGTAGAGTTCCATGACTTGAGGCTTAAGCACGCACGGGGCGGCGGGGAATGGCGACCTATGCTAGGTTTTCTAACTCATTCGGCGAATCTGAGCAATAGCCCCCAGGGTGGTCGCGAGATATCCAATAGCCACCGGCGGCGACCCACGCTATAAGATAAGACGTTATGGCAAACAAATCTCCCTCATCGATCAGCGGTTTTGTGGAATGGTCCCCAGGCCAAAAGGTCGTCGAAGCGCAGATGATCGCGCGGATGCGTGAGCTCTTTGGTTTGTTTGGCTTTGCGGAGCTAGAAACCAGCGCAGTGGAGCGGCTCGAGACTCTCTGCGCGAAGGGGGTTGCCCAGCACGAGATATACGCCCTGCAGCGTTTGGCGCGGGAGGATGAATCGGGCAAAGGCGGGAAAAGGGGCGAGACGCCGCCGCCGAGTTTGGGGTTGCATTTTGATCTGACGGTACCGCTGGCCCGTTACGTTGCCCAGCACAAGGATCGCCTGCCTTTTCCCTTTCGTCGCTATCAGATGCAAAAGGTCTGGCGGGGCGAGCGTCCGCAAGCGGGCCGTTTTCGCGAGTTTTATCAGTGTGATGCCGATATTATCGATCTAACGCGCCTGTCGCTGGTGCATGACGCGGATATCCTCGTGCTCGCCTCGCGCGTGCTTGCCGGATTGGACGTGGGTGATTTTACCATCCGGATCAATCATCGCCGGGTGCTGGAAGGGTTGATTCTCGCCCACGGCTATGCGTCCGCACAGGTCCCGCGCGTCATGCAGAGTCTGGATCGGCTGGACAAGGTCGGCACAGCGCGGGTCGCAGCAGATTTGGCCGATATCGCCAAGGCGGCTGATGGGCAGAGGTTACTCGCGACCGTGACTGCGCCTCGGCCCCTTGCTGCCCTGGATCACCTGGATCAGAGATCAGAGCCAGTAGCCTTGCCTGACAATACCCCTTTGACCACCGGTCTTGCCCAGTTGCGTGAACTTTTAGACCTGGTGGTTGCTCTGGGCGGGGAGCCGAGCCATTTTCAGGTGGATTTATCCATCGCCCGGGGGCTCGCCTACTATACCGGCATGGTTTTTGAAACATCGTTGGCGGATTTTCCCGATTTAGGGAGCGTGTGCTCGGGCGGACGGTATGATGAGCTCGGCGGCCAGTTTGGCGGCGTATCCCTGCCGGGGGTGGGCATGTCGCTGGGGCTCAGTCGCTTGCTTGATGGCGTCTTTCGCCAGCGCGCGGCGCAGGATTTTCCAGGCGCGGCAGTCCTGGTGGTTGCGCTAGGGGCTGACCAGCGACCGGCGGCTCTGGCGGCGTTGAACCACTTGCGCCGTAGCGGGGTGGCGGCGGTCTACGACCCGGACGATCACAAAAAGCCAGCGGATAAGCTCCGGCGAGCGGTACGCGGCGGTCATCGCCTGATCGCCTTGATCGGCGAACAAGAAGCCCAAGACCGGACGGTGAGCCTCAAGCGACTGTCCGACGGCTACCAGATCAAAGTGCCGGTCGATGCCCTTGCCGATCACGCCCAAGCACTGTTGCGCGAGTCATCCTCTCCTTCAAGAGGCTCATAAATTGGCATAAAACTTGCTCGGTATCATAACGGATCGGGGAAAATCCCTCTCTGGCCCTAACAACCCGTCGAACAAAAAGGTTGATGATGCGTGTCCCGAGCCTAGATTTGCATAACTATTTGCAGACTCGCACGACTGACTTGCGTGTCTCCCAGGTGGATGTCACCCGTCAGATCGCGTCTGCCAAGAAAAGCAAAACCGCAGGCGGTCTGGGGTTAGATGCGCAGTTTGCCCTGGGCCTGCGCCGCCAAGTCTCCACCCTAGACGCCTACGAGCGGGTGTCCACCAATGCCCTGCAGCGCCTTAAAACCGTCTCCATGTCCCTGCAGGCGATCAGCAACAACCTGCGCTCGGACGATGGTTTAAGTGAAGGACTGTTGGATCGCATGCGCGCAGGCAATGGCGAGGTCGACCGCCTCAATGGCTTAAATCGCCAGGCAGAAAATGACCTGAACGTCTACACCGGTCGCCTGAACAGCAATCACAGCGGGGTTTTCCTGTTTGGCGGGCAAAAAACCGATACCCCGCCCGTTGCTTACGCCAATGAGATTTTAGAAGGAACCGACACCCAGATCGGCCTACGCGAAGCGATCCGCCGGCGGGAATTGGCCGATGGTATCTCCGGGCTGGGGCGTCTTACCTTGACGGATATTCCAGACCTGGTCCCAGGCGCAACCGCCAATGCCGTGCCCGCAGAAACCGCTACATCCTTTACCCTGAGCGATATCCAAGGCCGCAATTCTGATCGGCCCATACCGCAAAACTTTGGCTTTCAAATCACCGCCATCGGCGGCGGCATGGCAAATAACGGGGTGGCCAGGCTAACCGAGGCTGATCCACAAAACGGCATCAACGCCGCCATCAGGATCGATACAGACCCGCCAGGGCCGTTGAATTATCTCAATGGAGTCTCCCAACACCCCAGCACCATAAGCGTTGGGCAAACCTTACGAATCACCCTGCGCTTGCCCGATGGCACCGATAAGATCATCCAGCTTACCGCGCGGGCGGCGGGAGTCCCTGCCCAGGGCGAGGATACCTTTGAAGTGAGCGCCAGCGATCACATCGCCAATGCCCGCAACCTGCATAAAGCCTTGAATGATGCGTTCACCCGAGAAGCCGGGCGAAGCCTGAAGGCGGCCTCCAATCACCAAGCCTCGGTGGATATGTTTGCCTTCCCGTCGCGGGTGGTGGCTGATCCACAGATTTACCCTGATCCTGAGCTGATCGATCATCACGATGCCCGTTTTGATCTCGTGTCCTGGTATCGCGGTGAGCGCGCCAGCGAGGTGGAAGGACCCTTTGCGGCCCGTCCCTGGAACAGCGGTGAGGTGACCTACGGCGTCCGAGCCGATCAGCCAGACATTGCCTCGGTCCTGCGGATGACGAGCCTGATGGCCGCGGTACAAACCCCGCCCGAGCAGGACCTGCGCGGCGAATCTCACCCCTATTATCTGCTCTTAGCGAAGCAAAACGACGGCGCGGGCGAAAGTGCCCCCATCGCCGAATCTCAGACAAATTTTCATCAACTGGAAGGACGGATCGGTCTGCAACAGCAACTCCTGCAAGAGGCCAAAGACCGAGCAAAAACCCTCAAAGATCTGTCCCAAACCCAGCTTAACGATGTCGAAGGCGCTGATATGGCCAAGGTTTCTTCCCTGGCTACCCAGTTGGATGTCGATATCAAAATCCTCAATCAGCTAACCGTGCGCTTGTTGCAAAACTCGCTGGTTAACCTGCTTTGATCGTATCTTTAACTGTTAGGGAGTCATCGATATGAGCTCTAATCTTGGCAATCAGCACAATCAAGGGTATACTCCCACCAAGGAAGATGCCGCAGTGACTGTCACGCAATACAAGACCGCTGTCTTTAACAACCAGGACCCTCTGGTCGTCGAGCAACAAGCCCTCAAGTGGGTGAACGACAAGCTCGGCATGGCGAAAGGGGCTGGGGCGAACAGCATCCAGATGATTACAGCCCTGCACGAAAATCGTGAGCTGTGGCTGTGCCTCATGCATGATGTGGCCAGTGATGACAATGGCCTGTCTAAAGAGCTGAAGGCAAACATTGCCTCTCTGGCTTTGTGGGTCTACCAGCACAGTGCCCGCGTTTTAGACGATGAGGCGGATGTGGAAGACCTGATTCACGTCAACAGCCTTATTGCTGAAGGTCTGCGCCAGGCCATGGAAAATCGTGCTGCGCAAGCCCCTGGGGCCAGCAAAGCCGCCCAAGGAGATCCCTCAGCGACACCTGGGCGGATCAGTTCCGAAGTTTAACGACCTTTTGACGCTCTAGGCGCGGCGATCAGAGATTTGTCGCGCCAAGTCCGCCAGAAGATCGATAACCTCGGGCCGGGAGGTTTTTATCAGCGGCAGGCTCTCGATGGCTTTTTGGCTATATTCTTGTGCAAGGGCGCGGGTGTGCTCCAGGCCCTCATACTTTACGATCAATTCCTGGGCGCGGGGCAAGTCCCGGCGATTGCCCTTGCCTAACGCCTTCTGCCAGAAGGCTTTTTCCGTTGCCGTGCCATTCTGATAGGCCAAAATGAGTGGCAAGGTCGGTTTGCCACTCAATAGGTCATGCCCTGTGGGTTTCCCCAAGGTCTGCACATCCGAATCATAATCCAAGGCATCGTCCGTCAATTGAAAAGCCATCCCGATATTCATCCCAAAAATACCGGCGGCCTCACAGGACGCCTGGGGGGCGTCGGTGACCATCGCGCCCACAGCGCAGGCCGACTCAAACAGCACGGCTGTTTTTGAGCGGATGACCTCTAAATAACGCTCCTGGGTGAGGGCCGCGTCACCGCTGTGAATCATCTGGGTGACCTCACCGGCAGAGATGATCGCTGCCGTGCCCGAAAGCACCTCTAGAATACGGATATCGTCACTGCGCACCATCATTTGAAAGGCGCGGGCAAAGAAATAATCTCCCACCAGGACGCTCACTTGATTGCCAAAAATCATATGGGCACTCGTGCGCCCCCGCCGGGACGGACTTTCGTCGATCACGTCGTCATGGAGCAAGGTGGCCGTATGAATTGCCTCAACCGCGGCGGCAAGCTCGATGTGATGGCCCCGTGGGTTGCGGGTGCCGGTGCACGCCGCAAACGCCAAGGTTAACAGTGGGCGAATCCGCTTGCCCCCAGCGGTAAAAATATAGGTGATAAGTTTGGGAATCAGAGCAATATCGCTCGCGGCCATGTCTTTGATGTGGCCATCCACCTGGGCAAGGTCATCGGCCAGCAAGGCGGTCAGGCGATCGATCGGGGCGGGTTCTTTCATCAAGGTAGTCCGTTATACTAATCCATTGTTTGCGGGCAACTTTTTCTGCCCCTATAGTGTAGGCTAAGGTGTTGGTCGCGCGATGTCCTATGCGCTCGCGAGCCTTATTGACCTGTGACCCATGCGAGCTAAGTTTTTTTATGAAACAAAACCTCATAAGACGATGTTTGAGCCGATTTTATGGCACTGTCATAGTTCTGGCGATAGGGACTTTGGTCTCATTGGTCAGTGCGGCGCAAAACAATGGCTCAAGCAATGCCCCAGCCAGCGCTCAAGACCTGCAGGGCATTGCCGCCATTGTTGGGGACGATCTTATCACAATGGCGGATGTTCGTCGTCGCATGCAACTTGTGGCCACCACGTCCAACCTTAATCTGAGCCAAGAGCAGCTTAGGGGGTTTGCCCTTCAAACCACGCGTGAGCTGATCGATGAGCGCTTACAAACCAAGGCCGCTGATGATGTAGAGATCGACTTGCAGGAAGATTTTGTGAATGAGGCACTCGATACGGTTGCCCAACGCAACGGCTATCAGGGTGCTGCAGAACTGGCCCAAGTCTTACAAGCGGGCGGATCGGATATCGATGAGCTACGGGCACGGTTGCAAGTCGAAATTCGCTGGGTTGATGCCGTCAAACGGCGCTGGCAGGGGCAGGTTTTTATCAGCGAAGCCGCCATCGATGAGGAACTGGCTTCCCTCGAGCGCCTCAAGGGGGAGCGGGAATATCTGCTCAGTGAGTTATTTTTACCGGTCACTGCCGGGGATAATGAGGTATCTGTGCAACAGTTTGCCTATGACCTTCGCGCCCAAATCAACAGCGAGCAGGATTTTGCACGCCTGGCGGCGCAGTTTTCTGCCGGGATCAACCAAACCGGTGATCTGGGCTGGGTGCGAGAGGGCTCGCTCTCCAGTATTCGTCAAGCCGCCCTTAAGGCTATGAGTGTGGGCGATGTGGTTGGCCCCATCCGTGTGCCGGAGGGGTACATTTTGCTGAACTTGCGCGCACAACGTTTGATTGGTGAAGCCTCG
This sequence comes from Pseudomonadota bacterium, assembly GCA_039028835.1. GTDB lineage: Bacteria > Pseudomonadota > Alphaproteobacteria > JBCCHK01 > JBCCHK01 > JBCCHK01. Next base: position 18,917 of record JBCCHK010000008.1, read on the forward strand.
CCTTTGGATACAAGTGTATTATTGGCACGGCTGATGATCGGGGCGGGCGACCCGCGCGAGCCGGCGCGGTTGTTTGGTTCGATACTCGCGCAAGCGGGGGGATGCGACCAACTTGCGGGATTGGCGGTGCAAAACAATCTGCCTGCCCAGGATATCATTCTTGGTCGGGGCCGTCTGGGCGACTTGCCGCCAGACTATATCAATGCGGTGGCTGAGCTTGCTTTGGGGGAAGCCACCGAGATTATCGACTTTGGCGACATGACGGGTATTTTGATCGTTTGTGATCGGCAAGAGGCGCCGCCGCCATCCCCGCCCACACGCGATCAAGTGCGTTTCCAGCTTGAGAGTATGGCCTTTGATCTTGTCGCGCGGCGCTGGCTGGATGACTTACGCCGCGATACCTATGTAGAGATCCGCATTCAGTGACCGCCTTGTCTGCGCGTCTCCCGATTGCGCTCACGATGGGCGAGCCTTCGGGCATCGGGCCCGATCTTATCTTATTAAGTTGGCGTGCGTTAAAAGCACCTTTTCTATGTGTTGGTGATCCGGCGGTACTCATTGAACGGTCAAAACTTTTATCCTGTCCGTTGCCTTCCATTGAGATTATAGAAAATCCGTCCCAAGCCGAGGCGTTATTTGGTAAGGCAATTCCTGTGACTCCTATACCGTTGCCGGGGAAAGTGCGTGCGGGTGTACCAAATATAGAAAACACCGCAGCAGTCATTGAGAGTTTGAAGAAAGCAGCGCAATGGGCCTGTGCAAGGCAAGTGCGCGCGCTAGTGACCGCACCAATCTTAAAGGCTGCGCTACGTGAGGGGGGCTTTGCTTTTGCCGGTCATACGGACTTTCTTGCTGCCCAGGCGGGAGGATGCAATCCGGTGATGATCTTATATGCGCAGGATCTATGTGTTGTGCCGGCAACCATTCATCTGCCCCTTGCCGAGGTCCCTTCAGCGCTGAGTGTTCCGCTCTTGCTTGAGACATTTTGTGCCACCGATCAGTTTTTGCGTGAGAGACTCGCGATCACCACCCCGCAGATTGCCGTGTGCGGCCTCAATCCTCACGCCGGAGAGGACGGTTGGCTTGGTCGAGAAGAGCAAGAGATTATCATTCCCGCGATCAAGGCCGCGCGTCATAAAGGCGTTTCGCTTTCTCAGCCTTTGGCTGCCGATGGGATCTTTGCCAGCAACCCGCACCAATGGGATGCCATTATCGGGATGTATCACGATCAAGTCCTTGCGCCGTTTAAGGCGTTGGCGTTCGATCAGGGGGTCAATATCACGGCTAACTTGCCTTTCGTGCGCACCAGCCCTGATCATGGTACAGCTCTTTCACTGGCGGGCACTCAAAACATCGATCTCCGGAGTTTCCTTGCGGCCTTTGCCCTTGCGGATCGGCTTTCGGCGTGATCCCGCGGGCCTACAAGTCTTATGGGCAGCATTTTTTGCTCAATCCGGTCATCTGTCGCGAGATTGTTGCCGGGGCAGGTGACCTTAGTAAGGCTTGGGTTGTGGAGGTGGGGCCAGGGCCGGGCACTCTCACCCAATGCTTGATCGACAGCGATGCACGCAAGATTATTGCGATTGAAAAAGATGGTCGATTTATAGAAAATATAAGAAGCCTGGATCAAGAGAAGCTCGAGGTCATTCATGAGGATGCGCTTGTATGGTTACGGACGTGGCAAGACCCGTGTCCTCATCGTCCTTTAGTTATGATTGCGAATCTTCCTTATAACATTTCTACCCCCTTACTCATCACATGTTTACGCAGAGGATTATTTGATCGTCTGATTATCACCGTGCAAAAAGAGGTTGCAGACCGTCTCATCGCCAAGGTGGGCTCACGCAATTATTCACGATTATCAGTCATGGCCCAGTGGCGTGCGCAGGTGCAAAGGTTTCGAGTTTTACAGCCCGGTGCTTTTACACCGCCACCCAAAGTCCGTAGCGCGGTCGTGCGCATGGATGTTGCCAGAGCCGATCCGTTGTGGGCGACGATGGAAATGGTGGTGGCGGCCGGATTTTCTCAGCGGCGTAAGACCCTGCGCGCCTCGTTGCGTCGCCTGGATCCGGACGGGGCGCATCTCTCAGCGGCGAAGATTGATCCTGGATTGCGGGCGCAAAATCTCACGCCGGCGCAATTTTATGCGCTTGCCCGTCGCTTCGCCAAAACGGCATTACCAAAATAGATTTTTATCTATCCCGTAGGGGGCGTGTATTCGATAAATTCGCTGATCGGCAGGATGGTAATATTTTGCTGGGGCAAATTATCTATCCACGCTGCCAGTGTGGGAAGAATCTGTGGTGAGACATTGATATGCACAATGCCGCCACGGTTTCTATGAATCTCACGGCTTAGGCTGTTAAGAAATAGTTCAAAATCCTGCGTGGATGGCCCCCACCAATAAGACCAGGTTATCCGTGTTGAATCGGTCGTCATTGTAATCAGTCTTGTCCCATCGATGATCGTTACAGATTCATCTGCAAAATAATCGACAACCTTTTCTATAATGGGGGAGTTTTTCTCAAAGTTCGCAATTCCGCCGCCCGGTACAGTCATCACAACCCCATTAATCATATTCTTTAATTTTAAGATCGGTTGGGCAAAAGAAAGATTCTCATTTTCTGTCAAGGTTGGCGAAAGGGCCATCGGTCCCGGATCATTGATGGGATATGTGGTGGACTGCACGGGCAGCTCGATCAAGGTCTCACGTTGCAAGTTTCTATTGCGCGATAACCACCGTTCCAGATCGCTGGTATAAGGAGAAAAAACCAAGGTGACCGAGGTCGGGAGCCCCTCGATCGTGGCGCGCATCACATCACGCGCAAGGCCGATGGGGCCAATCAGCAAGGCAATGGGGAGCATCCCATCGCTGGTTTGGATATCGAGCTGCTCGGAAAACCTTTGGGCGCGCTCTTCACTCGGTTCGGTTTGGAACCCTAGCCACAAGGTGATCCCAATCCCAAGCGTAATCACGAGCGCAACAACGCAAATCAGAGCAACGACGTACAGCTTGAGGCGGATCATTACGGGGCGGCAGATAAGATGGCGTTGCTTTGCAAGATCTGTAGGGCAATTTTGAGTTGATAGTCGGTCTGGGGGTCGTAGATATTATCCAACGCACGTAGGGCACTGTTTTGTGGCAGTGCATTGTTGTCTTGGGAAGAATCCTCTTGAGAGTCCTTATCCTCAGACGTGCTTGGTTCGTCTTGTGTCTCATCTCGGGCGGACTCGTCGCGCTCATCACCTCGTTCTTGGCTCAGCGCACCGGTCAGGTCCGCCTCACGCAGATCGCTATGCTCATCTTCCACCAAGGTGGCCTCTTGAATTTCAATATCAGGGCTCACCCCCAAGGCTTGAATCGACCGCCCCGAAGGCGTGTAGTAACGTGCCGAGGTCAGTTTGATCGCGTGAGAGGGCGGCAGATCAAAGAGCGATTGCACCGAGCCCTTGCCGAAACTCCGGGTGCCCAAGATCAGTGCTCGTTGATGGTCTTGCAAGGCGCCGGCGACAATTTCCGAAGCTGATGCGGAACCGGCATTGATAATGATCACCAGCGGCAGACCATCGGTCATATCGCCGCGGGTTGCGTTATAGCGCTTGCCACTGCGGCGGTCACGAATAGACACAATCTCCCCTCGGCTTAAAAAGGTATCGCTGACACTGATGGCTTGTTCGAGCAAGCCGCCGGGGTTGTTGCGTAAATCGATCACCAGGCCAACGAGCGGCGGTTGATCGTTTGTGGTTTCACGCAGGCTTTTAATGGCATCGTGCAAACCGACGGTGGTTTGGCCGGTAAAGTTACTGATGCGGATAATGCCGACCCCATCGATCCGCTGAAACCAAACAGAGGGCAAGGTGATGCTCTCGCGAACCAGGGTGACCTCAAAGGGTGCCCCCCCATCGCGCGCGATGGAGATCGTGATCGATGTGCCGACCTCGCCGCGGAGCAAACTGACAGCTTGTGATAAGCTCATGTCTTCAAAAGACACGTCATCGCCCGCTAAGATGACGTCTCCCGGTTGTAGGCCTGCGCGAAACGCTGGGGTGCCATCGATGGGCGAGACCACCACCAGCTCGCGATCGCGATAAGATAGCTCTAGGCCGATGCCGCCGAATGTGCCGCGATTAATCGTGGTGATGTCTTCCATTTCCTCCTTATCGAGCAAGGCTGAATGGGGATCGAGCGAACTGAGCATGCCCTCAATGGCGGCATCGATGAGTTTTTCTTCATCAGGGGCTTCTACATAACGCTCCCGCACGTTTTCCAGCACTCGGACAAACAGATCGAGTTTTTCATAGATGGCATCGTCTTTTTCGCTGTCCGTTTGGCCATAGACGGCTCCCGTCATAAGCAAGGCAAGCGCGCATAAAGCTCCTATAAGCGTGCGAGGCAGGGGCATCGAAGAAAACAAAGAGGACGATAAAAACATCTGTTGGCCTTAGGTCTGGGGGCGAGCCAACACAAAAGTCGGTGCCGAAAGGGGGTCTATGGGCATGCCATGTTCACGGAGTTCAAAGTATACACTGGTCACAGGTGCAGAGGTCATGAGCGATGATCGGCGTGCTTGGGGACTTGCCTGGGCCACCACGGCCCCTTGCTCGAATTCCTGGCCGATTTCTGCCGCGACGTCGTCCACTCCCACGAACAGGGAATGATAGCCGTCAGGGTGCTCAATAATCAAGGTGCGACCATAGCGGTCGATCTCGCCGACGAACTCGACAATACCCGGTAGGGGAGAGCGAATGCCCTCACCGGGGGTAGCGGTAAAGATAATCCCTAAGGACGAAGTACCGTTTGGTAACGCCTCGCCAAAGCGCACGATCATGTCTCCTTTAAGGGGCATTTGGATTTCGATTTGCTCAGCGGCGGGAGAAGGCAAGCGGGTGGGCTTAGGTAAACTCGCCAGACGTTTTTGCGCTTGGTTACGCAAGGCCAACAGCGCTTGAAGGCGCACGACCGACTCATGCAAATCCTGCCGATTGATCGGCGAGAGCGCCAGATGGTGCATGAGCGCATGGTAGCTGGCTTCCCGCTGTGGCTGCGGTGCGCGCAATAAACGCAGGATCAGGGACTGGTCGTCTTGGGTGGTGGTATAGGCAAGGGCGCCGCGTCGCCGTTTTTGGTGATCGTCGATACTCGCGATGCTTTGTTTGCGCTGGACATCCAGGGCGGCGATGTCTTGCTGCAGGGTTTCGATATAGGCCCGGAGCTCCTGTGCGGCCTGTTGCGGGCCTGGCTCCTGTGCAACCAACGCGCGGAACGGCATCACGCCTGTCAAGGTAGCGGCAATAAGCGTAGCGATCATAAAATCTCGGGGCATCGTTATACAAATCGTTATACAAAAGGTTAAGGCGATATCAAGGATTGCCCAGTCATAGGAGCGCTGACCGGTAGGTTCATCATGCCAAGCAACGTCGGCGCGAGATCGGCCAGGCGGCCATCGCGCAGGCGGGCCTCGGGGCGGCCGGCTAAAATGATTGGCACCGGGTTTGTGGTGTGGGTTGTGTGGGGCTTGCCGTCCTCGTCTTCCATGCATTCGCAATTGCCATGATCGGCGGTGACGATCATCTGGCCGCCCTGTTGCTCCAGAGCCTTCCACAACCGTCCCAGACACCGATCCACTGTTTCGCAGGCGGTGATTGCAGACTTGAGATCGCCGGTGTGGCCAACCATGTCCGGGTTGGCGTAGTTCACCACCAGCAAGTCCGGGGGGTCGTTGTTAAGGCGCGCGATGAGTTTATCGGTGAGGGGCACGGCAGACATATCCGGGGCCTGGTCGTAGGTGGCAACCTTGGGGGAGGGGATGAAAATCCGATCTTCCCGGGCGAAGGGTTCTTCCCGTCCCCCGTTTAAGAAGTAGGTCACGTGGGGATACTTTTCGGTTTCGGCAGCGCGCACCTGACTGAGCCCGGCTTTGGCGACGAGCTCGCCGAGCACACCCGTGAGATTCTGCGCGGCAAACAGCACCTGAAGCGGGAGGGATAGGCCGTAGTCAGTCATGGTCACAGCCAGGCCAAGCCGGGGGGCATCATCGATGGCAAACGCGTTAAACTTTGGATCGAGCAAGGCGGTGAGGATTTGCCGCACCCGGTCTGCGCGGAAATTGCCACAAAGCACGCCCTCGCCTTTTTGCATGCCTTGGTAGTTCCCGATCACCGTGGGTTTGATGTGCTCATCGCTTAGGCCCATCTCGTAACCTTGGCTGAGGGCAGCCTCGGCCGTCTCGGCGGGTACGATCGTTTGACCGTCGCAGGCGCGCTTGCCTTGGGTTAAAGCGCGCCAGGCCAGAGCTGTACGATCCCAGCGTCGATCCCGATCCATGGCATAAAACCGCCCGATGACGGTGGCGATGGTGATCTTGGGGTCATCGGCGCAGAGCTGGATAAAGGGTTTTATGTCTTGCGCCGCCATGCTCGGCGGGCGATCCCGCCCATCGCTCCATAGGTGCAGGAAAACCCGGCATCCCTTGACCGCCAGAGCCTTGGCCAGCGCGATGAGGTGATCACTGTGGGCATGAACGCCGCCAGTGGAGGCGAGTCCCATCAGATGACAGACCCCGGCCTTAGCCAGGCGGGCTAAGAGCAGGTGATCGGCGAGGGTGCCGTCGGTCACTGCGGTGCTGATCCGTGGCAAGTCTTGCATCACCACCCGTCCGGCGCCGATGTTCAGGTGGCCAACCTCGGAGTTGCCAAACTGACCCGCGGGGAGTCCCACGTCTTCACCGTGGGTCGTTAACAGGGCATGGGGACAGGTGTGCCAGAGGTGATCCATCGTTGGGGTGCGGGCAAGCAAAGGCGCGTTGCCGCGATGGTCTTTGCGGTAACCCCAGCCATCGAGAATACATAAGGTCACAGAAGAGGCGGGAGAGGACGGCATTGACCTGCAAGGTAAAACTTAATTATTAAGAGATGACAAGTAAGTATTTTCAATTTTGGCGCGATTCGGTACACTGTTGACGACATTGTTGTAAGTCACCGTTGTAAGTCACCGCTCAAGGGAATCATACCAGGAAAACGTCCCCGCGCATCCCCAAACGAGAAACCAGCGTCATAGTCGTGACGCAGTTATCCCAAATGTTTGCTTTGGCCCTACCCCTGGAAGGCCCCTTCACCGCACGATACCATAAGGCGTATGAAAGATAAGCGTGAACAAGGATTTGGCTCTGTTGACCCCATCGAGGATGACTTTGACCTCTTTGGTGAGGAAACGGTGGCCATCAGCGGGTCCGTGCCGCGAGAGGAGCAGGCGGGCAAGTCTTCTAAGCGAGGGTTGTTCTTAGCCCTCGGCGGCGTCGTGCTGGGAGTGTTGATCCTGGGAGGTGGGTTTTTTGCCTATCAGCAGCTGAGTGCGCGCTGGGCACTCCAGGCTGAACTCCAGGCTATTGCTGAGCAAGCTGCCACAGGTGGGGGCACGACAGTTGTGTCTCAAGCAGACACCCAAGCGCAAGGCGGTCAGGACGCGGGACAAACTGGACAAGCCGTGCAAGATGGCTCTTCCTTGCGCGCCATCGTTGAGGCCCCTCCCGCGCAATGGGACGCGCCAGGAGAAAGCCAAAGCGGGGAAGTGGTTGCGGCGGTGTCCAGCCAGCCTCAGGTGACTGTAACCGGTCAAGGCGAGGTCTCCTCGGCTGTGATTACGGTGACCAACCAGCGGGATAACGACCGGGAGACCCGGCTCCGACAAGCGGCGGACACCGGCGAGCCAGAGGCCATGTTTGCGCTGGCGCAATACTATGACCAGGCGGCGCGCCCGGACTATGCCCGCGCCGCCCAATGGTATCGCCGCGCGGGCGAGGCGGGGATCCCGGCGGCGGATTACCGTTTGGGGGAGATGCTACGGGAAGGGCGCGGGGTGGCGCGCAGTGATTCCGATGCTTTTGATGCGTTCTTGCGCGCCGGTCAGAGCGGCCACGATCAAGCGCAACTGGAGGTCGGGCGTGCCTATCGTCGCGGCTTCGGGGTGGATGCGGATCCGGTTCTGGCCGCGAACTGGTTTCAAATCGCACTGGGCAACGGCATGACCGATGCAGCGTTAGAGCTTGGCAAACTGTTTGAGGAAGGAGTCGGCGAGGGGGCGGACTATGATGCAGCCTTGGGCTGGTACCAGTACGCCGCCCGTAGCGGCGTGATCGGTGCCCAGGCCGAGGCGGACCGGCTGGTGGCCCAGCAAGGTGCTCTGCCCCGCGAGGCCGAGCGTCCCCTCTCGGCGCAGGAGATTGCCGAGGTGCAGGCATTGCTCAATCAGCTGGGCTTTACGGCCGGCCCTGCCGATGGCCAGCCTGGCCCGCGTACCCGCCAGGCGATCAACGCCTTTAGTCAATCGCGCGGGGACGCGACCCAGGTGATCGACCGGAGCCTGTTGCGGAGTCTGCGCGCGGCGGCGCGCGAGGCAGCTTCCTAGCCTTAGTCCTGATCTCGCCCTTGATCTCGCCTCCTCCCTGAGCGGGTTCTCGATCCCCTTAATCTTCTTGATCCTCTTGATGAACTGGGGGACTATGGGGCGCGTGGGCCTGTAGTTCAGCGGTAGAACCCGCCGCTCATAACGGTGTTGTCGCAGGTTCGAATCCTGCCGGGCCCACCATGAAGCTTTTCAAAGAAGGTTTGTGCCTTAAAGTCCGCCATTCTCTGGCGGGGCTGTTTTGTCGTTGACGGGTTTGCCCGGCAGAATCTAGCTATTTCTACGAATTTCATGATGATCTGGTGCCCATGCCGTTAAACGGCCCTCCCGCCAGGTTTATTCCTTTGCTGAAGTTGCGGCATTCATGGGGTGGCAGGTTGAGCGGATCATGATCTGCTGTCTGCGGTTTTAGCGTTATTGCACCTTTGTATGATCGGCGGATTGTGCAAGGAATAGAAAAGATATGATTTGAATAGTTTGTCGTAATTTTTATCGTATGTACAACGATACACGGTGTTGCCTAATCGATTATTATTTTATTGATATTTCTCCGTTCGTCTTTTCTATCTGCTCTATGTATGCTGATTTTTAATAACGGATGCCTGCATGCGTAGGGCAGTGCGGGCAATCTTCCTTTGTTGCCAGGGTGCATTCATGCGCCGTATCCAAGTCGCAGAAATGACAGAGCGCATAAGCGTCTTTCAAGCGAATTTTTTCACCTTTAATATCAATCCCCATTTTCTTGATTTGCGAAAGTGCACGGGAAAACGTTTCCGGGGTCATGCCCAGGTGATTGGCAATCGTTGATTTCTTAAATGGTAGCTCAAACTCCATGGTGTCTGAGTTTTGGGTGTCTGAGTTTTGGGTGTCTGAGTTTTGTTCCATGTGCTTTTGCAAGAAATAATATCCCACCCGTTGAACCGGTGATTTGATGGCCATGGCATCGATTTGGTGCATCGCGGTTTTATAGTGGTGTGTCACAATTTTGAGCAGATTAGTCGCGAATTGATGATCTTGCAAAACGAATCTTTTAATAAACCCTCCTGGAATGAGCATGAGCTGGGCATCATCAACGACCTGAACCGCAATGGGTGACGGGCCACGCATAAAGAGCACAGCTTCCATACAAACCTCTCCTTGTCCAAGCATACGTATGGTGGCCTCACCACCATCTCTATTGGCTCTCAGCGTTCTTAACCGCCCTTCAACAATAAAATAGACATGCGTGGGTTGATCGCCTTGTTGTACGAGAAGGTGTCCGGCTTTGTAGTCCTGAAGGGTAGAGCTTTCCAGTATCTGCTGCAGAGCTTTCTCACTCAATCCTGTGAACAATTGAGGCTTTTTGCTGAGCTCAGCAAAGTTCCGAGGTTTCGCTATCGTGCTGTTTTTAATCATAGTTTATTGATTGCGCCACAAAAAAGATTCTTCTTAATTTGCATCAACTTGATTTGAATCAATTTCAACGTGCTCCAATCATGCCAAAAAACCTGTAATGATCAAGAAATAAGACGTATTTACAGGTCTTATGCAAACAGGAGAGAGCAATGCCATGGTCACAAAGTCAGAACAAACACGGGCTCTGAGTTTAAGCACCTTTGCCTTTACCGCATGTTTTGCTGTTTGGACTATTTTTTCCATTATCGGCATTCAGATTAAGAGCGATTTGGGCCTCAATGATACGCAGTTTGGCCTATTAGTCGCGACCCCGGTTCTCACGGGATCTTTAAGCCGTCTGCTTTTAGGGATTTGGGCAGACCAGTATGGCGGGCGCATTGTTTTTACGCTGACAATGCTTGCCTCAGCATTATCGACGTGGCTTTTGTCCTCTGCCAACACTTACGAGATATTCTTGGTTGGCGCTTTGGGCGTTGGTTTGGCTGGCGGCGGGTTTGCCGTCGGCGTGGCCTATGTATCGCAATGGTATACGAAGGAAAAGCAAGGCACGGCCCTGGGGATTTTTGGTGTTGGTAATGTCGGGGCAGCCTTTACTAATTTTGGCGCGCCGTTTTTGTTAATCGCTTTAGGATGGGAAGGTACGGCCAGAGTCTACGCCATCATGCTTGCGATTGTTGCTCTCTTTTTCTTTGTCCTTACCAAGGATGATCCCAAGCTGGCGGTGCGCAAGAAAAATAAAGAAAAACCGCGCTCTGTTCTAGCGCAAATGGAGCCTTTGAAAAAACTACAGGTCTGGCGGTTCTCGCTCTATTACTTTTTTGTTTTCGGGGCTTTTGTAGCGTTAGCGTTGTGGTTGCCGCGCTATTATGTCGGTGTTTATGGTCTGGATATTAAAATGGCCGGTATGTTGGCAGCCGCTTATGCGTTGCCGGGTTCGATTTTCCGAGCTCTGGGTGGATGGATGTCGGATCGCTACGGTGCACGGGCGGTCATGTATTGGACATTTATAGCTTGTGTGTTGGTTTGTTTTTTTCTTTCTTATCCCTATACGACCTATATCGTGCAAGGAGTTGAAGGGCCGATCCAGTTTGAGTTTGGCGTCAATCTGCCGACCTTTGTCGCGCTGACGGTTATTCTTGGTTTCTTTATGTCCTTGGGTAAAGCTGCGGTTTATAAGCATATTCCGGTTTACTACCCAGAGCATGTGGGTGCTGTCGGCGGGGTTGTCGGTTTGGTTGGTGGCTTGGGTGGCTTCTTCTTGCCGATTGTCTTTGGCTTTATGAATGATGTGATTGGTGTCTGGACGAGCTGTTTTATGATGCTCTTCGGTATTACGGCATTTGCCCTTTTGTGGATGCATGCATCGATCCTGTTTATGGAAGGCACAATCGAGAAACCGAAGTTCTTGCCGGAGCTTAAACTTTCTAAAGCAAAAGAAATAGAAAGTGTTGACAAAGCCACTGAGTTTAAGAATCAAGGGCTGGAAGACTGGAACCCTGAAAATGAAGAACAGTGGGCGCGTTGGGGTAAGAATGTTGCGTATCGCAATCTCTGGATCTCTATTCCTTCGTTGCTGTGTGGTTTTGCGGTCTGGCTTTATTGGGGCATCATCACGGTACAGATGCTTAATCTGGGTTTCCCGTTTGCCAAGGCCGATCTCTTCTCACTGATGGCAATCGCGGGCCTTTCAGGCGCGACATTACGTATCCCTTCGACCTTCTTTATTCGATTGGCGGGCGGGCGCAATACAATTTTTATGACGACGGCGCTATTGATTGTGCCAGCACTGGGCGCGGGAATTGCGTTACAAGATCCAAACACACCGCTTTGGATATTCCAGGTATTAGCGCTGCTTTCTGGATTTGGCGGTGGTAACTTTGCATCTTCTATGTCCAATATCAGCTTTTTCTTTCCGAAGAAAAAGCAAGGTTTGGCATTAGGTCTCAATGCAGGCTTGGGCAACTTTGGTGTCACCACGATGCAGATTTTGATCCCGTTGGTGATGACATTCGGTGTTTTTGGTGGCGCACCGATGGTGCTAGAAAGTACAAGCGGTACGCTAATTGGCAAGATTTCTGCCGGCACCGATACTTATATTCACAATGCCGGTTTTGTTTGGTTGGTTTTCTTGATCCCCCTTTCTATCGCGGCATGGCTTGGGATGGATAATATCAAGGCCAAACACGTGTCGCCGGGACTGGGCGCGCCGCCAATGGCATTTTTCCAGATTGGTGTCATGTTGCTCATCGGCTTAGGTGTTGGCGCCGCCGGGTTGTGGTTAATGTTGCCAGAAAGTGCCAATGGCTCTGGTTTTGATGTGAGCAAATATATTGTTCTGCCCTTGGTAATTGCCGCGACCGTGATGATACTCAAGATGTTACCAGGTGACATTGGTAGCAGCCTGAAACGTCAGTATCAAATTTTTAAGCATCCGCATACATGGGTGATGACCGTAATCTATACCATGACTTTCGGTTCCTTCATCGGGTTTGCTGCATCCTTTCCATTGGCGATCAAAGTGGTGTTTGGTTTCCAGCATGTTGCTGGCCCGGATGGCGTTGTAACCCATGATCTGGCTAACCCAAACGGACCAAGTGCTTTGATGTTTGCCTGGATGGGGCCATTTATCGGCGCGTTGATTCGTCCTGTGGGTGGCTGGATTTCTGATCGGATGGGTGGGGCCCTGGTAACGCAGCTTTGCTCGATCGTGATGGTCGGTTCTACGCTGGGTGCTGCGTATTACATGAAACTTGCTTACGCTTCCGCCACGCCGGAAATCTATTTTTTGCCGTTCTTGGTGTTATTCCTTTTGCTTTTCACAGCAACCGGGATTGGCAACGGGTCCACGTTTCGCACCATCGCAATCGTGTTTAACAAGGAGCAGACTGGCCCGGTACTTGGCTGGACCTCTGCGGTGGCTGCTTATGGTGCCTTCATTATTCCAAAAGTGTTGGGTGAGCAAATCAAGCTCACCACACCGGAAATGGCGCTCTATGGCTTTGCAGCTTTCTATGCTCTTTGCGTGATTTTGAATTGGTTTGTTTATCTGCGCCCTGGTGCGAAACACAAAAACCCTTAAGAGGATATAAAAAGATGAGCTATTTCATCGACCGTATTTCATACTTTGCTCAAAGCCGTGAAAAGTTTTCTGATGGCCATGGCGTCACCACACAAGAAAACCGAGTTTGGGAAGAGGCGTACCGTGGTCGCTGGGCGCATGACAAAATTGTGCGCTCTACCCATGGCGTGAACTGTACAGGCTCTTGCTCTTGGAAAATCTATGTCAAAAACGGATTAATTACGTGGGAAACGCAGCAAACAGATTATCCGCGAACACGTCCCGGTTTGCCAAACCATGAGCCACGGGGCTGTTCACGTGGGGCAAGCTATAGTTGGTATATCTATGCTGCTAATCGCCTGAAATATCCGTTGATCCGCAAGCGTCTTTTGAAGATGTGGCGGCGCATGAAAGCGCAGCATGGCGATCCTGTAGAGACATGGAAAGCCATTCAAGCCGATCCGATTTTGCGCACTGAATATCAAAAACTTCGTGGGCGGGGCGGATTTGTTCGTGCTGAGTGGGATGAGGTGAACGAAATCATTGCAGCGTCCAACATTCACACAATTAAGGAGCATGGGCCGGATCGTGTTATCGGATTTTCCCCCATTCCGGCCATGTCGATGGTGTCGTATGCGGCTGGCTCGCGCTACCTTTCGTTGATTGGTGGTGTATGTATGAGTTTTTATGACTGGTACTGCGATTTGCCGCCAGCCTCGCCGATGACATGGGGTGAACAAACCGACGTTCCGGAAAGCGCAGATTGGTATAACTCAGGCTTTATTATGATGTGGGGCTCTAACGTTCCGCAAACAAGAACGCCTGATGCACACTTTATGACTGAGGCGCGCTATAAGGGGACGCAAGTGGTCACAATCACGCCGGATTATTCGGAAGCCTCTAAGTTTGGCGATATCTGGCTCAACCCGAAACAGGGTACGGATGCGGCCGTTGGCATGGCGATGGGGCATGTGATTCTCAAAGAGTTCCACCTTGAAAATACGTCTGAATATTTTGACGACTATACCCGTCAATACTCCGATTTCCCCTTCCTTGTGAAACTAGAGAAACGCGACGGGCGTTATGTGCCGGGTCGTATGGTGCGCGCTTCTGATTTTGAGGGCGCTTTGGGGCAAAAAAACAACCCTCAATGGAAAACGGTTTGCCTGGATGAAAAAACAGGCACTCTCGTTGTTCCCACCGGTTCCATCGGTTTTCGCTGGGGTGAAGATGAGAAGAAAACCGGGCAATGGAACATTGCGCCCCTCGATTCCAAAACCAAGAAAGAGATTCGTCCGCAAAAGACTTTGCTCGGCTCTCATGATGAAGTTCTCACTGTGGGCTTCCCATACTTTGCCAACGCTGAGCATGAGCATGGTTATTTTGCAGGTAATCAACAAGATGAGATTTTAGATCGTCATCTGCCCGTCAAGTATCTGGAGATTAATGGCGAGAATGTACCAGTTGTGACGGTCTTTGATCTGGTTTGTGCGAATTACGGTATCGCTCGTGAGGGGCTTGGTGGCGATAATGTGGCCTCACGCTACGATGAGAACGTGCCGTATACGCCGAAATGGCAGGAACGGATCACCGGTGTTCCCGCGGATAACATTACCTACGTCGCGCGTGCCTTTGCTGATAATGCGGATAAGACCAAAGGTAAATCGATGATTATCATCGGCGCGGCGATGAATCACTGGTATCACATGGATATGAATTATCGAGCATGCATCAACATGCTCGTATTCTGTGGCTGTGTTGGTCAATCGGGCGGTGGTTGGTCGCATTACGTAGGGCAGGAAAAACTGCGACCACAGACCGGATGGCTGCCGCTTGCGTTCGCGCTGGACTGGAACCGTCCACCGCGCCAGCAAAACTCAACCTCGTTCTTTTATGCGCATACAGATCAGTGGCGTTATGAAACGTTGGGCGTGGATGAGATTTTGTCGCCGACAGCAGACAGATCGCGCTGGCAAGGTTCGCTGATTGATTGCAATATCCGCGCCGAGCGTATGGGTTGGTTGCCCTCCGCACCACAGCTGGAGGAAAACCCGATTGGGCTTGTCAAGAAGGCTGGCAAGAAAAATCCAGTCGAGTATGTCACAGAGCGTCTCTCCCGTGGCGATTTGCGCATGTCCTGCGAGGATCCAGATCATCCAGCAAACTGGCCGCGTAATTTATTTGTCTGGCGTTCGAACCTCTTGGGTTCTTCGGGTAAAGGGCATGAGTATTTCCTCAAGCATTTTCTAGGGACACAGCACGGTGTGCAGGGCAAGGACCTCGGTGAAGAAGGAAAAAGCGCGTCCAGGGATGTCGTCTGGCATGATAAAGCGCCGGAGGGAAAACTTGATCTGGTGGTCACCCTCGACTTTCGGATGTCTACGACATGTATGTATTCTGATATCGTTCTACCGACGGCGAGTTGGTATGAGAAGAATGATCTCAATACCTCGGACATGCACCCTTTTATTCACCCGCTGTCTAAGGCCATTGACCCAGTATGGCAGAGCCGCAGTGACTGGGATATTTACAAAGGATTAGCAAAGAAGTTCTCCGAGCTTGCACCAGGTCATCTGGGGATCGAAAAAGAAATCGTCCTCACGCCCATCCAGCATGATACACCGGGCGAACTTGCGCAAAACGATGTGAAAGAGTGGCGTAAAGGGCAGTGCGATCTTGTGCCCGGCGTAACCGCGCCTGCCATGAAAGTGGTGGAGCGAGATTATCCGGCAACGTATGAGCGTTTTACCTCTCTTGGCCCGCTCATGGAAACGTTGGGTAATGGCGGTAAGGGCATTGGTTGGAATACCAGCCAGGAGGTGGCTTTCCTGAAAGCTCTGAATGGTGAAAATAGACAAAATTGCGCAAACATCCAAAGTGATATTGATGCTTGCGAAACGGTGATGACCTTAGCGCCGGAAACCAATGGTGATGTGGCTGTCAAGGCGTGGGAGGCTTTGGGTAAAATTACGGGCCGTGACCATACCCATTTGGCGCTGCCGAAAAAAGAAGAAAAAATCCGCTTCCACGACATTCAGGCGCAACCGCGTAAAATTATCTCATCACCCACATGGAGTGGGCTGGAATCCGAGCACGTTTGTTATAATGCAGGTTATACCAACGTGCACGAATATATCCCTTGGCGCACACTGACCGGGCGACAACAGCTTTACCAGGATCACCCGTGGATGCTGGATTTTGGCGAGGGACTGGTTTCCTATAAACCGCCGATCAATACGGCAACGATCCACACCATGCTCGAAAAGCATGGTGGTGAGGATACCCCGCATGTGACGCTCAACTTTATTACACCGCACCAGAAATGGGGTATTCACTCGACCTATTCTGACAATTTACACATGCTCACGCTTTCCCGTGGCGGGCCAATTGTTTGGATGAGTGAAAACGATGCTAAAAAAGTAGCGATCAAAGATAATGACTGGGTTGAAGTCTTCAATACCAATGGGGCCATTACCGCGCGGGCAGTGGTATCTCAACGTGTCAATGACGGGATGCTGCTCATGTATCACGCACAGGAAAAAATCGTCAATACACCGGGCAGTAAAATCACCAACGCCCGTGGCGGCATTCATAACTCTGTGACACGGGCAACGGTTAAGCCGACTCATATGATCGGGGCGTATGCACAACAATCATACGGCTTTAACTATTATGGCACAGTGGGATCAAACCGTGATGAGTTCGTGATTGTACGCAAGATTGAAGATCAGGATATCGACTGGATGGAAGAACCATTAAAGGCGGTAGAACAATGAAAATACGTGCGCAAATAGGCATGGTGCTTAATCTCGATAAATGTATTGGGTGTCACACCTGCTCAGTCACTTGTAAGAATGTCTGGACGTCTCGCGAGGGCATGGAATATGCCTGGTTCAATAATGTTGAAACCAAGCCTGGTGTTGGCTTTCCTAAGCAATGGGAGAATCAGGAACAATGGCATGGCGGGTGGCACCGCACAAAGAGTGGAAAAATCCATCCCAAACAAGGGGGACGCTGGCGCATTTTGGCGAAGATTTTTGGCAATCCAGATATGCCAGAAATTGATGATTATTACGAGCCGTTTACTTTCGATTATGACCATCTTCAAAACGCCCCTGAGTCAAAAAATATGCCAACGGCACGGCCACGATCCTTAGTGTCCGGGCAGCGCATGGAGAAGATTGAATGGGGGCCAAATTGGGAGGAAATTTTAGGCACTGAGTTTGAACACCGGCGCAAGGATTATAATTTTAAGAATATGGAAGAGCAGATGTATGGAGAGTTTGAAAACACCTTCATGATGTATCTTCCGCGCTTGTGTGAACATTGTCTGAATCCAACCTGTGTGGCGTCCTGTCCATCGGGCTCTATTTATAAACGTGAAGAAGATGGTGTGGTTCTGGTCGATCAGGATAAATGTCGCGGCTGGCGCATGTGCGTATCGGGCTGTCCGTATAAGAAGATTTATTATAACTGGAAATCCGGTAAGGCAGAAAAGTGCACGTTATGCTATCCGCGTCTTGAAAACGGAGAGCCAACGGTATGTTCAGAGACCTGTGTCGGGCGCATTCGATATCTGGGTGTGATTTTATACGATGCAGACCGTATCGAGCAGGCCGCAAGCGTTGCCAATGAGGAGGATCTTTATCAGGCACAGTGCAACATCTTCCTTGATCCCCATGATGCAAAGGTCATAGCCCAGGCACGAAAAGACGGCATTCCTGGGAACTGGATTGAGGGGGCGCAAACCTCACCAGTGTACAAAATGGCGATAGACTGGAAAGTAGCCTTCCCGTTGCATCCTGAATATAGAACTTTACCGATGGTTTGGTATGTTCCGCCGCTGTCTCCCGTGCAAAATGCAATCCAAACAGGAAAACTACCGACAAAAGGCATTTTGCCTGATGTGGATAAAATGCGCATTCCGGTGAAATATTTGGCCAATATGCTCACCGGCGGCAAGGAAGAACCGGTTGTTTTGGCTCTTAAACGCTTGATGGCGATGCGTCATTTTATGCGAGGCGAGTTGACCCAGGGCAAGGCCGATCCGAAGGTATTACAAGAGGTCGGCCTTACTGCGTCTTTGGTGAAGGATATGTACAAAACGATGGCACTTGCTAACTATGAAGATCGCTACGTGATACCGACCGGTCACCGTGAGGAAACGCTGGATGCTTACGGCGAAAGCGGTGCTTGCGGCTTTAGCTTCGGCAATGGTTGTGCTTTGCATTCCCATAGTGATGTTGATCTCTTTGAAAATCCAATGAACTGGCGCGGTCGTAGTGCTTCTGGCAAAGACAACCGTGTGAATACATTGTTCACCCAAGGAAAAACAAGCACATCAGGCGGCTGCGGTAGCGGCGGCTGTGGTTGTAATTAGGGAATAGGACAATGAAGACATTAAAAGTTTTGGGCGTTCTGCTGACGTATCCCTCGGCCGATTTGATGAAAGCTTTACCGGAGTTGCAGAAAATCCTGAAAAAAGAAAAATGGTTGTCAGAAAAATCGTTAAAAACGCTTGGCCATTTGATGGATTGGATGAGTGCGCAGGACTTGCTAGATTTACAAGAAGAGTTTGTTGCGCTGTTTGATCGTACGCCGTCGCTTTGTTTACATTTGTTTGAGCATGTCCATGGCGACTCGCGTGATCGCGGGCAGGCTCTGGCTGATCTCTCAGAGATTTATAAAGACGCAGGTCTGCTTATTAATACTGAAGAAATGCCTGATTTTCTGCCGCTGTTTTTAGAGTATCTTTCTGTGATTGATGCGCAAGAGTCACGCCAGAACTTGGGAGAGATTGCCAATGTTCTGGGTGTTTTAGCCAGGCGTTTGAACAGTAGGCGCTCACCTTATGCTTGTGTGTTTGAAGGGCTCATTGAGGCGGCGGCCCGTAAGCCTGATAAAAAGGCTGTTGAAGCGGCCCTTAAAGATGCGACCGGTAAGGCAGGGACGTTTGAGGAGCTGGATCAATCATGGGAAGAGCAGAACGCTTTCGAGAACTCCTTACAAACCATAGAGCAGAATATGAGCGGCGGTTGTCCAAAGGCCGAGGCCATGTTGGCGCAGATGAACCTACCAAAAGAAAACGAGGAGGTATAGAGCTGTGGATTTCTTTTTATTTCAGATTTTCCCTTATATTGCGATCGCTGTTTTTGCGTTGGGGAGCATTCTGCGGTTTGACCGTGATCCTTATTCGTGGCGCTCAAAATCTAGCCAGCTTCTAAGACGAAAACAATTCATTGTTGGTAGTATTCTGTTTCATTGCGGGATTATCACGATTTTGCTCGGGCATATTGTGGGGCTACTAACCCCGATTGCGGTGTTTGATGCTGTGGGCATTTCCCATGGTGTAAAGCAGATTTTGGCGATGACGGCTGGCGGGATTGCGGGAGTATTTTGCTTTATCGGGCTGGTTATGTTGCTTCATCGTCGTTTGGTTGATCCGCGTATTCGTGCGACCAGTTCTTTTTCGGATATTGCTGTATTGGTTTTGCTTTTGGCGCAGCTTTGTCTGGGGATGTATACGATTACGGAATCGATGAAGCATTTAGACGGGCATGAAATGGTTAAGTTCATGGAATGGGCCCAGCATATCGCAACACTCCGTGGTGGGGCTCATCATTATGTTTCTGATGTGGCGTGGGTATTCAAAGTGCACCTGGTGCTGGGGATGTTTATTCTCTTTGTCTGGCCCTTCACAAGGCTTGTACATGTGTTCAGTGCACCGGTCGGATTTGTGTTCCGGCCTTATCAAATTGTTCGTAAAAGGGAGATTTAGGAGATGGTTGCTGCGCCCAGTATTAGCGTAAATGGTATCAAAATTACACCTCAGCAAATTAATGCGGAGGCGCAATATCATCCGGCTGAAAGTTTTTTTAGTGCCCAATATGAAGCCACGCAGGCTTTGGTCGTACGGGAGCTTTTAATCCAGCGGGCGGTTGATTTGGGGCTTTGTCAACACGACGCAGGGATCAAAAATCCGGATGACGTTTTGGTAGCATTGTTTGAAAAAGAAATAGTGCTTCCTGAAGCAGATGAGCAAACATGCCGGCGTTTTTATGAGCAGAATAAAAAGCGATTTTTTACTGCACCCTTATTCGAAGCAGCGCACATCTTATACCCAGCCCCGCCGGGGGATAAGCAGGCCCGCGACGCTGCCTTAGAAAAAGCACAAAAAGCGTTGGTGCGGATTATGCAAAAGCCAGAGTGTTTTAAGACAATTGCGAGAACAGAGTCGGCGTGTTCATCTGCCAAAATGGGCGGGCATCTTGGGCAGATCACCAAAGGGCAGACGGCGCCCGCTTTCGAGGCAGCATTGCTTGATATGCAAGAGGGGGATCTTTCCGAACAGCCCCTAGCCAGTGAGTTTGGCTATCATTTGATTAAGGTTCATAAACGTCTTGAAGGCAAACAATTGCCTTTTGGTGCCGTGCATGAATGGATTGTCGATTATCTGCAGCAGCAAAGCTGGCAGAGGGCTTTTCGTCAGTATGTTCAGCTTTTGGCAGGACAGGCCAAGGTAAGCGGATTCCAGCCAGGCTGACAGTCCGCTTGTACAGTAATACTTGCACGATGTGATCGCCGCTTTTTGAGCAGGGTTTCCTACGTGGGGATTTTCTGGCCTTGTACCTGATTCTCTTAATGAACAGGGGAACGATGGGGCGCGTGGCCTTGTGGTTCAGCGGTAGACCCCGCCGCTCATAACGGTGTTGTCGTAGGTTCGAATCCTGCCGGGCCACCCGTGTGCTACCACCCGCAAAAAATCACAAAAAATCATAAAAAAAGACGCAAAAACGGCCAAAATCCCGCAAATACTGTGAATGGCGCGTTGGTAGGGGCGCGGGTCGGTGTATACTGGCACCGGAAGGTCCTTATGGTCGTTTTTTCTCGAAAAGCCTTCACAAAAACCGTTCAAGAAAAAATGGCGATAACGACGGAGAATCAGCCGATAATCCGATCCTCATGCGGCTTGACCTTCCTCGCCGCGCACCTCGCCCTTGCTTCATCCCAAAACGATGCGGGTTTCCTGCCCATGATGGAAGAGTCTCCTCATGCCAGCACACACATCCGCCAAACCCTCTAAAACGATGCCTACGACTATGCCAGCAAAGAAAAAAACCGCCGATACCTACGATTCTAGAGATATCAAGATCCTCCGCGGTCTGGAGGCGGTGCGCCGCCGCCCGGGCATGTATATCGGTGATACCGATGATGGCACGGGGCTACACCACATGGTGCAAGAGGTGGTCGATAACGCCGTAGATGAGGCTCTTGCTGGACATTGCACGAAAATCGAGGTCGTCCTCAATGCCGATGGATCAGTCTCGGTTACTGACAATGGTCGCGGGATTCCTGTCGATATTCACGCCGAAGAAAAAGTCAGCGCCGCCGAGGTCATTATGACCAACCTGCATGCGGGCGGGAAGTTCGATCAAAACACCTATAAGGTTGCTGGTGGATTACACGGGGTTGGGGTCTCGGTCGTGAACGCCTTGTCTTCTTGGCTTGATCTCACCATCCATCGCGATGGCAAAACATGGCAGATGCGGTTTGAGGATGGTATTGCCAAAGCACCCCTCAAGGCCACCGGCAGCTCGAAGCGCACCGGCACGACGGTCATCTTTATGCCGTCGATCAAGACCTTTACGATGACCCAGTTTTCTCAAGCGACCCTTGAGCACCGTTTGCGCGAGTTGGCGTTTTTGAACGCCGGGCTTGAGATGGTGCTGATCGATAATCGTGGTGCAACGCCCAGCCAAACAACCCTCAAGATGGACGGGGGGCTCAGTGAGTTTGTCGCTCACCTCGATAAGGCGAAGACGGCGTTGCATCCGGTGATCTCTTTTCGCGCCATGCGCGATGATATCGTCGTGGAGCTTGCCTTGCAGTGGACGGATGCTTATCACGAGACGGTCTTGTGCTACACCAATAACATCCCACAACGGGACGGCGGTACCCACCTTGCTGGGTTTCGCGCGGCAATCACCCGGCAACTCAACACCTATATAGAAGAAAATGCGATCGGCAAGCGCGAGAAAATCGCCATGGTCGGAGAAGACATGCGTGAAGGACTGACTTGCGTTCTATCTGTTAAGGTGCCTGATCCCAAGTTTTCTAGTCAAACTAAAGACAAACTCGTGTCCTCGGAAGTGCGGCCCGTGGTCGAGCACGTGATCAGCGAAAAACTGGCCGTATGGCTAGAAGAGCACCCCACCGATGCAAAGAAAGTCGCAAGCAAGGTGGTCGAGGCGGCTGTCGCGCGGGTTGCTGCGCGTAAAGCGCGGGAACTCACCCGCCGCAAGGGCGCACTGGAAGTTTCGGCCCTACCCGGCAAACTCGCCGATTGCCAAGATCGCAACCCGGCAAGCAGTGAATTGTTTATCGTCGAAGGCGATAGTGCTGGCGGATCCGCTAAACAGGGGCGGGACCGTAAGTATCAGGCCGTCTTGCCGCTACGCGGCAAGCTGCTCAACGTCGAGCGCGCACGAATCGATAAGGTGCTGAACTCATCCCAGATTAGCACCTTGATTACAGCTGTGGGCACCAACGTCCGTGAGGAGTTTAATATAGAAAAGTGTCGCTATCATAAAATCATCATCATGACCGATGCCGATGTCGATGGCAGCCACATTCGCACCCTCTTGCTGACATTTTTCTATCGTGAAATGCGCGCTCTGATCGATGAGGGATATCTCTATGTTGCCCGCCCGCCGCTTTATCGCTATGCGCGGCGCGGGGCGGAGATTTATCTGCAAGATGACCAGGCCTTGGACGATCATTTGCTCAAGATTGGGCTAGAAAACTGTATGCTCACCTTAGGTTCGGGCCAAGAGATTAAAGGCAAGGAGCTCGTGTCCATGGTGCGCCAGGCCGCCTCGATCGCCCGCCAGGTCAATCGCGCCGCCATGCGCATCGGCGATCACGAACTCGCACAAGGGATCTGCGCCACCCACCCACCCAAAATCGCGAACGGTGAGACCTTGAGTAAATCCTATCTTGCCGCGCTCAAGAGAAACCTACAGCAAACAAGAATCAACGGTTATGACGGCGTGTGGGATTTTGAGTTTCTTGGCGGTCGTCTTTCTGCCCAATGTGATGATGCCCGTGGACAACGAAGCGTGTCGGTGGACTTGAGTTTACTCAACGAGTGCGTTCTATCCCAAGACGCGCGCGCGTTGTATGAAAAAAACGCGCTTGGACAAGCCACCTTGGTCATCGCACCCAAGCAGGGCAAAGGTAAAAAAGCGGCCGAGGACAAGCCAAAACGAGAAAAAATCAATAGTCCCGTACAGTTGGCGGAACTCTTGCTCCAGCGGGGGCGCCGTGGCGCGAACATCCAGCGTTATAAGGGGCTTGGCGAAATGAATCCCGAGCAGTTGTGGGATACGACCCTGAATCCAGACAACCGCGTCCTCTCACAGGTGAAGATCGAGCACGCCGAACAAGCTGATGAAGTCTTTTCTATCTTAATGGGTGATGCGGTGTTACCCCGGCGCAACTTTATCGTTGAGCGCGCCCTCAGCGTTGAGAATCTCGACGCCTAGAGGCGTGGACGTCGTTCGCATAATCCCTGCGCCATCGCCCCTTTGTGGGACGTTGACTCTGCCCGGCAGTAAATCGATCACCAATCGGGCGTTATTGTTAGCCGCCCTCGCACCGGGGTCAAAACCGGTGCGCCTATCAGGCATGCTCGAAAGCGACGATACCCGCCACATGGTCAAGGCTTTACGCGCCTGGGGGGTGCAGATCACGCAAGGCTCCAGCAACGACGAGGTTAAACTGGTCTCGCCGCCCACATTCCAGCCGCCCCCCGCGCCGATCGACGTGGGCAATGCAGGCACCGCCATGCGCTTTCTTACCGCCGCTGCCGCTCTTGTGCCTGGGGTTATCACCCTGACGGGCGATCGCTATATGCGCCGCCGTCCGATCGGCGCGCTGGCTGAGGCTCTTGCTCAATGGGGTATCAAAACCCGCACCGAAGACGGTTGTCCGCCGATCACCATCGACGGTTCCGGCACGCTTGCATCTGCATCGATCACGGTGCAGGCAGATCTCTCCAGCCAATTTGTCTCGGCCCTCTTGATGGTCGCGCCTCGTGCGGAAGGGCCGGTCGATATCCTCGTACCCGCCGATATTCCCGCCCAGGGATACGTGGATTTAACCGTCCAGATGATGGCCGCCTTTGGCGTTGCGCCCGTTCGCACTGAGAGCGGTTATCGCGTCCAGGGGCGCTACCACGCGCCTGAGTCCTACGCGATTGAGCCTGATGCGTCGACGGCGACCTATTTTTGGGCGGCGCAAGCTCTCACCAAAGGACACATTACCCTATCCGGCAAAGGCGCCACAATGGGCGATCTGCAACCTGATGCCGCCAGTCGCGCCTTGATCGAGCGGTTCCCGGATTTTCCTGAGCGCATCGACGGCGCACAGATGCAGGATGCCGTGCCGACCCTGGCGGTTATGGCGGCCTTTGTGCCGCGGCCTGTGCGTTTTGTTGGGATTAGCAACTTGCGGGTTAAGGAATGTGATCGCATTGCGGTGCTGCGTCGGGAGCTCCAGCGAGTCCAGCCCGATCTCGCCCATGAGGAGGGCGACGCGCTTGTCATCAAAGGCGATCCTCATCTTGCCCCGCACGCGCCTGAGACGATGATCGATCCCGAAGGGGACCATCGTATGGCCATGGCTCTTGCGCTCTTGGGCTTGCGCTGTGAGGGAATCACCATCACCGAGCCCGATTGTGTCAGCAAGACCTTTCCTGGCTATTGGCAGGCTCTGGCTCAAGTGGGCGCGAGACTCCAGCGTGGTTAGGCACGAACCTTCGCAGGTCGCTTTGTTATGGTGTAGGATCAAGAGCATGAGATACTTTGTTTTGTTCAGTATGCTGTGCACTTGGGCAGTCTTGATGCCCACCTCGGCGAGCGCATCGCGTGCCGATTATGCCTTTATGGCGGGGAGTTTTGCCGTCGTCCGAGGCGATGATCGCCGGGCCTATGATCTGCTTCGAGATATCGATGAAGATATCATCCGCGCCCAGCCCTTGCTTGCCCGGCGTGCCTTGCAAGCCATGGTGCGCTATGGCGATATGGCGGCGGCGACCCGCTTGGGCGACCACTTGTGGCGCGAAGAGCAGATCCAGAGTGATCTCTTTTTGCTCCACATCGCGCGCCGTCTCAGTCAAGGTGATGACCTTGATCCCTGGCCATCGGCTGTCAGCACCGATTCTCACCTGTGGCAAATTATCGCTGCCTGGCACGCTTTGGAGCGTGAGGATACAGCCACGGCCATGGCTTTTGCTGATCGTGCGGGGGATAGCTTTTTTGCCCTTGCGCACCGGGTGATGATCGCCAGCATGGCCGAGCAACCGGTCCCGCAAGCGTTTATCGATACCCTGGTGGATGAGGCCATTAATGTTGATGAGCAGTATCTGCCCTTGGTGGTTGCTGCGATGATCCAGCACGGGCAGACTGACCGAGCGCGAGAAACAATCCGCCGGGTTCGTGAAGCCTTTGCCCCCTATTCCTGGCAATACAAGATGGCGCATTTTCTATCTGACTCTCTGGAGCAGCGAGATAGTATAAGTTTTTTGATCGACAACCCACGTCAAGGGCTTGCCCATGCTCTTGCCCAAGGGGCATCCTTGTGGCGGTCAGTGGGACAATCTCCGCGCGCTTTGCTCGCCGCGCGGGTAGCTAGCTATCTCGCCCCCAACACGCCGCACCATATCTATATCACCGGCCAAACCCTTGCAGACTTGGGAAGCTATCACCTGGCGGTCGATGCGTTTTCTTCCCTAGAGCGGGCAAGTTTTCAGTTTCTACCCTCGCGCTTTGACCTGATCGATGTCTTGCTCACCACGGATCGTGATGATGATGCGATGCGAATCATCGACGGCTTGCTCAATGACGAACCTGATCCCTATACCTTATGGCAGATTGCGAACGCTTTGGCTGTGCATGGCGAAGACAAACAGGCATTAGAGCTGTACGACAGGGCACAAGAGATGCAGGATGATATTACCGATAATTGGTCTTTTCTATACTATCGCGGGGCAACCTTGCATCGGCTTGATATGTGGGATCGTGCGCTACAGGATTTTTCTGCCGCGGTCAAACTCAATCAAAATGATGCGGAACTGCTTAACTATGTGGGCTATTCCTTGCTCGAGCGGCTCATTGAAATAGAGCTCGGCGGTGATTTGGTCAAGCGCGCGTTTGAGCTTGCGCCAGAGGACCCTTTTATCGCCGATAGTGTCGGCTGGTATTATTATCTCACCGAGCAATACGATAAGGCCATCGAGTATATCGAGTTTTCTGTCACCCAGCTGCCCTATGACCCGACGGTCAATGACCATTTGGGCGATGCCTACTGGCGGGCCGGGCGGGTGCGTGAAGCGGCCTATCAATGGCAACGGGCGATCAATAATTCCGATGATCCTGCCTTCATCGAAACGGTGATAGAAAAACTGGATGAGGGTTTGGGCGCGCATATTATCTTCTCCACCGAAAGCCAAGAGATTTAATCATATTGAGGTCTATGCCGCCGCCTTTTAAGACCTGTCCGGCTAAAATTAACCTGTGTTTGCATGTTCGGGGACGACGGGATGATGGCTATCATGATTTATGCTCGCTCACTGCTTTTGCCCGGTTTGGCGACGCCCTCGCGCTTGAGATCACGCCTGCCCAGACCTGGTCCGCAGACTTGCAGATCATGGCATCAGACGATTCACAAGCAGACCCACAAGACTGGACCGCTCTTCCCATAGATGACAGAAACCTTGCCCTGAAGGCCGCGCGATTGTTTGGTGAGACCTTTGCACTGAGCGGGCGGGTGCGGATCACCTTGCACAAACAGATTCCTCTCGGGGCAGGTTTGGGCGGCGGTTCGGCTGATGCCGCGGGGGTGCTCCGTGCGCTGAGTGCGGCGTTTACCGGGCGGCGGCTTCCAACAGGCGCGATCGCCGGGATCGGCGCCGATGTGCCCGTGTGCATGACGCCCGCCACGCAGTGGCTGACGGGCAAAGGCGAGCACAGTCGCCCGGGACCGGTGCTTAGGGGTACGCCGCTGGTGCTGGCGTACCCGAGGATATCGCTGGCCACCGGAAAAGTGTTTGCCGCCCTGGACAAAAAGCAGCCGGCTTCGCCGCAGGCAAGGCAAGTAGGGCCGTTGGTGGATCGGTGCGGGTGCGATGACCTACCCGATCATCCCGCGCCTGAGCATTTGGCCAAGGCCTTAGGACGTTGCGGCAATGATCTGCAAACCTCGGCTAGTGCGTTATGTCCAGACATCGAACGGTTGCGCGAGGACGTTCGACGCCAGGCGGGGTGTTTGCTTGCCCGCATGACCGGGAGCGGGTCAGCGTGTTTTGGGATTTTTACGGATCAGGCGCAGGCGGATCGAGCGATGAATGTCTTGCGCAAAGATGGTTGGTGGGCGATATCGACCGCGCTACTTTAACAGTATATGTTACTGATTCATTTTCTCAAAGAAGCTGGCGTTGGAGGGTGCGCCGCGCAGTTTTTCTAGCAAAAACTCCATCGCTTCGGTCACGCCCATGGGCATCAATATCCGGCGTAGCACCCACATCTTCGTCAGGGTCGCACGATCCACCAGCAGCTCTTCCTTGCGGGTACCGGACTTGCCGATATCGATGGCCGGGAAGACCCGTTTATCGGCCAGTTTGCGGTCGAGCACAATCTCAGAGTTACCCGTGCCCTTAAACTCTTCGAAGATGACTTCGTCCATGCGGCTGCCGGTGTCAATTAGCGCGGTGGCGATGATCGTGAGTGAGCCCCCTTCTTCTATATTCCGCGCGGCACCGAAAAAGCGCTTAGGCCGTTGTAAGGCATTGGCGTCTACCCCGCCGGTGAGCACCTTCCCAGAAGAGGGCACGACGGTGTTATAGGCGCGTGCCAAGCGGGTGATTGAATCGAGCAAGATCACCACGTCGCGCTTGTGTTCGACCAAACGCTTGGCTCGAGAGATGACGATTTCTGCGATCTGTACGTGGCGGGTTGCGGGCTCATCAAAGGTCGAGGCAATCACATCGCCCTTGACC
Organism: Pseudomonadota bacterium; assembly: GCA_039028835.1. GTDB lineage: Bacteria > Pseudomonadota > Alphaproteobacteria > JBCCHK01 > JBCCHK01 > JBCCHK01. The sequence goes on from JBCCHK010000008.1 coordinate 46,826, forward strand.
GAACGCTCCATATCGGTGACCTCTTCGGGACGTTCATCGATCAGCAGAACGATCAGATGCGCGTCCGGATGATTGCTTTCAATCGAGTGGGCAATTTTTTGCAACATGACCGTTTTCCCTGTACGCGGTGGGGCGACGATCAGGGCGCGCTGACCTTTGCCGAGCGGGGAAACCAGATCGATCACCCGCGCCAGCAGCTGGCCTTTGCTTTCTTCCTTGCTTTCCATCTGCAGGGATTGATCAGGATAGAGCGGCGTGCAGTTATCAAAATGTAGGCGATGACGGGCGGACTCGACCTCATCCTTGTTGATAGACTCGATTTTATAAAGGGCAAAATACCGTTCATTGTCTTTGGGGGCGTGAATTTGGCCGTCGACCAGATCCCCAGTGCGTAGGCCATAGCGTCGTACTTGGGTCGGCGAGACGTATATATCATCGGGGCCAGGTAGGTAATTTGAATCGCTTGAGCGTAAAAAGCCAAAGCCATCGGAGAGAACCTCGATGACGCCTGAGCCAAAGATGGGCACATCTTGCCATGCCAATTGCTTGAGTACGGCAAAGACAATGTCTTGCTTGCGCAGTGTGTGGGCGTTGTCGATTTCCAGCTCTTGTGCGAGTTCCATAAGCTGGGCAGGGGGTTTTGCTTTTAACTCTTCAAGGTGCATAACCTAATCCGTTGTTGCAGGAGAATGGAGCGAGATAAGGGGTAGAAAAAGAAAGTCGAGGATCGGCCGAAAGTTCGTAAAGTGACGATAGTAAAGGCGTTAGAGATTCAAAAGAAAGGGACGCCACGAAGCGCAGGGGAGAGGAGCTTGAACAAGGGCGGGCAGACCCGACGACGTGATCGGAAAGCCGTCAACATCGCATCACTGACATCGCATCATAATGCGTAAGCGTGACAAATAAGCGTGAGAAACAAGCGTAGCAAGGAGGTGTGTTTGGAAATACCGGCAAGCAACGCGGCAAGGTCACCTCTTAGGGTGGTCTTTGCCGACTGATTTGTCAAGTGGTAAAATCTATCTTGTTATTCAAGCAGTTACGAGTACACATCATAGATGGAAAAGAGCGAAGGCGCGAGCTCTGGTGCGGGCCGCAGGTCAATCAGGGTGATTTGGGTCGTCTGCTGGTGGGCGTCGACGATGGTCCAACCCTCCAAGGTAAGGTCGTCGTCAGCCTGGCGAAAGCTGAGTGTCACATAGCCTTGCTCGGGTGCGGTGGTGGAGATAAAGGTGGCAGCGAGGGAGTCTTGGGTGATGGATTTTTCTACCATGGCGAAGTCTTGCCCGAGCACGTCGGGGTTTGAGATGAGCGGATAGGCCAAGGTGTCAGCCAGATCGATAATCGTGCGGCTTTCAAGGGAGCGATCAAAAAAGGCAAGGACGTGACCGTTGGCGATAATCAAGTTGGGATTGGGCGGGTGGTAGTCCATGCGCAAAAAACCGCCCCGCTGGAGAAAGAAATTCCCTTGCGCGAGGGGCTCGCCTGGGGCGATTTGAATAAAGCCTGCTTGTAGGCTGTCTACCGCGCTTAGGTAGGTTTGGATGCGCGCAAGCACCTGCGCGTCGGTTTGGTTCTCGTTTGCTTGGGCTTGCCCCGCTGCGCCGATGGCAAACCCCAGGTAAAGGGCGAGCGCGAAGAGCGTTACGGTTTTCAGCGTATTTCTTAAAGGCGCAACAAGAAGGGCAAGGCAAGTTAAGGTCATTAGCGCGTGGGTATGATGATAAGGGGTCTTTAGGATGCGATAAGGCGGGCGTTTGGGCAAGGGGGTCGCAAGGGGGTCGTAAGAGGGTTTGGATAAGAGGGTTTGATGATCGTAGGCGGCGTGCTGAGGCGTTATAATTTTATAAAAAGAATAAAATAAAGAATAATCAAGGAGTTAAAAATTCATGTTTTTATTGACAAATGAGAAATTTTAATTCATTATAACAAAATAATGATGCCAAGATAAACCTACTTATCTCAAGATAAAAGGTCATCCTCGCATCAGCCGGCCCCACCTCGCCAGTCCCGGTTTGTACATTCATAACAATGTATGGCTCTGTTTTTCATATTGCTGATCGATCCCTTTTCATATCCTTTAGGGATCGATGAGCAAAACAAAGGGAGCAAACAAGGGCGATGTCATCTTAGGGCCGGTAGCCTCCTACTCTTTACAGTCTACCTAGACGTTTGATGGCTTGTTTGTCGTGCCTTCGTGCACGACGAGCACCGTAAGAAGTGCGTAAGCGTTTCTTACATCTAATGAGCAACGAATAGACCTTAGGCGCTGGTGTGCCGGTTTTTTGTTCCGTGGCGAGCGTAATCTTATCAGTCATTTTCTTAAGGTGATGACGCTAGCACCACCAACAGAAAAAAGGTACCCCTCTCGCTTAAGGTCTATTCATCCAACAAAATAGAAAAAGGTTGTATGAATGAGTACACAAATCAACAAATGGTTCATCGAAGAGTTTCAAACAGATGTCCATGCCGCTTATCAACAGCAAGGGGCGCGTCTGCGTCATACCGTGAGAACAAAAAATAATGTCCGCGGCGAAAAAACACACTTCAACACAGCAGGTATCGTCGGTGTTGGCGATAAAGCACGCGGCGGTAACGTCCCCATTATCACCGGCGGCCGAGGCCGAGTCGAGTGCACCCTGATTTCAAAATATGGCGGCGACTATGTGGAAGATATCGATGAGCTGAAAACCAATATCGATGAAAAACAAGTCATCGCCATGTCTTTTGCTTGGGCGCATGGTCGCCATACGGACAATTTGATTATCGAGGCGATCACCCAAGACACCAATACGCACCGGGTCAACGATGCAAACATCGCCACAGGCCTTAAGTCTGCCCATGTTCAAGAGGCGCTGGAAAAACTCAACCAAGCTGATGTGCCGGATGACGGCGCGCGCACGGCACTTGTCACGCCCCATGCGTGGGAAGAGCTTTTGGCTATCGATGCCTTTGCCAAGGCGGATTATATCGGCAAGGAGTCCTTGCCGTGGCTTGGTGGCTCGGAAGCCAAACGGTGGCGCAACTGTCTGTGGATGATGCATACCGGTTTGCCGATCAATACGGAAAACAAAGTCGCAAGCTGTGTGATTTTTCACAAAACTGCGGTCGGTCATGCGATTGGCAAGGAACTGGAAGCACAATGGTCTTGGGAAAATACAAAATCCGCATGGTTTTTGAATACCCGCATGTTGCAAGGGGCCTGTCTGATCGATCCTAAAGGTGTGGTGAAGATCCATGTCAAAAACAATCAACCCATCAGCACCTCATAACGATCTATAGAAAGGACCTAATCAATGGCTTTTAGTAAAAAAAATCTCGCGGCCATCGCGTACGCAGATGGACAAACCACTTGGCAATACAAAACCGATGATGACGCAAATGCGATCCAGGGAAAAGGTTATTTTAATGATGCCTCCCATATGCTCAAGGAAAAGGATTTCATCCTTATCTCCTATAACGGCGGGTTTGCGATTTATCAAGTCAAGACCAGCACCGGCGGTGCTGTGACGTTGGAAACGGCCAAGATCACGTCCGAATAGCACATACAAAAACACAAAGGGGGAGGGAGAATCGGGTCTTTATCTCCTTACCTGATATCTTCCTCCCCCGACGTGCCCACCGGAGTCGATGACAATGAATCCCTATCAACTATGCTCGCGCGCCTTGATTAAAATCGGCGCCAACCCAATTCACAGTTTTCAAGAAGGCACAGCCGAATCAGACGTGGCGGGTCTTCTTTATGATATGACTCGCGATGGGTTGTTGTCCATGCATCCGTGGTCTTTTGCCACGGCCCATAAATCTTTGCCGCGCCTACAAGCGCCACCCCTTGCCGATTACAGCTATGCCTATCAACTTCCTGTTGATTTTTTGCGTGCCCTTTCGGTGGGGAATCACGATCTGAACACGGCGCAAAGGGGTGATTACCGTATCCATCAAAACCTGATCCATACGGACCTCACACAAGTCATGCTCAGTTATATTTTTAGGCCGTCTGAGGATTCATTACCGCCTTTTTTTCTGGGAGCGCTTATCACGCGCCTCGCGGCGGAGTTTTGCTTGCCAATCACCGAAAATACGTCGCGCGCCAAAGAGCTTTACAGACTCGCCCAAGACGAGCTGCGCCTTGCTAAGGGAATCGATAGCCAACAGCAAATCCCGCGTCAGCTTAGTGACTTTACCCTCATTAACGTACGAGGATAGCCATCATGGGTCGTGCCCCCGTACAACAATTCAGTTTCACCTCAGGTATGTTGGATGACTCGCTGGAGGCTCGCTCTGATCTTGCGTCGTACTACAGCGGTGGGCGTGAAATCCTTAACATGCTGATCTTACCCCAAGGAGGACTTTATACCCGTAGCGGTCTTGCCTTCATCAGCGAGCAACCCGAAGCCTTTGCGGGTGCTCGGCTCGCACGTTTTGAGTTTTCACCAGCGCAGCGATATTTGCATGTATTTACTCATAGAAAACTTCATGTTTATTACCAAGATAAACCCGTTGCGACTATCGCCACACCCTGGACAACGCAGCAATTAGCGCAGATAGATTGGGCACAGTCACTCGATACGATGATTGTCGTGCATCCCGATGTGCCACCCCAGAAAATTATGCGCGCCGGCGCGCATAACAGCTGGTCTTGTGGGCCGCTTACCCTTAAAAACGTTCCTAAGCATACGTTTGCTGGCACGCGCAAAGAAGCGGCGTGGTCTGATGCGCGAGGTTGGCCCCGCAGCGTGTGCCTTTATCAGGGGCGGATGTATTTTGGTGGATCAAAAGGTCGTCCGCAAACCATCTGGGGTTCCAGTTCTAATCATTTTTTTGATTTTAGGGTCACGAGCGGCCAGCCATTGGATGATGACTCGGTGGAGATGACATTGGATAGCGATCAGATTGCTACCTTTGAGCAACTCTATCCTCGCGCCGGGTTGCTTGCGTTTACGACTAGCGGCTTGTTTTTCCAAAAAGAAAGTCCAGTCACGCCAAAAAACTTTATTTTTAGCCGGCACGTCAATTTGCCAGCCGCAAGGATTAAACCCGTCGAGTTAGAAGGGGAGATCCTGTTCGTCCGTCGCGGCGAGGACGGCCACCATCAATCGGTTCATGAACTGGTATTTGATGAGGGTCGGCAGATTTACACAACCCAGGACATTGCGCTGCTTTCATCAAGGCTCATGCGCGCGCCGATCCGTATGGCGGCCCGTTATGGTGATGAATCACAGTCCAATCATCATCTTTATATCGTGAATGGGCGCGATGGTACGCTCGCTGTTTTTAATTCACGGCGCAAACAAAACGTCAGCGGCTGGAGCTTGCTCCAGACTGCAGGAAAATTCAAAGATATCGCTGTGCTCGGAACGCATGTCTACTTTCTTGTCGAGCGCACAATTAATAATAAACGCAAGGTTTTTATAGAAAAAATGGATCCTGAACATAGATTGGATTTCTCAATACGGCAAACATCTAAAACAGCAAAGACTGACTGGTCTGGATTATCTCATCTTTCTGGCATGACAGTTCATGTTATGGGCAATGGGGTCGATATGGGGGTTCAATCTGTTGAAGATGGGCAAATACGAACGCCCCATCCTGTCAATGATATGCAGGCCGGTTTGGCCTTTGATTGGGCGGTGGAGACCATGCCGCTTGCGGCCAAACTTGCTGATGGCTCTCTTGTCGCGGCGCGTCACCGCATCGTGCAAGCAGGCATTTATGTGCAAGACACGATTACGCTTAAGGTCAATGGCCGGGCGGTATCGTTTGCACGACTCGATAAACCAGGGATATTGGATGCACCACCAACGCCTTTTACGGGATTAAAAACCGTTCGGTTTTTTGGCTGGTCAGGCGGGGCTCACTCGCGGGGCGGCGGTACGGTGCGATTAACAGGAACATCAACGGGACCGGCAACGATCCTATCTATAACAGCGGAGGTATCCTAATCATGGGTGGAAGTTTTATCTATAAGGCCCTTCCCTTGGCCCTTGGCGCAAGCCAACAAAACCAAGCAATACGGGCGCAAGAGCAGCAAGCACGTTTGCAAGCATCCCAGCGCCAGCTGACGCTCGCGCAACGTAAACAAGAACAGCAGCGTAAATTGCGTGAGTCTCTAGCTACACAAAACAATCGGTATGCGGCCATGGGCGTAAGCCGAAGAAGTGGCTCGGCGCACCGCCTTGCACGCGCAACGCAAAGCGACTCCCATCGCGCGCTTGGCCTGCTCACGCAAAAAGGCGAGAACGAAGATACTCGCCATCGCCTTACCTTACAAGGACTCAAACACAAGCGACATTCTTTGTATAGAAAATCTATGTTTGATCTTCTCAAAAGAGAGCGCTAACGGCCTACGATGAATAAAATACGCAAAACCTATGAAGAAGGCTTACAAGAAGGACGAATTGAAGCCATGAAAAGTACCCTTGACCGGCACGATCTTCGCCTAACCGATCATGCGCGACGTCTGCAAATCCTAGAACGGCTGTTTTGGGCATGCGTTGGGATTGTCGCCTTTGTGCAGGTCTGGCCAGACCTGCAACGTTTTCTTTTAGGTGATTGACAATGAGCATAGAAAAAAGGCCACAAATAAACACAGAAACGATGATTGATGATGTGATCTCCCGTGAGGGCGGTTTCGTCAATCATCCTGATGATCGGGGCGGGGCGACAAACTATGGTATTACCCAGGCAACTCTCTCGGCTTGGCTTGGCCGGCGTGCGCGGCTCGCCGAAGTACAGAATCTTGATATCGATACTGCACGGGCGATTTATGCGAGGCGATATCTGTCAGCGCCGCGCATCGATACGCTCACTCAAAGGATTGTGCCCTTTGTTTTTGATACGGCGGTATTGCATGGTCCGCGCAGTGCGATCCGGCTTCTTCAGCGGGTGCTGAACCGGGCAGGATTTGGCAAGGTTTGTGTCGATGGCGTGATCGGCCCGCAAACCCGCAAGGCTTGCGAGGCCGCCGATCGTGTGATGGGCCCTTACCTGCTTGATGCGTTGTGTGAGCAGCGCCGGGCAATCTATCACCGCATTGTTGCGAGAAATCCTTCACAAAAGGTTTTTCTTCGTGGCTGGCTTAACAGACTTAAACATTTTAAGGATGAAACATCATGAATCTACTTGCAGGACTACAAGGACTTCTCACCGGCGGCAAGTTCGCCCTCCCTGAGATTGCCAAGATCATCAAACCGCTCGCTGGTGATCGCGGCCAACGCGATCAAGCGGCGCATCAAGAAAATATCGCAACCTATGACCAATTCAAAGCGGAGTTTCAAAACAGCGGGATGACCTGGTTTGATCGTGTCGTTAATGGTTTTAATCGCTTGCCGCGGCCGGTTATTGTAAGTTTGGTTATTCTATATTTTATTCTGTCTTTTGTGGATCCGTTGCTGTTTCAACAGATCAACAATGGATTGGATAGCGTGCCTGATAATATGTGGATTATCGCGGGCGGGATTATCAGCTTTTATTTTGTCGTGCGTGAGATTAACCACAAGCGCATGTCGCAATCAGCCAAAGAGTTTGACCAGCGCATGGCGCGCCATGATGCGCTGCAAGAGCGGCGCCAAAACCGGCAACGCCAAGCACAAGAGATACATCAAGAGGGCGCGCAATTTGATCCGGCGCAAACCGATCATGACTTTGCCAATGAGCAAGCAAACCACGGGCAAGAATCGCAGCCAGACGAGCCACGCGCGGGCTAGCCCATAGGCTTGGCACGCATTTTTGTGCGCTTGCCTAGCACGTGGGCGACTTGCGCTATTGCGGGCGAGTCGAAGGATAAGAGAGACAAGACAGACTGGTCATAGTGACTAAATGCGGTGGCTTCTTCACAAGAGCAGCCAAACCATACCGGTTGGCGGTGGATCGTTGTCTCCATGTGGGCGCGTGGTTGGTTGGTGGTCGCGGCCGCAAGGGAGAGGGCTGGCGGTGTTTCGTGCTTGTTCTTCCCTTGGCGAGTATAGACGAGTCCTTGTTGTTGGGCTGCACGACTGGACTTCGCCCAGGTTATTTTTTTATGCTGGCAGTGGATCAGCACGCACGTTCGGCTGGTATGCTCAATCCAGCGCAGGGCCATGGCAACCAGTGATACGCCATAGTGATCGGCGCAGGCGCTCAAGTCTTCAAGGTCAATATGCTCATTAGCGGGTAGCGTAGAGCGCAGGTCATCGATGGGCATGAGCAAAGCCGAGGCGAAGTTGTTGGCCTGATGTTCTACTTGCGAATAGGTGGCCCAGGTAAAATCCTCATCGCGGCAATGTAACCCTTTGGGATAGGTGGCGCGGTGCATGAGGTAATGGCCGAACTCGTGGGCGAGGGTGAAGCGGATGCGCCCTTGGGATTTGATATCGTGGTTATAGATAATGCCCCATCCTTTCTCGCCGCGCGGATCAGGGATGAGCCCGCCATCAAAGCCGGGCAAGGATGCCCCTTTGATCATGGTGATGGCATCAGTGGGGTATTTAAGAGCAGTATAGGATTTTGCAAGACGTGCGACGTTAACGGGAAACCTATTCTCGCCGGTGGTGCGTTTGTGGGCAAGCGAGATGATGCTTGCCCACCTGTGTGGCGGATGGGAGGCCGGTTGCGTCATGGTGTTGTTGTTGACCGAAGTTACTACCAGAGTTCCGCAATTTTACGGATTTTCTTTTTCACATCGGGTGAGAGTTTACGATATTTGCGAAAGAACATTTGATCGACCGCATCGGCTTCCTTGATTTTATCTTCGTCATCGAGAAGATAGTTAATTGTGACGCCAAGGGCAGCGGCAATTTTCAAGAGTTTGTCTGCGGACGGGTGTGGGAGGTTATTGTTTTCTATTTCCCAAATGTGGCTTTTGCTGGAGTCCGTCAAGTTGGCAAGGGTGTCCAGGGTGAAGCTCTTTTCTTTGCGCAGCTTGTAGATTTTATCGCCGAGGGTCTCTCTTCCTCTGCTGATGATGCGCTTGGCGGGTGGCCGCCCGCGCGGGCGCTTGGGTTTGCTTGGTTTTAGTATGGGCTTGAGTCTTGTGGCTGCTTTGGGCATGAGTATCTCCTCGTCATCATGGGTCAAGGCTACGTTACTGGCTTTTGATAAAGGCGCATACCTCAAGGGGGCTTTCCAGAGGCTTACCTATTCACTTTACATAAATCAAAATACCCGATGAACGCAAGGGTTTTCTTTTGATTTTTGCGATTTTCGTCCATTTTATCACGCATTTTTTCATTATTTTTTCCAAAAGATGAAAATAATTTTATATTTTAAACAATACACCTATGGCTCGGGCATGTAAGGCCTTTATTTCGACTCCCTTCCCGTCATTCCTGCGTAGGCCGGAATCCAGGAGATGGTGCAACCCACACGATATCTGCAAAGACATGCGCGTCGATGTTAGCAAGCGCCAATGGATCATGAACCCTTGGTCAAGGCCGGTCTTGGCCAGACGGGCAGGATTCCGTGTTGTATCTGTGCTTGTGGTCACCCACGTGAGGTCCCGAGTAAGCACCGTGGTTGTTGCTAAGGCCGCGCCTTGCCGGTCTCTTGCGCTACCTCCCTAATCGATCTTTAATGGAAGGCTGATAGCTCACCTTTTCCACAACCCTGAGGCTTTTATGCAAGCCCTTGAGATTAAAGACCTTTATCGCCAGGCGCGGCGGCGGGTACCGCGCATGTTTTTTGACTATGCGGATTCCGGGTCGTGGCGCGAGGCCACCTATGCCGCGAATGAGCGAGACCTACAAGATATTCTTTTTCGTCAGCGGGTTGCGGTTGATATCGAGGAGCGAACAACGAGCGGCACGATGGTCGGGCAATCGGTGCGGATGCCGGTGGCTCTCTCGCCGGTTGGCATGTGCGGCATGCAGTATGCGGATGGGGAGATTCACGCGGCGAAGGCGGCGCAAGACTTTGGGGTGCCCTTTTGTTTATCGACGATGAGTATTTGTTCGATCGAGGATGTCGCGGATCACACGGATACGCCTTTTTGGTTTCAGCTGTATGTGATGCGGGATCGGGACTTTGCCGCAAGTCTGATTGCCCGGGCACGTAGGGCGGCGTGTTCGGCCTTGGTTCTCACGTTGGATTTACAGGTCTTAGGCCAGCGGCATAGGGACTTGCGCAATGGGCTTGCGGCGCCGCCAAAGCTTAACCTCAATACTCTTTCCCAGCTGGCGTCCTGTCCGATGTGGTGTTGGCGGATGCTGAGGACCTCGCGGCGGTCGTTTGGCAACATCGTCGGTCATGCCAAGGGGGTCACGAACTTGAGTTCCTTAGCCGCTTGGACGCACGAGCAGTTTGACCCCACCCTTTCGTGGGAGGATGTAGGCTGGATTCGTGGGCAGTGGGAAGGTCCGTTGATTCTTAAGGGGATCATGGATCCAGAAGACGCCCGCGCGGCGGTGGCGGCGGGGGCAGATGCAATCATTGTCTCTAACCATGGTGGTCGTCAGCTTGATGGGGCGCCTTCATCTATTGCGGCGTTGAGTGAGATTGTGGCGGCGGTCGGCAATCAGATCGAGGTGCATGTCGATGGTGGTATTCGTAGTGGGCAGGATGTGTTGCGCGCCTTATGCCTGGGGGCGAGGGGTTGTTATATCGGTCGCGCGTATCTCTATGGGCTGGGGGCAGGCGGTGAGATGGGCGTGACACGCGCGCTGGAGATTATAGAAAACGAGCTCTCGATCACCTTAGGTTTGTGTGGCGAGCGGGATATCAACACTGTGGGTCGCCATAACTTGGCCTACGTACCAGCCTTTATGGGCTAGGGTTTTTCTATTCTCTACCAAGGGAATCGCGCCGTGGTTAACCTGTGGTTAGTATGGGCCACGTGCGGCGGATCACAAGGTTGCAGGGTATATGTTGTCAAAGGCCATATACCGCAAAGGGTGTTATCACAAAGAGCGTTACTGTATCTCCCCGTCGATAGGGTGGGAATACCCGTTTTAGGACCCCAAAGACCAGCCTAAGAGCCGATATCGGTGTGGGCTGTCGCGCATTATATTTCCATTAAAATAAAAATAATAGTTGACAAATGGTAAATACTGCGGTATAGCATGAACATAATGTCTTTTTTATTGAATAATAATGCGAAAAAGCCAAGGTTCTGCTTGGGGGTGGTTTTCTTTGCTACCTACAGCCCCCATAGGCGGGCACTCCTGAGGCATTGCAAGCCACAAAGGCCGAAGATGAGAGCGCTGAACACTGTCCAATCGACCTCGAAGAAAAAACGCTCAAAGCGAACATCGGGAATAGGAGCACTGCCGAATATTGCTACCAGAAACTCGCTGAAGAAGAGGAAAGAAAGTAAGGCCGTGATAATCAGTAAGGGGCGTGCAAACCTTGGTGTGGGAACGAGAAAGGTTATACAAGTCATGCAAGCGAGCATAAGAACGAACCAAATCAAAAACGCATCCGAAACTTGTAAGACAAAAAAAGAAAACGCAACCAAACCAAAAAAAGTCAGATACAAGATTTTTACGACGCGACCAGAGTCACCACCAGGTGAGAGACCGATCCAGCTTCTCCGTTGTAGGCCGTTATACCCGCGCATATTCATGCGATCCAGTCGTCTCATGGCCTGTGCGCGGGAATTATCATCAGAAATAAACTTGGAAAGGTATTCCCGCCAGATGAGCACAACGATGAATATGAGCGGAAAACCGATTGTTTGTAATTTTAATCCACGGTCGTACGTCTCACCCATCTGCGATACAGACCAAGCGAGCCCCGCCACGGCGAGCAAGGTTGTGGCTTTATTCAGCCAAGGCTTAAAGGTCGGCACAGGGTAAAAGGACCAGAATGCGATGCCGCTCCAAATGAAGAAGATCATCATGACCAAGAAAAGCCATCTCGTCAGTTCGATCGTTGGGGCTAGGGTCATGTGGGAAACCGCGAGGATCACAAGGGCGAAGACAGCCCAGTACAGGATCAAGCCCGCCCAGCGACGGCCAGGATTCTTGATTTTAGGGCGTTCTAGTTTCTTAGGGCGCTCTAGTTTCACGACATAACCTTTTATTTTTTTTAACTACTTTATCAAAAAAATTTAACTTTAGGAGTTTTATCATGGCCTATTCACAGTTTCAAAGCGGCGAGAAAAAGGTCGACTTAGAAAACGATATCGGGGCTAAGGTTCTGGAGGAGGTGGCATGGGCTCTAGTGAGTGGTGTAGAAGCTGCTGCCAAGGATGTCGTCGGTGAAAAAGGCGAATTCATCGATGGTGGTCCTAAAACACGCGCTGGTAAAATTGCCAGTCAGATCACGCGATACGGCATTTTCTTTGCATCATTCTTCACGGGTGTGGGGGCTGTCGCAAGAGTTATGCAGGGTGCGCGATTGGCCCGTGCGTTACACGGTACACGATTAGCGGGTGCGGTGCCTAAGATCCAGACTGCGGGACGCGCTATCGAGAAGGAACGAGCTTTTATCGCCGCTGATGCCACTGATTTTCTTACGCGTGAGGAACCCTATGACACCAGTGAAAGGGTTATGAGCATAACAAGAGGTCTTAATGTCAATCGCTTCGGCGATAATATCCTCAAGCACGCAGATAAAGACTCGCTCGTCAGAAAATTACTGGAAAATGAAGAAGTTCAAAAGACTGTTAAGTCTGCGGATATCATCTTGGGAAGCACTGTTATAGAAAATATCGCTGAAATAATAGCCGGGGATGACATCCCCCCCAGGGATGTAACCAACGTTATCATTAACGTAACAGCACAAAGTTTTGATAAGAATATCAGGCAAGCGATCAAAGAAGGAAAGATCGAAGAGCCCGTCGACAATCTCTCACGATTGTCCGGTCTTTCCCCGGAGGAGCTGATGGACCTGCACGAAGGAAAAACAGACCCCGTCCAGATTGTTGCCATCAATGAAGCCCTGACCCTCGGCCCAAAAGCCTATACCACCATCGCCGAGGTCACAAAATCAGCCGGCCCCCTCGGCCAGCTTCAGGCATACAACACCCACAGCACCTTTACCCTGATGCAAGGCATCGCCAGAAAAGAACCCAAGCAAATCAATCAAGCAATGCAAAACCTTGACCGAACATCCCAAGCCCAGCAAGCCATCGGCTTGACCACAGACAAAAACAAGCAACGCGAGATTGTCTTTGCGTGCCTTGGTGATGAGGGAGTCGATATGACCTATCACCTGGTGCAATCAGCGAGCAAAATCGCACAAGAAAAACCTGACAGATTCGGGGAGTTCATCCATGATGCCAACAGGTCGATAGATACCGAAGAACTTGGCAACGTCCATAAAGGATACCTCACTGATGATCCTTATGACCGCTTTGAGGACTATCGATCCTTACGCGAAAGGCAGAATAAATTCGATCCGGAACAAGGTACGCCTCTTCAGATCAATGATGTGCCAGAAAATCTCATTCCCGTTAAAATGAAACGCGCACAGCAAGCCCAAGAAAACGCACAAGAAAGCGCACAGAAAAACACGCCAGCAGGGCAACAACAAAACCAATCACAACCAGCCAAAAACCAGCAACAAGCCCAAGCCCAGCGCTCCGCACCCAACGCGGGGGCAAAGCCTGGCCAGCAGTATTCAGCCGCCGATCAGCGGCTCATCGCCCTTGCCCAAGTCATCGCCCAAGCGAAGGCCCAGCAGCAACAAAACCAAGCCCAAGCGCAACCCCAGACAGACACAAAACCCAATCCACAGCGCATCGGCCAGGCTGCCGCCCGACACCTCGCAGAGCTTGAGCAGGCCGCCGCGCAAAGGCGCCAAGCCCGCGCCAAAATCGCCGAACGACATGATGCTCAGACCATGGCCAAAGAAACAGAACTCATCAAAGCCATCACAGAAGGTCAGCGCAGAGCCGACGCCCAGGCAAGAGCCGCCCAAGCCCAACAGCAACAAGCCAACGAGGCGCAAGCAACGCAACCTTTCGAAGAGGAACAAGCCCAAGAGCGATACCCCGCCGGATCACGATACCGCCCCGCGCCACGTTCAAAGACCTTAGGCGGCGGTAACGTCCAAGCGGGCCGCAACCGCGGACGCAACCTGATGGCGTCGGTCGGAGGCTCCTCCTCTTCCTCTACAGCATCAAGCCGCCCCCAACGCCCGGCCAGCCAGCAACAGAATGACAACCGTGATGATAACCGTTCGGACAGCACACGTTACGTCCAAAACAGGCGTAAGGCCAATTCCAATGCGCCCTATCATCCGCTTTACAATCCCTACCGGCGGGAGCCTTCCCGTTCGGGCGGCGATACCCAAAACAGGCCCTCCCGCACCCCATCGCGGCGGCGCGGGCTTAGCGGTTATGAACGATATCGCGATCATATCAGTGACCGAAGCCCTTCGAGTCCGTCAAATAAAGCAAATAAGTCAAGTCGCTCGCGTTCCCGCAGCACCTACTCGGGCTATGGGCGGTTTGGAGGATCCGGACGGTAACCCGCTACCGTCACAACCGCTATCCCCGCCCCGTCGCCCAAGCGGGTGCCTATCACGATACGCCCATCGCTAGGCGGACAGGGATTTTCGCGCTATCATCACCCGTCTTTTAATATGACGGCTTTGATGATGGCGATGATGTGATGTCCTCCCCCCACCCTCCTGTGGCTCTGTTTGATCTGGCGCACCTGGCCCCGGATCAACGGGCGGCCTTACTCGTCCGCGCCGAAGATGACCTGACCGACTTCATAGAAAAAGTCCAGCCGATCATCGATGCCGTACGGACCCAAGGCGATGCGGCCCTGATCCGTTTTGCCCAAGCGTTTGACGGTGCAAGCCTCACGCACCTCGCTGTCACGCCCGAGGAACGCAAAGCCGCCCGCGCGGCCCTAGAGCCGGCGATGATCGAGACCCTCACCTATGCGGCTGAGAACATTCGCCGCTTTCATCAGGCGCAAATGCCGGCCCCCCAGTGGACGATCGACATCCGCCCCGGGGCGCAGGTCGGGGAGCGAGTCACCCCCATCGACCGGGTTGCGCTCTATGTCCCGCGCGGCAAGGGGGCTTTTCCTTCGGTGACCTTGATGGCGGCAATTCCGGCGGTGGTCGCCGGGGTGCCAGAGCCGATCCTCTTGACCCCGCCAGGACCAGACGGCCAGGTCGATGCCGCCACACTCATCGCGGCCGAGCTCGCGGGGGTGCGCGATATCTATAAGGTCGGTGGCGCCGCCGCTGTGGCCGCTGCGGCGTTCGGCACCGACACGATTGCCCGATGCGATAAAATCGAAGGCCCCGGCAGCCCGTGGTTTGCTGCCGCGCGGCGGGTGCTTGCGGATACCATTGCCTCGCGCCTGCCCGCCGGGCCAAGCGAAAGCATCATTTTTGCTGATGAAACCGCCGATCCCCACACTGCCGCCCTGGATACCTTGATAGAATCCGAACACGGTCCCGATAGTTCTGTTTTTCTATTAACCACGAGTCCCGATCTTGCTCACCAGGTGCGCGAGATCATCCCAAGCCTATGGGAGTCTCTCTCGCCTGAACGGGCTAGGTTTTCTGCTACGGTACTCAGCGGTATTGACCAAGGGAGTCCCGGCGGGATTATTCTTGCCCCGAACGCAAGGGCCGCTTACGGTTTTATCAACGACTACGCCCCTGAGCACCTGCAGATCCTCTCACACAATCCCGATACACATCTGCCCTTTGTTCGTCACGCGGGCGAGATTTTATTGGGGATGTATACCGCCGGCTCTATTGCAAACTATCTGCTGGGGCCGAACTGTGTGTTGCCCACCGCTGGTGCGGCCCGGGTGCATGGGCCGCTCGGGGTGCGGGACTTTCTTAAAACCACCTCAATCGGACGGCTTGACCGAACCGGCTATCAGGCCATGGCGCCCCATACCCATCGTTTTGCCACGTACGAGGGGTTTGATGCTCACGCCAACGCCGTCTCGAGCTTCAGAAACCTCCCCGATGATCCCTAAGGACAACAACGTAAGGATACGCCGTCGTGCAAGAAAGTTATATCGCGATCGATCAGGGCACCACCAGCTCCCGCGCCATTGCCTTTGACCGTGCGGGCAACCCCATCGGCCAAGCCCAGCAAGAGTTCAAGCAACACTATCCGGATTCGGGCTGGGTTGAGCACGACCCGCAAGACCTGTGGAGCACGACCAAAGACACCGCCAACCAGGTCATCGCCCAAGCCAAGACCGCCGGCAAACCCGCCAAGGCTGTCGGGATTACCAATCAGCGGGAAACCACGATCATCTGGGATAGAAAAACCGGCAAGCCTATTTATAACGCGATTGTTTGGCAAGACCGACGTACCGTGGATATGTGCCGAGATCTCCTTAAGACGGGAATCGAGGATACCGTCGCCGAAAAAGCAGGCTTGGTTGTCGATCCTTACTTTAGCGCATCTAAAATCGCCTGGATTTTGGATCACGTAGACGGTGCGCGTGCGCGGGCGGAGGCCGGTAAACTCGCCTTTGGTACGGTCGATACCTTTTTAATCTGGCATCTCACCGGCGGCAAAGTCCACGCCACCGACGCCACCAATGCGTGCCGGACGAGTCTTTATAACCTGCGGACAAACCAGTGGGATGAGGACCTGCTGAAAATCTTTCGCGTGCCTGCGGCCATCTTGCCTGAGATTCGTGATAGCGCGGCAGACTTTGGCGAAACTGATGCGCTGGATCAAAAACTACCCATCCGCGCCGTGCTCGGCGACCAGCAAGCTGCCGCCGTCGGCCAGGCCTGCTTCACCCCGGGGAGTATTAAATCCACCTATGGCACCGGCTGCTTTGTCATTCTTAATACGGGCGATCGTCCTGTGTTCTCTCAGCATCGTTTGCTCACTACAGTGGGGTATCGGGTGGTTGGGAAAACCAGCTATGCGCTTGAGGGCTCTATTTTTATCGCTGGCGCAGTCATGCAGTGGCTTCGCGATGAGCTCAAGATGATAGAAAACACGGCCGCTTCGGGCCGCATGGCCGAGCAAAGTGCGCGCAAGGGTGATGGCGGTGTCTATCTTGTGCCTGCGTTCACGGGCCTGGGTGCGCCCTATTGGGATGCCGATGCGCGTGGCGCGATGTTTGGCTTGACTCGCAATACCGGGCCAGCAGATTTTGTGCGCGCAGGATTGGAATCGGTTGTCTATCAAACCCGTGATCTGTTTGCTGCCATGACCCAAGATGGCATCAGGCCTACGGCTGTGCGCGTCGATGGCGGTATGACTCTTAACAATTGGTTTTTGCAGTTTTTAACCGACATTCTTAGAATAGAGGTCCATCGCCCGAAGGTCACAGAGACCACCGCCCTGGGGGTGGCGATGCTGGCCGCGGTAGAAATCGGCGACCTCAGCGGCTTTGATGACATGACCCGCCTGTGGCAGGCGGATCGGCATTTTACCCCGGCCATGGCCGCGTCTGAACGCGCACGTCGTTTGGCCGGATGGGATCAGGCGATTGCCCGTACGCGCATGCGTCTAGGTGCGTAGGCGAAGAATGATGAGCGGCGGCAATCATCTTTTCGATGCGCTGTTCGCACCGCATGTAGCCAGCACGCGCCTTTTTATCGATCAAAGTATCGATCAAGGGGAAGGTCTTACCTATCAAGATTTTCTATCTTTAAGCACGCGGTATGCGGCGTCTTTGCGCCAGCGCGGGATCACCCCTGGCGATCGGGTGGCCGTGCAGGCAAAAAAAAGCCTTGCGGTCTTGGCCGTGTATGCCGCTTGTGTGCAAACAGGGGCCATCTTCTTGCCGCTCAATACGGCCTATACCCCGGCTGAGATGAGTTATTTCTTGCAAGACTCTGGGGCGGCTTTGCTGATCTGTGATCCGGCGGCATACCAAAACCTTGCCCCTATAGCGCGGATCACTCAGACAAAAATCGTAACGATAGGTGAGGGGGGTGATTTCGTTCCCATTGCGAGCCCAACCTCGCCCGTCGTCCCCCGCAGCGGCGATGATCTGGCGGCCCTTTTATATACGTCCGGCACCACAGGCCGTGCCAAGGGTGCAATGCTCACGCACGAGAACCTTTTATCCAATGCCCGAGCTCTTGTCCGAGCATGGGATTTTAGCGCAGATGATATTTTGCTTCATGCGTTGCCGATTTTTCACACCCACGGCTTGTTTGTGGCGGTGAATACTTGCCTTTTGACAGGTTGCTCGATGATTTTTCATGCCTCTTTCGATACCGATCAGGTTTTGCAGGACCTGCCGCGTGCGAGCGTCATGATGGGGGTGCCGACCTTTTACACCCGCTTGCTGGACTCGGGCCGTTTGCCTTCTTTGGCGATGCCCTCGATGCGCCTTTTTATCTCTGGCAGTGCACCGCTTTTAGCGCAGACTCACCGCGCCTTTCACGCGCAAACCGGCCATCAGATTTTGGAGCGATACGGCATGACCGAAACGGGGATGCTCACCTCCAATCCTTACCATGGTATGCGTAAGCCCGGTGCGGTCGGGCCACCCCTTGCGGGTGTCGACGTGCAGATCAGCGACTGCGAGACGAACGTGCCGCTCGGGACTGGCAGTATTGGCATGATTAAGGTGCGTGGCGCGGGCATGTTCGTGGGCTATTGGGGTATGCCAGAGAAAACAAAGCAGGACTTCGATGAGGCTGGGTTTTTTATCACCGGTGATCTGGGTCTGATCGATAATCAGGGATACGTGCAGATCACAGGTCGCGCGAAAGATGTGATTATTTCTGGCGGCTATAATATCTACCCCAAAGAAATCGAGCAGGTGCTGGATGCCTTGCCAAACGTGCGTGAGTCAGCGATCTTTGGCGCCCCCCATAAAGATTTCGGTGAAGCGGTGGTGGCTGTCATCGTGCTGCATGATCCGGACTCGTATGATCCTGATACCGATAGGCAAAATGATATTCTCAGCCAGATTAAAGATAGCCTCGCATCTTTCAAAAGGCCGCGGCAGATTTATTTTACAGAAAACTTACCCCGCAACGCTATGGGCAAGGTGCAAAAGCATCTACTGCGCAAAACCTATCACCATGCCTTTTCGTAATTTTCTATTTCAATAACCTAAAGGCGTCCCATGTTCGATGTCACCGATATTCTCATCCTTGCCTGTGCGGCCTGCATGGCAGGTTTTACCGCCGGGCTGCTGGGTGTGGGTGGCGGTATGGTCATGGTGCCGACTCTCTTGTTGTTTCATCAATCGCTCGGGTTTGCGCCGGATTATATTGTGCACACGGCCTTTGCCACGTCCTTGGCAACGGTGGTGCCGATTTCTATCACCTCAGCACTCTCTCATTATCGCCGCGGCAATCTGGATCTTGCAATCTGGCGGCGATGGGTCGTTTTTGTGGGGCTTGGCGGCATTGTTGGCGGGTTGATCGTGCGTTGGTTTGAAAGCCGCACGCTGGAGGTCATGTTTGCCTGTCTTGCCTTGTTGGTGGCGGCTAATCTTTTGCGTTTAAGGCCTGTGATTATCTGGTCTTCGCCGCCGCGCGGACTGATCTGGCAAGGCGCATTGCCAAGTTTATTTGGTTGTTTGGGCGCGATGTTTGGTATCGGCGGCGGGACATTTAACGTGCCCTATCTGTCTGCTATGTCGGTTCCGATTCATCGAGCTATTGGGACAGCGGCGGGCTTGGGCTTAGGCTTGGCTGTGCCGGGCGTGATCGGTTTTGCCCTTGGCGAATTCACCACCCCGGACCTGCCAGCAGGGCAAATTGGATTCATCAGCTTGCTTGGGGTGGCAGTTATGGCGCCACTGGCGGTGCTCGTAACGCCGCTGGGGGCGAGATTAAACTCGATGATTCCCGCACGGCCTTTGCGCGTCATTTTTGCCGTCTATATCAGTATCGTTGCCTTGCGGTTGCTTTTTTTCTAATCGTCGTTTTGTTATCTTTACCTACATGAGAAAGAGGCAGGGCGGTGGTGTATTTGATTTCCTCCATGGCAAAGAACGAGGACACGTTAGAGATCGGGACTTGGGCGATCAGCCGTTTGTAAAAATCGTCATAGGCACGGATGCTGGGCACAACCACCCGCATGAGGTAATCGATATCCCCGCCCAGGCGATATAGCTCCACCACTTCGGGCATGTCCATCGCAATGGTGGCAAACTTTTCTAGCCATTCGGCATTGTGTTGATCGGTCTTGATGGTCACAAAAATCACCGTATCAGCCTGGATTTTTTTTGCATTTAACAAAGCCACACAACGGTCAATCACGCCTGTTTGCTCTAGCTTTTTAACGCGCCGCCAGCACGGCGTGTGAGACAGCCCGACGCGCTTGGCGATTTGCTGGGTCGTGACCGTACAGTCCTTTTGTAAAATTTCTAAAATAGCCTTGTCGATGGCATCAAGCATGAAACGCCTCTGTCGGGAAAGTGAAAAAGAAAGCCTAAAGAGAGATCAACACGATACTCCGATCCACAGCTATTGACTAGCAACGCATATTCCGGCATAAAACCCTGGTCGTTGCCCGCTAAGGGGTAAGGCCAGTAGGAGTTGCACGATGAAGGTCGTATCTTCGCTCAAAAGTCTTAAATCACGCCACCGGGAATGCCGGGTGGTGCGCCGTCGCGGTCGCGTTTACGTGATTAACAAAAAGAACCCGCGCTTTAAGGCCCGCCAGGGCTAATCCTGTCTATGTCCCCGGATTGGGGCTTTGATGATCGGACCTCACGCCAGACCGGGCGTGCGGTGATCGGCGTCGATGAAGTCGGGCGCGGTCCTTTGTTTGGCCCTGTGGTGGCCGCTGCTGTTCAGATTCCCCACGCCGCTCGCCCCGCCCTTGCAGGCTTGGGGATCGATGATTCCAAAAGAGTCTCCCCAGCGCGGCGCACGCGCATTTTCAGAGCATTGCTCGACCATGCTCACATCGGCATTGGCGCGGCCTGCGCGGGCGAGATCGATGCGGTGGGGATTGGGGTCGCAACGATGCTGGCGATGAAACGTGCCCTTAGGGCCTTTGCCGATGAGGCCGGGGTGGCCCTGATCGACGGGCGTTTTTGTCCACCAGGTTTGCGCCAACCAAGCCAAGCGGTGATCGGTGGGGATCGCCAAAGCATGGCGATTGCGTCCGCCTCGATCATCGCCAAAGTTGCGCGAGACCGTTCTTTAGGCAACTTTGCGCGGTTTTGGCCGGACTATAGCCTGCAACAAAACAAAGGCTATCCGACCGCCGCTCATCGGCAAGCGCTCAAGGTGTTTGGTCTTACGCCCGCCCACCGGCGCAGTTTTCGGTGCGGTATCTCGGCCTAGCTTTCTGTGAGCTTAACGACGTCATGCACATCGCTTTCCGAGCGGCCCGCGCCGGTGATGCGAATGAACTGCGCTCGCGCGGGCAAGTCGGCCAGGTGCGCACACCCCAGATAGCCCATGGTGGCCTGAAGCCCACCGGTAAAACGAGCGAAGGCATCGGCGGCGGGGCCAATGGCGCGTACGAGGCTTTCGACTCCTTCACTGGTGAGTTTGCGTTGGCTGGGGTCTTGGAAATAACGATCCGCCGAGCCTTCTTTCATCGCCGCATGGGAGCCCATGCCGCGATAGTAACGATAGGCGACGCCATTGTGGATCTCTTGCCGGCCAGGGGCTTCATCGCAAGCGGCAAAGATCGAGCCGAGCATGACCGCATGGGCCCCGGCCGCGAGGGCCTTGGCCGCATCGCCGGGCTGGTGGATGCCACCATCGGCGATGACCGTGACCGGATGATCCTTGGCGTAAGCCATGACCTCCATAATGGCGGACAACTGGGGAACGCCGACCCCGGTAATGGTTCGAGTGGTGCAGATCGAGCCGGGCCCCACACCGACCTTGATGCATTGTGCGCCCGCCTCGATGAGGTCCGCCGCCGCTTGGGCGGTGACGATGTTACCGGCACCCAGGGGAATGTTTGGATGAGCGGCGCACAATGCGCGAACGGTCTCAAGGACGCTGGCACTGTGACCGTGGGCGGTGTCGACGATCAGCATGTCGACCTGCGCGCGCGCTAGGGCGTTCGCCCGCTCGCGCGCTTGCGCTCCGACACCGACAGCCGCGGCAACACACAGCCGTCCCGTCGAATCGCAGCAGCCGCCCTTCGCGGGTGGCTCGGCGGTTTTGACCTGCTGGACTTCGTCGGCCTGTTGCGTAGCGGTCATGTTGCGGTGAATCACCCCCAGCCCGCCAGATCGGGCGAGCGCAATGGCTAGCGGGGCGGTGGTCACCGTATCCATCGCCGCCGATAAAAAAGGCGCAGAGAGAACAAGCTGGGGGGTTAGGCGTGTGGTCGTGTCGGCCTGGGCGGGCACCACCGTTGAGTGCTGGGGCACCAACAACACATCATCAAAGGTCAAATAAAACGGGAAAGAATCAACCATCGCCTCATCCATCGGATTGATACTTGGTATACTTGTTATCCTTGGGACGTGATACCCTTGCGCATCGTCTATCCACACAGAACTTTTCTTCGCTCTTGCTCTCTGGTCAAAACGGGGCAAGGACACTGCCGTTATGAGCCATTCTTCAGCAAACCCGCAATTAAACCCTTTGGCTGACCCGCAAGATGCGGCCATCATCATCGAGGGATTGCAAAAGACCTATGCGGGTGGCACCCATGCTGTTCGTGATGTGAGTTTGACTGTCGCGCGTGGATCGATTTTTGGTCTGTTGGGGCCGAACGGCGCGGGCAAATCGACGATCATCAACATTCTTGCGGGTACGGTGAAGAAGTCCGCCGGACAAGTCATCATCGACGGCTATGATATTGATCGTCATGGGTTGCTCGCGCGGCAGCGGATCGGGATTGTGCCCCAGGAAACCAATTTTGATCCGTTTTTTAGTCCCTTCGAGACACTAGAGACCCAAGCCGGATATTTTGGGGTGCGCAAGGCTGACCGGCGCACCCAAGAGCTGTTGGAGGTCATGGGGCTGGGCGATAAGGTCCACGCCAACACCCGTGATTTATCAGGCGGGATGCGCCGCCGACTCATGGTGGCCAAGGCGCTCGTCCACGATCCGCCGATCTTGGTGCTAGACGAGCCTACTGCAGGCGTCGATGTAGAGTTACGCAATAAACTTTGGGCGTATGTTTCTGAGTTGCGCAACAAAGGAGTCACGATCATTCTGACGACTCATTATCTGTATGAGTCCGAAAAGCTGTGCGATACCCTGGCCATTGTCAACAAGGGCACCATCATCGCACTGGATCAAAAAGATGCGTTGCTCGCCCGTTTGGGCACCAAGAAGATTACGGTGCAGCTGCGCGAGTCGATTACCGACTTGCCCGAAGGATTGGCAGAGATCGGCGGGGCTATCGATGACGAGGGACAGGTTGTGGTGACCTACGGGCGAGAAGGCGAGGGCCAGATCGAAACCGTCTTGGCGAAAATTCAATCCGCAGGCCTTGCGATCACCGACATTAAAACCAGTCAAACCTCACTCGAGGACATATTTGTCGAGCTCACCGGCGAACAATAGGAAACGATGTAGCTTTTAGTCTGCAGATCGCTAAAAACGGCCACAGTCGACCTTCATCATATCCCCGGTCACGGCAGAGGATAGATCACTGGCATAAAACAGAGCGGCGCGGGCGACTTCTTGAGGATTGACCCACCGCTTAAGGGCGGCAACATCTGTGTAGCTTTCTTTTTCAATCTCAGCTGCTGGTCGGCCTTCGGCCTTGGATCGCGTGTGTAAAATGCGATCCATATTCTCGCCTGAGACCGCGCCGGGAAGAAGGGCATTGACCCGCACCCCTTTAGGCCCAAGTTCTCGCGCCATGGTTTGGGTGATGCCAATTAAGGCAAACTTAGAGGCCACATACGCCGAGCGCATGGGATAGCCCACGATTCCCATCAAGGATGACATATTGATGATCGAGCCATGACCTTGCGCGGCCATGATCCGCGCCGCGTGTTGTAAGCCATACATGCCGCCGATCACGTTGGTCTGCAAACAAGCGATCCACGCATCCATATCGACCTCAGCCACCGACGCGATGGGGCCTGGCACACCGGCATTGTTCACAAAAACATCGAGCGCACCATCGAGCTGGGCGAACAGATCACGGACTTGTTTTTGATCGGTGATATCACAGACGATGGCGCGGCCGCTGGTCTTGGCGGCGATTTTCTCAAGAGGCGCACGCCGTCGTCCCGTGACGATGACCTGCGCCCCGGCTTGGGCAAAGCTCTGGGCGATGGCAGCGCCAATGCCGCTACCGCCGCCGGTGATGATCGCGCACTTGCCATCCAGGCGGGTTGGATCGGTCATGATCTTACTCCTGGTCTAGAGAGATGAGTCTTGCATAAAGGTCCGCGCAGGATCGAACAAGGGCATCTCTGGCTCGCGGCCAAGAATAAAATCACCCATCAATTGTCCCATGTAAGGGCCAATCGTATACCCGCCGCGCACACAGCCCAAGACAAAGCCATCCTTAACGCCGGGCAGTGCACCTGCAAGGGGATAGAAATCGGGGGTGTGACCTTCAAATCCGGTCCAGCTGCGTAATAAACGGGTTTGGTCGAGTCCCGGCAGGGCATAGCGCGCAAGGGCGAGGTTCGTGCGCAGGGTGTCTGCATTGACCCGCCCCATGCTTGTATGAGACGGCTCCTTATTCGGATGCCCCTGCCAGCCGCCGCCGATCAGCACGGTGCCGTTGTCTTTTTGCTTGAGGGTCAAAAGGCCGGTGGCGTGACCGACTTGGCTGCTGAGTAACGGCGGTGCACGCTCGGTCACCGACACAGTGTTGATGCGGGTGCGCACCGGCACATCGACCCCCAAGAGCCGGGCGGTGGATTGAAGCCAGCCGCCGGTCGCAAGTAAGACCCGCCGGGCGGTGATGATCTCGCCAGGAGTGGTGATTGCAAAGGTCTTATCGCGGCTGATGGCGCGAACGGGGCTACCGGTGCGGTAGGGGATGCCTGCCTCGCCTAGGCGTGTGCGGTAAAAGCGTCCGGTGAGCAAGGAGTTCGCAAACCCGTCGGCAGGGCAAAAACTGGCAGCGGCGATGCGTTCGGTGAGGCCCGGCTCGGCGGTGCGAACCTCTGGCGGGCTGATGAAGCGAATCGGCGCCCCGGCATCGGCCTTGAGGCGTTGGCGCTCAAGGAGTAGCTCGGCTTCTTGCGCGGTAAAAGCGAGGGTGTAGCCACCGGTCTTGCGAAACCCGACAGCCTGGCCGAAGGATTCCCATAAAGCATGGCCGCGCAAGGCATAGGGCATGAGCTTGACCCGCTTGATTTGCAAACTCAGGGTGCCCGCATTTGCGCTGGATGCACCGCGCCCGATATCCCCTTGCTCGATCACAATGGGCGCCATGCCGCCGTCCGCCAGGCGTAAGGCGGTGGCGCACCCCATGATGCCGCCACCGATGATGGCGATATCGAAAGGCTCGCTCATTAAGGCTTGCTCATAGGGGTGTGGGCTTACCCAGGGGCAAGTCCTCATAACGCGCGGGCTCAGGCGCAAGGGTGGTAAGCGGGATGGGACGCAAGGGAGGGCGCGCAGGCGGTGGCGGGCTTGTCGTGCCGGTGCAGGCTTTGAGAATCTGGCCGATCACCTTGTGGCAGAATCGTCCGCCGCAGGGGCCCATGCCTGCCCGCTGCCCGGCTTTGATCGCCTGGTGGGTGTGGGCGCGGGTGTCGATCTCGTCCTGAATATCCTGCCGGGTCAGGCTCTCGCAGCGGCAGACGATGGTTTGAGGGGTAGTGATCGCTGCAAGCCCCGCGGGCAGCGAGGACAGTGCCGTCATCGCTTGGCCAAAGCGCGCCGCCCGGGCGTAGGGGCGGACTAGGGCAGCTTGGGCGGCTTGCGTCGCTTGGCTGTCGGCTCTCATGAAGGCGGTGGCTTGCAGGCCCGCCCGTTGGCCATCCAGGACGGCGGCGGCCACGCCACGAATGCCGCGGCCATCGCCGCAGACGAACAGCCCCTCGATGGCAGGGGCTCCGTCGGGATCAAGATCAGGAACCCAGCCGCCCAAAGCCGGGGCATAGCTAAGGTTGAGCCCCGCCAGTTGGGCGGCACGGGTATCGGGAATGAGACCGTGGCCGATGCACAGCATCGCTGCCTTAATTTTATGCGTGCCACCGTGAGGCGTGCCTGCGCCGTTAAGAGCGCGGTATTCGAGGGCATCCAGGTGATTGTCGTGGGCGTGGGCGCGGGTTATGGCTGTGCGCCAATGAATCGGCACACGGCGCAAGCGGGTGAGCCAACCAAGACCCCGACGTAGCAAATCGGTCCGTCCCATCATCGCAGGCAAAGCACCGAGCCAGTCTTTTCGGCTGTTGACGGTCATGATGGCGGCAAGCCGTCCGCCCAGACGGTCGATCTCGGCGGCGACGTAAAACACCAAAGGTCCCGTTCCGGCCACGACGATGTCACCTTCGGGGACGAGCAGGTCTTGCTTAAGGAGGGCCGTCGCACCCGCCAGGCCAATCACCCCCGGGATCGTCCAGCCTTCAAAGGGCTGGACGTATTCATAAGCCCCGGTAGCAACAATGAGCGCACGCGCCTGAACGGTATGCGGTTCTTGCGCGGCAATCTCTAGCTGCCAAAGTTTTCTATTCCCAGGTTTCTTATTCGAGGATTTTCTATTCGAAGCATCATCATCGATACGCTCGATTTGCCAGACTCGCGCATCAGCGTGATGGGTGATCGTTGCCCCATAACGCGCAAGGGCGGCGGCTAACGCTTTGCCGGCTTGGCTTTCCGGTGTTGGCGGGGCGGCGAGGATCGCCGCACTGGTTTGCCGCCACACTTGGCCGCCTGGTTCAGGTTGCTCATCGATCAAGGCAACGGACAGCCCGTTTTCTGCCGCACAGAGGGCTGCATGGCCACCCGCAGGTCCTGCCCCGATGATGGCAACGTCAGCATGAGTTATCGTAGAACGCAGAAAGAGTGATTTGTTAGGAGGCATAGATTTTTAAGGAGGTCATCTCAAGGCCGTCGTATGCAGTCAATCGACAGCTTTCGATGCACGTTTTGTGATGTTGGTCTTGTACGCACACGAGACATTCCTGAC
This sequence comes from Pseudomonadota bacterium, assembly GCA_039028835.1. Classification (GTDB taxonomy): domain Bacteria; phylum Pseudomonadota; class Alphaproteobacteria; order JBCCHK01; family JBCCHK01; genus JBCCHK01. The sequence goes on from JBCCHK010000008.1 coordinate 73,692, forward strand.
ACACCCCCATACAGCAAAAGCCGCCGCGCGGCGCTCCATCGGAAGGTGCATCGCGCAGATGCCATATTCCAGCGCGGAGGAGTGCGGTGAGCACACGCTCGCCCTCATGGGCCGGGATCGGTGTTTGATCGAGATAGATGGTGACCTTAGGGGTACGGGTGATGATGGCTTTGTTCACGCGCTGATGATCCCCAATTCGTGAAAGATTTTCTTAATTTTTTCTATATCTGCGGGGGTGGCGGGGGCGACAGGATCGCGCGGCACTCCCGCTGGCAAGCCGATGATATTAAGGGCCGCCTTGAAGGCTGCCGGCCAGGTCGCTGTACCCATCAACAATTGATAAATCACGGTAAGCTCATGATGGGTTTTGCGGTAGGTCGTATCGGGAGCGGCTGTGCCGATGCGCATCATTTGATCTGGGGCAAGGGTGGTGAACTCAGGCCCTGTGGCGATAAAGCCGCGTGCGCCTAGGGCAAAAGCGGGCAAGATATAATGACATGGTCCCGTCATGATAGACATCTCATCAGCCAGGTCGTGCAGAAGGTGGCTATGATAGAAAAAATCTCGTTGGGATTCTTTGATCCCAATGATGTGATATCGCTCAGCAAGAGCACGGGTTTGTGCTACAGTTAAGGAATAACCTGCCCGTCGCGGCGAATTGTATAGAATAATCGGCAGGTCCGTAGAATTGTTAATTTGATCGAACCGGGCAAACAGTTCATCCTCACTGCTCTTGAGGACATAGGTCGGCGGCATCGATAGCAGCGCATCAGCACCATTGTCTCGTGCTTGCTTGATATATTGTGTGCATGCGGCGATGGTGGGGGCGGAAATGCCCATAATAATGGGTATGCGATCCCCCGCCGCATCCTTCGCCAGGCGCACCAGTCGCCCCCGTTCAGCCGGCGTGAGAGCCCAACTCTCGCCGTTATCCCCGGCGATGCAAACACTGCTCGCGCCGCGATTTAAGAGAAACTCGAGCAATTGAAGGAACGCATCTTCCATAATCTCGCCGCGCGCGGTAAAGGGCGTGGCGATGGCCGGCACGTAGCCATGAAGGTCTTGTTTTTTCATCCTTGATCCTTATTGAGGGGAAGCTGTGCGGTATAAATGGCGGCCTGCTGGGCTTCGATAATATAGATTTTATGCGGGTCGTTGGGGGCAAAGGCCACTGAGGTGGTCCACAGCCCGTGCGGGGTGCGCACATCGGCGATCAGATCACCGAAAGCATCGACAATGTAGACTCGCCCCGCTTGTGCTTGCGCAATCGCCAGCCAGCCATGATCGTTGAGGGCCAACCCGTCAGGGCCAAGCCCGCCGGAAAGCGAGAGGAACGTACCAACCATCGGCGTGCCATGATCAGGCAGGTTCGCAGAAAGCCGCCAAACTTGATTGGCGCGGGTCACCGCAATATAGACAAAATCACGGCTCGCACAGATGCCGTTGGGGTAGGGTATGCCGTCAAGCACCCGGCGCAGGTGACCCTCATCCCAGCAATAGACCGCGCCCACCGGGTCACTAAGGGAGCTACGGCCGCTATCGGTAAACCACAGCATTCCATCGGGCGCAAAGGTCATGTCCGAGAGGCCCAAGAAACAATGATCGGGGTGCGTGAGGCTTGCGCCGGTTGTGAGCACACGGAATTGATCTGCACCCGTAAACTCGATCAGACCATGGCGATAATCCACCGCGAAAAGACGGCCATCGGCGGTTTGCCTGATGCCGTGGGGATTGCCATCGATGTGGTGGATGATTTGCCAGTCGTTGGCTTTGTTAAGGCGAAAAACCCGGCCATAAGCCACATCGGTCAGCCACAGGCTTTCTTCTTCGTCAAAAAACGCACTTTCCAGAAAAGAGTCGATGGTCTCACCTGGGCGGGTCATGTGCGCCCACGCGGACGGCACACCGCGATGACGCAGGTCATCGGGCAAACGGGCAAACAGCTCGGCGGTTAGAACGGGCACGAGATGACCTTCTCGTTTTCTAAGGTTTCGATCTCTTGGGCGCTTAGCCCCAACTCATCCAGCACTTGGCGGGTGTGGGCGCCATGGATCGGCGGCGGTTCGTTGATTGCGGGCTGAAAGTGAGAAAACCGCGACGCTAAAAGAGGTAAGGTGGCCGCTTGATCCGCCGGGTTTTTGCTAAAATACCCGCGCGCGCGAAGCTGCGGGCTTTGTCCGGCGGTCTTGGCAGCGGTGATTTTCTCAGCCGGCAGGTCAGCATCGTGCAGTAAAGACACCCATTCATCGGCAGTTTTCATGCGCATGATTTGCGCCAGCTGCGTACGGATATCCTCATCCAGAGCCCACACGTCTGGCCAGTCTTGGATTGAAGCAAAGGCGGGGATCGGTTGGCCAAGTTGTGCGAGTAGATGCGCTAGTTTTCTATACTGACCGGGATGAAAAACCCCGAGCATGAGGCGGCCTTTCGCAGTCTCGTAGGCGCTGATGCCGATTTCTTTGCCGTGCGAGGTTTTCTGCGGGTGCTGGGTGGTAGCAATTTCCGGGGCGGCCATTTGCATCGCGACCTCCAGCATCGAGGTGCTGATGTGGGTGCCCTTTCCGGTATGGGCCCGCCCGACGAGAGCCGAGACAATGGCAAAGGCAGCGGCGTAACCGGTCGCATAATCGACGAACGAAAGTCCCGGCTTGTGCCCACCACAAAGATCGATAATACCGCTGGCAGCTTGAATGACATTATCATACGCACCGGTGTGCGCCCGATCTCCGCTATGACCAAAGCCGGTGATCGAACAATAGATGATGTCTTTGTTAACTGTGCACACACTTGGATAATCTAATCCCAGCCGCGCCATCGTCCCGGTGGTAAAATTTTCTATCATCACGTCGGCGCGCTGGGCAAGGCGCAGGAAAATCTGCTTGCCGCGAGGGTGAGCCAGATCAAGGCTTAAAGCGCGCTTGTTGCCCCCTTGGACTTGATAATTTAATCCCAGCCCGCGGGCGTTTTGTTTACTATCCGGGCCGCGACCGCGGGCGCAATCGGGTTGATCGGGCGGTTCGATTTTCAGGACATCGGCACCCATAAGTGCAAGCTGATAAGACGCAAACGGCCCCGCCAGGACGTGCGTGATATCCAGCACCTGGATGCCAGCGAGCATGCCGCTGGATGGGTTTTTTTTTGCCGGGGTCATGATCGCTCTTACCGACCTTGTATTTCTTCTTTCTCTAATATACAAAAAATAACCGAACGACAAGGAGCTTGTCGCATGAGTTACGTTTTTCATCGCAATCTTGCTACGCCTTTACCTGTCATCGTTCGTGGTGAGGGAAACGAACTCATCGCCGAGGACGGGCGCCGCTATTTAGACGCCTGTGGCGGGGCGGCGGTCTCCTGCCTGGGACACGATCACCCGGCGGTGCGCGCCGCCATCAAAGACCAAGTGGATCGCCTGGCGTTCGTCCATACGGCGAGGTTCACCAACCAACCTGCCGAAGACCTGGCCGAGTTTCTTGTCACCCGCGCACCGCCGGGCACCGGGCGCGGGCGGATGATGTATCTGGGCAGCGGCTCAGAGGCGATGGAAGCCGCGCTCAAACTCGCACGACAGTATTACCTAGAGCGCGGCGAGCCCGAACGGCAGCATATTATCGCCCGCACCCCAAGCTATCACGGCAACACCCTGGGAGCCCTTGCCACCGGCGGGCACGAATCCCGCCGCTCCCCCTATGCGCCGATGCTGATGGATGTGCATCACGTCCGCGCGCCCTATCCCTACCGCCTGCAAGAGCCGGGGGAAAGTCCCGAGGCCTTCGCCCAACGCCTGGCGCAAGAGCTGGAGGATATAATCCAGTCGCTCGGTCCAGAGCGCGTCATGGCCTTTGTCGTAGAGCCGGTCGTCGGCGCGAGTCTCGGCAGCCAGCCGCCGCCACCGGGTTATTTTGCCCGCGTCCGGGAAATCTGTGATGCCCACGGGGTCTTACTCATCGCCGATGAGGTCATGTGCGGCATGGGGCGGACGGGTAGCCTTTATGCTCTAGAACAGGAAGCAAGCGCGCAAGGGGCAGTCTGCGCCGATATCACCACCCTGGCTAAGGGTCTGGCGGCGGGCTATCAGCCTTTGGCTGCTGTCTTGGCGCGCGAGTCAGTCGTCCAAGCCGTGGCGGAGGGCAGTGGTATCCTGCTCAACGGCCATACTTACATGGCCCATGCGATCACGACCGCCGCTGCTCTTGTGGTGCATCGGGTGATCGAGGCGGACGATTTGCTGATGAACGTGCGCGCGCGGGGCGCACAGCTGGAAGCGGGGCTACGGGATCGATTCATGGCCCATCCGCATGTGGGCGATATTCGTGGGCGTGGGCTGTTTTTCAGCGTGGAGCTGGTGGCGGATCTTCGGTCCAAAACGCCCTTCCCGTCGCGCGCCGGGGTCGCCATGGCCGTGCGCGAGGCGGCCCTTGCGCTTGGCGTGTTGACCTATCCCGCGCAAGGGTGCGTCGATGGCATCAACGGCGATCATGTCTTGCTCGCGCCGTCCTATACCTCGAGCACGGCACAGATTGATCGCATTGTGGACGTGCTCAAAGCCGCGCTTGATCAGGTCTTGGCAAGCAAGCGTCATGCTTCATAACGCCGATGCCTAATAAAACCATTCTCACCGCGGCGATCACCGGTAATCTCATGATGCCAGAGATCAGCCCTCATCTGCCGGTCACCCCCGCCCAGATCGCCCAATCCGCTTTGGATGCCGCGCAAGCGGGTGCGGCAATTGTCCATCTGCATGTGCGCGATCCCGACACGGCTAAGGGCTCTATGCGCCTTGAACTTTATGAGGACGTGGTGGCGCGTATCCGCGTCAAAAACCGCGATGTGCTGATTAATCTCACCACCGGGGAAGGGGGGCGGTTTGTCCCTTCACGCGATAATCCTGCGCTCGCCGCTGAGGGCACGAGTCTGTGCGCCCCAGACAAGCGCGTGGCGCACATCGTCGCCTTACGGCCAGAGATTTGCACGTTGGATCTTAATACCATGTGGTCCGGGCAAGCGAGCGTAATTAACGCGCCGCAAAATATAGAAATCATGGCCGAGCACATCACCCAAGCAGGGGTCAAGCCAGAGATCGAGATTTTCGATAGCGGTGATCTGCATCTCATGGAGGACCTGCTCGCCCGGGGGGTGCTCGCCCCGCCCTTGATGGTGCAGATGGTGTTGGGGGTGCGGTTTGGCGCAGTCGCGGACACTCAAACCATGGCCTATCTCGTGTCTCGCTTGCCCCCTAACACCCAGTGGGCCGCTTTTGGGATTGGTCGCGCCGCCTTTCCCATGCTGGCGCAAGCGTTGATCTTGGGGGGGCACGTGCGAATCGGCATGGAAGATACCGCCTACATCTCTCGTGGCGAGCACTGCCAATCCAATGCCCAGCTGGTGGAAAAGGCCGTGCGTATCGTCATCGAGCTGGGCGGCGAGATTGCCAGTCCCAGCCAGGCGCGGCAGATTCTCGGGTTGCCCGCAGCCTAACGCTCGGATAAAACCCATAGACCACAAATCAGCAGGCTTTTTTTGCTATGATGATCCCCTGCGCAATGCCCCTTAAAGACCTTATCACGATGCCATGACCAAGAAAGCCAACACCCTGCTTGCCACCAACGAAGACACGGTCGGGCCTTATTACCCGATCTATTTCGCTGATGAGATGTATGAGGATATCTCACGGATTCATCATGGTGTGAGCGTCAAACCCGAAGGCCAAGCCATCGAGTTGACCGGGCGTTTGATCGATCATGACGGCAACCTTGCCAACGGGGTCGTGATGGAGTTTTGGCAGGCCAATGCCAAGGGCGTCTATCGCACGCCCGCGACCGTCGATGATCCTCATCTTGATCCTTGGTTTGATGGCTTTGGCCGGGTGCGCACCGCCGATGGCCATTATCGATTCCGCACGATCATGCCTGGCGCGGCGCCCGGGCGCGCGCCAAACATCACAATCACCCTGTTTTCTGATGGCATCAGCCGCATCGTCACGCAAGTGTTTTTTGAAGGCGAGGCGGGCCACCAGTCCGATCCGTTGCTCGTTTCACTCCCTGCACCAGAGCGGGACAAACTCATTGCCCGAAAAACAACGACAACAACGGGTGCGCGTGGTTCGAGAGTCTATCAGTTCGATATCGTCATGGCGGGGAAGAACGAAACACCTTTTTTCGACGATTTTGAAAGCTAATAAATACAAAAAATAGAAAAACATGAGGAACAAACCCCATGGCTACGCAAGGCAGGACTCTCCCCATTGGTCCCACCGATAACACCTCCGAGCAGCGCACCCCGCGTGCGCGATTGCATCTGATCCCCACCGCGGCGCGGGCAAGTTTTGTGCCCTTTGTGCCTGTGCGGGGAAGCCTGCGCCAAGGGGAGACGGACCTCACGCGCGTCACGCCTGATCGACCACGCGCCCAAGGCACGGCGATTGAGGTGAGCGGTACCGTGCGCACCGCCTCAGGCACGCCGGTACGTGGCGGGCTTTTGGAAATATGGAACGCCAACACCTTTGGCCGCTATACCCATATCGAGGATTGCGCGCCAGATGTGCCGATCGATCCGAACTTTTTAGGCATGGGACGGGTAGAAACCGATGAGAAGGGGCAGTATTGTTTTTGGACGATCAGCCCGGGGGCGTATCTTGCACGGCCTGATATTGGTCGTTGGCGTCCCAAGCATATTCATCTCTCTCTTGCGGGTGGCGCCTCGCGATTGATTACCCAGATGTATTTCCCCAACGAGCCGAACAACGTGACTGATCCGATGGCAATTTTGATGGGCGAGGATTTTCATCGTAACATCGGCGTTGTTTATCAGACGCCTGAACGGGATGTCGATCACGGCTATCGTTTTGATATCATCGTCGGTGGACGTAACGCGACGTTCTTTGAATAGCGGAAAACCACCGCTAATAGAAAACTTACAGCTCTTCTTGCTTGCGATTTTGCCACAAAAACCAAACGGCACTCACAGCCGCCAGAACCAACAAAATAAGCGCAACAGGATACTCGATGATCCGCATCCAATCACCGTTCATCAGGGCGAGAGATTGGGAGATAGAAATCTCAAACCGGGGGCCGAGAAAAAAGGCAATCAGAAAAATCACTACCGAATAACCAAAGTTAGTCATTACATATCCAAGCACCGCAAACAAAAGCATGATCGCGATGCCAAATACCCCGCCGGTTGCCATAGAAACCCCGACAAAGCATAGCAGTAGCGCAACAGAAAAGATGATCGACTCCGGGGCGGTCACCACCTTAACCCAAAACCGCAGGCCAATCTGGCCGAGCACAAGGTTAAGAACATTGGCCATAATCATTGCGCCAAATAAACCGTAAATCAGCCGGCCTTGGCTTTCAAACAATAAGGGGCCCGGCTGGACGCCGTGAATCATCAGCGCGCTGATAATCAGAGCCGCGCTCACGCTGCCAGGAATCCCTAAGGTAAGCAGTGGGATAAGATTCGCCCCCACCACCGATGAGTTTGCTGATTCTGCCGCGGCGATCCCATGCAGATCACCCTTACCAAAGGTCTCGGGCTTTTTCGCGCCGGCCTTGGTTGAGGCGTAGGATATAAAAGCGGCAGCGGTAGAGCCGATGCCAGGCAGCGCGCCGAGCAGCGTGCCGATCATCGCGCCGCGTAGCATGGTAAAGCGGCATCCCCAGTATTCGCGCCAACTCACCCGTTGGTCTTCGGGGCGGCCTGTTTCTTCGATCTCAACAGCGCGGCGCATCGTGCCCTTAATTCGGCTCAAGCGGCGAAGAATCTCAGAAATCGCGAGCATGCCAATCGCCACCGAGGGTAACGGCAAGCCATCAAACAACTCAAAATGACCAAAGATCAAGCGCGGGGTGTAGTTTTCAGGGTCGCTGCCAATGCTGGCGAACAAGAGCCCCAACCCTGCGGCAACGATTCCCTTAACCAAAGAGTTACCGACCAACGCCGCCAGCACCGAAAAGGCAAAGATCATCAGCGCAAAAATCTCCACCGGTCCCATGCGCAGGGCCAAGATCGCCAGCGGGGCGGACACCGTAATCAAGATGATATCGCTGAAGGTATCGCCTGTCACGGACGAGAAAAGCGCCATTTTGGTTGCCTTGAGCGGCTTGCCTTGGCGGGCGAGAGGATGCCCGTCAAGGGCCGTGGCCGCCGCATCGGGCGTGCCAGGAGTGTTAATCAAAATCGCCGGAACTGCCCCGCCAACCAGCCCGCCCTTGTTCACACCGACCAAAAAGGCAATCGCCGGCAGGGTATCGAGCCCAAAGGTAAAGGGAATGGCAATGGCCATCGCCATGACCGGGCCGATCCCGGGCACGGCACCAACGAACTGTCCCAAGGCGACGCCAAACAGGACGAAGAACAAATTGACCAAGGTAAAGGCGTCAGCAAAGCCAGCGAGCACGGTGGCGAGCATAGAAATCCTAACCCTTTAGGGCAGGGGGCGCTGAAGGACGTAGACGACCACGATCCATATCACGACCGGCGCAACGACGCAGCCAAGACCAAGCCAAGGCCAGCGTCGCTCGCCGATTAAAACCATAAGCACGAATGCGATGACCGGGGCGGTATAGACAAACCCAACCCACGACGTGGCCCACAAACCTGCCGCAAGCACACCGGCATACAATCCTGCACGGGCAAACTCTTGCCAGTGAGGCGGGACGTGGTCGGTGGGTCGCAGGGTGATAAGAATACCGCAGACCATTAAAAGGGCGGCGATGCTGTTCGGGATGGTCGTGGGCGAGAGCCAACCACCATCCCGAACCTCAGTATAGGTAGGGATGATCCAGAAGAACAAAGCCAGCGAGCACAGGACAAGAAACAGTCCTGAACAACGGTCAGCCAAGGGACTCATGGATCGTCCCGACAATTAGTTTTTCCCGAAGAGTACTTTGACGTTTTCGATACCGCTGACCATCATGTCTTTGGTGCCTTCGGGGCCCAGATTAAGTGTGGAGCTCACGGCAGCTTTTCTCACCACGTCAGCCACCTGGGGACTTTGAATGGCGTTTGCAAACGCCTCACGCAAGGCGCCGATAGCATCCGCATCGGTGCCGGCGGTCGTTGCAAAGAACCAATAGGGGTCCATGTAAACGTTATAGCCGTCTTCTGCGACAGTCCGAATATCAGGGGCGTAATCATGGCGCGTGTTGTTTGCGCTGGCGATCATCTTAAGCTCACCAGCCTCCAACAGCGGCAGGTGGGTGCCAGCAGAAAAGCCGACCATAATCTGACCACCGAGAAGCAGCTTCTGGGTTTCGGCCTCCCCTTCGGTAGACACGAAACGGAATCCAGCGTTCGCTTTTTTATCGACAACCTCCATCAGAAACTTTTGCGGTCCCGCACCAAAACCGATGGCAATCCCATCATTGGCTTTGGCGTAAGCGATCATCTCTTGCAAATTATCAAAAGGCGCGTCTGCCCGGGCGACCAGGGCAAGCTGTGCCCGTGCGACCGTGCCGATGTAATCAAAACTATCCAGATTAAACGCGAGCTCATCACCCCGTTGCACCAGGTTAATCATGATCGGCATATTCACGCCCAAGCCGATCACCGCACCGTCCGCAGGGCGATTGGCAATCCCCGTGAACATGGCCACGCCGCCGCCGCCGGTTTTATTCTCGGCGATGACGTTCCAGCCCGTTTGCTCTTTCATCACTTGGGCGATGACGCGCCCCATCACGTCAGTGGAGCCACCGGCGCCAAAGCCAATCTGGACCCGCAAGGTGCCCGAGGGTGACCAGTCGGCGGTCATACCCACACTGGCGAGAGTTACGGTAACCACCGTCAGGACGGTGGTGAACATTTTTTTAATCAGCATTGAGATATCCTTCTTCGTCAAGGTAAGCAGTGAGCACAACAGATATTCAAGCAAACGCCCAAATACGCGATAACGGCGCACGTTGGTCTATTATCCGTAGGGGGCATCTTTGTTTATGCGTCTGTGTTTCCTCCCAAAAAGGGGTATCTATACAGGAATTGCCATAGGGGTGCAAATAAAGGACTCTAGGTGATCCGGGTAAACCGCCGGATACACTATCGGTAATGCGATAAAGGAGCGTGAGGATTGCCTAAGAAAATCCTTTTTATCATGTGCGATCAGCTGCGCTTTGATTACCTGGGGTGCAGTGGTCATCCGACGATTCGAACGCCGCATATCAATGGGTTGGCGGCACGGGGAGTGCGTTTTGATCGCGCCTACGTCCAGTCGACGATTTGTGGACCTAGCCGGATGAGTTTTTACACGGGTCGTTACGTGCGCAGCCACGGCTCCTTGTGGAATGGCCACCCTTTGCGGGTGGGGGAGATGACCTTGGGCGATCATCTTCGTTCGTTGGGCGTGCGTACGGTCTTATGCGGCAAAACCCATATGCAGGCGGATCTGGAAGGCATGGCGCGGCTCGGCATCGATCCGCGCGAGGGTATCGGTGCGTTGGTTGCTGAGTGTGGGTTTGAGGTATGGGATCGGCACGACGGCATTGTCCCTGAAGGCGCGAAAAAACAACCGACGCACTATAACAAGCACCTAAGCGCCCGTGGCTATGAAGGCTTAAATCCCTGGCACACCTGGGCCAATGCCGGGCGTGATGAGCAAGGGGATATCCTCTCGGGCTGGCTCTTGAAACACACCCGCGCGCCCGCCGCCGTTGCCGAAGAAGATTCTGAGACCCCCTATACCGCCCGGCGCGCCATCGAGTTTATGGAGCAAGCTAAGGATGAAAGCTGGTGCTTGCACGTTAGTTTCATCAAGCCCCACTGGCCCTATATTGTGCCCGCGCCCTATCATGATATGTACGGCGTGCAAGATATTCTGCCTGCCCAGCGTGACCCGGCGGAACGGGAAGACCCTCATCCGCTTTTGGCAGGGTATTATGACCATCGCTATAGCAAGGCTTTTAGCAAGGATGAGGTTCGGGCGCAGGTCATCCCGGCCTATATGGGACTCATCAGCCAGATCGACAATGAGGTTGGGCGGATCGTGGACTACCTTGCGGCGACAAACCAGCTGGATGAGACCATGATCGTCTTTACCTCGGATCACGGGGATTATTTGGGCGACCATTGGCTCGGGGAAAAGGAGCTGTTTCATGATACGTGTGCGCGCATTCCCCTTATCATCGTGGACCCCTCCAAGGATGCTGACCAAACCCGGGGGCAGGTCTATCAGGGTCTCACCCAAGCGATCGATCTTGTGCCAACTTTGATCTCGTTTTTCGGCGGGACGCCGCCTGGGCATATCTTAGAAGGTCAATCGCTGTCTCCGGTCTTGCATGGCACGGGGGCGCCGGACTATCCGTTTGTCATCAGTGAGTATGATTATTCAGCGCGGCCTTATTTGCGGCACCTCTCCAGGCGCATTGCTGACTGCAAGCTGGTCATGGTGTTCGATGGCCGCTGGAAAATGATCTGGGTCGAGGGGCATCGGCCCATGCTCTATGACTTGCAAACCGACCCGGATGAGTTTCATGATCTGGGCGGTCAGACAGCCCAGCATGCGCAGATCGAGCGTCTAAGCCAGATGATGTTCATGTGGGCGCGCCAACAGCACAACCGAGTCACCGTCTCGGATGCACAGATCGAGGATTCCTTTTGTCGTGATGACGCCGCGGCGGGGGTGTATTTAGGTTTTTGGGACGAGGCGGAGCGGGACGCTTGGAAAAAGGCGCAAGATCAAAAAACAAAACCCAAAAGCCCAGAGGAAAAAACCTAAGACGAGACAGTAAAAAGCAAAAAAGAGGTCGTGAAAAACTTTAGCGCGCCCCAGTGCGTGTGCTATCATCCAGCCTCTGGCAGCAGTGTAGCTCAGTCGGTAGAGCAGGAGAATCATAATCTCTTGGTCGGGGGTTCGAGTCCCTCCACTGCTACCACTTGGCTTTGCCCCAACGTTTTGTTGCCAATGTCTTGTCTTTTGGCTGAGCTAGGGATTTGTGAACAAGACCAATAAGTTTTACGGCGCATTATTTGCAATCACCGAGCGTGTGCAAAAAAGTGTCACCTTGCCAGGGTGAGGCAGCGTTCTTTATGTTCTTTTTATGTTCTTGTGTATGGGGCTATTGGAGGGCGGGAATTCTCACCTCGTCTGATTCTCAGCATATCCCTGGGTTGTGTTAAATCAAAAACGCGCAAGCTCCTGGAGATACGATCTTGCGTTGGGCGTAGCTCCAGGTTGATGTACGCCCAGTCAGCAACGCTGAATGAGGCCTAACATTTGTAAGGATTGAATGTGAGAATTGAAGATGTCATCACGCCTTGCTTATTCTTCTTTTTAAGGTTCTGCTTCTAAAGCATTACGGCACCAGCGTCGCAACACCGCTGTATCTTCTTGTATTTTCTGATATCGCGATATTTTCTATGTTTTTTATATCTTTATCGGTTTTCTCTTATCTGTGTTTGCACTCGCTCTTTATACTATCTCATTGCTGTTTCCTTCGTGTTGGTGATCGCCGTGGGATGCTGTAACACATTGTCATAAAAGGGAACGCTCGGAGCCGCGCACATCGCACCACCCATTCTTGACGGTTATCATGATCATGCTAGGATCAAAACCTCATGGTCACGCCCTTTGATGCGTTGGTGCGCCCTTGGCAACCCGATTTTGTTAGGAGTCTCGTTCGCGATGGAAAAATTCACGAAACTCGAAGCAATCGCCGCAAGTCTGCCTTTGCTCAATGTCGATACCGACATGATTATCCCCAAGCAGTATCTCAAGACCATCAAACGCTCGGGCCTGGCGCAGGGATTGTTTTACGAGATGCGCTATGATGAAAAGGGTAAAAAAACGCCCTTTGTGCTGGATACACCGCCCTTTGATCGTGCCCAGATCCTCATCGTCGGTGATAACTTCGGTTGTGGATCGTCGCGTGAGCATGCGCCCTGGGCTCTCAAGGACTTTGGCATTCGCTGTCTGATCGGCACCTCCTTTGCCGATATCTTTTTTAATAACTGCCGCAAGAACGGCATCCTTGCCGTGAGCTTACCTCAATCCGAAGTGGATGCGCTCACCAAAGCCGTGGCCGCAACCAATTCCCACAAGGTCGAGGTAGACCTTACCACACGGACCATCAACACCGCCGATGGATCCTATAAAGTCCAGTTTGAGATCGATCCCGGTTTGCGGGAAAGCCTGCTCGAAGGCTTGGATGATATCGCCGAGACCCTCACCCAGATCAAGACCATCGAGCAGTTCGAGGCGGCTTATGAAAAGCGGTTCCCCTGGACGGCTGTCTCTCCCTGACGTGTCGAGTTTGCTTGTTATCGATTATGGTAGTCAGTATACCCGCCTGATCGTCCGCCGCCTCCGTGATCGGCGTTTTTATGCCCACCTGTGCACGCCCGATCAGGCGCGGCAAGCCATCACCGGTCCGGGCCTTGCCGGGGTCGTCCTCTCTGGCGGGCCTGGCACTGTCGCTCAATCCTACGATCCTGGCCTGATTGACGATATCTTCGCACGTTCCTTGCCGGTGCTGGGCATTTGCCTGGGCGCGCAGATGCTGTGTCACCATTTTGACGGCACCGTTGAGTCCCGCGATGAGGCGTCCGAGTTCGGCGAGTCGATCTTGCAGGTGGACCCGGCAAACCCGAGCCTTTTGCACGTCACCAACGATCATCGGTTGATGAGTTGGATGTCTCACAGCGATTATGTTGCTACCTTAGGCGAGTCTTGCCAAACCTTGGCCATGACCTCGGATGGCTACTGCGCCGCCTTTCAGGTGCAAGATCGGCCGATTTTCGGCCTCATGTTTCATCCCGAGGTTTCTCACACCCAAAAGGGCACCGAGATTCTCGCCGCCTTTGCCGGGCAAGTTTGTGGCTGTAAGGCCAGCTGGCAGGCTGGTCAACAAAACCAGCGTTTGATCGATACCATTCGCACTCAGGTCGGTGAGGGCCGGGTCTTGACCGCTTTTTCTGGCGGTATCGATAGCCTGGTTGTTGGCGTCTTGGTCCATCGCGCGATTGGTGAGCGTGGCATTAACGTCTTCGTGGACACCGGTTTGTTAAGGCAAGATGATCTGGCCTTTATAGACACAATCCAAGCCGAGACGGGCCTGCAGATTGACCAGATAGATGCGCAGGATGTTTTTATCAAACGGCTGGCGGGCGTAAGCGACCCAGAAGAAAAGCGCAAGATCATTGGCCGTACCTTTATCGAGGTGTTTACGGACCACGTACGCGGTCTTGGACCTTTTAGTCACCTCGCGCAAGGGACGCTCTATACCGATATTATAGAAAGCGGCGGGGCGAGTGGAGCACACACGATCAAGAGTCACCACAACGTGGGCGGGTTGCCCCAAGAGCTCGGCTTTGAGCTTTTAGAGCCGCTCAAAGAACTCTATAAAGATGAGGTGCGGGAGCTGGGGGTGTCTTTGGGTATTGATCGGCAGTTTGTCCGGCGCCATCCGTTTCCCGGTCCCGGCTTGGCTGTGCGGGTGCTCGGCGCGTTGGATGCACAGACAATCGACATCGCGCGGCAGGTGGATGCTTTGTTTATCGAGGCTCTGCGCTATCATGATCTCTATGATAAGGTTTGGCAGGCGTTTGCGGTGCTGACCCCGTTGCGTAGTGTTGGGGTGGTGGGCGACCAGCGTGCGATGGGGTATGTGTGCGCGTTGCGGGCAGTAACGTCAGTAGATGGGATGACGGCGCAAGCGGCGATGTTGCCAGCAGATTTTTTGACCAATATCACCAATAAAATCTGTAATCGTATTCCGCAAATTGGCCGCGTGGTTTATGACTACACCTCCAAGCCTCCGGGTACGATCGAGTGGGAGTAGCTCTTCATTGCTAACTTATTGATCTTAAACACTTTTTAAGTTTCACAAAAATTTCACAGGAAATTTTGACCGTTGATTTTATTGAGGTTTTCTCATACAGTTACACAAGAGGTTACACAAACGTGCGACCACTGAAAATCGTAGTAACTCAGAGAGAAAAATTGGCACTCAAGAAGCAGCAGTTTTCCGAAGGCGAAATTCCGATCTTTGACGAAGCTTGTATCTACAAGCGTGGGGAATATTGGTAATTTCGGATGTGGCTAGCGAAGGAGGGCAAGTATGCCCGCAAAAGTCTTCGTACTTGCAGCCAGAGCACAGCCATTGAGCACGGAAAAGCTGCCTACCTTGAGATCTATGCCAATCTGCAGCAAGGCAAGACCTATTTTTCTATCACGACAAAAGAAGATGTCGAGAGGTATCTGAAGTTTCGCCAACGTGATGTTGAACTTGGACACATAGTTAAAGGACGATACACAACAATAGCAACGCACTTACAGCACTTTCTAAGCTACATTGGCAAAGACATCAAGCTAAAAGAACTAGAACGCACAGACTGCGAAAACTACTTCTATCATCGCCACAAGGCCACCAACGGCAACGTCAAACAAGTCACTGTTCAAAACGAACAAAGCACAATCAATGCGCTAATGAAATGGCTACATAAGAATGGCGAGACACACATTGATGGCTTTGACTTTAAGAAGCTGCCACGTTTAGACAAAGGCAATGATGCTATTCGTCGTGCAACACTGACTAACGACGAATATGAAGCACTGTACCGTGCAATGCGTACATATACTGCCAAACACAACAAGCCGTAACGTCTCTCTGTGTTGTCTGAATATTTCGATGGCCAGCTATTTCAGCAAGCACAAAAACACTCACACCCTTTTGGCTCAGCGTTGTGAGCCATGTTCTGCGGCCACTGTGTGATGATGTAGCACCGTGTAACCCAGCACGCTCGTACAAACGCTGTAAATGATGTGTAGCGGTATTTGCGCTAAAGCATGCCCGTTTTTGCGTTGAAAACAAAAAACCATGTAGCGGGTGTTCTCACAAGCTTTTGACGTATTCTTGTAAGTGCTTGTGCATTTGCCGTGGCAGAAATACTTTACGAGCATGCTTGCCCTTAGTACGGCTTGCATCAAGTATAATTTCATCGAGTATGCTGCCGCTGTGATCGAGCACATCATCAAAGCGCGAACTTGCAATCTCGCCAACTCGAAGTCCGCACAAGTGCGAGAACAGCATCATAGTGACGTCACGCTGCGGATATCTGCTGCACCCAGCAGTCACGTCAATTAGCTGCTTAAGTTCGCTTTTTCGTAAGGTTCTTGCTTGAGCCATATGCACCTCAGAAAAAATGTAATGTTTTCGTACATATAGTGTATTTTCTGAGGTATTTTTTGGGCAACCGAAAACGGCTCTTCAAAATCCTATTTAAATTTAATGACTTAGCGGAAAATGTAAAAAAATTGTAGTTTTCTTACATTTTTTCAGCATGTTCATTATGCTGAGCAACAACGACAATTTCACCACTCACCAGTCTAGTAATAGGTCCATTAAAAAAATCCGAATATAGAGCGGACTTATCTACGGATTTAGGTGCAGACGCAGATTTGATCGCGAACCCATTTCGAGTGAGGGTATCGACCATCATTTTGAGAGAAAAGTTTATTGTGTGGGGCTCAAAGAGAATGCCATCCCTACTTCCATTCATTAGTCGTGTAATTTGATTGGCACCATCAGGAACTGCAATAACTAATTGACCTTGACTATTCATTATATTTTTAATCGACATCAGCACGTTATCAACGCTTTGAGGATCGTAATGCTCTAAAACATGCGACATAAAAATCGTATCGAATTTAAGGTTAATGGAATTATCAGGAATTTCGTTCAAGACTGTTACACCAAGCTCCCTTGTTAATATGACTTTTGAATAAGGATCCGGCTCGACGGCATACTTTGAATGTGATTGACTAAGCTTTAGTAACACCCCCACACCTGAACCTATATCTAAAATCTTTTTTTCAGGCTTATCATCAGAAATTTCTAGTAAGAATAAAGAGCGCTTAGAAAATCTTTTGTATGCATCAGTTTTAACAAAATAGTCGAAAAATTTGCCATCCGTTTGGACGACAGTTCTGAATGGCTGGACATCAAACTGGTAATCTTTTTGGTAATAGTCATCGAGGTTAATTTTTAGCTTTGGTATGAAACTGCCAAAACAAGTCCCACAAGTAACTAAGATGTGGCCAATAAATTTTTCAGTAGCAACTGGATACGAAGATATGAAAATCTTGTCTTTTGGGCAGTGGCATTGAAAATGATCGAATAAATGGTTTACTTCAATAAAGTTTGGAACGTGTTTTTTTAACTTAATAAGCGATCCTGCGTATTTATCATAACGTAATTTAAACCGATCAAGCTGTTCAAGGATTTGTTCCCAATCTCTGTTCATCTATGGATCCTCCTTCAGAAGGTGTTTTCATTGAATTGAAGAAAATCACTGTTAAATGGCGGTAACAATTGGTCTTTGGATAGCTTAATCACTTTTGTGAATCCATCTTGAAAACAATCATGACGATTAATGTTGCTGTTGTAAGTAATCAAATAACGGATATTTCTGGTCTGAAAATTTTTTTGGTTTGATAGGTCTAATTGAACATTTGGCAAACGACGCCGCATTGATCGATAGATCGACAACCATCCAAAGCTATAGTCCAACGGGTGTGGCCTAACCAAAGTAAGAATTTCAGGATTTGTAGCCTTTATTTCAAGTGCTTTATCAACAAGTAGATTGCAATAGTCAGTAAAATCAATATTCATTGCTATTGCTGAATCGTACTTTATCTGCAAAGCTATCAAAGCTATCGGATCTGAATTAATACTTTCCATAAAGGGTCTGTTTATTCGCCTCATAAGGGAAAAGATTAAGATGTTTAAAATTCTCGTGAAAAATCGTTTTAAATAATATTTAAATCCCCGCGCCGATCGAATGTGCAAAGGCAGTGCAAGCATTCGATAGATTTTAGGATAACCAATTTTTATGGAATCTGCGGAATGAAACTTCTGATCCAAAAATATGCTTCTTAAATGATCGCCGTGATTAAGGTGTAAATCACCAAAAATTGTAACACCTCCATTTTTGTTGGAGCTTTCGAATACTACGCAATTTGAAGCATAGTCATCATTTAGTTTTAGGCAACTGCCTATGAAGGTGTGCTGATTAAAAATCCAGATTTTTTGATAATCGAATTCCTTATTAATCTCTAGCATCGAGAATAGACTTGACTGTAATCTTTTGATAGTGCTCTTAGTATACGTTCCTCGCTTTTCCTCAATAGACTCTGCATAAATTTTTGATGATCGATCCTCACGAATTTGTGAGGGGCATGTGATGTGGTTTTTTGGAATGCCGTGAAGGCGTTCTAAAATAATTTTTTCCAACTGTGAGAAAATAATGACTTTATAGGCATTAATTAATTTGTGCCGTTCAGCTAATGAAATCAATAGCCTTGCTATCAGAAGATTCTGAGCGACTATGAGGACTTTCATAGCTTAATACCCGATAGTGACTCATGTTTCATTTGGTTAACGACTGTTAAGTATTCTCTTAGAGAGGAAACTGATGTATTCACCATGAAGCGCAATAATAAAAAACCTAGGATGAAATTGTTTAAATTGGTCACATGCCACCAGTCATAAAAATACGCCAAAGTGGTTATTGTCATAGAAAGTACAGCGTATGAAGAAATCATTATTTCGCGCACATCACTGAATTTTTCAAATTTATGTTCGTGTTTATGGATTTTATATTTGCTCAACAGAGCATATAAAGTAGTCAAAAAGACCATTAAAAATGTCATCACAGTACTAAATGAAAAATAGCCAATAACAAATATAGATGTGAGAACAGCAAGTGTAGAGACAGTAAGCTCACTAGATGCCTTGGCAAAATTAAGGACCGTTACTTTGGCTTCAGTCCTACTCACAGATAGATATTTTAGTGCAATCTTGTAGCGTAAAGATTGATTTAAAAACTGATAAGAGGCTTCGAGTAGTATGGCTACAACTAGAACTGCCAATAATACTATTGATGATTTTGTCAGTGTGCCACTATCGTTTAGCTCAAAGAAAACTTTAATAGGAATTAAAAATTTTAGTAATTGAGTTATTCTAAATGCAGATAGCAATAGCAATAATATCAGTGAATAAAAACCGCTTATCGATAAGAAGTTAAATATAGAAATATATATTTGGTAGATTTTAGAAAACATATGCTTTAGAGTTTAAGTTTCGCGAAAAGCTTTGCTCTGAATGAACGTGGATCGATTATTAGCAAGCGAATTGCATTTCTAATTTTTCGAATTGCATTTCTAATTTTTGTACTTCGTTTATGGCGGTTATTAACTGGCGAATTTGTTGCATTTGAACTCACGACGATCTTTCTCGTTTTTTTTATTTCGTACAATTTGTTGTTGAATTTTTCTAAATCCGATTCGCTGCAACCAATTGATGGTAATAAGTTTGCACTT
This sequence comes from Pseudomonadota bacterium, assembly GCA_039028835.1. GTDB lineage: Bacteria > Pseudomonadota > Alphaproteobacteria > JBCCHK01 > JBCCHK01 > JBCCHK01. The sequence goes on from JBCCHK010000008.1 coordinate 92,998, forward strand.
AAATGCTCTAAAAACTTCTCATATGATTTCTCCGTTTTGTCAAAGAAACCATGTTCCGTAATATCATGGAGTAATATAGTTTTTTCGTAAGGCTCCATCTCACAGAAGAGTTCTCTAAAAAAGAAGGCGTCGTTATAATTTGGGCTTAATCCCATGAGCGTTAAATTCAGCGCATACTGTGATACAATTCCATACCAATTATTCACACGTGATAATTGTTCATCGAGCATTCCTTCTACAAGATAAATTCTACCTAGGCGTATCTCGTCAAAAAATTTGTTTTCTAAGTAATCTTTAGTTGGGCGCGCTCCATGCTTGATGTATTCAAAAGGATGTAACTTAAGAAGGATGATATCGTTTTCTTGAAGCGCAAGCTCTACGATACGATCTAATTCATCAGATAGAACAAAATCATCCGCTATATTAGTAAGTGAATAATCATCAAACACCTGTAAGAAGACACAGCCCAGTCGTTCATCCTTTATTAAGGCAAGTATTTCATCAACATAATCTGTGTTAGGTTGAGCCTTCACATTTATATTGGATAGCAAAAGGTTAATTGGTTTTAATGGTCCAGTTTCTTTTTTTGCTCTGTCGTAAATTCTTTTAATTGTCCATGGATTGTTTTGGATTTGAGTGTACTGAGGCTCAATATATAGGTGTTTGCCGGTAAAAAAATACTCGAGCACGAATGTATTTAGATTAAATAGTTCACAAATCTTCATGCACGCTCGTTGGTAAATTTTTGATCCACCGAAAACAAATACCAATAGTGGCCTCTTAATAAAAAGTTTTTCACGATAATATTCAATAAAAGCCCGCGCTTCATTGAGGCTTTCCAATAGCTTTTTCAGGGCTGCCTTATCTAAGGTGTCAAATTTTTTGTTTAATATGTCTGCCCAATTAAAGGACAAGTTTTCGCTAAGGGAGCGTGCATTTATGTATCTTCGATAATCTGCTTCGACTATTTCGAATAGATCAACATTGTAGATGAATCGATTTGCGATTACGGTTTTTGCAAAATCTCCTCCAGGATCATTTAGATAAAAATTTAAATCTTTTGTTTTGGGTGGTTCGTCAAAAATTGCCTGTAGACCGAACTCTCGCATTACCCGATGGATCATCGGAAAGTTTCGTTGTTTAAAATTTTCATTGTCTGGAAAAAATACAACGTTACTCATTTTAAAATACGCTCACAAAATTTATCTATTGCGTTTGAAACAGCAGCTTGTGAGAGTACGTTTTTAACTGCATTTTGAGTTTGTGCGTTGAGTTCTTCTCTAAATTCTTTACTTGAACGCCAGTTTGTTAATAGTGTTTGAAGTTCTTCATAGTTAGAGAAGAAACCAAGGTAGTTTTCCTCAAATAAATCATGCGCCATTGCTATTCTTCTCGTAATGACTGGTGTTTCTGTCGATATGGCCTCGGGGAGGCTTGCTGGACCACCCTCATACCAAGAAAGAATCAAGAGGAGATCTGCATGATTATATAATTCAAGAGATTCTAGATAAGACTTAGGCTGATTATGAATCGCCGTGAAGCCGTTGTTTCTTGCGTGGATGGCATCAATAAGTCTGTCTTTTCCACATAACCGAAACTCGTAAGAATTAATATCCAAGTCTTTTACCAACATGCGAATGTTGCTTTCGCCTTTGACGCCACGCATGTATCGTCTTGAGTTAATAAATAAGACAGTTTTTTTGGTCTCATTGAAATTTTGCTGGCGCGACTTTCTCAATTTTATACCCTTAAATATTTCGATAGCTTCAGTGGTGCACGCATATCCGTGAGGAATTACTTCGATCTGGGATTTCAACCCTTCTTCAAGTAATATTTTTCTTTGCAGCGTATTTAGGCAAATAATTCCACTGGTTTTTCTTATAGGGAGTAGATACTGCTTTAATGAGAACGCTGGATCGATATCCATTAAGTCATGATGGATAAATGCGAGAGAGTTTCTAGGTATTTTTTTGCTTTTGTTTATCCTGTGATGGATACAGACATCAGCATCATCGATTGGATCAATCGAAGCGACGTGCTCATATGAACTGTATTTTGAATAAGATTCTATAAGATCATCGAAGATTCGGCTTTTTTGCTCAGTCGCTAACACATGATTAATCAGCATACTCCACTCCCTAAAAGTGGCGAGAGAGATTTAATTTTTTTAATGTATTGAATATTGACCCAACAGCATTCATTACCACCGCCTTTGTCTCCGACAAGCAATGGTATGCTGCGCTTCGTAAACGAACGGCGTTAGGGATGTGCGCAACTACGCCATCTCGCAGAACCATTGACATGGTCAGAGCCCTTTGAGAATTAAGTTAACTAGGGTGTAGGTTGTGGTCATGCCACCGAAGACAATTGACGCAATAAATAACTTCGAACTCCACGCGTAACGTCTTGATTTTAAACGATTATTTGCGGGGAGGGGGTAATAGTAGTTACATGCATTAGTTACAGCCTAGTCCCATGTTGATATATCAGTTCGCAGAGTATACACATTGCGGGGAGAGAGGCAAGTCTCAAATTGTAAATCAATGCATAAAAAAGCATCGATTTTTCAGACACATAGCAACGAATTTACACTTGCAAGTGAACAAAAATTTTCTGGCTCTAGGCAAGCAAACACTCTGTTTCAACACAGTGTTTTAGCGCGAGCTTCGCATCGGAAAAGCCCCCTTACCCACGTTGTCGATATATTGGTGCGCGATCCGCAAATGTCTCTGCACAGCGAGTTGTTTTCGGCGATAGATGGTGCGCTCGTATAGGCTGCAGTGAGACTTGCCTTTTTTCGCAAAATCTTCGGTCATGCCGTCCACTCCGGGCCTTCCAAGCGCCTCACCTCAACAAGCCTCTTACGAGTGCCCCAACCCCGCAATATCTTGAGAAAACACGCGTTTTGTGTTAACCTTATGAGCTGATTCGCGGAAGGGGGGTGCGCATCAGCGCACTCGGATCATGAACTAGGATCATCACAAGATCATCATGGGATTGTTCGATGCGTTGTCCGAGTGTTGTTTGCAAGGCACATACAGCGCGTCATAAAACAGGGATTTGTCTTTCATCACGTTAAAGGCTGCATGCCCTAAAAAGCCTGTTGTGGGTTTTTTTCAAGGGTCTGTCCGCCGTATCTCTCGATGAATAGGATTGTTCGTCATGACCACATCCGCACAAGATATATCCGTACGGATGCTGCTTAGGGCGCGTGGGCCGATGCTCTTTGGCAGGGCGGCAGACTACCGCATGAGCTGTATGAGCCGCGGGATTGTGTTGGCTTTTGCGCTCGCCTTGATCCTTCTCGCCCTCCCTGCGAGGGCCACCTTTTATGAAGGGCTCAACGCCTACAACCGGCAGGATTACCGGGAAGCTCTGCGAGTGTGGGAACCGTTGGCCGAGCAGGGCAACCCCTATGCTCAATACAACATCGGCCTCATTTACTACGAAGGTCTTGGGGTCGAGAAAAATGACCAAGAGGCCGCAACGTGGTGGAGCCAAGCTGCCGAACAGGGCAATATCTCTGCCCAATACAACCTTGGCGTACTTTACTATGCTGGCGACGGCGTCGTTCGCGACTACGTCCGGGCGGCGCAGTGGTTTGTTCAGGCCGCCACCAATGGCCGGGCGGATGCTCAGTTTGCTTTAGGGATGATGTATTTTCACGGTCAGGGCGTCCGCCTGGATCACGATCAGGCCGCGCACTGGTGGAGCCAAGCCGCCGAGCAAGACCACCCGCAAGCCCAACTCAGCATCGGCCTTGGCTACTACAACGGTGATATTATCGAGCAAGACTTCTCCCGCGCCCTGCGTTGGTTTACCCGTGCCGCCGAACAAGGTGAGGTCGATGCTCAGTATAGCCTTGCATCGATGTACTTTAATGGTCAGGGCACAGACCCTGACCCCATGCAAGCAGCGCGCTGGTACAAAGCCGCCGCCGAGCAAGGTGACGCGCAAGCCCAGTATCGCCTGGGACTGCTTTATTATATGGGCGCAGAGGGGATCGATATCGACTATGACCAGGCCTACGCTTGGCAATTAGAGTCAGCCGAGCAAGGCTATCCCGAGGCGCAGTTTAATATCGGTGTCATGTACTATAACGGCGAAGGGGTCGCAAAAAATCACCGCACCGCGATGACCTGGTATGAGCGAGCCGCCGAGCAAGGTCACGCCCCGGCCATGAGCAACCTTGGCGTGATGTATGCCTTGGGTGAGGGGGCGGCTGAGGATCTGCAGCGCGCTTATATGTGGGGCCAGCTTGCCGCTCGTGGCGGTAATCAAAAGGGGAGAGACCTGCGTGATTATCTGCTCCAGCAAATGCCGCCCTCGCAAATCGAGGGGGCAGAAAACCTTGCCCGTGAGTGCCTACAGAAAAACTATCAGAACTGCTCTTAAACGCTTTTTTATTTTTGTTGACGCGCAAGCCACGCACCCGTTGCTTCGTGGAGTTGACGAATAGGCTCGACCTGTTGCGCTTGTTCTATATGATCGATTTTCCCATCCAGCAGATGACGCGCAATCAATGCGGTAAGGTCTGCTGCTTTGACGTGTAGCTCGTGGGATGTTACTGAGCCATGCGTTCGGTGCAGGCCCGTAAGGCCGATGATCTCCAGTGTGCGTTGGGCAAAATCTGCCGGCAAGATCTCAGCACACTGTAACCAACCATAAAGCCGCGGCGTGGATAGACGCTGTATCCAAGAGCTCAAGGTTCGCTGAGGAATGTCTGTGCGCTGCGCGAACTCATCGATGCTGTAGGTGCGTCCGCGGCCAATATATTGGCGCAGGGATTGGGAGAGGTTTTTGCTCAGCTGTTTGCGCGTCAGGGACAAGCGTTATATCCTTTATGCTCAGGAGCCATCACATAAGAGTTATCGCGCGAAAACGATCACACGCATCATCATACTACCGACGCGCAATAAAATTGGTTAATAGGACCGCGTCTCATCGCGCTACTCAATAACCAAAACGATCTGCAACAACAATGACGATAACCTCGCACAACACAGCTCCCACAAAAAAAACCGCGCTCGTGACGGGCGGGGGAGTGCGCATTGGCCAAGATATGGCCTTGCATCTTGCCAAAGCGGAATGGGCGGTGGTGATTCATTGTCGCCATTCCTTGGATCAGGCACAAAAGACGGTTGCGCAGATTAACAATGGCGGAGGCCACGCCGCCCTCGTCCAGGCTGACTTGGATGACCCTCATCAAGTCGATGATCTCATCTCACGTGCGCAGGAGGCCATCGGCGATCCGATCACGCTGCTGGTGAACAGTGCATCCACGTTTGAGGATGACAACGCGGAAACCTTCACGCGGGAGAGCTGGTATCGGCACATGAACTCCAACCTTTACGCCCCGGTGATGCTGAGCCGGGATATGGCGGCGGCATTGCCGGATCGGGGGCTGATTATCAACATGCTGGACCAGCGGGTCGTGCATACCAAGGTTAACTATTTTTCCTATTCGATTGCCAAATCGGCCCTGTGGACGGCCACCAAGATGCTCGCCCGCACCTATGCCCCGCGCCTTCGTGTGAACGCGATTGCCCCGGGGATGATGCTCAAGTCTGATGCGGTGCCCGAGGAGCGATTTGCTGCGTTGTTGGCGGCCACGCCAATGGCGCGGCCGTTAGAACTCTCGGATATACGCCGCGCTCTGGATTTCATCATCCACACCGAGGGCTTAACTGGTCATATGATCCCCATCGACGGCGGGGAGCATTTGACGTAGTCTTTGGCACAAACCTTGTGAGTGTGCCTCTTTTGGAGTTGTGTGCGTGCTTGTCAATCCTCAGATTCCGACCTACAAGGTCGATGGTTTTATCGGTATGCGCGCCGCAGGTCGCCTTGCCGCGCGGGCTTTGACATTTATTGCGCCTTACATCAAGCCGGGTATCACCACGGCCGAGCTTGATCGGTTATGCGAGTCCTTTATTCGCGATCACGGCGCGATTCCTGCGCCCTTGGGGTATAAGGGCTACCCTAAGGCGACCTGTATTTCGCTCAATCATGTGGTGTGCCACGGCATCCCTGATGAGAAAAAGTTGCGGGATGGTGATATTCTTAATATCGATATCACGGTGATTTTAGAAGGTTGGTATGGGGATACCAGCAAGATGTTCACTGTCGGCGATAAAGTCTCGATTAAGGCCAAAAGGCTGATTGAGGCAACCGAGCGCGCCCTTATGATCGGCATCGAGCAGGTCAAGCCTGGTCATCACGTCGGTGATATTGGTCATGCAATTGAAACATTTATTGCCACGCAAAACTTTTCTGTTGTGCATGATTTTTGTGGCCACGGGCTTGGCCGCGTTTTTCATGGGCCACCCAATATTCCTCACTTTGGCAAGCCTGGCACAGGGCCGATGTTCGAGCCGGGGATGTTTTTTACCATCGAGCCGATGGTCAACGCAGGCAAACCCGGCGTGAAGGTCCTGCACGATGGGTGGACGGCGGTGACGAAGGATCATTCCCTCTCGGCACAGTGCGAGCATTCGGTAGGTGTGAGCGAGGATGGGGTAGAAATTTTTACACTCGATCCGCCCGCATAGCGCACGCTTGGATGACGTGTGAGCCATGATCCAAACGCCATGAAAGTCTCACGCCTATCGCGGCGAGAGTCGGGGCAGGATCATCAGGCGGGTCATCGGCAACGGTTGCGTGATCGCTTTTTACGGGGTGGCCAGGGCGCCTTGGCCGATTATGAAATCCTTGAATTACTCTTGTTTTCGGTCTATCCGCGCCGAGACGTCAAGCCCATGGCGAAACGTCTTTTGGTGCACTTCGGTAGCCTAGGGGCCGTTTTATCTGCGTCGCAGGAACAGCTTCGGGCGATGAAGATTAAATCCGATGCGGTGATTGTCGCGCTGAAAATTGTGCCAATTGCGGCCACCATGATGATGCACGAAAGTTGCGAAGGCAAAGACGTTGTCCGTAACTTTTCTGATCTTATGAATTATTTATCGCTCCGCCTTAAAAATCATAAGGTGGAAGAGGTTCGTCTGACCTTTCTTGATGCGGACAATCAGGTCTTGCGTGATGAACAACATCGACTTGGTGGGATCAGCGATGCGCCAGTTTATCCAGGCGAGATTGCCAAGCGTGCGCTGGAGGTCGGTGCGAGTGGCGTGATTATCATTCATAATCATCCTTCAGGCAAAGCCGAGCCGTCTGCGGCAGATAAGCGGATCACCCAAGCGATTGCCAAGGCTCTGGCGACGGTAGATATCGGTCTTTTTGATCACGTCATTATTGCAGGCAGCCAGTACTTTAGTTTTCGCCAAGCCGGATTGTTACCATGAGACGTTTTGTACGTTTTCTATGGCAAGACATTGGGACGCACGTCGATGCCGATGCGATTTTGGCAGCGGGCTTTTTCTTTACCGTGTTGGTGGCTTCGCCCACCATAGAGATCCTCCAACCAGAAGGCTTTATTGTTTTGTTTTGGCTCGGTGCGCTCTTGGCTTGTTTGTTGGCGGCGGATCGATTGTTCGCCCATGATTTTCGCAACGGTGTGGTGGATCAGGTGCTATGTTCGCGCTGGCCGATGAGTGTCTATGCGGCCCTCAAGTTGCTCGCGTGGCTTACGGTGCCAGGGATGTTGGTCGGGGTTTTGGGGTGCTTGGCTTATTTGATTGTGGTGGGGAGCGACGGGCTGGGACGGCTCGCGCTGTGCTTGGTGGTGGCGTTGCCGGGGATGATTGCGCTTGTGGGGATGATGGCGGCCCTCACGGTGGATGCTGTGCGCGGCACGGCGCTTGTGGTACTGGCGGTGATTCCGCTGAGTTTGCCACTGGTGATTTTCGGCACAGCGAGTATGCAGGCCGATACGCCCTTTTTAATGCTTGCTGGGGTGAGTTTGATTTATGTGAGTCTGGCGCCAGCGGTGATTAGCTTTGCATTGGCGGATGCGGCGCGACGTTAGCCAGCACGTCGCTCAACTCGCCATTTTGGAACATTTCTCGCACGATATCACAGCCACCGACAAAATTGCCGTGTACGTAGAGTTGCGGGATGGTGGGCCAGTCGCTGTATTCCTTGATGCCTTGGCGGATGTCGGGATCAGCCAGAACGTCGATGCTTTTATAAGGTACGTTGAGATGATTGAGAATCTGCACGACGGTGGCAGAAAAGCCGCACTGGGGAAAGCTCGGGGTGCCTTTCATAAAAAGCACAATGTCTTGGCTGTCAATTTCTTTTTTGAGAAGCTGAGCGGTATCGTTCATGGTTGGGTTGCTCGTTGGGGTATCGTTCATGATGGTTTTACTCAGGCGAAGATGGGCTTGCAGGCGGGGAGGTTTGTAGTGCGAGCGCGTGTAGGTCGGTGCCTGCCCGGCCCTTGAGAGCCCGATAGACGATCTGGTGCTGCTGAACGCGGCTCTTGCCGATGAAGGCCGCGCTGACGACGTGGGCGGCAAAGTGATCCCCATCACCGCGCAGATCCTCCACGTGCACCGTGCTGTCAGGCAGGGCCTGTTTAATCAGATCCGTGATTTCTTGCGCATCCATGGGCATCATCGATTCCTTGATCGGTTCTTGCGGATCAGCTTCTTGCGCCAGCATCGTCTTATGTGCGAGTCTAGCGCAAAGGGGAGGTCATCGTCCAGTCACTATCATTGGGACCATCGTTGTCATGATCGCAAAGTTTTTGAAAGAAGGCTGGCCTGTGCAGGCCTGGCGCGCGGTGTGCGCGGACATACGCACGGTGCGCGATCATGACCCGGCGGCGGCCAATGTGTGGGTTATCTTTTTGACCTATCCAGGGCTGCACGCGCTGTGGTGGCATCGTCTTAACCATTGGCTGTGGGGCAAGAATTGGCGCGCCTTAGCGAGCGTTCTTGCCTTTTTGGTGCGAGTCATCACGGCGATTGAGATTCACCCGGCGGCCAAGATCGGCAAGCGTTTGTTTATCGATCATGGCGCGGGGATTGTGATCGGCAGCACCGCTGAGATCGGCGATGATGTGACCATGTACCAGGGGGTCACGCTGGGCGGCACCAGCCTAGAACCGGTTAAGCGTCACCCGACGATTGGCGATCATGTGATTATCGGGGCGAATGCGACCATTTTAGGGCCGGTTCATATTGAAACCTGCGCGAAGGTTGGCGCAGGGGCGGTGGTTTTGCAAAACGTCCCCCACGGTTGCACGGCGGTCGGAGTGCCCGCACGGTTGGTGCGGTGCCCGGGCAAACCGAAGGATTTTGTCCCTTATGGCATCAATGTGGTGAGCAGTGAGGATCCGTTTCTCAAGATGCGGGAGGTCGTGGGCCATCTCACTATGCGAGTGGCAACCCTAGAGGAGCGGGCAGGGGCATCACCCCAAGCACGTAAAAAGACCGCGCCGTCGGCTGGCAAAACGACACGCACAGACAAAAAACCGCGACCACAAAAGCCCCGACAAAAACGCAAGCGAGAACCACGTCTGGAAAAACCAGCAGTGGAAAAGTTACCCCAGCTGTAAAAAAAGAAGCGCAAAAAAAGTGTGAGGCGGTAAGGTAGAAAGTAGCCATACGTTGCCAGAAGCATGAATGATCGTTATTCGTGGGGATGAGTGCGGTATGCGATACTGCACGTCGGCTTGTCTGCGCCACCTTGATATCGATGACTTCAAGATAGGACTACGATCAACATGATGATACGCGCCGCGATGATCGCTCTTGCAAGTATGGGGCTGTTTATTGTTCCTGTCGCGGCATTCGCCCAAGATGTGGCACGCGATGGCGCCGCCGTGGCGGCGGACACGGCCTGGGTCATGACGGCCACCGCTCTGGTGCTCATGATGACCATGCCGGGGCTTGCATTGTTTTACGGCGGTCTAGCGCAGCGTCGCAATGTCCTTTCGATGTTGATGCAGTGCTTGGCGGTGGGCTGCGCGGCGTCCGTCTTATGGCTTATCGGGGTTTATGATCTGGCTTTTGGTGCGGGCAATGGCTGGATCGGTAGTCTGGCCGAACCGTTCTGGAGCCGCGCTCGTCAGGCGCGTGATGGTCTGCCCGAGGTCGTGTTTATGACCTTTCAGATGACTTTTGCGATGATTACCCCGGCATTGATTATCGGTGCGTTTGCCGAGCGCATGAAGTTCGGCGCGGTTGTCTTGTGGTCTTGCCTGTGGTTGGTGGCGGTCTATGCCCCGGTGGCCCACTGGATCTGGGGCGGTGGCTGGCTCGCTCAGCGCGGGGTCATCGATTTCGCGGGTGGCCTTGTTGTCCACGCAACGGCGGGGGCGTCGGGCTTGGTGATTGCGATCATGCTGGGGCCCCGGCACGAGTTTCCCAGTAAGCCCCCGCACAACCCGGCGATGACGTTTATCGGCGCGGCGATGTTGTGGGTGGGCTGGTATGGCTTTAATGGCGGCAGTGCGCTGGCCGCCGATGGCTCGGCGGGTATGGCGATTTTGGTCACTCATATCTCGGCGAGCACGGCGGCGCTGGTATGGATGGCCATTGAAAGAATCAGATTCGGCAAGTCCAGCTTGGTCGGCGGGGTCACCGGTTTGATTGCGGGCCTTGCTTGTATCACCCCGGCATCGGGCAGTGTGGGACCTTTGGGCGCGTTGATTTTAGGGTTGGTTGCCGGGGTCGTGTGCTTTATCGCGGTGGTGCTCATTAAAATTCGTTGGCGGATCGATGACTCCTTTGATGTCTTTGCCGTGCATGGGGTTGGCGGAATCATCGGCACCTTGCTTGTCGCGGTGCTCATGTCATCGGCCTTGGGCGGGGTGGGCTATGGACCAGCAGGTTTTGGCTCTCAGGTTTCTATTCAGGTGCTCGGGATCGTGGTTGTATGCGTTTATAGTGTGGTTGTGAGTTATAGTCTCGCGAAGATCACGGCGATGGTGATGGGCGGCTTGCGGGTCTCGGACACCGACCAGCTAGAGGGGCTTGATATCACCGCGCACGGCGAGCGAATGAACGACACCTGATTTCTATAAATCTTTATTTTCTATCTTTTATTTTCTGTCTTTCTGTGCTGGGGTAAAACATTAAAAGGGCAGTTGTCCTGCCAAGGTCGCTTGCACGGCCAGCACAAACGCTGGATCAATCTCAAGCTCTTCGATCGTGCCTGGCTGAATAGTCATGAGTAAGGTGCGGGTGGCTGCGCGTTCTTGGCTCGGCGCATCGATGATACGTACGCCGCGATCTTCCATCAATTTGCGCGATTCCAGTTGCCGTTGTTGTGCGAAATCCCGCGCAGGAATAATCATTTCTTCCCAGGTGGCAATCATGATCGCCTGCATTTGCGGGGTGAGAGTCTGCCAGGTGGTTTTTGAGACCATCGGCACGTACTGTAAAAAGCCCTGCAGATCGTTGTAGGCAAAACGAATGCCAGTATCCCAAAGCTGGAGCGAGCGCGCAGACTCAAAGGTTGTTTGGATACCGTCGACAATGTCATCGCGCAGGGCTTGCCGCACATCGGTGATCGCAAAGCGTGCCGGAAAGGTCTGCAAGGTCTGATAGCGTTTAATAAAGGCAAGCCCGGGTAGGGTGCGCAAGCGCAAACCTGCAAGATCTTGGTGGCGCGTGATTGGTCGGTTTCTGGTGAAAATGGCGCTGTGGCCGAGGTCCATAAAGCGACCCAAGACTTTGACGTTGAGCCGGGTTTCTAAGTCGTCGATCAATTGGGTGCCGAGCGGTCCGTCGGTAATCTCGTAAATGTTTTCTCGTGACTTACCGAAAAACATCGGTAGATCAAACACCAGCGCGTTGGGAGCATAGCGACCGAGCTGCCAGAGGCCAGGGACGCCCATATCCAGTCGGCCAGACTTGAGAGCGGCTGGCACTTGCGGGCCTGTATGCAGGCTACCGCCCATATGGAGGCGGATTTTCAGCTGGCCGTTGGTGCGCTCGTCAATCCGCTGGATATAACGCTGCATGAGAATGGTGCGGGTATGGTCAAGACCTGTGGAAAGGGCGAGATCGATCTCGACCGCACGCGCACCAGCACTGCCGAGGAGCACGGCGACGCCTATCATCCACCAAAAAGAGCGTAAAATCATCATAACCAAGACATAGACAAGATGATGTTGATAGTAAAAGATCATCTTGTCTAAGGCGTTAACAGGGTAACCAAGCAAAGGAATGACGATGAGCAAAGCCACAACATCACCATCACACCCCTTGGCGGGCAAGCGGGCGTTGGTGACCGGTGCCGGACGCGGGATTGGTCAGTCGTGCGCGCTGGCCCTTGCGCACGAGGGGGCGCATGTCACCGGACTGGCGCGCAATAAGACAGAATTGGAGACCCTTATCAAGGACATCACGGCCCTGGGCGGCACGGCGGATATAATCCTTGCGGATGTAACGGATATCACCGCAACAGCCAGCGTGCTCGAGCCCCATCCGGCTTGGGATATTCTCGTCAATAATGCTGGTTTGGGGTTACCTGAGCCGTTTTTAGAGGTTACCGCGGAAACCTTTGACCGGGTGATGCAGACCAATCTGCGTGGCGCCTTTTTTCTGACGCAAGCCGTGGTGCGCAAGATGGTTAGCGCAAAGGTGCAAGGGGTGGTCGTGCATATGTCATCTCAATTGGGGCGTGTGGGGCAGGAGGGGCGATCGGTGTACTGCGCCTCTAAACATGCGATTGAGGGGCTGAATCGGGCCATGGCCTTGGAGCTTGCGTCACAGGGTATTCGGGTGAACTGTGTGGCACCAACAGTGATCGAGACCCCCTTAACAGCACCATTCTTACGCGATAAAGCCTACCGTGAGCGGGTCTTGCGGCATTTACCGATGGGCCGCTTGGGTCGCCCCGAGGAGGTTGCGGCGGCGGTGGCCTTTTTAGCCTCGCCTGCGGCATCGTTGATTACCGGAGCATCCTTGGTGGTCGATGGCGGCTGGACCGCGGGCAAAGCCTAGGGGCGGAACCCTATATCGCTGTGCTCGCCGCCGCGCGGGGTATCTTGCGCTGGACGAGAAAGACCGCGACCGCAAGGGTGAGGAGGTCCACCGCCACGGGGCCCAGACACCGAGCCATCAGCAAAGACTCTAAGGTGCCATACTCGATCCGTGCGAGCTCGACCGCCGGGACGACCCCAGCAAAAATGCGCAAGTAGCCAAACAACGTAGCGATGGGCGCATAGCCTGTATTGTTATAGGTCGCGGTGGAGACATAGGCGACGCTTTCGGATAAAAAGCTGAGCGAATACCAAAAACAAAAGAAGGTGATAACCATCATCGTGCCGCCACTCGCAGAAAAGGCAAATAAGATCGTGTCCTTTCCTATTGCGAGGATGGCCCAAACGATCAAGGTGTAGGCGATGCCGACAAACACGCCGCTTTTGATCGAGCGCAGGACTCGATCAAAGCGTTTGCCGCCGAAGTTTTGCCCAAGCACGGGCCCGATACCGGACGAAAGAGCGAACAAACCGCAAAAGGCAACAGGGATGATCCGGCCGATGATGGCCCAGCCTGAGATGACCTCCTCGCCAAAAGGGGCAATGCGATAGGTCATGTAAAGCAAGGTCAGTGGCGGGCCAAGGCTGGCGATAATCGCAGAAAAGGCAATTTTGGCGATGGGGGCAAGATCACCAGTACACTGGTTTGCGTTAAAGCGCGAGAGGGATTTATGGTGAAAGATGACCCAATAGCCGTGGCTGGCCATCATCGCCACTCGGGCGACCACTGAAGCATAGGCGGCACCCTCAACCCCATAGAGATAGATAAACAAAGGATCGAGCAGCGCGTTGATGACCGCGGTGAAGGCGGCCCCGTACATGGCGCGCCGAGGATCGCCATTGGCACGGAGGATGCCGCCTAAACTCATGCCCACAGCCAGTATCGGCGTTGAGGCGGTCATGATGATTTGATACTTGAACGCCTGGCTATAGACCCGGTCTTTTGCCCCGAGCAGGTCCAAGGCACCAGGGGTGATGATGAGCATAATCACCGCCGTGACCACGCCGATGACCAGCGCAAAGACCAGGGCGTTGATCGCCAGGCGACGGGCGCATACCCAATCGCCTGCACCAACTGCCTTAGATACGTTGGCGGTGGTAGAAATCTGCATGCCGATGCATACCGAGATCGGCAGGAACAATAAGGTGCCTGCGAATCCGACTCCTGCCACAGAGCTGATATCGGTCATCAGCGATAGAAAAAAGATGTCGGCCAAATCGACGGAAAAGATTGCTAAAAAGCCGAGGGCACCATAAATCGAATTCACAGTGACGTGACGAAGAGGCGAGCCGGTTAAAAAGCGTGCGTCAGGGGCGGCGGGGGGCGACATAAAAGAACGTGAGAAAAGGTCCGGAACGTTGGAAGCGCGATGGCTATGTTAGTATAATCAGGGCAGAAAACTCTAAGACCAAGCCCTTTTTTTATAAACCCGCGGCGAAAGCCATCCTCGATACCTCGGGTCAAGGGATTCGATGGTGTGTCGCCTTGGGTTTGGGGGGGGCTGGGCATGTTGCCATCTTTGTCATCTGAAGTATACACACAATCACCATGAAAACAGACAGACACACCGCTGGGCATGTGTTGCTGGGCATGACCCGGCGCGCCGGGTGGTACCTGCGCGACCCCTGGTGCTTGGGGCTCATGGCCCTCGCGTTGATGTTCAGTGCACCGCTGTGGGTTGTGTTGGGCGGCGTTGCGGCGGACAGCACCCAGGTCTGGGATCATATCTGGCAAACGGTCCTGGGAGCTTACGTCAGCAACACGGCGGCCTTGATGGTGTTGGTGGCAGTTGGTTCGGGGATCATCGGATCGGTCACTGCGTGGCTGGTGTCGATGTACAGGTTCTACGGCCGGCGCGTGATGGATGTACTGCTGGTATTGCCCTTGAGCATGCCGGCCTATGTAACCTGCTACGTTTATGTGGATCTTTTTGATCCTTTGGGGTCGGTCTATCAGGCGTGGCAGACCTTGCCGCTGCCGTCGGTCAGCCCCCTTGCGGCGGTGGCCTTGTTGATGACCTTTGCGATGTACCCTTATGTTTATTTGGCCGTGCGGGTGAGCTTGTTGATCCAATCGCCCCATGTGGTGGAGGTGAGTCGCACCTTAGGTTGTGGCCCGTGGCAGAGTTTTTGGCGGGCGGGTTTGCCGGTCTTGCGCCCTGCGATTGCTGGCGGCATGGCCTTGGTGATGATGGAGGCGGTCGGTGATTTGGGCGCTGTGACTTTTTTGGGCTTGCCCACGGTGACGGTGGGGATTTTTCGTACGTGGCTTGGGATGGGCTCGCTTGTTGGCGCCCTTAAGTTAAGCGCTGTCGGATTGGTGATGATCTTGGCTGTCGTCATCACCGAGCGCGTCCTGCGCGGCGGGGCACGCTATACGGCGATGGGGGCGTTAGAAGATCGTCGCTTGCCACCCAACATGACCGGCGTGCGGGGCTTGGTCATGTTGGGTGTTTGTTTTTTACCGGTCTTAGGGGGATTCTTGATTCCCCTTGGCGTGTTGATCGATCTTGCGCGCCAGGCCCCGCCGCTGCCAACCTTTTGGCAGGACACGACTCACAGTCTGATTCTCGGGTCAATGACGGCGGTGTTGGCGGTGACTATCGCGCTGGTCATGGCCTTTGGCATGCGTTTACGGCGGCACGACCGGGTGCTGGCGAGCACGCTACGGTTGGCCATTTCGGGCTATGCTGTGCCCGGGGCGATCATCGCGGCCGGGGCCATGGTTCTTGCCGGCGGCTTAATGACAAGCCCCCTCGCGCATCTGCTAGCGGCGGTGGGAATCCCTTCCCTGGTTGGATCGCTAGGGTTGTTGGTTTATGCCTACCTCGTGCGCTTCTTATCGGTGAGCTATAACATTGTCGAGGCAGCTCTTACCAAGGTCAGCGGTGATCTGGATGGGGCCGTGCGTACCCTTGGGCGCACCACCATGGATGCCCTTTGGCATGTTCATACGCCGCTGTTGCGGCGTAGCTTGATTGCCTCAGGGCTGCTCGTGTTTGTCGATGTGGTCAAGGAATTGCCCACCACCTTGATTTTACGGCCCTTTAATTTTGATACCCTGGCGGTGCGGGTCTATCAGTATGCCGGGGATGAGCGGCTTATTCCGGCATCTCATTCGGCGCTGATGATGGTTGCTTTATGTTTGTTGCCGGTGTCAATTTTGGTTACGGTCATGGCTGAAACATCCCGCTTGGTAGATCCACGAGGCCCCCAGAACCCTTGAATGCCGTCTTCATGGGTCTTTATGTGTTTGAAGAGATACAATAATTTTTAGCTATTTTTTTTATAAAACACGTGAAAAGAGCATTTTATTGTCACAAGACCGGGATTCTAATAGACTGGTCCCTTGTCTTTATGTCCTGGATAGGCGTATGGTTGCACAAGCTAAGGTGCTCGGAAATAGGGGGTAATCGCAATGTCGAATCCAGTCGCAAGCGGCGAAGAACCGACAATTGATGAGATCGTTTCCTCGATAAAAAAAGTCATTGCCGAGGGAGGGGCTGATATCGAGGATGCGGACGACTCTCTGGCAGGTGAAGTTCCTGCTCAGACAACACCAGCAAGCGTCAGTGAAGCCGTCTTGCAACTCACCGAAGCGGACCTCAGTGCCGCACCCACGGCCACGATACCGCAACAACCCGATCCCGTAGCCCAGACAGTGAGCCCACCACCGACAACCACGCCAGTCACGCCAGCCCCTGTAGCGACTCCGCCCAATCCGACGCCTGCCCCGACAGCCCCGCCTGTGGCCGCTCTTGCCGCCACAGGCCCTCCTGCGGTATCCTCCGCGCCAGCTACGGCCCCGCCCGCCGCGCCTACCCCGCCGTCACTCGGCTCGCCGTCCAATGCAGTGCCCGCGTCGCTGGAAGCGATGATCGCCGAGGCTCTCACGCCGGTGATTGCCAAGTGGGTGGATGCCCACCTGCGCACCCGGGTGCAGGAACTGGTGGCCGAAAGCCTTGCCGAGCATAAGGGGTCTTCTGACAGCTAAGTCCCGTCGATGGGGCGAGACTTATTTGATCAAGGTGTCTGGTTTTGGGAAAAGGGAAATGATCGTTATGCTCACACACCGCATCACATTAGCTGTTATGGTTTCGTCTGCCACGGCTAAGCTGGGTGGGCGGGTCAGGCGGGGCGCACCCGCACACCGTCCCATACATCGATGGTTCCACCCAAGTGTCTTGGCAGGCCCGTTGGTTGGCGTCATGGTGGCGCTCAGTGCCTTGATGATGTCAAACCTCGCGATTGCCCAGGCCGATCAGCGCACCCAAGATCAAGCCAAAGCCTTTATTCAAGACATGCTCGATCGGGCCGAAGTATTGCTCGTCGGACAGCAAGGTTCGAACGAAACGTCAGAGAGTCTCGTGTCGAAATTGGAGGCATTTTTGCGGGAAACCTTCGATTTTAATCTGATCTCTCGGTTGGTTATCGGCCGTGCCTGGCGAGAGTTAGCCCCTGAGCAGCAAGTAAGATATCAAGAGGCCTTTGGTCGCTTGATCGTGCATCGCTACTTACGGCGGGTGACCGAACTGCGTGATATTTCCGCGACAATCACTGATGTGGTGCCCCTGGGCCGTCGGGATGTGTCGGTCGCTACGCTCGTACAGCGGGATGGCCAGCCGGATACAAAAGTCGATTGGCGGGTGCGAGTCGGTGAGCAAGGCCCCCACATTATCGATGTAACCGTAGAGGGGATCAGTATGGTGATTACCCAGCGCGATGAGTTCAGTCAGCTTATCAAAAAACGCACCTTGGATGGCTTTTTGACCTATCTTGAGGATCAGTCGAGCGCTGTAGGGTCTTCGGGCACTTTGTGAGTCGAGGACGGTAAGTCGAGGACGCTGATGCCGCCGCCGCAGGGCAAGCCTGTAAAAATTTCCTACCGTACTGCGCGTTCTTCACAAAAACCTGGGCAAAAGCCCACGCCACTTGCGAAGGCGATTATGGCGCGGTTTGCGAAAGCACACGCTGCACCGCGCGGTGAGCTGGATTACCACGACCCATATACCTTGCTAGTGGCGGTGGTCCTGTCCGCCCAAGCCACGGACGTTTCCGTCAATCGTGCGACCCGCACCCTGTTTGCTGAAGCCCGCACCCCTGAGGCAATGGTAAAACTTGGTCCAGAAAACGTGCTCACACACATTCGCTCGATTGGTCTTGCGCCGACGAAGGCACGGCATGTGATTGCCCTGTCTCGCCGTTTGCTCGATGACTTTGATGGACAGGTGCCAGCCACGCGCGAAGCTTTAGAAAGTCTGCCCGGTGTTGGGCGCAAAACCGCGAACGTGGTCCTCAACATTGCCTTTGGCCAGCCGACCTTGGCGGTGGACACCCACGTGTTTCGGGTCAGCAATCGTACTGGCTTGGCGCCAGGAAAAACCCCGCGTCAGGTGGAGGACACGCTTGTGGTCGTGATTCCCAAACGCTATCTTGACCGCGCGCATACCTGGTTGATTTTGCATGGCCGGTACGTCTGTACGGCGCGCAAACCAGACTGCGGGGGGTGCGTGATTCGTGATCTGTGTCAGTTTGAGGACAAGGCGTAACCTTGGCGCTCTGCGCACGACGACCCTTATACCTTCGCAGTAAAAAAACGATGAAAAACTATGGTTGTGGGGGTTGTTTTCCGTTACCTTGGTTCGATAACCCAACTCTTATCTAAGGTTTTAGCTAAGGTCTTATCTAAGGTCTCGCTTACCTTAGCAACCATTGAGATTTTGTCATGGGAGATCAAGCAAGTGATTGGGCACCAGAGAGTGCCGCGTATATTGCGCAACAGTATGAGCAGTTTTGTAACAATCCAGGGAGCGTAGATCCATCCTGGCAGGCCTTATTTCGTAGCCATGATAGCAGCCATGATAATGGTGCCTGGGCGCGGTGCCAGCCCAGTTGGCAAGGTCGCCCGTTTGATGCTCGGCAAGGCAACGGCCAGGCGGGGGAGATCCTTGCCAACTTAACCACGGCGGATGCGGCTTCTGGATTGGTTCAGGCCACCCGCGATAGTTTAAGTGCCCTCATGCTTATTCGTGCCTTCCGGGTGCGGGGGCATCTTCTCGCGGATTTAGACCCACTCAAGCTTAATCCACCATCCGAGCACCCAGAACTAGACCCCAGTTTTTACGGTTTCGCGCCGGCGGATATGGACCGGCGTATTTTCATCAATGACGTGTTGGGGATGCGCTTTGCATCCATGAAGGAGATCATCGGTGTTCTGCGAAAAACCTATTGCGGCACGGTCGGGGTGCAATTCATGCACATTCAAGAGCCCGAGCAAAAGGGTTGGCTGCAGGAGCGCATCGAGAATATCCACAACCGTACTGACTTTACCGAGCGTGGACGAATCGCGATCTATGAACGGTTGGTGGCCAGCGAGTTGTTTGAGGCTTTTTTGCATAAAAAGTTTCCAGGCACCAAACGATTTGGCTTAGATGGCGGCGAGTCTCTCGTGCCAGCCTTAGAGCAAGTCATGAAGCGTGGTGGCCAGCTTGGCGTTGAGGAAATTGTGATCGGCATGTCCCACCGTGGGCGGCTCAATGTCCTTGCCAATGTGATGGGCAAGCCCTATGTGTCGATCTTTGCCGAGTTCCACGGCCAAGGCGATCAAGTCAACGACAGCCATGGCTCGGGCGACGTCAAGTATCACCTGGGCGCGTCCTCAGATCGGGACTTTGACGGCAACCGGATTCACCTCTCGCTTACGGCTAACCCTTCGCACCTGGAGTGCGTTAATCCGGTGGTGGTTGGTAAAGTCCGCGCCAAACAACGGCTGCGGGGTGGTACGGCCCACAACCGGGTGATGCCCGTGTTGATGCATGGGGATGCGGCTCTCGCTGGTCAGGGGATCGTCGGTGAAACCCTTGCGATTGCTGAGCTTAAAGGCTACCGGGTTGGCGGGACGTTCCATGTCGTCATCAACAATCAGATCGGTTTTACCACCATGCCGAGTTATTCGCGTTCGGGGCCCTATCCGACGGAAATCGGCCTGTCGGTGCAGGCGCCGATTTTCCACGTTAATGGCGATGACCCTGAAGCGGTCGTGCATGTCTCTCGGGTTGCCACCGAGTTCCGCCAACGTTTTGGCAAGGACGTGTTCGTCGATATGCTTTGTTACCGTCGTTTCGGCCATAATGAAGGCGATGAGCCACGTCTTACGCAGCCTTTGATGTATAAAAAAATCGGCGAACATCCTACGACAGCGACCATTTATGGCCAACGCTTAGCGCAAGAAGGGGTCCTCGATGAGGCCAAGCAAGAAAAAATCCGTAGCGATTTTCTAGCCCATCTAGAAAAACAGTTTGGTGAGATCAACCGTTATAAAGCAGGTAAAACTGACTGGTTTGAGGGGGCTTGGACGGGCCTGACGATCGCCGAGAAATCCGACGTGCGTCGCAGCGGGGCGACAGCCGTAAAACAGGAAAAGCTCACCAAGCTTAGTAAGAAAATCTATACTCCACCAGAGCGTCTGAAAATCCATCCGCGCCTTAAGCGGATCATCGCTGATCGCTATAAAATGGTGATGGAAGACAAGCAGGTCGACTGGGCTATTGCCGAGGCTTTAGGATTTGCCACCTTGCTAGATGAGGGCACGATGGTGCGGCTTTCCGGGCAAGATTCTGGACGTGGCACCTTCGCCCATCGCCATGCGGTGCTGCGCGATCAAGAAACAGAAGAAAAGTATGTTCCGCTCAATCATCTGACAAAAAAGCAGGGCTTGTTTGAGGTACACGACAGCCCCCTTTCGGAGTTTGCTGTGCTTGGGTTTGAGTATGGCTTTACTCTTGCCGACCCGAAATCCTTGGTGCTGTGGGAAGCGCAGTTCGGTGATTTCGCCAACGGTGCTCAGATTATTTTCGATCAATTTATTTCCGCCGGTGAGAGCAAATGGTTGCGCATGTCCGGGATTGTGGTTTTGCTCCCGCACGGCTTTGAAGGGCAGGGGCCCGAACATTCCTCTGCCCGACTTGAGCGGTTCTTACAGATGAGCGGCCATGACAATTGGCAAGTCATCTATCCCACCACCCCGGCGAATTATTTTCATGCGTTGCGGCGGCAGATTCATCGTAAGTTCCGTAAGCCACTGATCATCATGTCACCGAAATCGTTGTTACGGCATAAACACTGTCGCTCGCCACTGGAGCACTTGGGTCCGGGCTGGAGTTTTCACCGCGTGCTTTATGAAGATGATGTGAAGGTTAAAAAAATCCGCCGCCTTCTGATTTGCACCGGCAAGATTTATTATGATCTGATGGCGGCCCGGGATGCGCATAAGCTGGATTCGGTCACCATCGTTCGGTTAGAACAGCTCTACCCCTTCCCCGAAGGGGCTCTGCGTGAAGAAATAGAAAAATACCCCAAGGCAAAGATCCTGTGGGTGCAAGAAGAACCAGAAAATATGGGTGCGTGGTATTTCGTTGACCGGCGGATCGAGCATATCCTGCACCAGATCAAGCACCAAGAACAACGGCCCACTTTTGTGGGGCGCCCCGATGCGGCGTCGCCAGCCACCGGGCTGTTGTCCCGTCATATCGAAGAGCAAAACATGATTATCAGCAAAGCTCTAGATATCCCTGTTGAGAAACTCAAATAACGCCACCGCGTCAGAACTAACGAGGTCTGAGATGATTGATATTGTTGTCCCGTCACTTGGTGAATCGATCAGCGAAGCCACCGTGTCAAAATGGTTGGTCCAGAGTAAGGAACAAGTGCGCCTCGACCAGCCGCTGCTAGAGCTCGAGACCGATAAAATCACCGTAGAAGTCAACGCCCCCAGTGCGGGCACCTTGGCTGAAATCGCGGTCAAAGAAGGCGAAAGCGTTGAGATCGGTGCTGTGCTAGGCCGGCTAGAAAAAGGGGAGGGCCCATCCGCTGCGCCGGCGAAAGACGAGCCCAAAAAAGACACAAAAACGGACACCAAAAACCAGGCGATAGACAATGAAAAGCAAGACACCAACGCTTTTCAAAGCGCTCATGGCGTATCAGACGTAGTGAGCGCACCCAAAGGGCAAAGGGCAATGCCTGCTGCGGCCCGCCTGGCGGCTGAAAGCGGCGTGGATCTTGCCAAGGTGACCGGCACGGGGCGGGGCGGGCGGATTACGCGCGCCGATGTGGCCGATCATGTTGCTCGCGGGGCTGAAGAGCCTTCGGTTACGCCGAGCCCGACAAGCATCGAGGCAGGCCAGACCGAACGTAAGCCGATGAGTAAGCTACGGCAAACCATCGCCTCTCGCCTCAAGCAGGCGCAAAATACCGCCGCGATTCTTACGACCTTTAATGAGATTGATATGAGTGCGTTGATGGATCTGCGGGCGCGCTATAAGGATCGTTTTGCCGAAAAGTATCAGGTCAAACTCGGCTTCATGTCGGCGTTCGTGCGTGCCAGCGTCCTCGCACTCCACGATATTCCGGCGGTCAACGCGCGGATCGATGATAAGGACATTGTCTATCATAACTATGCCAATATCGGCGTGGCAGTGAGCACCAAGTCGGGGCTGGTGGTGCCGACCCTCTTTCATGCCCAGGACATGAGTTTCCGGCAAATCGAATTGACGATCAGCAAACTGGCGCAAAAGGCCAGCGCCGGGCAGTTAAGCCTGGATGATCTGCAGGGCGGCACGTTCACCATTTCCAATGGCGGGGTGTTTGGCTCGATGATGTCGACCCCGATTTTGAATCCGCCTCAGTCGGCAATTTTGGGGATGCATGCGATTAACCAGCGTCCTGTGGCGATCGATGGTGAGATTAAAATTCGCCCGATGATGTATGTGGCGCTCTCTTATGACCACCGGATCATCGACGGCAGTGAGGCTGTTCGATTCCTCGTGCGCATCAAAGAACTGATCGAAGACCCCGCCCGTCTGGTGCTAGAGGTCTAGGTCGCCATCAAATAGAAATCTTATAGAAAGCCGGTTATTCGGTATTGGCCGGCGGATCGGAGGCTGGGCTGGCGCGGCGATTGCGCTGGCGTGGCTTTTGGTAAGCCTCTAATTGGTGTGCATCGCAATAGGTCGCTTCGGGCGATACCGTCGCGCCACAAAAATAGAAATCATCATGCCGAGGGTCACCGTAGGGCCAGCGACAGGTCACATCGGTTAAATCTTCTAATCTTATTTTGGTCGCTTCTTTTTTTTCTGGTTTGCTCTTACTTAAGCGTAATCGGTGCAATTTACCGATTACCGAATTGCGCGTCGTGTTACCCAAGGCTGTGGCAATATCCCGCGCTGACCACCCGCGCCCCCACAATTCTGCCAGCTTGCGCACCTGATCGTCGGTCCAGGGTGAGTTTTTGGATTTTTTCTCGCTTTCTTGGCTTGTGGGCTTTTCTTGGGTTGGTCTGGAGGCATGCTTTTTGACCGCTGCAAGCTTTTGCGTGGCGGTTTTCGTAACCCTATCCACGGCGGCTTTTGCGATGGTTTTCGCTGTTGTTTTGGCGGCTGCCTTTGTTGTGGCTTGTGACGTCGATTTTGGTGCCACCTTTGCCCCCCCTTTGGCGGAAGATGTCGTTGCCGTTTTCGTTGCGGGTGACTTTTTCACCGGCGTTTTGGCGACGGTTTTGGGTTTTGGTGAGGCTTTTTTAGTCGTGTGAGTCGCTTTTTCAGCCATAGATCTAAACCAACGTGAGTACAGGAACAGGTGCCCATCATGCCACAACTGCACTGGTTTGTGTAAAGGTTTGTGTATGGATTGGGGTACGGTTTTGCTGCTAAGAAAAAAAGCGTATATTAACTTATACGGGTAAAATATTTTTATAATACTCTTTTTAGACTATTTCGTCTTTCTCAGTAGGACTATGGCCGTCAAACTCATCATCACCGCTGGCGATATCGATCCGGCGCAAGCCTCGCGAGAGCTTCCCAAAGGCTCGGCGGTGGTGATCGGTCGAGGGGCTGGTTGTGATTGGAAGCTACCGGATCCCGGGCGACACCTTTCCAAGCAGCATTGCCGTATCGAGGTGGATGATCAGGGTGTACGGCTCACCGATACGAGCACAAACGGGGTTTTCCTGAATGGCCAACGCGCGCGCCTTCCCAAAGGTCAGGCAGTCACGCTCATCAACGGACAAACGATCCGCTTGGGGAGCTATGAGATGCGCATAGAGACGGCGGTGGCGGCAACGATGGATGGTTCCGCCCAGGCCGCGCTCGATCCCTTTGCAGCGCCGGTCTCCCCGGTCGCGCCAACGTCGTCGCGATTGCCCGGCATGGCGAGCGGGTCGGGCGATGCGCCTGATCCTTTTGCGGATCCGCTTGCCCCGCAGGAGGGGGACTGGAGCGATCCCTTTGCCCAAGAGTCGCTCAAGGGTGGGGTGAGTCCGCTTGATGATCCCCTGCCGAGCAGCACACCAGCGCCCCAGCCGGATCATGGGGCTTTGGCGGATCAGTATTTTGAACCCCCCAAACCAGTGATCCCCGATGACTGGGGAACAGGCGTAGGGGGGAGCGCTGGTGCGGGGGCGGCGCAAATCCCTGAGGATTGGGGGACGCCGCCGCCAGCACCCCCAATCCCTCCGCCTTCATCGTCGCCTTCATCATCGCCTGTCGATGCGACCCCCCAACCCCCCGCTGTCACGCCCGCTCAGGCACCGCCGGTCATCCCTGAGCAAACCCCAACCACCGCGGCGTCACCAACGCCAGAGGGAGACACGGCATCGCAAGACCTGCTGGTCAGCTTTCTGGGCGGGATTGGCGTGCCGGAAAAGTTTGCCAATATCGTCACCAAACAGCCCGATCATGGGGTCGCGTTCATGACCCGCGCGGGGCAGATGTTCAGCCAGCTCGTCGGCGGGCTGCATCGCATCTTGATGAGTCGGGTCACGGTCAAAGAGCAGTTTGGCGTGGAGCAAACCCTGATTCGCGCGGCGGACAACAATCCGCTCAAGTTCGCGCCCACCGAAGAGGAAGCCGTGATGGCCCTCTTAGCGGACGTGCGCAAAGGCTTTTTATCCGGCGAACAGGCGATTAACGAAGGTTTTGAGGACATCACCCGCCACCAAATGGCCACCATTGCCGCCATTCAAATCGCCCTTAATCAAGTTCTCGCGCGCCTAAGCCCGACCCAGATCAGCAAGCGCGTGGATAAAGGCGCGCGCGGCTTAAGTGGGCGCGATGCCCGCTGTTGGCGGGAATATCAGCAAGTCTATGAAGAGATCCAGCGGGTCGTCAGCGGTGATCATCACCGTGTTTTTGCAGCGGCTTTTGCTAAGGCTTACAAACAGCAGGAAAGCCAAGTCCCAACCCACACCGAGACGCAAGTCGCCGCGCCCGCTGCTTCACCCGGCGCCTCGTCCGCCGCCGCGCCCAACTCTGGACTTGCTCGTCACAAAAACGCCCGCAACCGTTAATAGAAAATTAAGATATATCAATTAAAAGTTGATATATATCAATTTTTATCTAGTGCAATATTTTTCTGTGCTTTTTCTACATGCCGGTTGTTGTCTGATGCTCAGAGTTTTCATGGTCATCCGCCCTTTGTTCTCCGCACCGGTCCCTTGCTTGTCGGTTGCGCGGTTTATGGGCAGGCGGGTGGCTCCGATCACCAAGGGAGTCCTTATCGTCGCGCTTGTGGTCACAGTGGTTGCGTGTCGCAAGATCGAGTTCCCTGAACCAGAGCCGCCACCGCCGCCGACCGTTGTCATTTTAGAGCTTATGGGGGCGGCCGACCTCAATGCAGACGCGCAGGGGCGCGGCGCCCCGCTGGCGGTGCGAATCTATCAGCTGGCCTCGGCCGAGGTCTTTTCCCGCGCCGACTTTTTCCAAGTCTATGACCAAGCGCAAGCCAGCTTAGGCGTGGACCTCATCGCGCAAGAAACCCGAGTTCTCGCCCCAGGGGGCCAGGAGCGGGTACCCCTTATGATAAAACAAGGGACACAGTTCATCGGCATCGTTGGCGCGTTTCGTGATATTAATCAATCGGTATGGCGGCTCTACGCGCCCGTTGTCCCGCAGCAGACAACGACCTACCGCCTGATCTTTGGGGATGGGGTTATCACCCCCGGGGATGCGCCATGAGCTGGCGGAGCAAGGTTGCCTGGTCGGAAGGCCTTTTTCTGCGCCCCCAGCACTTTCAACAGCAGGATCGCTACCACGAAAAGTATGCCCGCACCCTGATCGCCCAGGCCTATAACTGGGGGTTTCGTGAGCTTGCCCTCGATCGCGATCAGCTCACCCTCGGGCGCGTTGCCTTAACTCGTTGCGCCGGGGTGTGGCAAGACGGTACGCCTTTTGATGCGCCGGACGATTGTGATTTACCCGAGGCCTTGGTCCTTGCAGAAGGCGCGACAAACGTCACGGTCTATCTGGTGATCCCCGAATCTCAAGTGGGGGTCGCGCAAAACGCAGGCAAAACCTCGCGTTACCACGAAGGCCAGTTTGAGGCCATCGACGTCATGGGCTCGGACAACGCGCAAAGCGCGGCGGTAGCCTTGGCTAGGCTGCGTCTGGGGTTGGCCAGCGAGGTCTTGCCCGGGTTTCATTGTCTGGCTGTTGCCCAGGTGCGGGAAGTGCGTGCTGATCGCCAGGTTATCTTTGACGAACGACATATCCCACCGGTCTTAAAAACTTCAGTGAGTCAGGTCCTCACGGGATTCATCACCGAGATTCACGGTCTCCTGGAGCAGCGCTCAGAAGCCTTGGCCGGGCGTCTGACGGGCACCAGCGCGAGCGTCGCGGACGTGGCTGATTTCATGCTTTTGCAGACCTGCAACCGCTATGCCTTGCTGTTTGGCCACCTTAGCAAGGGGCCGGTCATTCATCCTCATGACCTGTTTATGCAAACCAGCATGATCGCCGGTGAGCTTGCGACCTTCACTTCAGCAAACCGCCGCCCCGTCGAGCTGCCCGCTTTTGACCAAGACCAGCTCAGGAGCACCTTTGAGCCATTAATGACTCAAGTGCGGCGTTCGCTTAGTGCTGTGCTGGAAAGTTCGGCAACACAAGTTCCCTTAGAGCTACGTAGCTATGGCGTCCGGGTCGGCCAGATTGCCGACAAGAGTCTGCTTACCGGGGCGTCGTTTATCCTGGCGGTGCGCTCGACAATCCCAGTGGAGCGGTTGCACTCGACCTTCCCCAACCAGACCAAGATTGGCCCCGTCGAACGCATTCGCGAGCTGGTCAATGTCGCTCTGCCTGGCATTAGCATGCGGGTCCTTGCGGTCGCCCCACGGCAGATACCCTATCGCGCGGGCACGGCGTACTTCGAGATGGATCGATCCTCGCCGCTGTGGGCAGAGCTGACCAAATCCGGCGGGCTGGCCCTGCATGTTGCGGGGGAGATTCCGGGCCTTGAGTTGGAGTGCTGGGCGATACGCGAAGGAAGCAAATGAACACCGACGATCCCTTTGCCGATTTCAGCGTCGATCAGGTCGATCAGACAGTTGTCGGCGGGGGATTAGAATCACCCACCCCACAAGATTTGCCGCAAGACGTTCATGCGCCTGTTTTGGTTGGCGTGAATCCCCTCGCGCGGTTGGCCGCTCCTTTGTTTGACCTGATCGTGCGGGTCCGCGATGTGCCCAGCTATGAGGACGTTGCGGGGTTGCGCACGCGCACCGTGCAAGAAATCCGCCGCTTTGAAAAGGCTTCGATGGATACGGGCCTTAGCCTTAATGCTTTGCGTGCCGCACGTTATGCCCTGTGCGCCACCATCGATGATGTGGTGCTCAACACCCCGTGGGGAAGTCATGGCCAGTGGGCTGCGCAAAGCATGGTGAGCCTTTTTCATAACGAGGTCAGTGGCGGTGAGCGATTTTTTATCATCCTCGCGCGGCTAGAAAAACAGCCGGCGGCCTACGTCGATGTGATCGAGCTTATGTATCTGTGTTTAAGCCTAGGGTTTGCGGGCAAATACCGGGTCGATGCGCGGGGTAGCGAGCGGCTCGTGCACATCCGGGCTCATATCTATCAGCTTTTACGGCAATGGCGCGGCGATCAAGAACAGGAACTCTCGCCGAACTGGAAGGGCGTACGTGCGGCCACCCGGCGCGCGTTTCGGGTCCCAGGCTGGATTGTGTGGGCGGCTTGTGCGCTGGGGCTCGGGTTTATCTATATTGGCTTATCGTTCTTACTCTCATCGATCACGATGCAGACCTCCACAGTGGCGAGCCAGATTGCTCCCGCCACGCCGATCACTTTGGTACGTAGCGCGCCGGTGCTCACGCCCGAGCCGCAATACCGCGCTTATAAACCTCAGATAGAAGCCTTTATTCCGGCCGAAGTTGCCCGCGGCCAGGTCGAGGTGCTGGAGGACGCTCAAGCGGTCACCATTCGCCTCATTAGCGCCAACCTTTTTGCCTCAGGTACAGGACAACTCACGGCGCAATACGTGCCACTCATCGGTAAGATCAGCCAGGCCCTGGATCGTTATCCTGGACAGATTATCATAGGCGGGCATACCGATAACGTGCCCATCCGCACGGTGCGCTTTCCTTCCAATTGGGAACTTTCGCAAGCCCGCGCGCAGTCGGTTGCGCAGTTGATGAAAGCGGCCTTGCGCATGCCCGCGCGGGTAGAGGCCCGCGGGCGTGCCGATGTTGATCCCATTGCCAGCAACCAGACCCCTGAAGGCCGTGCCCGTAATCGGCGGATAGAAATTATTCTCACGAAGGTGGATTCCTAATCGTGCGCGCGATTTTTCTATCTCGCTGGGTGGTAAGTTTCATCGGCGTTGTGCTGGTCGGGATTTTGTTATGGTTGTTTGCGCCGCTGGTGGCCTTTGGCGAGAGCAGGCCTTTAGAGAGCGTAACGGCGCGTGTCTTGACGATTGTGATCCTTATTCTTGTCTGGATGGTCATCAATCTACTTCTGTCCTGGCGTGCGCACCGTATCGATCAAAAACTCAGCCAAGACATGACCGACAGCCAAGAGGATGCCGAGAATTCGCAGGACCACGGACAGGTAGATGCAGAACTAGAGGCGCACAAACAACGCATGACCGAGGCGCTTAGGTTATTGCGTCGCTCACGATGGAAGTCTTGGCTCACCCAGCGTTATCTTTATGACATGCCGTGGTATCTGATTATCGGCCCGCCCGGGGCTGGTAAGACCACCATGCTCCTGCGCTCGGGACTCAAGTTTCCTTTAGCAGAAAAACTCGGCAACACC
Organism: Pseudomonadota bacterium; assembly: GCA_039028835.1. Taxonomy (GTDB): domain Bacteria; phylum Pseudomonadota; class Alphaproteobacteria; order JBCCHK01; family JBCCHK01; genus JBCCHK01. Next base: position 121,990 of record JBCCHK010000008.1, read on the forward strand.
GGCATTCGCGGGGTTGGCGGGACGCGCGCGTGTGAGTGGTGGTTTACTGATCGCGCTGTGTTTATCGACACTGCCGGGCGTTATACGACGCAAGACGATCCGCAGCAAAAAGATGCGCAAGTGTGGCAAGGTTTTTTGGACATGCTGAAGAAGCATCGGCGTCATCAGCCGATCAACGGTGTCATCCTGGCCATCAGCGTGATCGAACTTGCCCGTTTAGGTCCCGAAGGACGCCAGGCGCACATCGATGCCATGCGCGGCCGATTACTAGAGATGACCAGCCGTCTGGGCACCACCCCACCGGTCTATGTGGTCTTTACCAAGGTCGACCGCATTGAGGGATTTGTGCAGTTCTTCGATGATTTGGATGCCCCAGCGCGTCGCCAAGTGTGGGGGATGACGGCGCAGATGGGCAAGCCCTTATCGATCAGTACGCTCGGCGCGGCGTTCGATGGGCTGATCGAACGGCTGACCAGCCGGGTAACCCATCGCCTGCAACAAGAGCCAGACTTAAAGCGGCGTAGTGCGTTGTTTGGTTTCCCGGCACAGATAGCGAGCCTCAAGGAGCCTGTGCTCGATATGATAGAAAAGATTTTCGCTGCCAGCCGGCTAGAATCACCACCGATTTTTCGTGGTTTCTATCTCACCTCCGGCACCCAGGAAGGGACGCCGATCGATCGTTTGGTCGCCTCGATGGGAGCGCTGTTTGGTATCTCTGCTCAGATGGGCACGAACTTTTCAGGTCAGGTACGGACGTTTTTTCTCGAACGTCTTTTGCGTCACGTGGTCATTGCTGAGGCGGGCGTGGCGGGCCTTGATCCTAAACTGGCGCGCAAGATGCGCCTGTGGCGGCAAGCACTATGGATAAGCGTCGCGAGTGTTTGTTTGCTCATCACCTCGCTATGGACGATCAGTACGGTGGCCAACATCGGTGAGATGAATCGCATGTTGAGCGCAATCGCCCAATGGCAGAACATCGCCCAAGAACGAGACTTTCGCCGGGTCGCTGATACTGATCTTGCGGGGGTGGCGAGCGCGCTGGCGATTCTGCGCGATATGCCCTTTGGCTATCACAGCCGCGAGGAGTCCGTGCCGCTCCATCGACGCTGGGGGCTTTCGCAGGATGCTACCTTGCGTGAGCAGGCGGCGTGGACCTATCGTCGCGCCTTAAACCTGGTGTTATTGCCGCGCCTGCTCTTACGCTTGGAGGATCAGATCAACAGCAACTTAGGGCGGTCGGATTTTCTATACGAGGCCTTGCGAATCTATCTGATGCTGGGGCGACAAGGTCCGGTCAATGCCGAACGGACGATCCAGTGGATGGAGTTTGATTGGTCTTTGCGCTATCCCGATCCGGCGGACGAACCCGTGCGGCTCAGCTTGCGCGACGGTTTGACGGCGATGCTGGAGGGCTCGCTGCTGGATATGCCGCTCGATGGCCAGTTGGTGGCCGATGCGCGTGGTTTGTTGCAAAGCATCCCGCTGGCTGAGCGCGTCTATGCGCGGATCAAGCAATCACCGCAAGCGCGTGCGATTCAGCCCTGGCGGGTGATCGATGCGGGCGGCGCGGCAACCAATCGGGTCTTCATCCGCCGTTCAGGCAAGCCGTTGTCGGACGGCGTGCCGGGGCTTTATACTTACAACGGGTTTCATGGGATTTTTCTACCTGGCTTGGCGGATGCGGCCAAGCAAATGACCAGTGAGAGTTGGGTACTTGGTATCGGCGATGGACTCAGTGAAGAGGCCGCGGGTGAGCAGTTGGCCAACCTCGAGCGCGATGTGCTGGGGCTTTACTTAGATGACTATGCCGCCCAATGGGATGAGCTGTTGGCCGATATCTCAGTTATGCCTTTTCGCAGCTTGAGCCATGGTGCGGCGATCACCAACACCTTATCAGGGCCTAACTCACCCATGCGTAACCTACTGCGTGAGGTGCGCGTCCAGACGCGCATTGCCGAGCCGCCCGAGTTGATTGAAGGCGGGACTGAGGCGGCCCGCTCGGTGGCGGATGTGGCGGTAGAGGAGCTACGCTCACGCCTGTCGCTGCGTGCGCTGGAGGTGGCCGATATCTTTGGCGCGACAGCATTGGAGCGTCAGCAAGCGCCTCTTCCCGGCCAGTATATCGATGAGCGTTATCAGGCGCTTAATGCCTTCATCGGTGACCCTAAGGAAGGTGCGCCACCGCTGGAGGAAACCCTAACGTCTTTGCAGGAGGTTTATCGAGAACTCAACCGTCTATCCGGCAGTGGCGGCGATGTCTCGTTGGTCTCGGCGGTGTCCCAGCGCGGCGTGGATGCCCAGCTTGAAGATATCAGCAACACCATGCCGCCGCCGCTTAACCAATGGTTATTATCTACCTCACGGTCGACGGCGATCATCACTGTGGGCGGCGCACGCGAGCAGGTGGCGGCCGCCTGGGCGGGCAAGGTTGGCCCTGCTTGTCAGGCGGCGTTGACCAATCGCTATCCGTTCTATCCGCAAAGTGGTGTGGATGTGACCTTCGATGACTTTGGCCGCCTTTTTGCTCCCAGCAGCGATATCGATCAGTTCTTTAATGAAAACCTGCGGCCCTTTGTCGATCAAACCAGCAAGCCGTGGCAGTGGCGGCCTGTGGATGGGGTGGATATCGGCATCTCCCCCAACGCGCTACGTCAATTTGAGCGGGCAGCGGAGATTCGTGATGCGTTGTTTGCTGCCGGTTCTCGCATCCCCGAGGTGCGCTTTGAGTTGTTTCCACTTGCCCTGAGCGATCAGGCCGCCAAGGTGCTAGTCGAGATCAATGGGCAAGAGGTTGCTTATGAGCACGGTCCGCAAAATCCGATGCGCGTCATTTGGCCGGGGCCAGCGGCGACCAACCGGGTGCGGCTGGTGTTTTCACCCATCGGCGGCGGCCCACCCGTGGCCAAAAGTTTTGAAGGGCCTTGGGCATTTTACCGCTTGCTGGATGAATCGCAGCTACGGTCTACAACGCTTGCGGATCGTTTTCAGGTGACTTTGAGTGTCGGTCCTCACAGTGCCGCTTTTGAGTTACGTGCAAACAGCATCGTCAATCCCTTCACCTTGAAGGCCCTTTCCCAATTCCGTTGTCCAGGGAGTCTCTAACATGATTGGTTATTTCGGCAAGATCTCCGAGCGGGGTGATTTCGTGACGTTTGGTTTGCCTGCGCCAGTGACTGGGGCGTGGGATCGTTGGTTGAGCGGCATGTTGCAAGAGGCGGTGGATGTTTACGGGCCGGACTGGCCCTCGATCTACGAAAACGCCCCCTTGTGGCAATTTCATCTCGCTCCCGACTGTCTAAGATCGCCATCGGGTCGCTTAAAAAGAGGATTGGCCGGGATAATGGCGCCGTCGTCCGATCAGGTCGGGCGCTCTTTTCCATTCATGGTCGGGCGGGTGGTCGGTGCCAAGGACATCCCTGGCCAAGCCTGGTTTGCCCAGCTCGCTCGATTGATGCACCTTGGGCGCACGGGATCCTTTTCGGCGTTTCATGAGGCAATCAAAGCGGCGGGGGTAAACCCGGATGCCCCCAGTAACGCAGGCCGCCCCTCATCGTCCCTGATGTCCCCATGTTCGGGATGGCCCTACGGTCAGGGGCTACCGGCGGGGATGAGCCTATGGGCCCCGATGGGGGTTAAGCCAGGGATCCTGTTGTGTCGCCAGCACATGCCCAAAACGGCCGATTCGGCGCTTTTCTTTGCGCAACCGGGCAAAATATGGGCAGAATCCTGTCAACTGATCGAGGGATAAGCCCTAATTTGACATAAAATATGGTAAAATAAGACATTGTGCAGTCTTATTTGGGGCGATTATTAGGGCAATCATGGGGATCATGCCAGGTTACGCCTGGTTGGCACCTAGGTTATACCAGGATGATGCCGGGATCGTGCCATACTCGCGCCAGTATGGCTTCCCCTTGTTGGGCGATTCGGGATCGGATAACTGGGAATCAGATATCTGATGAGTCGGACACTTCAAGTAGGGTTTCAACAATAAAAAGAACCCCGGTTACTCTGAAGAATCCTTTAAGGACTCTTTCTTTGACTCTTTACTTTGAGGATCCTATTAAGATCCCTTCGAGAAGCCCCAAAGAAATCTCACGGGATCCATCACCTCTGTGGTCGGGCTGAATGTGGTCGGGATGAAAGAAACGTAACGATTTATGGTCAAGGCAGACGATAAAAAACGAAGGTCAAGGCGGCGGCGCGAAGAGGGCGCAATCCTTGTTCGGGGCGCGACCAAAACCAAGCGCAAAGAGCCCCGGCGGACCTTCCCGCCTATCGTGGTTTTTTCCCAGCGTAAGGAGTGCCGTGTGCTCGATTGGTCAGCCAAGGGGATCGGGATCGTTTGGCCTGAAAAGGAACTGCCGACCAAGGATTTCGGCGTGGGGTCGCTCATTTGGTTGAACGTGGTGATCCCTAATAATTCCCGCGAAGTTATGGATGTGCGGGGCCAGGTGCGAAGCATTAGCCCCGGCGAGGACGATTTTAGGCTCGGCGTTCACTTTATGGATGTCCCCCAGGGCTTTTATGACAAGATGATCTCTTGGGACGACAAAGCCTATCAGCTTTGGATCAATGAGCTCAATAAGGCAAAAAGCGATCAAAAAACCCAAGCCGAAGGCACCCAGCAGGTTCAGATCAGCCAGACGCAAGCCAAACGTGCCAACGCGTCCTAGCGCGCAAGCAACATCATGTCTGATAAGATCATGTCTGGCGATTCCCATCTGCAGGCTCTGCGCAAGCGACACGAACAACTTTCGCAAGAACTTGCCCAGCCGCACGACCACCAGGCCTACGCCGAACTTTCCAGGGAGTATAAATCCTTAGAACCGGTATTCGATAAAATCACCGAGATCGATGCGATCGACGTGCGGCTAGAGGGAACCCAGGAAATCCTTGCGGACCCAGCCATGGCTGAACTCCACCAGGATGCGCACAGCGAATGCGAGGCCCTCGGCGAGCAACGCAAAATCCTGCTCACAGACATCGAGACCATGCTTGCCCAGGGCACAAAAGAATCGATACCGCGTATTTTGCTGGAGGTTCGCGCTGGTGCGGGTGGCGATGAAGCGGGCCTGTTTGCCATGGATTTGCTGGAGATGTACCAAAAAATTGCCGCCCGGCACGGCTGGAAGGTCGAAGTTCTATCGGTCCATGAAAACGAGCGCGGGGGGTGCCGGGAAGCGATCCTGCGCATCCAAGGGGATGAGGCCTATGATAGCTTACGCTTTGAAAGCGGCGTCCATCGCGTCCAGCGGGTGCCGATCACCGAATCCCAAGGACGGATTCACACCTCGGCGGCCAGCGTGGTGGTCTTGCCTGAGCCTGATGAAATCACTTGCGAGATTCATGATAAAGACCTGCGCATCGATACCTTTCGGGCCTCAGGGGCAGGCGGGCAGCACGTCAACAAGACCGATAGCGCGGTGCGCATTACCCATATACCCAGCGGTATCGTCGTCGCCGTGCAAGATGAAAAATCGCAACACAAGAACAAGGATCGCGCCCTATCGATCCTGCGGACTCGCCTGATGGCGTCGCTTGAACAAGAACAGCAAGCGGCGCAAACCGCTGACCGGCGAGAGCAAATCAAGAGCGGGGATCGCTCTGATCGCATTCGAACCTATAACTTCCCGCAAAATCGGGTTACCGATCATCGTGTGAAGGTCTCGATCCGGCGACTCGATCGCCTTATGACCGGGGAAGGGCTGGAGGCCTTTTGGGAGGAACTCGCGCGAGATGAAAAAGTACGGTTGATTCATGACGCCACAACATAACCCTTTGGCTCATTCTCCCCGTCTCCAGGATCCTCCCACGACCCTTGCCGAACTGCTTGCCTGGGGGCAGGCTCAGCTCGCGCCGCGCCCTGCGCGGGAGGCGCGCCTGCTTATAGCGCACGTCTTGGCGTGTGATCCGATCCGCTTGCTCACCGAAGACGAGATGCCAGTCACGAAGGCGCAGGCGGCGCACTATAAAAATTTGATTGCGCGCCGCGTTTGTCATGAACCGGTCGCCCGCCTTATCCGGCGGCGTGCTTTTTGGCAACACACGTTTTTGGTAACCCGGGATGTGCTGGACCCGCGCCCGGACAGCGAAACCTTGATTGAAACTGCGCTGGAGGCTCGTTTGCCCGATCAAGCGTGGGTGTTAGACCTGGGCACGGGAAGCGGTTGTTTGTTGTTATCCTTGCTGCAGGCGCGTCCGGATCTGGTGGGGGTTGGGGTGGATGTGTGCCCGCGGGCCCTAAAGGTCGCGCGTTATAACGCTTCGCAGATGGGGCTTACGGGACGTGCCACCTTTCATCAAGGCGATTGGCGCAATCCCCAGTGGTCATTTGCGCCGTTTCATGCCATCCTCAGCAATCCGCCTTACATTCGCCGCGCAGCATTGCAAACGCTTGCCCCTGAGGTGCGTCTTTATGATCCTGTGAGGGCATTGGATGGCGGGAAAGACGGTCTGACCGCCTATCGCCAGATCATCCCAAGGTTTGCCGGGCTTTTGCATCGTGATGGTGCTGTCTTTATAGAGGTCGGGGCTGGCCAGAGTGAGGCTGTCACGGATATGATGCGCGCAGCTGGTCTTGACATTGCCGGGATCACCCAAGACCTGGGTGGCCATCCTCGCTGTATTCATGGGATTTTTAGGCCCTAGCCCCATGTTCACCGCCCACCCTAACCCAAGAGCTCACCTCAGGAAAATCTAAGGAAACACGTTTTTATGCGACAAAATAACAGCAACTACCGCCGCCCGCGTGGTCGTCCTGGAGGTTTTGACCGCCGCTCGTCCTCGCGCAACCAGGTCTATGATAGCAACGGCCCCGGGGTGCGGGTACGGGGCTCCGCTACCCAAATTGCCGAACGCTACCAAACCATGGCGCGCGATGCTCTGGCGGCGGGAGATCAAATTAAGGCCGAGAACTTTCGCCAACATGCCGAACACTACCAACGCGCTCTCAATGCCACCGATCAAGTTCGTCGGCGGGACTCAAGCCGCGAGTCTGGCAATCAGGACAAACGAGAAGAAGAGGGCTCATCCTTTAACTATGACGAACAGGGGCCGCCGCCTGCGCCGCGCCGCCGTCCCGGCCCGCGGTCTCGGATGAAAGAGGATGACAACCAATAGCCAGGTCATCGCCCTGCAGATGGACCCGCTGGAGTCGGTCGATATTCACGCCGACACCACCTTTTGCTTGGCTTTAGAGGCGCAAAACCGTGGCTATTGCCTGTTTCATTACGACCCGAGTCGCCTGTCTTACGATCAAGGCCACTTGTGGGCTGAGGGGCACAGGGTGCGCCTGCAAGCCAAAGACGGCGATCCGGTAGCCGAAAAAGAGCCGCAATCGGTCGATCTGAGCACGGTGGCGGTCATTCTTCTGCGCCAAGACCCGCCCTTTGATATGGGCTACATCACGTCTACCTATTTGCTAGATTTGGTACGCACGCAGGTGCGAGTGGTCAACGACCCGACCGGTGTGCGCACGATTTCCGAAAAACTCGGTGCCTTGCCCCTTGTTGAGGTCATGCCGCCGACCCTGGTCACCCGGTCCCGTGCGCGGCTGGATGCCTTTCGCGCGACCCATAAGGACATCATCGTCAAGCCGCTCTATGGCAATGGGGGGGCGGGCGTTTTTCGGGTTACGCCTGATGATGGTAATTATGAGGTGATTTTAGAGCAATTCTTTGCCCACAGTCGCGAGCCGATTATGGCGCAACAGTTCTTGGCGGCGGTCAAAGACGGTGATCGGCGGGTTTTGTTCATTGATGGGGAGGCGGTTGGGGCGATTGACCGGATCCCGGCATCAGGGCAAAGCCGGGCTAATCTGCATGTCGGTGGTAAGGCCCACGCGGCTGATCTTTCTGTGCGGGACAGGGATATCTGCGCTGCGGTCGCGCCAATTTTGCGCACCCATGGGTTATTTTTCGCGGGAATCGATATCATCGGCGGGTATCTGACCGAGATCAATGTGACTTCGCCTACTGGTATTCAGGAGTATAATCGTCTGAATAACGCCCATCTGGAAACGATGTTCTGGGATCGTTTGGGATTATAGCGCCCTCTCAGCTTTGACAAGTCAGTCCTGACGAGAAAAATATCGCATGCGCCGATTTTTTTTGCCTTTAGGGTCAAAATTGGTTAGACTGAGGGGGCTTAAAAAGCACTCTTGAAGACTTGTGATAAAGGATATCGACGCACGATCTCGCTAAGAAATCCCTAGGAGAGCCTCGCTTTTCTTGGGATTCGTTGGAGAAAATAGGGAATAGGAAATCAAGAACAAAGGTGTTGGAAAGGTGCTAAAAAGCCTTGAAAAATCCTGAAATAGTTTCTTGAAATCCTTAAAGTTTCTCAACAACAGGAGAGGTTCAGGCGACAAGCCTATTAGCAGGTTTGTGACGTGAGCCTACGAAGCGTCCAGGGGGGAGTACTTTTTGGCACAGGAGGGGCCTTTGGCAACGTTCTTAGTAGAAGGGCTTGTAAAGGCATTGTAACAGGTAGGGGGGTGTTGATCGGTGGGGTCACGTTTTGGTTTTTGTAAGACGTTCTTGCCGGAGAACAGCAGGATAGCCGATTTCGTGGGGCGAATCGGTTGCCAGCAGGGTCAGGTATCGACGCACTCCTTGTTAAGCGCTCTGTGGGGCGGTCATGAATGATCGATCCCGCAAGGCCACTCCAAAGGATGTGCCGATGGTAAGCAAGAATGCTGACAATCTCCCCACGGTCACGGCGGGTTTAGGTAAAGATTCGCCAAAAGACACCGCGCAGTTCCTCCAGCGAATCAAGGAAATGCGGCAAGCGCGGCAGGACAGAGCCTCTTTGATGGACTCTTCCCTTGTCCTTGCCGTTGTCTCTATCGACTCACTGCGAGACTGGCGTGCCCAGTTTGGTGAAGGATTAGCCCAGGTCCTCAAAGATATCCTGGTCGATCGAATCCGTGATCGATGTGCGCAAGAGACCGCTTTCTCTCTGTTTCAAGCCGAGTCAGACATCATGTTCTGTGTCGAGATCGGCAAGCAAAATAACATCCGAGAGGTCATGTTCCACCTCAAGGAGATCATCGAGAGGCCCGTATCGTCGGGTAACCTCAAGCTGGCTGTCAAAGCGACCATGGGGATGGTTTTGGATCGCGATCCTAGCGCGCCCGCGGAAAGCCTCATCGCCAATGCCCAAACGGCTCTCGTCAGTGCCACGCGCGCGATCAGCAGCACTCGTATGCGCTTTTATACCCCACAAATGGGGCGCGCCGCCCAGCGCCGCGCCCTGATCGAAAACGACTTCCCCATGGCCTTGAGTAAGGGAGAGGTCTTCCTGCACTACCAACCGGTCTATGACATCAAGAGCGATTCGTTCGTCGGCGTAGAGGCCCTCTCTCGTTGGAATCATACGGATTTGGGAATGGTCTCCCCCAGCGAGTTCATTCCCATCGCGGAGGAAAGCAGTTCGATCACCGACCTAACCCATCACTCTTTAGAGCAGGTGATCAAGCAAATCGAAGTCTGGGATCGGCAGGACTTTAACGTCGGCTATGTCTTTGTCAACATGTCGACCCGGGTCCTGGCAGATTCAGGATTCTTGCGTGAGTGTGCCAGCCTGTTGCGATCAACCGAACGGCATCAGGGGCGGATCGGTTTTGAAATTACCGAAGAAAGTGCCGTCGATGATGTTGCCACCGCCATTGAAAGCCTCAATACCTTACGCGATCACGGCGTGATGATTGCCCTAGATGACTTTGGGGTGGCCTATGCTTCTATGCATATGCTACACAAACTCCCCATCGATGTGGTGAAGATCGATCAGTCCTTTATTCGTGGCATGGCTCTCGATGACCGGTCTCGCGCTCTGGTGAGTTCCACCGTGGCTATGGTGCATGGTCTTGGCATGCAAGTGGTCGCCGAAGGGGTGGAAGACCGCTTTGAGCTCGATCTGTTGCGCGACATGGATTGTGATCGTGTCCAGGGCTATTTCCTGTCGCGGCCCCAGGCCTATGACGGGTTGGTTGGGGCGGTATCTAAGGCCCTTAGCGTCCTCAAACAGGTCTAACGCGCTTAGCCGAGTTCGCGCGCGCGCTGGGCCCCGGCGGCCACTGCCCGCGCTAATCTCGCTGATAGTGACTCGTCTTCCTGCAGAACTTTGATCGCCGCCGCGGTCACCCCGGCACGGCTCGTCACCCGGGCGCGCAGCGCATCAGGCGGCGCGGGGTCGGCGGCCAAGAGTGCGCCGCTGCCGATCACCGTTTGGCGGGCAAGTTTGTGCGCGTCAGGCGTGCTTAGTCCCGCGCGTTCGGCGATCTCAGCTAGGGCTTCGGTCAGCAAAAATACGTAAGCCGGGCCACTGCCGGAAATGGCGCAGATCTCGTCCATCTGGGCTTCTTTGGTCAGCCAAAGGGTCTCGCCGCAGGATGCCAACAAGGCTTGGGAATCCGTGCGTACGCTTTCGTCAGCGGCGCGGTTGGCAATCAGCGGGGTCACACCCATTCCCAAAGCTGCCGGGGTGTTGGGCATGGCGCGGATTACCGGCACGTCCGCGCCCCACAGGGACTCAAAACGCGCCAACGGCCAGCCCGCGACCAGCGAGATGACCCGTGCACCCTTTGTGATGACCGACTCATAGGCAGGCAGCACCGTCTCCATCATCTGGGGCTTGATCGCCACAATCAGCCAATCGGCTGTCCAATTTCGACCTTTATGGGCGGCTAGTGTAGAGTGAGACTCAAAGGTGCTGACCCCTTCCGTGGCAAAATTTTGGGCGGACGGATGAATGGCGCAAACGTCCATCTCTGGGTTGTCACGTGTGATCGGGTCCGCCACAGCGCGTCCCATGTTGCCGTAGCCAATCATGAGTATGTTGGTCATATTGCCTGTCCTTGTGGTCATCGCCCCTCTTGTTCAGTGTGAAGGGCCTGTTTTGTGAGGCTTTTTCTTCAGCGAAAGTGGCACAGCTTTACTCAGTGGTGCAAGACACCCTGGCAAACAATCTCGTTCGTTCGGTTTTTCGTGCTTGGTCTGGCTGTTCTCGTGGTGGTCTGGCTCGGGCTTGCTTTTGGTCTGGTGCACATCATCGACGATGACCCCGACTATACCCCGCCTGAGATGGCAGGCCCCCGGACCGTCGCCGTGCTGGCGGGTTTGCTGGAGCGGGAAGTCAATGACCACGGTTGGACCGCCAATGACCCGTGGTTTTTGCCCGGCTGGATTTTGGATAACAAGCCATCCTATCAGCAGGGCATTTTGCGCAGTATCTCACGCATGACCATCGAGTTGCGCGACAGTCTGGCGCGGGTACGCGGATCGTCCACCGTCGATCCTAACCTAGAGCGGGCGGCGGGCTTGCTGCAATACCCGCCGGATCGTTGGTATTTTGACTTCTCGGCTTCGATTTTGCCAGTGGCGCGCGCCGAATCCCAGTATCGCCAAGCGGCGGTCCGTCTACGCGCCTATGGCGAGGCGGTGGTGGCTGATGAGGCCGTCTATGAGCGCCGAGCTGACAATCTACGCGCCGCCATTGAGCGAATCAGCGCCGATCTCGGCGCGCTCGTCGGGCAAATATACAGCCAAAAACCGACCTTTTGGCTCTGGGACCGGGATAGTGATAATCTGTTTTACGGTGCGAAAGGGCAGGTATACGCCTATGGTTTGCTGCTGGCGGCGTTGCGCGAGGACTTTGCCGATGTCATAGACAACCATAACCTCGGTAACCAATGGGCACGCACTGAAGAGAGTTTCCAACGAGGGAGTGCTTTGCAGGTGTGGGTTGTGATCCAAGGTGCCCCGGACTCACAGTTGATCCCCAGTCATCTGATGGGTATGGGGTTTTTTCTTTTACAAGGGCGTACGCAACTCAAGGAAATTGCAGACATTTTGCGAAATTAGTATGGCGCGACTCTCCCCTCAGTTTTTAGATACCCTCCGCAGCCGGATCACCCTGTCCAGCCAAGTGAGCCAGCACGTCAAGCTGGCCCGTGCTGGCCGTGAGTACCGGGCCTGTTGTCCCTTTCATGCCGAGAAGACGCCAAGCTTCTATGTCAATGATGAAAAGGGCTTTTATCACTGTTTCGGCTGTGGCGCCCATGGCGATGTCATCGGCTTTCTCATGCAGATGACCGGGCAAGACTTTATGACGGTGGTGACGGACCTTGCGACTATCGCCGGGCTGGAGCTTCCCAAGACCAGCCCTGCGGAAGGGACCTATCGACACGGCGATCTGCACACGTTGCTTGATGCTGCTGCGGGTTTTTTTCAGGATTGTCTGGGCCAGGATCAAGGTCGCCAGGCTCGCACCATGATCCGCGAGAGGGGCATCGACGATCAAACGGCCAAAACCTTTCGCCTGGGGTATGCGCCGGCGGACGATAGCCTGATTACCTTTTTGTGTAGCAAAGGGTTTGATGAAAACCGGCAAGTCTCGGCCGGGATCGCCAAACCCTCCACCCGCAGGGCGGGGCACTATAGCTTCTTTCGCAATCGGCTGATTTTTCCAATCTGCGATCAACGGGGGCGAGTCGTCGGTTTTGGCGGGCGCAGCCTGGACGGGCAAGAGCCTAAGTATATCAATAGCCCGGAAACGCCAATTTTTGCCAAGGGGCAGCAGCTTTTCGGCCTTAATCTCATGGATCGGTCCGTGCGCCGCCCGATCATGATCGTGGAAGGCTATATGGACGTGATCGCGAGCGTAAAGCACGGTTTTTCGCGGGTGCTCGCGCCGCTGGGTACCGCGGTCACGCCCCAGCATCTGACGATGCTGTGGCGGTATGGTCATGCTGACGAGCAAGAGCTCAATGCGCCGGTTGCTTGCTTTGATGGGGATGCTGCAGGTCAGCGCGCGGCACGACGCCTTGCGAGCACGGCCCTTGCTCAACTGGAACCTGGGCGCAGTGTGCGTTTTGCTTTTCTGCCCAAAGGTGAAGACCCCGATAGCTTGCTTAGCCAAGCCGGAGGGCGGGAAACCTTACATGCCATCATCGATCAGGCCATCGATCTGGTGGATTTTGTCTGGCTGGATGCGGTGCGTAACGGCATCCCGCGAACCCCTGAAACCCGCGCAAAGCTGCGGGTTAACTTGGCCAGCCAAGCGGACCTGATTCCTGATCGCACGATTAAAGAACTCTACAGTGCGACCCTCATGCGGCAATTTTTCCAAGCCTGCCGCCCGAGCGGTGAGCGCCCATCGTCCATTGCCAGCCCGCAATCAAGGGAGCGCAAGCCAACGCCTTGGCCGCAAAAACGCTACGTCGTGCTGCTTTCTATGTTGCTCAATGCGCCCGAGCTGTGGCGATCGTTTGCTGATAACCTGGAGGTGATTGATTGGCACGATGCCTATTGCCGCAGCATCTTTCACTTGGCCGCACAAATGATCGATCAGGTAGCAGACGAGGAGACAACGATCACCGCCCAAGAACTGCACGATAAAATAACTACCCTAGACCCGAGCCTTGTGCGCGCCCTGGCCCGCTTGCGTGAGGTATTCGTAAAACATAGTGGCCCGCAGGAGAGACTCGGCCAGACGTTCAAAGAGGGCCTTAAGCAAACGCAGCAAGAGCGTCTGCGTAACGATTATCGCGACACCCTCTTGCGCCTTGAGCAAGAGGACTCCGAACATGATAGAAAACGTATAAGTTTTCTCATGGCGGAAATAGAAAAGATTCTTAATGAGCAAAACTATATGGTCACCGATTATACGCGCAAGTTTGTTGAAAGCCCAGACTGGTTAGAACCCACGCAAACCTCCCGTGCCAATGTCACGCCGCTCCATCCGCAAGATCAGCCAGAATCTACGGCCGGGATCGTCCGATCATAAGGCGCGCGAGCAAGGCGACCACAAAAGCCCCCGTCCCCACCAGTACAATGGTTGCCCCGGTGGGCGTGTCATAGACAAAAGACGCGCCCACCCCAGCAAGAGCCATAGCAAGGCCTACCGTCACACTAGACAGGGCCATCATCGGTGGCGAGGAGGACCAGGTGTGGGCAATCAGCGGGGGGATAATCAGCAGTGATGTGGCGAGCAAAACGCCTAAAATCCGGATCGCCATGGTCATATATAAAGCCAAGGCGATCATCAAAATAATCCGCAAACCTGAGGGCGAGAGCCCCTCCGCGCGGGCCAGCGGGGCGTGCAACGTCGCCGTGACGAGCCGCCGCCAACGCCATAAAATAAGCCCGCACGCCAAGGCACTACCGCACGCAATCAAAATTATCTCATCCCAAGTGGTGGAGAGAATATCCCCAATGAGGTAGGTTTCAAGATTGATATAGGGATTAAAAGGTACAAAACTCATCGCGACAATGCCAGCAGCGAGGGCTCCATGTGCCAAAAGACCCAAGACCGCATCCCCGGTCAAACCACCGATGTGTTGCAAGAAAGGAATCGCAAGGGCGCATAGCAATGTCACGAGAAAAATCGCCAGGGGCAAAGGAAAGGGAGATAGAAAAAATCCCAAAGCTGCCCCAAGGAGCGTCATATGCGCGAGAGAATCACCGATGTATGCCAGCCGTCGCCAAACCACTAAGCAGCCCAAGAAGCCACCTGCACTACCGGCAATACTGCTTGCGATTAGGGCACGCAGAATAAAATCTTCAACCATGATGAGGCTGGTGGGTATAGATGGCATACCCACGCATATCTGGAAACAATTGGTCGATGTGGGGATCGTTGATAACTTGCTTGGGTGTACCACGGCAGCACACGCTCTGATTAAGGCAAATCACTTCGCTGGTTGCGGCATGAACCCAGTGCTGGCTATGGGACACCATGACGACGGCGCAGTTTTTTTCTGCTGTAATGCGCTCGATCAATTCATAAAGGCGGGGTGTGCGGGTCGGATCGACACCTTGTTCGATTTCATCGAGCAGCAAGACATGGGGTTGACGGGCTAGGGCGCGCGCCAACAGCACATGGCGCATCTCGCCGCCGGAAAGACTGGTGATAGGTTGGTCGTAGAGCACCTCATAATCGACCAGGGCGAGATATTCCCGCGCCTGATCGGCGTTGCCAACCAGATGAGCAGCTGTCATCGGCAGTAGACGATGGGCTTGAAAAGACTGAGGCACAAAGCCGATAATCAGATCCGTTCGCTGGGTGAGGGTTCCCGCATCTGGCTTGGTGATCCCGGCCAGCATATGCAACAGAGTCGTTTTCCCACCACCGTTTGGCCCGATGATCGTCATCATCTTGCCTGGGTGAATGGTCAAGGACACATCGCGAATCAACCACTGTTCCTGGGCGCGTCGCCCAATCCCCTGAGCGTTAAGTATTGGCGCAGGCATGGCAGGTTCCAGCAGTTTCAATCACACTGATCTCCATCGCAAAGTTATGAGCCTTTGAGGATTTGACAATCGCCTGGTCAAGAGCATGGTGACTGACCTCAGCCACTTGGTGACATGTCTGGCAGATTAGAAAATGACTCATATGATGGTGGTTGCATAGGCATGAACAGGGCACATAGGCATTAATCGACGCCAGGCGATGGATCAAGCCGTGTTGCTGAAAATAATCTAAAACCCGATAGACACTGGTGGGCGATAGGCGGCGGCCCGCCGTTTGTGAGATCGCTTCGATCAGGTCGTACGCCCCCATGGCCTGGGGTTGGGCGCACAAGGCGGTAAGCACCTGACGCCGGAGTGCGGTCAGGGTAATCTTTTTCTCTTGTAGCTGTTTTTGGATAGCAGATGGAATCGTCATAAAAAAACCCTTGATCGCGTGTGGCATGTCCGCTAGGATACCATAAATGTAACGTAATAATGTATCATTTTTATACATTCCATGTGAATCCTTGTGATGTGCATGTTTTGTAGCCTTGTCGTTTGGCCATCTACCTGGCTCGGTTATCAGGAAATGGGAACAAGGTGAAAAGATTCACAAAACAAGCCAACGGCGCGTATGCGCTCTTGTCTCTATTCGTCTTTACTAAGGAGTATACCTCGTGCGGATTATTCATACCTTTGCCTTATGCGCCCTGCTTGCAGGTTTATCGTTGACCGCTCAAGCTCAGACGCAGGCTCAGCCTGGAGGGCTGAATATTATGGCGAGCCATGCGCCAGTCCATATGCTTATCGCTGGAGTCACAGGCGAGGCACCCGAGGTCCTTATAGCTGGTAACATCCATCATCGTTCTCTAACGCCTTCAGCAGTGAGTAACCTAGAAAAGGCAGATGTCGTTTTCTGGTTAGGTCCGTCGTTGAATCCAGAGGTCAGTGATTTACTGGAAGATCACCCAGCAGCCATTGCGCTGGATCAGGCAAGTTTGCCGACTCTTATAGAGATTGGCGAAGGTGAGCATGGTGATGACGATGGGCACGACGGTGATCGTAGAGCCAAGCGGAAGGGCCATGAAGGACATCACGATGATGGCCATGAAGGACATCACGATGATGGCCATGAAGGGCATCACGATGATGACCATGAAGGACATCACGATGATGGCCATGAAGGGCATCACGATGATGACCATGAAGGACATCACGATGATGGCCATGAAGGACATCACGATGATGACCATGAAGGACATCACGATGATGACCATGAAGGACATCACGATGATGACCATGAAGGACATCACGATGATGACCATGAAGGACATCACGATGATGACCATGAAGGACATCACCATCATCACGAGGGTACCGACCCTCATGTTTGGCTCGATATCGATAATGTCATTACCCTTACGATTTTTATTGCCGATGAGCTTTCTCGTTTGGATCCCGCCAAGGCATCGCTCTATCAGCAAAATGCCAGTGCGTCAGTTTCCCGCCTGCGGGCTGTGGATGAAGAGATTCGGCAAGCTTTAGCTCCGGTGGCGGCTCGCCCCTACCTCAATAGCCATGGGGCCTACGCCTATTTTGCACAGCGTTACGGGCTTACGCTGCACCGAGCAATGGATGAAGGACGACAGGCTTGGTTTTCTCGCCCCGAGTCTATGAGGCGAATCCGTCGGGAAATCAAAGATGAACAGATCGCTTGCTTGGTCTCAACACCTGAAGACAATCGTGGAAGGCGTATAGAAAAACTGGCTCAGGAAAGTGCAATTAACTTCACCGTGATCGACCAGGTGGGTGCTGAGTTCACTCAGATGGACGATTTCCTACGGGATATGGCAACAAAATTCGTCGTTTGTTTGGGTGGGGAGACGTAAATAACTAAGGTCTAGAA
Organism: Pseudomonadota bacterium; assembly: GCA_039028835.1. GTDB lineage: Bacteria > Pseudomonadota > Alphaproteobacteria > JBCCHK01 > JBCCHK01 > JBCCHK01. Next base: position 139,129 of record JBCCHK010000008.1, read on the forward strand.
ATTACTTTCGCGAATCAACACACTGAGGGCATTTTTCATAATCCGCCCAGCAATGCTGCGCCGCTCCGCCTTAATCAAGACGTGCCCTGGCACGATTGAGGACGGGGCGGTCAGCCCTTCGGCGGTGAGACGTACCTGGTAATAACTTCCATCAGGGATCATGTTGGCGGCGTCGATCTCTGGCTTGACGTTGACAGATCCGCCGTAGGGCAGGGCAAAATAGGGAATATCGACGGTAACCATATTAAGAAAATTGATCTCACGCACGCTGAGATCGATGCTTGGGCGGTTGATATCATCGGGATAGAATGTCGCGGGGGATTCTACCCCGATGCGGTTAAGGTCATCCTCAGTAATCACAGAAATGACTTCCCCACGATCGGGGTTAATGATGCTCCCTAAGATAAAGCCGTCTTTGAGCCATTGACCGGGCTCAATATCTTTATAGATATCGCGTAAAATCCCGTTATGGGGTGCACGGAGCACCAGCAGGTCTTGAAATTCCTGGGTGTTGGCCAGATTCGTGAGCGCTGCTGTCAGGTTTTCTTGCAAGATGGGTAGTTCGCTTAAGGAATCGTCACTCACTTGTGCTCGGGCAACCTGTTCTTGGAGCGATGCGACCTCCAGGGTGGCAATCCTCGCTCGATAGGTGGTGCTTTCGTTCGTTAAGAGCAAAAGTTCATCACCAGTGTTCACAGGTTTGCCAGCAATCAAATGGTGGCGCGCCACCTTCCCAGCAGTTTTTGTGGTAATCAGCGCGGCTTGTTGTGCTTGATGAATGGCTTGCAAGCGTACCTCGGATTGCCAGGGAAAAATCAATACCCCGGTAAACAACGCAAGTAACAGTGTGGTGCGCACCGTTGCCTTATTCCAGCATAGACTTTTTCTTTTTTCCACCCACACCTTCATCTCGTTATAAATGGGTCGTGCAATAAACCATATGATTTCCACAGCGAAAAGAAAAATCCCGACAATTTTTAAGAAAAAAGCATAAACGATCAGAGCAATGCCTAGAAACAAAAAGAATCGATAAATCCAAACCCCGTAGGCATAAACAATCAGCGCTTTTTGCTTGTGATAGGGAAAATTACCAGGTTTTGGATCGCCATAACCAAAAAGAAACTCACGTAAATGCCATTTAGCAAGAAGAAAGGATCGATCCTGTAGGTTCGGCTCATCAAGGGAATCGGCCAGCAGATAATAACCATCAAACCGCATAAAAGGATTGAGGTTAATCATCAGGCTGCTTATCCACGTAATGCTTGCCAGGGCAAAGAAGGCACTCCGTAACCCCCCGTCTGGCGTTACCGCCCAGGCAAAAGTCGCAAGCAGTGCAAGGGTGAGCTCAACAATGATTCCTGCCGCGCCAATAAGCAGCCGTTGCCGAGAAGAAGTCAAGCGCCAGGCATTGGTGGTATCGGTGTATAAAATCGGCCATAGCAGCAAGAATGCGACACCCATCACTGGCACCCGACATCGATAATGCCGGGCGGTACAGGCATGGCCAAACTCGTGTAATATTTTAGCAAGGGCAAGAGCACCGGTAAATAAAGCAATCCCGGTCGGTGTGATCTGATCTGGAATATAGGAGATAAACGTATCAAACTGCCGGGCAGTCAGGATGATGCCTGCCCCGCCGAAAAAGGCTACCCACCACCAGAATGCGGTACGATAGAAGAACGCCACATAAGGTTGCACTGTTTTCAAAAAATTATCAGGGTGGAACACCGGTATCTTAAAAAAGAGATAGGTATGTAAAATTGTCTTATACCAAGACTTGTTGAGCAAGTTATAGGTTTTCAAAAGGCGCTCTTGTTCTTGCTCCGGGTTTTCTATAATCAGCGAGCTTTTCTGCAAGAATCCCAGAAATTGTGAAAACTGCTCTTTAGAAATCGACAATCCCCGTTTGTCCTTTAAGGTGGCAATAAGGTTGCGCGAATTACCGCAGGACCAGTAGGCAAGCATCTCAAAGCCCGTTGCCCCGATCCGGTAATAGCGGTTGGCAAGCGGATCATGGATCGTCCAGGTAGGCTCCCCGGTGCTGGAGGGGGCACCTTTGAGTAAAACCAGATCCTCACGCAGCGGTGGGAGCGGTAGGGGTTGGGTGACCGGATCGGGTGGCGGTGTTTGTTTGGCTGCCGGTTGGCCTGAAGAGATCACGGCCATCGCTATAACCCCAATGTGCTGCGCAAAAATGCCAACGGGCGGCGCAACAGAAAATAACCCAGTGATGTGCGTTGCGATAAAATGCGCGCTGTGCCCCTCATGCCCAAACGGGGAAGAGCCTCTCCCTCGTGAAAACGCGCGAGCAGGTAATAGGCAAGGGTCCCTTCGTGTGTCGGGCGGGCCTGATAATCTGAGCGCACCAACACCGCATTGACGGGGTTTGTGGGATCACTATTCAAAAAGAGACGAACAGGGGCCTCATCAGCAAACTCCAGAGCATCAGCCACCGGCAGCTCGATTTCTAGCTCTGTGTCCTCTGGTTGTGCAAGAGTCATGAGAATCTCGCCGATCTCAACAGACTGGCCGGTCAGATCATCCGTATCACGAAAGATGACAACGCCGTTACGATCCGCACGCACCTGAATCCTGGCAAGTTGTTCTTGGGTATAGTCAAGCTCAGCCTGCCGCAGATCGATATCAGCACTTAAGACCGAGAGCTCTGCTCGCCCCTGCGGGTCGTTAAAGGCTTGCTGGCTTGCCCGCAGGTGCATGGTCTTAGCAACGGAGAGCATTTTTTGCGTAATGTTACTCTGGTTACGTAACTCGGTGTCATCAAAGGTAATAAGAAGATCACCCTCGCTGACAAAACTGTTGGGCTGCACGTGAACCGTTTCTATAATACCGGAAATAGGCGCGGTGATAATATCAGGCGCACGGGGAACCACCGTGGCCGGCGCAAGGGCTGACTGGTGAATGGGAATCGCCATGCAGGCCAGCACCACCACCGCCGCACCAACCCACAAGCGGGTCTTGTGCCATAACCGGTCATGCCCGCCTCTCGGTAACAGCGCCGCCCAGGCATGGGCGATGGCTTGATTGATAAAGTTGGCCAAGGTGAGGTCTGATGGGGCAAAGGGCTCGTTGCGAATAAGGGCGAGCACACCAATGAAACGCTTATCCGGCGCGATCAATGGAATCCACAACAGGTGCTTGATCGGCCATTCAGACAAGTCTTCACGATGTTTGCCGTCTTGCATGAGACCCTGGATATCGGGCTGGCTGAGCGTATGAATGCCCGATCCTTGTTCGCTCTTGCCGATGATGGTAGTAAGCGCAACCAAAAACCGAATATACGGCGCGTGGGGGTCGACCGTCGCAAGATGCGATGCCGCCTGTGCCTGCAGAGCACCGTTTTGCCTGCGGGCAAATAAAATCGCCTGATTGTAAGAAATCAGATTCGCAGTGTTGTTGACCACCGCGAAGCGAAACGTTGGCAATGTAGTAGCGGCGCGCAAACTTTGCTCAAGCTCGATCAGCGAGGCAAAGCCCTGCGCAGGTGTCGCATGAGCATCAGAGGCAGGGGAGGCGTCCATGTGATGCTCAATAATTACGAGGGTTGATCGATGAGGATCGATCCACTCATCCCGGGAATGAGTCCTGCCGGGTGTTGGCCAAACTCGGCTTCGACTTCGACCAGTTGACTGACCGGGTCGACACGAACCCCGAGCTTAGAGATTTTTGCCCCATGGGTGCCGGGGATTTCATCCAGCGTCACATCCAACGCGGTGCCAACTTCCAGCCATGCTAACCACGAAGAAGGCAGGACGATCATCATCTTAGGTGGCGCGTTACTGATAAGCTCGATGATCGGTTGACCGATTTCTACATATTCGTACTGCTTGGTTAGCGTTTTCACCACAATACCATCGTAAGGCGCATACAAAATACAGTCATTGGTTTGGATTTGTTCGATTTCTACCTCGACCCGCTTTCGTTCTACATCCACCGCGGCGAGTTCAAGATCAAGTTCTGAAATGGCATCGAGCGCCATCAGGTTTTGGTTATTCTCAAAGACAAGAGTCGCCTGCTTGTGATCGGTTTGTGCCGCTTTTAGAGCGGCGCGCCTGGCGCGGCAATCTATCTGCGCTAGGGGTTGTCCTTTTGTGACAGTATCACTGCTCTCGACGTTCAGTTTTATGAGCTTACCAGGCACAAGGGATGATAAAACGGCCTCATCCCGGGACTCGACCAGAGCGCGTAACGATCCTCCTTGTAGATCGGTGTTTTGGCCAAAAGCTGTCAAGCATGTCAAGGTAATCGCAATGCTAAAGCCATACCCGAGCCCGCGGGTAAATCCAAACGATTGTCGCGGGGCCAAAGAAAACATAGATAAATTATGGCGTGATTTTGATGAAACGCACAGCGATGGAACGCTTTTGTTGCGAAGACTCAGCATCAACGGTCTGCAGGTTTTCGATCTGATTTTTTGGTGGTGTTGCTTTGGCGGCATTCTCGCCATCGTCAGGTCGAATCGCGCGCAGGCGAATGGTTGATCGGCGCTCGATTTGCGGCGAGGGCGTTACGACGGCTTGCGGCGCAGGCGTGGGTGCTGGGTCCGTCGTTGCTTCGGAGGTCACAGGCGTGGCGGCGACCTCTTCGGGCACGGTTTGGGTTGGCAGTTCCGCAGGCGGCAGATAGGCAGGCACGTCCTGCACTGCATCCCAGCCGGTCGCGGGGATTAAGGTTGGGATGGCGTTGCGTACGGTTGGCGGGTCTGCGCTGATGACATCGCGCACTTGGTTAATCCGTATCGTGGGCAAGAAGCCAGGTGGCGGTATTTGAGGGGCAAGGCGGACCGGCGTAAGGGCAGCCTGGTTTTGCGGATCTGGCGCAACAGGGGCATTGGGAATGACCGCAGGTTCGTTCTCCTCATTGGGGCGGGGACGCGCGATTGCTGGATCAATCTGCTCGAGCGTGAGCGGCGGCAGCTGTACCTCCTCGTCTAAGGCGGGAGGAGAAGGCAGACGCGCTTCGATCACCGTTGGGACACCGGGGATATCGCGCTCGATTTGCGGTGGTGGGGTGGTGAGGACTGTGCGCTGGATATCAGGTGCCCAGGTGTCTGCTTTTGGTATCTTAATTTGCGGGGTGGCCAGAGCCGCCGCACTGATGATGGTAGCGTCAGGAATTTCATGATTGATGATTTTAACACGCAGGCCATTGCGTTCTTGCGGTTCGAGGGCTTGGCGCAGCTCTAGGGTAATCGTCTCAAGGTCATGGCTGGCAACCGTGTTGGGTAGGGGATCGATCCCTACCGAGGTCAGGACCCGGCCAAAGGCATTTTGTACCCCGGCATAGGCGACGTCGTAGCGCAACGCATTAATCAACGCCGCCGCTTCACTTTGAATGATCTCGAGTTCGGACGTGGCGTTGGCGGTCCCTTGCGCGATGGTTTGGTCGCGAATAGCCGCACTGATGTTCATAAGCTCTTCACTGTTGTAAAGCTCCCGGACACTTTGATCGAACAACACTTGTGAGACATGCACTTGGGTCATGACCGAAACCCCGGTCGCCAGTGCCCGGGCACGGGCCAAGTCTTGCGCACTTTGCGCCGCGCCGAGTCGCGCTTTGGAGGTAAACAGCCCAAGCAGGTTAGCACTAACGCGGGTCGAGGCGTTGTACCAGGTATTGTTGAGTTGGTATTCGGAGGACGTATAGTTTGCCCCAACGGTAAACTCAATCCCTGGTAAGACGGAAAGAGCCGCGCGGCGGACTTCGTTGGCTGAGATGCGCTCTCTATAGCTTTCTTGTCGCATTTCCGGACGTAAAGCGAGGGCAACCTGATGCATTTCATCAGGCGAGGTATAGATGACCGGCACGACTCCGCGCGGTTGGGGCGGGACGAGGCGAAACTCGGTCCCGGGGGCGAGGTTCATCAAGGAGGCAATTTCTGTGCGGGCGACTACCAGCTCGCGCTCCAGGGTTCGAAGCTGGCGCATGGTCTCGAGCAGGTCTTGCTGATAAAGCAACGACTCAAGCGGTGGGTTTAGACGTTGTTGTTGTGCGGTACGAGACTTGTCGATGGCATCATCCACCCGATCAATCAACGCGACCAGGCGTTCTTGCAGATTTTCAGCCGCGACGGCGCGCCAATAGGCAAAACGGACCTCTTGGACGAGGTTTTGCACCACCCGGCGGCGTTGTTCTTCAGCGATCAGGACCTCATCGGCTTGTTGCTTGGCGCGAAAATAACTCAAGCCGAAGTCCAGCACGTTCCATGCAATCTGTAGGTCCATCGTTCTGGTCACCCGTTGGGAAGAGATTGAGGCTGTTGTCCCGAGGGCCTGGCCTTGCTCGCGCGTGAGTGACAGGTTGGTATTATCCCGTGCTGTATAGCCAGCCGAGGCAGCAATTTGCGGCAGGAGGTCGATCTTCGTAACATCGAGCCGCTGGATTTGTACGGCCTGCTCCATCAACGCGACGCGCTGGCGCAGGTTGTATTTTAGGGCGCGGGCGATGGCTTCATAAAGCGTGATGGGTTCTCTCACCGGTTCATAGGCGGCAGAAATTTCCTCAATTTTATCGATCGCCTGGTCATGCAACTCTGCGGTGGTAAAGGGTTGGGGGCTTAACGTGCAACCAACGAGACCCACCGCGACGACGATCGTACCCAAGACGAGCCAGAGCGGGCGGCGCGGGTGCCACACAATCCCTGCAATCATGGCCTGTAGTCTTGGTTTTATCGTCACGTTATGGATCGTTTTGTTGGAATCGTAGGACAAAAAAGATGTTAACGATTTACTAACCCCTTCGAGTTGATTCGTCTTATCGATAGATTCATGAGGTGTTTCAGGGGGTTGTCCAGCATTTTCTGTGCCAAGTGTGAGGGCGTTGTCGGGGTTTCGTTGCATGGTGGTGCGAGCAAAGGTCACGTGCGCCGACTAAGAACGTCGGTGACGGCACGGATCATATTGTTCTTTTCATTGTAAGCTGCGGTAATTTGCGAGTTAAAACTGACGTCCGCAGGTAGAGTTTCATTCAGGGTTTCCTGAGGATTGGTCTGAGCCTGTTGGGCGGCATCCGATGGAGTAGCGGGCGGATCCGCGGGCGGCAACTCGGGCCCAGATGCGGCTTGATTAGAGTCTTCAATCACAGGCGGCAGGTCGGGTGCGGGCGTCGCTTGATCAGAGTCTGGGATCACAGGCGGTAGGGGAATATCAGGCGAGACGTCAAGACTGGGCAGCGTTTCTGGCGTCGATGTCGAGTCTAGCAGGTCAGAGGCTCTTTCCAGTTCATCTTCTAGCTGTTGTTGTTGGATCGCTTCAATCCGCTGGTCGAGATCCTGTTGTGTTCTTACGGCGTTATAAAACTCTGCCATATCGGCGGCGGCGTCAGTGTTGCTTGCTACGCGAATCTCTTCCCTATCGAACTCAATGGCGTTCACGCCGTTGCGCTCAAAAATTGGCAACGTTACGTCCTGGGTGGGGCGGATCGAGTTGGCGAGGCGCACGAGGCGATCACGCTCAATACGTTCGTTGCTGTTGAGCAGGGTTTGGTGCGGCTCGCCTTCGTCGATGGGCGCTCTGGTGATGATCTCTTCGTCGTCATCAGTGATATCGGTTCGTTTGTTAAAAAGCGGGCCAAATTTAATCGGCGTCAGGGAAAGAAGCCGCCCTAGCGGTGGGGGAGCGACCACCGGGCTGTTTAGCGTGAAGGTGATGGTTTGCGATGCACTGACAGTGCTGTATTTGTCTGTGATGGTTAGGGTCACGATATCGCTATCACCGGTGTTGGCTCCGAGGGGGGGCGTATATTGCAGACTCGCGAGCTTTGCCGAGATTTGCGCTGGGGTTCCGCTAATCGGACTTGTATCCAAAGTCCCGCCGACGCCCGCGATGCTTAGGTTGGCAGTATACGTTTCTACCTTTTTCGGATCGTTGTGGTCATTAATAGTGATACCAGCGGGGATGTTCGTCGTTTTTCTTGGGTCAACAGATACAGTCGTGGTGGGCAAGGTCAGGCTTGGCGGCATGTTGACGGCATCAAAGGTGATCTGACCACGGCTGGACGCTGAGCTATCTTCGATTTTGATGTCCAGGACGCTCCTTCCCAAATTCGTTGGGGTGTGCTGGATACTTCTTAAAGCCGCTTGGAGTTCTGCTTGAGTACCAACAAGCACAAGTTCACCGCGCTGGATGTTGAAATCAGACGGCCAGCCACTAAGGTATTGTAACGCTGAGCCAGAGAGCGTCAGGACTCGAAGCTCCTTATTGTTTGGATCGTTATTGTCTTTCGTAGAAAAGACGGGGATCGATGAGGGAACATCAACAGGAATAATCACCGGATTCTCTGGCATATTCTCTAGGGTTGGCGCGACATCATTCACAATAAAGGTGTACTCGAGAGGATCGCTCGTTTGCTTGCCGCGATCTTGGACGGTCAGACTCAAGCCGTATCTGGTTCCTGCGGCAACCTCTGGCGCAGTGAATTGCAAAAGGTCGACAGCGTTGCTTAGGCCAACTATGTCCCCGGATAATTTATAGCCTCCGTGTCCGTCAGATGTTGCGCCGATGGTGCTCCAGCCAGTCAGGTATGGGATGGCTCCACCAGACAGCGTTAAGGTGTACGTATCAGTCGAAGGAATTGCCGGGTCATTGGGATCGGTGATCGAGATTAATGATAAATTGCGTGTTTGGTGCGGGACGCCTGGATCGACATTGGCACTGCTGGCGACGCCTGGAGCTGATTTTGCGATCGTCGGCTTGGCGTTACCCATCGTGAAGGTGAGGGTTGCTTGGGCGGTTTGTTTGTTCGCCCCGGCCGCGTCCCCCAGATCCGTCACGGTCACCGTGATGGTGACGGTATCGCCAACCGCGCCGGTGGCGGGCGGCGTGTAGGTCACCGCATCAAGCAATGCTTGCAGGCCTGCCAGTGTGGTGGTGGCATCGCCAACAGTGACCCTTGACGCAGTCTGGCCCCCATGGGTGAGGGTGCCGCCCTTCGCTGGCACCTCCACAACGGCGGTATAGCCTTTGTCAGTCCTGCCCGGATCATTAGGATCAGACAGGTCAAAGTTCCCGCCGCCCGCATTCAGCGCAACCCCGCTGGTGCTCCCTGGAATCACAGTCTGATCGTTAGGTACGCTGGTGATCTCCGGTTTGACGTTGCCCAGCGTAAAGTCAATGGTTTCCGTCACGGTCTTTGTGACCCCGCCTTCTGTGTTTGTGATGGTGATGGTCACCCGATCTTGATCGTTGATCTTCCCGGTGGCGGGTGGGACGTACTGGATATTGCTAAGAGCCGCCCGTAATTGATCCAGGGTGAGCGAGGTCCGGCCATCAAGGGAGGCAGCGTTCCTAAGCGAACCGACGCTTGCAGTGCCTGGACCGTTGGTGACCGTAATAGATGCCGTATAGCTTTGGGGGGGGGAGTAGGTCGGGGGGCGGCTTGCCGCTGGGACTTCGTTATCATCTGTAATAATCACGCGACCCAAGCTAACACCGCCGCTTCCTGGCGCCACGGTCTGAACAGCAGGTAGGGTGAGTACCGGTTCTGCGTTGCTGATTGTATAGGTAAAGTCCTTATCGTCGGTTGTTCCGCTCGGGTCTTTAAGGGTGACGGTGATGGTACCGGTCTCGCCTGCTTGGACATTCCCGGGGGTGTAGGTCACCTTGGCAAGGTCTGCTTCTAGCTGCGCCAGGGTTCCGGTCATCGATAGGGTTTTGGTGGCTCCTGCCACCGCCCTAAAGCCAGAACCTGCGCCGGCCAAGCTCCCAACCCCAGAGGATAGAGCCACCGTGACTTCATAGCCCCCATCGCCTTTACCCGGGCTGTTGGGATCAGACAAGATTATCGCGCCCAGCGCCGTTCCTGTCGTCCCTGGCCCGACAACCCGATCCGCCGGCTTCGTGACTTCCGGCGCCGCGTTGCCCAGGGTGAAGGGGAAGATGGGTGGGAGGTTGCTTTGCCCGCCATCGGGGTCTGTGACGGTGATCTGGATGAGAAGGGGTGCCCCTGCAGCCAAGGCCGGTGCTTGGTAGACCACATTGTTCAACCCGGTGAGAAGGTCATTAAGGGTGGTGGTGCTGCTACCGAGGTCAAGGGTGTTGGTGAAGTGGCCGCCGCTGGTTGAGGCAAACGCACCGCCGTTGATCGTTGTCAGGTGGGCGGTATATCCGGTCGCGTTGCCTGGGTCGTTGGCGTCGGTCAGGGTAAAGCCCTTGGTACTTGTGCCAATGTCTCCGAGCCTTTTGGTATCGCCAGGCATTAGCGTCGTAATGACATTAAAGGATGGTGCGGTAAGCACCGGTGCGGCGTTAACCAGGGTAAAGGGGATATCTTCCTGAGTAGTTCCGCCGTTTTGATCGGTGACGGTCACAGTGATGATATCGCGGCTGCCAGCCGGAGCATTGGCGGGAGGTACGTAGGAGATTTGGTTGAGCTTGGCGATCAGGTCAGCTTGGCTGGTGAAGGAGATAGAGATCTTGCTGCCGGTGATGGTTCCATCACTGATTTGTCCACCGATTCCAGTGATCGAAAGGTCAGCCTTATAGGTATCTCCTGGTTGATGATTAAAGTCTTTGAGGGCAAAGGTACCTGTGTCTGTCAGAGGCACCACGTTACTTCCTGGCGACAGATTTTTTCCGGTCGGAACGCCCAAGTCGGGGTCTTTATTGGGAACGGTGATGGTGAGTAGTCCGAGAAGTGCCGGTTGGTGGCCTTTGAGACCCCATGCAGAAATATCTACCTGATTCAGGAGACCGGCGGCGGTGGTACTGGCACGGTACTCCAGGCCCGACAGAAAGGTATTGAGAGCATTGGTGGTTCCAATCAAGTTGTAATATTTAGGACCACCACTCAGAAAACGGCCAGTCTGTACGAATACGCCACCGATTGATGTTGTTCCCTCGGTGTCTAGAGCTGTGTTTTGATAGTACCATTCGCCCTGGGGATCGTTGACGCGATTTATTAACCTTATCTCTTGGATTTGTCCGGTATTGTTGTTTGCCAGCCGGGCATTAGGGAAGGAGTAGATGTTGTTGTTGTTTAGGTCTGTGGGTTGTGCAGTGTTGGGTAGGGGGTCACCAACCCACCCGGGCAACGTGTAACTTGAGGATGAATTGTTACCTAGGAAAAAGTGCATTTCTTGCTTACCGGTTGCGCCATCTTGATCGGTGAATTCAAAGGTGATGACATCGCGGCTGCCAGGCTGAGCATTGGTGGGAGGTATGTAGGAGACTTTTTCGAGCTTCTTATCTATGTCACTTAGGGTGGCGGAGGAGATAGAGATCTTGTTGCCGGTGATGGTTCCATCACTGATTTGTCCCCCCGACCCTGTGATGGTGGCCGTGAGCGTATAGGTATCTCCTGATTCGTCATTAAAATCGAATAATGTAAGGCCATCTTCTTGTGACGGTATGAGTGGCGGATCTCCTGGCGTGACAAAATACCTATCACGCATGTCTAACTCGGGGGGGAGATTAGGAATAACGAGTGTCAGTTGTCCAAGGTCGACGGGGGGGTTGGTGGTATCGGCTAGTTCTAGAGAGAGGGTTTGCTGGGAACCACTGATATTGTTACCGGGGCGATATTCTAGCTTCGCCAGGAAAGAATTGAGCTCAGCGGTGGTTCCTCTAAAGGTGTAGGTGTTGTTGGCGTGGTTGACCTGTACCTTACCGATGGTCATTCCTGTGCTGTTGAGAGCTGTTCCTAGATCGAATTCGTCTCGCTGATGGTAGAGGGTTCCTTGGGAACTCGTTTTTCCGGCAACATCGGCCAGAGTCATGGTGAGCGTCAGGGTCTCCCCGGGGTCATCAGCGACTACCTGCACCTTAGACAGATCATACTCAAAGTTAAAAAAATTGCTGTCCAGGGCTAACTCTTGTACTGTTTGGGGCAGAGGATTGCCCCTCAACCGAGGGGGCGCATTGACCAAGGTGAAGGTGATTTTCTGTTTACCAGTCTCGCCATTAGGATCGGCGATGGTGATCTCTACCGTGACGGTATCGCCGATCGTCCCCGTGGAGGGCGGCGTGTAGGTCACCGCATCAAGCAACGTCTGCAGGCCTGCCAGTGTGGTGGTGGCATCGCCAACAGTGATCCTTGACGCAGTCTGGCCCCCATAGGTGAGGGTGCCGCCCTTCGCTAGCACCTCCACAACGGCGGTATAGCCTTTGTCAGTCCCGTTCGGATCATTAGGATCAGACAGGTCAAAGTTCCCGCCGCCCGCATTCAGCGCAACCCCGTTGGTGCTCCCTGGGATCACAGTCTGATCCTTAGGTACGCTGGTGACCTTCGGCGCCGCATTGCCCACCTCAAAGGTGAGGGTTGCTTGGGCGGTTTGTTTGTTCGCCCCGGCCGCATCCCCCGGATCCG
>JBCCHK010000009.1:0-149816 GCA_039028835.1 Pseudomonadota bacterium
CAAAAACGTCCCCAGCTTTAGGCACCGGGGACCATCTCCTGATCCGGATCGGCGTAGACAAACAGCGGCTCGTTCCCGGCGTTGATCACATCTTCGTCGATCACGACCTTATCGAGCTGCTGGACGTCCGGCAGCTCAAACATGACATCAAGCAAGATCGTTTCCAGAATCGAGCGCAAGCCGCGGGCCCCGGTTTTACGCTTGATGGCCTTTTTCGCGATGGCCCTCAGGGCACGATCGGAAAAAGACAGGCGTGCACCGTCCATCTCAAATAAGCGACTGTATTGCTTGACGAGAGCATTTTTCGGCTCTGTGAGGATCCGTACGAGAGCCTCTTCATCCAGATCACCGAGGGTAGCGACGACCGGCAAACGACCAATAAACTCAGGGATCAGGCCGAATTTCAACAGGTCTTCGGATTCCACATCAGCAAGAATCTCGCTGGTCGTGCGTTCGTCCGCCTTGGTGACATTCGCGCCGAAACCGATGTGGGTGTCCCGGCCACGGCGAGAGATGATTTTCTCCAACCCAGCAAAAGCACCGCCACAGATAAACAGGATGTTGGTCGTATCGACCTGCAAAAACTCTTGTTGAGGGTGTTTGCGCCCTCCTTGCGGCGGTACGGAAGCAACAGTGCCTTCCATCAGCTTGAGCAGAGCCTGTTGCACCCCTTCCCCGGATACATCGCGCGTGATCGACGGATTGTCGGACTTACGAGAGATTTTATCCACCTCATCGATATAAACGATGCCACGCTGGGCGCGCTCGACGTTATAGTCCGCAGCTTGTAACAGCTTGAGGATGATATTTTCCACGTCCTCGCCCACGTAGCCGGCTTCGGTTAAGGTGGTGGCATCGGCCATGGTAAAGGGCACATCGATGATCCGGGCAAGCGACTGGGCGAGCAAGGTCTTGCCGCAACCGGTCGGACCGATCAGCAGGATATTGGACTTCGCGAGCTCCACATCACCGGCTTGCTCATCAAAAGACAATCGCTTGTAGTGATTGTGCACGGCCACCGACAGGACCCGCTTGGCGTGTTCTTGGCCAATGACGTAGTCGTCCAGGATGCCGTTAATCTCCCGAGGAGACGGCACATCGGTACGCGCACGCGGCGAAGAGGGGCGATTTTCCTCACGGATGATTTCCATGCACAGCGAAACACATTCATCGCAGATAAAAATGTTAGGCCCTGCGATGAGTTTGCGAACGTCGTGCTGGTTTTTACCGCAGAAGGAGCAAAAAAGGCTCCCTTGGGTGTCGTTATCGTTGCCCGAAGACATGTTTGATCTCCATACAAGCGGATGATTCTAAGCAGATGGCCGAAAAAAGCAATCCCCATACCCTGATGGCTGTTCTGACGCAAGAAATGGGCCAGATAACCCCGCCGGTGGTATCAAACCAGCCGATGGCCGTTTGCTCAGCATGGGGCGAGGGATTTTGCTTTGTTGAGCTCCTTACTGCTTGATCCGCTGCGCGGGTGGCTTCCTCTGGTGGCTTGCTTGTGTGATTGGCGCTCTTTGTGGAGGCCCCGACGCCTTATCCCGTTTTCCCGACCCCGTGACTCGCCGACCAACCCTTAGGCCTTGTCATGAGATGAGTCTTTTCCCTTTTTACGGGAATCTTCCTCCTTTGGGGAGGGGGGTTTTCGAATTGTTGTCACGTCATCCACAAGTCCGAAGTTCACGGCTTCCTGAGCGCTCATGAAATAATCCCGGTCCAAAGCCTTGCTGATGGCCGCCACGGACTGGCCGGTAAGCTCATGGTAAATACGATTCAGCCGCTCCCGGGTCTTGAGGATTTCCTTGGCGTGGATCTCGATATCGCTGGCTGTGCCACGCGCGCCGCCTGAGGGCTGATGAATCATAATCCGGGCATTCGCAAGGGCGTGACGTTTGCCTTTGGTTCCCGCCGCCAGCAACAGCGACCCCATGGATGCGGCTTGACCAATGCACACGGTCACGAGATCGGGGCCGATATAGCGCATGGTGTCATAAATCGCGAGCCCGGCGGTCACCACCCCACCGGGCGAGTTGATGTAAAAGGAAATGTCCTTCTCAGAATCCTCGGACTCAAGATACAAAAGCTGCGCGCAAACCAGCGACGCCACGTCGTCATCGACAACGCCGGTAAGAAAAATGATCCGCTCCTTAAGAAGACGCGAATAGATATCAAACGACCGCTCGCCGCGACTGGTTTGTTCCACCACCATGGGGATCAGAGCGCTCATAGGCGTTGGTTCCTTTTATCTTTCATGCGTTACAGCGCGTTGTGGGTTGTTTTGCCACGATAGGCCTTTACCGAACTATCCCATGATCCGCCTATGACCGCCAGACCTGGATAAAGGTTTGCGCTAACGCTTGATCCAGGCGTGCCATGATCGAGGCTCGAGACCCCGTAAGGCCGAGGCGACGTAAGCTGGTCACGCCGCCCTTACGAATACCACACGGGAGGATGCCCTTATAGTACGCCATATCCGGGTCCACGTTAATAGCCACCCCGTGATAGCTAATCGTGCGCCGGACGCGCAACCCTACAGCTGCAATTTTATCGAAGCCGCCCCCATCGCGCGCCACCCAGACCCCGACAGCCTCAGACCGAGTGCACGCGGCAACATCCAAACAGGCGAGCGCGGCAATCACCCACGTTTGCAGCCGGTCGATAAATCCCCGCAGATCCAGATGCCCCCGTCGATCACGCACCGGCGTCATGATGTAAACGACCCGCTGGCCCGGGCCGTGAAAGGTATACCGCCCGCCGCGCCCGGTATGCACCACGGGAACATCACGGATCGCCTTGATTGTATCGGCCCAGTACTCGGTCTCATCGGCGCTGGTGCCTGCGGTATACACCGGCGTATGCTCTAAAAACCATAGAGCGGGAGCCGCTGTGCCCTTAGCGATCCGGGCAATCCGCGCTTCCATGCGGCGTAAGACCGGACGATAGGGCAACGGGCGACGAAAACACACCAACTCGAGCTCTCCAAGAGAGCCGTTCAAAACGTTTGGGTGTTGATTGCGCGTCATGAGTCTGTTATCTGATTTGATGAGTGATGAGAGGATTTCTCATTACGATGATGCGGTCGTGGCGGAATCGGTAGACGCGCAGCGTTGAGGTCGCTGTCCCAGCAATGGGGTGGAAGTTCAAGTCTTCTCGACCGCACCATTATAGCAAACGGCGCGCTTGGATCAGGCGAGCAAAGCCATGAAAACTCATGAAAATTAACGCCCTAGATATTCGGCCTGGCAATGTGCTCGATCACGATGGCAAGCTCTATCTGGTCACCAAAATCGATATTATTCAACCCGGCAAGGGCAACGCGATCATCCAGGTTGATATGAAAGACATCCGCACGGGCGTCAAGACCAACAACCGCTGGCGCACCCAAGAACCGGTGGAGCGCGCGCGCCTGGATGAAGCCGAGGTGCAATTCCTCTATGCTGAGGACGACCAGCTGCACTTTATGAACAGCGAAAGCTACGACCAATACACCGTCGACCGGACACTGGCCGGCGAGGGCGCGGTATTCTTACAAGATGGGATGACCTGTACCATGACTTTGCATGAAGGTACGCCCCTAACGGTTACGCTGCCCGCCACGGTGGTCCTCACGGTCAGCGAGGCTGAAGCCGTCGTCAAAGGGCAGACGGCCGCTTCGTCCTACAAACCAGGGGTGCTGGAAAATGGCCAGCGGGTCATGTTGCCCGCCCACATCACCGCAGGCACCAAGGTGGTCATCTCCACTGCCGACGGCAGCTACGTCGAGCGCGCGAAGTCCTGATCCGCTTTTTTGCTCACGATTGATCCGATGCCTGACGCCCTGCGTACCAGCCTTTCTCATGTCCTTGTCCAAGCGGTGGAAAAAGCTGGTCGCGCCCTCGTGCGCGACTTTGGCGAGGTGGAGCAGTTGCAAATCTCCCTTAAGGGGCCGAAAGACTTTGTTACCAACGCGGACCGCAAGGCGGAGAAGATCATCCTAGCTCACCTCACCAAAGCCCGGCCCGATTTTGCCATTATCGCTGAGGAGTCCGCGCCAAACGAAACCCTCAAGAGTCCGTGCTGGATCGTCGATCCCATCGATGGCACCAGCAACTTCCTGCACGGCCTGCCCTTTTGGTGCATTACTGCCGCCGCCTATGAGAAGGGCCATATCCAAGCCGCCGCCACCTACAACCCCATCAGCCGGGAGCTCTTTTGGGCGGACCGTGGCCGGGGTGCCTATTTGGGCAATCACCGTCTGTTTGTCTCGGCCCGTCGGCGCCTGGATGAAAGCCTCGTGCTCACCGACCAGCCGCACCACAACCTGGACGATCCTAAGGCCTTTCTTCGGCTTTGTGCTGGGGTCGCTGGGGTCCGTCGCACCGGCTCCAGTGCTCTGGATATGGCATTTTTCGCCGCCGGACGAGTCGACGGCCTGTGGCAGGGTCACGCCCAAATCTGGGATCGTGCGGCGGGGATCCTGCTCGCCCAAGAGGCAGGTGCGGTGGTCACCAGCGACGATGGGCGCGGTGACCCCTTGATAAAACCAGGCCTGATCGCCGCCAACCCGGACCTCATCGATCCCCTGGCGCGCCTGCTGGCCGGAGACCACCCGAAAGATCGCCCGGAAAATCGTCATGCCTAAGCGCACAGATATTCAGTCCATTGCCCTGATCGGCGCAGGCCCCATTGTCATCGGCCAGGCCTGCGAGTTTGACTATTCCGGCACCCAAGCCTGCCGCGCGTTAAGGGACTTGGGCTACCGAGTGGTGCTGATTAACGCCAACCCGGCGACCATCATGACGGACCCCCAGACCGCAGATGCAACCTATATCGAGCCGGTCACCCCTGATTTTGTGGCGCAAGTCATCGAGCATGAAGAACCCGACGCGCTCCTGCCCACCATGGGCGGCCAGACTGCTCTCAACGTCGCTCTTCAGCTACAGCGAGAAGGTCGTTTGGGCGCCACCGAGCTGATCGGTGCGCGCGCCGAGGTCATCGAACGCGCCGAAGACCGGCAAAAGTTTCGCCAAACCATGGAACAGATTGGCCTGCCCACGCCGCGCTCGATCGTTGTCAGCGCGGATGGTCGTGATCCTAAAGACCACGCCCAACGTGCCGTCGAGGCGGTCGGCTTGCCGGCCATCATCCGCCCGTCCTACACCCTGGGTGGCCGTGGTGGCGGCATCGCCTTCACCCTGACCGAGCTCACCCAGTTGATTGCCGAGGGTATGACTGCCAGCCTGGATCATACCGTGCTTGTGGAACAGTCGGTCTTGGGTTGGAAAGAGTATGAGCTAGAAGTCGTACGCGATAGTGCGGACAACTGCATCATCGTTTGCTCTATCGAGAACATCGATCCCATGGGGGTGCATACTGGCGATTCCATCACCGTCGCCCCGGCGATGACCCTGACCGACAAGGAATACCAACTCATGCGCGATGCGGCGATTGCCATCTTGCGCGCGATTGGTGTAGATACCGGCGGCTCAAACGTCCAGTTCGCGGTTAATCCCGAGAATGGCGAGATGGTGGTCATCGAGATGAATCCGCGGGTGTCCCGCTCGTCTGCGTTGGCCTCTAAAGCCACCGGCTTTCCCATTGCCAAAATCGCCGCCAGCCTGGCGGTGGGCCTGACCTTAGACGAACTGCGCAACGATATGACCCAGGTCACTCCAGCCTCGTTCGAGCCGTCGATCGATTATGTGGTCACCAAAATCCCGCGCTTTACCTTTGAGAAGTTTCCGACCAGCGCCCGACGGCTCACTACCTCTATGCGTTCGGTGGGCGAGGTTATGGCCATCGGCGCCACCTTTGCCGAGAGCTTGCATAAGGCCCTGCAATCCCTAGAGCAAGGCTTAACAGGCCTGAACACGCCAAACGGCGCACTGGAGGAGCTCTTGGATGTACCCACCGATAAACGCTTGCTCGCTATCGCCGAAGGCTTGCGTGCAGGCAAAACCCCGGCCGCGCTGGCCCAGCAAACCCGCTACGATCCCTGGTTCATCGGCCAACTCGCGCAGCTAGTCGCGCTCGAACAAAGCCTGCGTACAGACGGCGCGGTACAAGATGCACAAACCTGGCGCACCCTCAAGAGCCACGGGTTCAGTGATGCCCGGATTGCCGAGCTGGGGCAAACCATCACGGCGGCCGTGCGCAAGGCGCGACAAAAGGCCGGCATCACGCCCCTTTATCGCCGGGTCGATACCTGCGCGGGGGAGTTTGCTTCACAAACCTCTTATTTGTATAGCACCTACCCGGCGCACAAGGGTGCCAGCCAATGTGAAGCACGTCCCACGGACCAACAAAAAATCATCATCGTCGGGAGTGGCTGTAATCGTATCGGCCAGGGCATCGAGTTTGACTACTGCTGCGTCCATGCTGTGCAAGCCCTGCGCGAGATCGGGTTCGAGACGATCATGGTGAACTGTAACCCCGAGACCGTGTCTACCGATTACGACATCGCTGACCGGTTGTACTTAGAGCCTTTAACCGCAGAATCCGTCCGTAACATTGCCGAGCTGGAGGCGCAAAATGGCACTTTGGTCGGCCTCATGCTTCAGTTTGGCGGGCAAACACCGATCAACCTGGCGCAGGACCTAGCGGACCTGCCGATTCTCGGGACCCCCCTTGAGGCCATCCATCGCTGTGAGGATCGTCAGCAGTTTGCCGACCTGATCCGCGGCATTGGCCTTCATCAACCTGCCGGCGGCATCGCCACCAGCGCCGCCGAGGCTGAAGAAATCGCTGAGCGCATTGGCTATCCCGTATTGTTACGGCCTTCTTTCGTGCTCGGCGGGCGGGCGATGGAAATCGTCGACTCGCCGATACGTCTGCGCGCCTACATAGACCAAGCCGTGGACGTGAGCCAAGGCACGCCCCTGCTGGTCGATCATTTCCTTGCCAATGCTATCGAGATCGACGTGGACGTGGTCTGTGATGGAAGGGACAGCTTTATCGCCGCTCCCATCGAGCATATTGAAGAGGCTGGCATTCATTCCGGTGACAGTGCTTGCTGTATTCCCACCCGCTCGCTGAGCGAAGATCAGGTGTGTGAGATCAAACGCCAAGCTAGTCTGCTTGCCAAAGAGATCGGAATCGTCGGCTTGCTCAATGTGCAAATGGCTCTCGCCGAGAATACCATTTATATCCTCGAAGCCAACCCGCGGGCCAGCCGTACGGTGCCCTTTGTTGCTAAGGCCACCGGGATTCCCATTGCCAAAATGGCGGCCTTGGTCATGTCGGGCCTCTCGCTGAGTGAGGCGCACGCGCGGATGCCGGTGTGCACCCCCGTGCCCTGGGCCGTTAAGGAAGCCGTTTTTCCCTTTACCCGCTTTAGCGGTCAGATACCCGCTTTGGGTCCTGAGATGCGTTCGATTGGCGAGGGGATGGGCATCGGCGCGAGTTTCACCCAAGCCTTTGCCAAGGGGCAGCTGGGGTGCGATACCCCCTTGCTTAACCGGGATGGACGTGCCCTCGTGCGGGTGGATGACCAATACGCGGATGCCATGACTGATGAACTGGCACAACTTGCGAAGGTGATGGAGGTGGCTGGGGTGTCCGGATCGGCACTGCAAGACATCACCCAAGAGAACGCGCAAGGGGACTCACAAAAGGCAACCCAAGAAGGCCTACCGGCGTTGTTGCGCGAGAACATCGCACTGGTCATCGACCTTCCCGCTCGGCAAGATGCCCACAACAACCCGCTCCGAGACCTTGTCGTGCGGTCAAATATACCGTACTTTTCTACCTTAGCGGGGGCCAAAGCTGCTATTCAAACAATCGTCGATATCGATGATCCCGCCCGCCTTCAGGTGCGCTCACTTCAGGACTATTTTGCGAGCCAAGACAGGCCCATGAAAAAAACCAGAATCGGCAAAACCAAAGGCGCGTGAGGCTCAAGATGCGCGACGCTAAGGACGCTTATGTCTTAAGGGACTCTCAAAGGACCATGATATGAATCGAGTACCCATGACCTTATCGGGATATGAATCCCTGACCAACGAGCTCAGCGAGCTTAAATCCGTAACCCGCCCGGAGATTATCGAGGCCATCGCCACTGCGCGCGCCCACGGCGATCTCTCGGAAAATGCGGAATATCACGCGGCGCGGGAACGGCAAAGCTTTGTTGAGGGGCGCATCCTTGATTTAGAGGACAAACTCGCCCGCGCCCAGGTCGTGGACCCGGCCAAATTAGACGGTGATACGGTCACCTTTGGCGCAACTGTGACAATCGTAGAAGAAGAGGCCGGCACCTCCGCCACCTATCAAATCGTCGGCACCGATGAGGCCGATATAGACAAAGGTCGCTTGCCAATCTCCGCACCTTTGTCACAAAGTTTGATCGGCAAAGAGGTTGGTGATAGTATAGACGTGCCGACCCCGCAAGGGGACAAGGCTTACGAGTTGAAAAAAATTGAGTGGATCTGAGGGGCTGACGTCTTAAGGGCCAGACACCTTGGATAACAAAGTAGATATTAACCAGATAGTAACGTAGATCGTCTCATGTCACCCGACGCCCCGCCCGTGACCCTGACCGAAATGGCTAAACAACGCATCCTGTCTCTCATGGCAAAGGCCGACGACGATATCATTGGCCTCAAGCTAGAAATTAAAGGCAGCGGCTGTGCGGGACTTGCTTATAAAATGGATTACGCGCACGAGGGCGAGGCCACCAGCGACGTGATCGATGTCGGTGACGCGCGTTTGTTTATCGCGCCGGACGCGCTGATGTTTTTGATCGGCTGCGAGATCGATTTCACGCAAGAAGAACTCGGTGCGCGTTTCGTCTTTAACAATCCCAACGAAGTCGGCCGGTGCGGCTGTGGCGAAAGTTTCTATGTCGAAACATAGAAACTTTTTCTCTCGTCTTTCAAGAAACCTCTTTACGGACTTAGCGAGAACTGGAGGCCAAGACTCATCATCGTGACATCACCACCGCCACTGGTATTGGTATTGGTATCTATCTCGTAACTTCGTGCGCCACCGATGATTGAAATGTTGTCGGTTAGGGTTTTTCTCAAGCCAATCCCGCCATAGATATCTGTACCGTCACTCCCCGTAACAGTCACACCGCTCACAGTCGTGCTTGCAGAGATATCCCATCTATGCCCCCCGGCGACCAAGTTCAGATAAAGCCCCTCGGTCAATGCAAGTTCATAGCCGATCCCCAGACCTAAGGTTTTCGCCTCAATATCAACCGTGCCTGCCGTAAATGGCAGTGTTCCAGCCCTGCTTCTAAACGTACCACCCGCACCGCCAGTGAAGCTGAGTTTCCCCAAATCGGCATAAAATCCCTCGGCGAAAACACCATTGTCAAACTTAACACCACCACCCAGGCGCCAGCCGGAATCTTTTTTATCTGATTTTGCCCCACCTCTCACAGACAGATCACCGCTATCAACTTCTGTAAGCCCATACTCGAACAAGACAAAGGGTGTCGGATTGGTGAAACTCTCACC
Source organism: Pseudomonadota bacterium (assembly GCA_039028835.1). GTDB lineage: Bacteria > Pseudomonadota > Alphaproteobacteria > JBCCHK01 > JBCCHK01 > JBCCHK01. The sequence continues at coordinate 9,441 of JBCCHK010000009.1, forward strand.
AAAACTCGCGCTATGAGCCGCTGTCGTGGCCGCCCAAGCAAGCAACAAACCGCCGATAAAGCCGGGAATACGCGCTTTTTGTGAGAAGAAATGAGAATAAAGTTTTGATGTAAAACCTCCAGAATAAGGAAAGTTTGTCATGGTGCACCTCGTGAAAAAACTTATAGTTGTGTTTCAGTTGTTTGTGTATCTTTTTTACATTTTTTGGGTAACGCATTGTTTGTACATCACGGAACGAGGAGGCAGTATACCACAAAAACGATGATTAAAGAATGACAAAGAGCGCAAAAAAACGATCCGATAAAACCGCACACCCATCCTTTAGGGCATGAACTGCTCGGCCATAATACGCTCGCCCAAGTCATGGCCCTCATCAAACAACAGATCAAAGCCGCGATCACAATCTTGCACAATGGTCACCTCGGCTACCTCGCCCAAATCCTTATAGTCTGCCGCCAGGCTGATACTCCGATCCTTTGCAAAGAGATTGCCAATCCGCACGACCGACGTGCTCGGCAAGAGCGCACCACGCCACCGCCGGGGACGGTAAGGACTGATCGGCATCAGGGAGACGACCTCCCCGCTTAGGGGAATGATCGGCCCGCCGACCGATAGATTATAGGCCGTGCTCCCGGCCGAGGTGGCCAGCAAAAGACCATCGCACACCAGACTCTCAAGCCGCGGCACCCCATCCACTTCGATCGCCAGCTTGGCCGTTAAGGGCGTCCGGCGTAGCATCGACACCTCGTTAATCGCATAGTCTTCTATTGTGGTCCCGCCAGCCGTCACCGCCGTCAGGCGCAAGGGCCGGACGCACACGGTGCGTGCTCGGGCAATGCGCGCCGGCAGATCACCTTCGGCCTTGGCCGGGTTCATCAAAAACCCAACTGATCCATAATTCAGGCCATAAAACCTCTTGCCTGAGTTCAGGCCCGCCGCCCGCATGGCGTGCAGCAACTTGCCATCCCCGCCGAGAATGACCTGCACCGCGCTGTCCTCATGCTGGCCATAGCGATCGATCAGGGCCTTCCTCGCGACCTGGGCGGCAGGCTGCGCCGAGGCGATAAAGGAAAACCGCTCGCTCATGCGTCTTGTAGCTCCGTGATGTCTTGCAGCGCCTTCTTAAGGTGCGCGAAGTCCTGGACGGTGGTTTGCCAGCCACCACTGATCCGCACCGCACTTGCCGGCGAGGCCCCCATCGCCTTAAGCACATGGGATGGCCCCACCACCCCTGCCGAGCAAGCCGAGCCCGCACTCACCGCCACCCCGCGCATATCCAGGCCAATCAGCAGCACCTGCGCCTCATGCGCAGGCAAGGCAAGGCAACTCACCCCGGCAAGACGCGGGGCATCGCTTGAGAAAATCTGTACTTGCGGAGAGCGCACCCGAACAAAGGACTCGAAATCATCACGCCAAGCCGCCAAACGGTCGTAGCCCTGAGCCTGATGACAGGCGGCCCGTAAGGCGGCCGCAAAGCCGGCAATCGCCGCAACGTTTTCCGTACCGGCGCGGCGGTTTTGCTCCTGGCCCCCGCCCTTGATGAATGATGCGATCTCCAAGCGAGGGGCAACGATCACCCCCACCCCGCTAGGCCCGCCCAGCTTGTGGGAAGAAAACGTCAGCACATCCGCACCAAAATCCTGCCAAGGGACGCGTCCTATCCATTGGGTGATATCACAATGCACCAACGCCCCGACCTCGTGCGCACACCGGGTTATCTCCTCCATGGGCTGGATCACGCCAGTTTCATTATTGGCCGCCATGACCGAAACCAGGGGCTGGCTCGCCTCACGCGCCGCTCGCGCCATCGCCGCAAGATTGAGGATGCCACGAGGGTCCACAGGCAAAAACGGCAACTTAGAGCACGTCAGCACGCTGGGATGCTCGATCGCGCTGGCCAGCACATCGCCGCGCCAGCCCCTCAGGACCGTGTTGTTGGCCTCGCTCGCGCTGGCAGTAAAGGTCACCGCGCGCGCGGGCACCGCCAGGATATCCGCCACTGCTTCCCGCGCCTGCTCCAATAAAGCGCGCGCCTTACGGCCATAGCCATGGACACTGGAGGGGTTCGCGGGGCCATCCAGCACCTCAAGCATCGCCGCACGAGCCTGGGGCCGTAAGGGCGCGGTTGCGTTATAATCCAGATAGACGGACATCGATGTTCCAACAAGAGTGTTCTAACAAGCAACGCTCTAACAAAGGCTGTGATTTGAGTCTATGCCAATGCTTATGCTCATGCGATGGTAAGGATCACAAACAAACCCTGACGATCTGCAAAGAAAAGCGTATGATAGCAGACTACCTGCTTTTGCGTCATCGTGAAAAGCCGTAAAAAGCTGCAAAAATCTGGCATAGCGTTCCCGAAAATCCACACAACTGAATGAAAGGGCTACGGCGAGCGGCCTTCTACTTATGATGAATCTGCCTTTTCTGCGTCATATAACCCCGACACAAGCGACGTTTTGGATGCTCGTCGGGGTTATGTGTTTTTCGTTATCATCCCTGCTTATTCGGCAAGCCGGGCAGTATATGGACTCGCCGCAGATTACCTTTATTCGCTCTGCGATTGGACTTACGGTACTTATTCCCCTATTTTTCTATATTGGCCCCAAAGCTACCTTTGCTACAACTCGATTTTCTATGCATGCGCTTAGGGCGGTAGTTGGAGTCATGGGTATGAATTGCGGTTTCTATGCTTTTGCCACTCTGCCCGTTGCCACCTCTACGACGATTTCTTTCTCGCGCACTTTTTTTCTAATCGGTCTTGCCGCCTGGCTCTTGGGTGAGCATATTCGCTGGCGACGAACCTTGGCAACCTGCTTTGGTTTTTGCGGGGTATTGGTTATCTTACGCCCTGGCATGGCGGCGATGGATCTCTCTCTCATCATCGCCGTGATGGGGGCTTTTTTAAGTGCTTGCGTGGTCGTTATTATCAAGCGTTTCCAGGATCGCGGCGCGGTCATCTTAGGGTATTTTACCGTCCTGTCTTTCTTTTTTAACATGCCCGGTGCCTGGCTGGTCTGGCAACCCATTGCAGTGGAGGCTTTTTTCCCGGTGATCGGCATCGGCCTTCTTACCACCTTAGGACAGGTATGCCTGATCGTCGCCTATCGCGCAGGCAAAGCCACGGTCCTCTCGCCGCTCGATTATCTACGCTTGCCTATTGTTGGGGTCTTGGCTTTTTTCTTTTTTGGCGAGATTCCAGAGATCTATACTTATCTTGGCGCTATGATGATTTTAGCCAGCAGTTTTTATATCCTGCATCGTGAGTATGTCGTCAGGCGAGAACGGCGCACCCGGGCGGCTGCCTTGGTGGGTGAGAATCCCAATCAATCTCCTCTAAACTAGCATACCCTAAGCATCCTGCTGTTCGGTGATGCCGGCGAGCTTTACCTGCTCACCCTGGGCACTGAGATGGATTTTTTTTCGCAAATTATCCATTTTAATTTTACTCTCGATCTTCAAGCCAAAGATATCCTTGACATAGAAAACATCGATGACCCGTTGCCCGTAAGTGGTGATCCGTGCGGACCATATACGTACTTTTTCTTGCGCCATGACTTTGGCAATATCCGCCAAAAGCCCCGGACGATCGAAGGATTGCACCTCGATCACCGTATGGGTTCGCGACGCCTGATTATCGATATGCACCCGTGTTTGTGTCTCAAAGACCTCTGAACGCGGCGCAGGCAAAGCGCATAATACTTCATTGATCGTTTGTTTTTCTAACGCCGCTTTTAATCGAACGGCAATATCTTTTTCTTTCCAGTCATCGCACACCATATGCCGGGTGGTGTATTGTTGCACATAGAAAATAAAGAGAATCGTGCCATCGCTTAAAGAAAAAATCTTCGCCTGGCTGATTGTCATCCCTTCAAATGCTAATGCTGCCGCCAGACGTTCTAATAAGCCCGGCTCATCGTTAGCCCGAACGGTAACTTCGGTCATGTCCAGTTCTGTGATGTTGCGAATTTCTATCTGCATGGGCTGTTCGTGCTTGCCCGTCATCATACGCGCATGACGCACATGCACCGCACAGTCCAACGATAACCAATAAGGCGAAGACCCCAGTGCCAAAAACGCATCGATCTCTTCCGCCGGCAAGTCGGCCAACTGCTCGCGCACGGCCTGCTTAGCGCGGGTGACTTTACGCTCAGTGCCGCCAGTGCGAAACCCGCCCGATAACTTATCCAGAGTGTATTGATACAACTGACCGAGCAACACCTTGGTTTGTGAGGTCCAGCGGCCCGCGCCTACCGCCTTGATATCCGCTGTCGTTAAGATCAAAAGCAACCGTAGCCGCTCGGCACTTGCCACCAACTGGGAAAAGTCCTCGATGGTCTTCTCGTCTTCTAAATCCCGGCGCAAGGCCGTTGCACTCATAGCTAAGTGATGACGCACCAACCACATGGCAATCTCACGCGCCTCTTGGGATAGCGCAAATCGTTTGGCCATATTACCCACGATCTCCTCTCCGATCACCGAATGATCGCCCCCCGCGCCTTTGCCTAAATCATGGGCGAGCATCGCCAAATAGAGGGCCTCACGATGCCCAATATCCTTGATGATTGTGCCTGCAACGCCGCTGTCCGGGTCTTTGCCTGATTCCATCCGGGCAAGATTCCCCACCGCAATTAACGAATGCTCGTCCGTTGTGTAGCGATGGTACATATCAAACTGCATCTGACCTTCGATACGGCCAAAGCAAGGTAGAAAACGACTGAGAATACCCCCATCGCGCATTTGCCGTAGCACCCCTTCGGGGTTGCGCCCCTTATCATAAGGACAGAGTAAAATATCCATAAAGATATCATTGGCAGCACGCACCCGCCTCTCGCGCCGATAGATCATACTCGTCCGCTGGGCAATCTCCCGCATCGTTAAGGGATGCACATCCATCCCGCTGCGTTGGCTGGTGTGAAATAACGTCAGATCGAGGATTGGATCTATTTTACCTTTGGGCAAACACAATCGATTATCGAGGATCGGAAAACCGTCGATCTCTTGCGCGCGAAAACCGATCCGGCCATGCCAGGTAGAACGCCCATGCCCTAGCGCGTGAATATGAACCGCCGCGCAAAACACCCGGGTGAGTGCACCGACATCCCGCGCAACGAGAAAGTAATGCCTCATGAACCGCTCGACCGCTTCACTATGGTCGGCGCGGCGGGTATAGCCCATCGCTTGCGCGATTTGTTTTTGCACATCGAATAACAAATGATTGTCATCGCGCCCGGCCATCACATGCAGATGCCAGCGGATGGTCATTAAAAAGTTATTGGCCTTTTCAAATCGTCGTTGTTCTTTTTTGCTTAACGGCGATGTGATGGTACGTTTTTGTGCAGGCAGGTGCTCCAGACTGGCAGAAATCCAGCGCAAGGAATGAAGATCGCGCAGGCCGCCCTTACTTTCTTTAATGTTCGGCTCAAGTAAATAGCGGCTATTGCCCCAGTGCGTATGCCGCTTTTCCCGTTCAGTCAATTTTGTTTGGATAAAATTCGCAGGTGCCGTCGCGAAAATCTGCTCACATCGATGATCGATATCTTTTTTTTGTGCCCTCGCCCCCCACAGCAAGCGGCGCTCTAATAACGCCGTGCGCACCGTATCATCCCGCGCCGCCGTGGTAAGCTCATCCTTACTACGCACCGCATGGCCAATCTGTAAATCCAGGTCCCACAAAATATAGAGAACCATTTGAATAAAGGTCTCCTGTTCGGGCGCACTGATGATGAACAAAAGATCTATATCCGAATGCAAACACAGCTCGCGCCGCCCATAGCCGCCGGTGGCAAAAACCAGCGGCTTGCGCACATGCGGATGATTCTTGCCCATGCGCTGCCAGCTGTGATCGAGCAAGGCCCCGATCATGCGATCAATCGCGCCGGTGTGCCGGGCCGAACAGACAAGCCCCATACCAGGGTTTTGATCAAAAAGATCGGTAATTTGTTTGCGCTGGGCGGCCAGGTCTGCGCTCAAGAGTTCAGCAACCCGTTGCCGATAAACCTCATCCGAGCCACCCAAGGGCAAGTCCGCAAGTTGCTGTAACGCTTTTTTCAAGGATTGTTGCCGCGATAGCGGCCGGGCGATTTTTTTAGCGCGGGTCGGCGTGGTCAATCCTTAATACTCACGCTTTTTCGGCGGGAACTTGCGCACATCATCAGAGGCCGGCTCTAGGCATACGGGCCGATCGCCAATTTTAGTCCCGCCCCTATCGTCAACCCAACACAAGGTATGACGCAACCAATTCTCATCATCTCGCTCGGGGAAGTCCTCGCGCGAGTGAGCCCCGCGGCTCTCGGTGCGCGCCCGAGCACTGTGCATGGTGGCAATGGACTGCACCAACAGGTTTTCAAACTCGAGGGTTTCGACCAGATCCGTGTTCCACACCAGAGAAGAATCCTCGCACCCCAAGCCCTCACACTGGGTTAGAATCTCGGCCAGCTTGTCGGCCCCTTCGTGCAAGGTCTGATCGTCCCGGAAAACCGGGCAGTAAGCCTGCATGGTTTTTTGCATCGCAACCCGCAAATCGGCGGTGCGCACCTTAGGTGCATGATTCAAAAGCCGGTTAACACGGTCAACAGTGGCCTCGCCCGCCTCAGCTGTCAGGGGTTTGTGATCCATCTCGCGAGAGATTTCACCAGCCGTCTGGGCCGCAGCGCGGCCAAACACGACGAGGTCCAACAGCGAGTTAGAGCCCAGGCGGTTGGCACCGTGAACAGAAATACAAGCACCCTCCCCAATCGCGAGCAAGCCAGGCACGATCCGCCCCGGATCATCGTCGGTCGGCGAAAGCACCCGGGTCTTTGCGTCGGTGGGCACCCCGCCCATATTATAGTGCACCGTCGGCACCACGGGGATCGGCTCTTTGGTGACATCCACGCCAGAGAAAATCCGCGCCGACTCCGAGATGCCGGGCAACCGCTCTTCGACCAAGGCCGGGTCTAAGTGCTCTAAATGCAAATGCAGATGATCTTTTTCCGGGCCGACCCCTCGCCCTTCGCGGATTTCGACCGTCATAGAACGAGAGACCACATCGCGCGAAGCCAAATCCTTGGCATGAGGAGCATAGCGCGGCATAAACCGCTCGCCCTCACTGTTGGTCAAGTATCCGCCCTCACCGCGCACGCCCTCGCTAATCAGAGGGCCCGCGCCATAGATGCCGGTCGGGTGGAACTGCACAAACTCCATATCTTGCAAGGGAATGCCTGCCCGCACCGCCATGCCGTTACCATCGCCAGTGCAGGTATGGGCGGACGTGCACGACGCATAACAGCGGCCATGGCCGCCGGTTGCAAGCACCACCACATCGCTAGAAAAGCGATGAAAGCAACCGTCATCCATGCTGATCGCCATCACGCCACGGCACACGTCATCCACCATGATGAGATCGATGACAAAGTACTCGATGAAAAAGCGCGCCTGATGCTTGAGGGCCTGTTGATACAAAGTGTGCAACATGGCATGGCCCGTCCGATCAGCCGCCGCACAGGTGCGATAGGCTTGCCCTTTGCCGTACTCGGTAGACATACCGCCAAAGGCGCGCTGATAAATCTTGCCCTCTTCGGTGCGCGAGAAGGGCATGCCGTAATGCTCCAGCTCGATCACCGCCGCCGGAGCTTCCCGCACCATGTGCTCAATCGCGTCCTGATCGCCGAGCCAGTCCGATCCCTTGATCGTGTCATACATGTGATAGCGCCAGTCATCGGGGCCCATATTCCCCAAGGCGGCAGAAATCCCGCCCTGGGCAGCGACCGTATGGGAACGGGTCGGAAAGACCTTAGTCACACAAGCGGTGGTCAAGCCCCGCTCGGCCAGGCCAAGGGTGGCGCGCAGGCCGCTACCGCCCGCGCCCACCACTACCACATCAAAGCGGTGATCGATAATCGGATAACTCATGCGCCGCCTCCGCCAATCACCTGAATAAGCAGGACAAACACGCCAAGCCGAATGATGGCAAAAATCCCCGCGACCACAATCACAAAGGCTAAAATCTTCACAAGACCGACAAGCACCGCACGGGTCTTGCCAGTCACGTAGTCTTCAATGATGACCTGCATCCCCAGCGCGCCATGCAACCCGCCGACGATCAACAAAGTGATCAGCACAATCGCGTTAAGGGGCTTGCCCGCCCAAAAAACCAACGTCACGTGACTGACCGGCCCGTCCAGCATCGCCAAGCTCGCCATGACCCACACCATAAGCGGGATGAGCAGCACCGACGTGAGGTGCTGGACTTTCCAGTGGCTACTGCCGTGGCCCGCTGAGCCTAAACCGCGTGCGCCGCGCAAGGGAGTTCGCAAGGTCATGATAAAATCCACAGCCAGTAGCCAGCGGTCAGCACCCCCGCAGCGATCAAGGCAAGCCAGCCGCTGGTATAGACGGCCTCCAAACTCAGCGCCCACCCCATGTCCCAAATCAAATGGCGGATGCCGGTACACAGATGATAAAATGCCGCAAGGCTGATGATAAACAATATCCCAATCCCCACAGGCGAGGTGAGCCAAGCAAAACTCATGAGGTAAACGTCAGGGCCAAGAGACAAAATCACCAACCACAGGGCAAAGATGAACAAAGCGGCACTTAAGATCATGCCGGTAAAGCGGTGGAAGATCGACAGCACCGAGGTCAGCTGGGGACGGTAGACCTGAAGATGCGGCGAGACGGGACGATGGGTGCTGGCAGGCTTGCCCTTTTCGGTCCTTGCGGGGGGAGACACATCAGACATACGCGGACTTTCTCTCGGACGTTTTTTTTCGGATGTTTTAGCGGCTCGGCTCGGGCAAAACATCTCATCGCTCGTTCGGCTCTCTTCCTTTATAAGTGATGATCGGCCCACCGTCTATCCCATCGCGCGCAATGACCAGCGAGATAACCAGAGAGATAGCCGGACTGAATGTCCCGCTAAGATGGCTTGATCCTGACTGCCCAGGCGTATACTTTGAAGAATACAGGCCGCCCCTTTTGATGATCGATTCGTGACCTATGAGCCTTCTCGTCGTTAAGTTCGGCGGCACGTCCTTAGCGGATTTAGACCGTATTCGCCGAGCTGCTCAGCGTATCAAAGCCGAGATTGATCAAGGGCATCAGGTCATCGCCATTGTTTCGGCCATGGCCGGGCAAACCAACCGTCTCGCGCAATACTGCACCACCCTTTCACCGATCCATGACAGCCGTGAGTATGACCTGGTTGTTGCCTCTGGGGAGCAGGTGACCGCCGGACTCATGGCCATTGCCCTGCAGACCATCGGGGTCGGCGCGCGCTCTTACATGGGTTGGCAGATTCCCATCCGCACCGATGATGTCCATGGCCGGGCGACCATCAGCTCGATCGAGACCGATCTTCTTAAGGATCGACTACAAAGCGGTGAGGTCCCCATCATCCCTGGCTTTCAGGGTCTCTCGCCCCGGGATCGAGTGACCACCCTTGGCCGTGGTGGCTCAGACACGACCGCCGTCGCCCTGGCCGCTGGGCTTAGCGCGGATCGTTGTGATATTTACACCGACGTTGCGGGGGTCTTTACCGCCGATCCCCGTCTGGTGCCCACCGCGCGCCAGCTTGACCAGGTGGCGATGGATGAAATGCTCGAGCTCGCCTCCCAAGGCGCCAAGGTGCTTCATCCAACTTCCGTTGCTTTGGCTGTACGTTATCGCGTGCCGCTGCATGTGCGCTCAAGCTTTTCTCAAGAGACAGGAACCCTGATTATGCCGACCTTTGCCGATCTCACCGCCTCGCCCGTGCGCGGGCTGGCTCATTCCTTAGATGAGGCGCGTTTAAGCCTCATCCAGGTGCCTGACCGGCCTGGGATCGCCGCCCAGGTGCTGGAAATCCTTGGGCAAAATAACCTCAGTCCCGGGATGATCCTGCAGACCGAATCCCAGCACGATAAAACCACCGACATGACCCTCACCCTGCCCGAAAGCGACCTGCCTTTGGCAATGCAGGCCCTTCATGAGATGCAAGACACACTCGGCTTTAGTGAGCTCGTCACCGATGAGGACGTGTGCAAGGTCTCGGTCATCGGCAACGGCATCCGCACCAATGCAACCATCGCCGCCAAGACCTTTGCCACCCTCGCACGCGAAAAGATCAACATTCAGGCGATTTCTACCTCGGAAATCTGCATCAGTGTGCTCATCAGCAAAGAAAACCTCGAGCGCGCCCTTACCGCTTTGCATGAAACCTTTGAGCTTAATCGCGCCAGCGCGGGGTAAGACGCCGCAGTTTAGACACGCCCGCACATCCCATGCCTATCACCTCGCGCCCTCGTCTTTCGCCCGCTAAGGCCAAAAAGTTCGCCCGGCTTGGGGCTGTACCCTATTATATCGTTGCCTTTTCCAGCCAAAAGAGCCCTCGCCAGCAAGGGTACCGGCAAATGTCGGAAAAAATGTTCCACCTTGCCATGGAAGAGTTCGGCTGTCTGGGTGTGGAAACCGCCCGGGACGCGCGCGGGTTTCAAATCACCAACAGCTACTGGCAGAGCTTGGCCGACATACGCCGCTGGAAGAACGATCCACGCCACCAGCAAGCCCAAGCGCTGGGCAAGACTCGCTGGTACGATCATTACGAAATCCGCATCGGCAAGATTACACGCGCCTACCCCCTCAGCTAAGAAACGGAGCGATGGCAAGAATCGGCAAGAATCGGGTTGTGAGACAAGCCGCAAGGGCGTATGACACAATCATCAGCGTATACGCTCTTGCGCTCAGGTCGGCGCGTGACCGCTTCTTTGCACACAAGGACGCTCTTAACACCATGAATACCCTCACATCATGAATACCCTTCCTTGGGCATCGGTGTTGCCATTCCTTCTGGTGTGGATCCCGGCGGTGGCAACGCCGGGGATCAATGCCGTGTTTTCGATCACAGCAGGGGTGCGCTTTTCATTTTCTCGCGCCCTGTTCGCGCCGCTTGGCCTGGCGTGCGCATCGTTTGTCTATGGGGCTGCGACCTCGTTGGGCCTCACCCTTGTCCTTGCGGCGATCCCGGATTTTCTCACCCTGCTGCGCTATGGCGGCGGGACGTTGATGTTGTGGTACGCCTGGCGCACCTGGCGCCATGCTTGGAAGGTGGGGGAAGGGCACGTGGACTCCACCTCGCGGGGAATGCTGCTACTACAAGGGCTGACCATTTCCATCAGCAACCCACAGGCCATGCTCGCCTATCTCTTGCTGATGGGACCTTTTGTGACGGGGGATGCCCCTTGGTATCTGTATCAAGTGACGGTGGTGCCCGCAGCAGCATTGGCGGTGTTTTCGATTTATTGTCTTTATGCGCTTTTTGGCATTCAGATCAGGCGTTTTTTGCGCAACCCCGCGGGCCAGCGCGTCTTGCGGATTATCGTTGTTATCGTATACTGCGCCATAGCTTTGGGCTTTTATACGGGGACGATCTGATGTCCCTTGCGCCAGGGTTGATGATGGGGCGTGGCCAAGTGGTAAGGCAGCGGCTTTTGGTGCCGCCATTCGCAGGTTCGAATCCTGCCGCCCCAGCCAATTTTCTTATCATAGACGCTCATCTACGATCATAGACAACCGTGAAAGCCTTAATCAGTAACGCTTCAAAATTGGGTGAAACGTATTCAAGTTCATAAAAACTCTACATCATGGCATGCCTCATCGTTATCAGGACATATATCCCGAACAACCCCTTCTAAAGAGTGCGGATTTAGATAAGCCAAGTGCCATGGACTTGCTCTCGATGGAGTTCTTTGAGGCTAAACCAGGGGAAATGCCCCATGAGGTGTTTTCGCAGCATCATATTCTCGTCAATCTTCGTGATAAGCCGCACCGTGTTGAAAACTGGCGTGATGATAAGCACAGAGATTTTACCTATCACAAGAATGAAATTGTTGTAACGCCTGCGGGTGTTAAGTCTGGTTGGAAGTGGTACGCAAAGTCCAAAGTGATTGTGATCACGCTAGAGCCTGACAAGTTGGAGAAATTCGCACAGTCTGAACTTGGTATTTTACTTACCGATACGCAGCTTAAGGATGTTCCGCAGTTCGTTGATGAAGATATTACACAAGCTGCTGTAATGCTGATGGACGCGCTCAAAAGCGATGTAGGATCCGCTGTAATGTTTGAAAGCTTTGCCCGTATCTTTCTAACCAAGCTCATTCAAAAATACGGTTTGGAACGTGGGGACGATATAGAGTTCTCCAAGAGCTTTACCTCAAAGCATTACAAACGTGTTCTAGATTATATCGCAAAGAACTACGGTCAAAATATTGCGTTAGAACATATGGCGGCCCAAGCAGGGATTAGTCTTTTTCATTTTATGCGTTTGTTCAAGCAGATGATTGGCCAGTCTCCCCATCAGTTCGTCATGACTTACCGCGTTGAGCAGGCCAAAAAAATGTTAACCGATTTAGAAAGGCCAATGATTGATATTGCGCATGCATGTGGTTTTTCTGATCAAGCCCATTTTTCCCGCGTTTTTAAGCAAATACAGGGTGATACACCCAAACAGTGGCGTCAGAGATCTATTCAGTCGTAAGGACCAATTTCCCAGTCGTTTCACCAGCTTCTAAGCGTCGATGAGCTTCTGCGATCTCTTCCAAAGATAAACTTGTGATCTGAGATTTTAGAACGCCTTGTGCCAGAAGGTTGAAAATCTCAACCAAATTCCCATTAAATTCATCAGATCTATTGTCGTAGTAAGTGTAAATATCACTCATTCTGACCGCAATTGATTTTTGAAAATGTTTTGCTAAATCATCAGCGAAATTTCCAGCAGGCGGACCAGCTAAGAAGCCAAACAAAACGGCTGTTCCCAATGGAGATAGCACCTCTAAATCATTTTTAAGACTCTCGCCTGAAATAGGATTGAGTGTAATATCTACACCTTTTCCATTCGTGATTTCTTTGATACGTGCGACAACATCTTCACTACGATAGTCAATGACATGATTCGCGCCCTGTGCTTTGGCGTATTCGTGTTTGTCTGCACTTGCTGATGCGATTGTGGTCAGGCCACGGTTTTTAGCGATTTGAAGGGCCATAGTACCAACACCACCTGCGGCAGCATGAACTAGCACCGTATCGCCAGCTTTAGCTCCGCCGAGATTGACCATCATGTGCCATGCCGTCATCGCGTTTACAGGCAAAGCCGTCGCTGTTGTAAAATCAATATCATCTGCGATTTTTGTTACATAGGATTGACCAACCACAGAGTGTGTCCCGTATCCTCCTGCTCCTATTGGACCCATCCAGACAATACGATCACCCACATTTAATCCTTCAACGCCATTGCCAAGAGCTTCAATGACGCCAGCACCTTCAATACCTGGTACGTGCGGTAACTCAGGCATCATACCTTCTGGCATTTCACCACGACGCATAATCGTATCAATAAAGTTGACAGCACTTGCGTGGTTGCGGATTAGGATTTTATCTGTGGTAGGTTTGGGGGTAGGCACATCTATTTTGGTTAAAACATCTGGTTCGCCAGTCTCGATGATTGCAAAGGCCTGTGACATGGCACTTCTCCTATAAATTTTTCTTACTCTACCAATATAGAACTTGTCTTTTCAGGAATAATATCGAACTCGCTCTTCGTCTTGGCCCATTAAAGAGCTCAAACCTTACAGCAAGACATTTATGGCCTGTTCCTTATCGCTTTTGTGTCGGGCGCAATTTTATAAAAGACAATGAAATCAGCAGGTCAGTTTCATTATCAGAGCTCGTGGAACTTCCAGTTATTGTCTCACGACAACGTTGGTTTTGCATAATATGAGAAGACCCAGCCTTCTCATATTATGCTTGAGTTTGATAGCTTTTTGATGACTTGGAACTTATACGTGAGGCAGTTCGGTGTGGTATGGGGATTGGCTATATTGCCCTGCGATATCGTTACAAGCGATATGCAGGAATTAACCGTTAAAAACGCAAAACCAGTTTTGCGGGACATGTTTGCTGTTTATCCAAGCAAAAAGTTACTCCCCACCAGAGTCCGCAACTTCACTGATTTTATGGTCGACTAGCGAATAGCAAGAATCTTCAAAAACTTCGCAAAAACGTGCAAGAGTGAATTGCTCCCTCGCGCTATATTGGCCTTATAAAATTTCAAAACGTGAGGAGATATCCGATGAACAAATTACTGATAACAACCGCCGTGATCGGTACACTAACATTAACAACTTTAGACAATGTGGAGGCCGCTATGAAAAAACCAGTTATATTTGAAAGCCATAATCAAACTCTGGTCGGCAATCTATACCTGCCAGATGACTATAAGGATGGCGATAAATTACCCGGTGTCGTTGTGACAGGCGCATGGACAACGGTTAAAGAGCAAATGCCAACAACATACGCTACTGAACTGGCAGATAAGGGCTATGCTGCTCTTGTGTTTGATTTCCGCGGTTGGGGTGAGTCTGAGGACTCCATTAAGTATCTGGAAGACCCTAAGCGTAAAACACAGGACATTAACGCTGCTGTGAATTACCTTGTAACGCGTTCCGAAGTTGATGCTAATAAAGTTGCCGGTCTTGGGATATGCGCTTCTGCTGGATACATGAGCGATGCTGCGGCCTCTAATCCCAACATCAAATCTTTGGCTCTTGTTGCTCCATGGTTGCACAACGCTGCTATCGTTGATGCTGTCTATGGTGGAGAGGAAAGTGTCGATGCCCTGATTACAGCTGCAAAAAATGCAAAGAAAGCGTATGAGCCTGTCTATCTGGAAGCAGCAAGCCTGACCAATAAAAACGCTGTGATGTACCAGGCTCCATACTACACAGAAGAAAACCGTGGCCTGATAGCTGAATACGATAACAAGTTTAACGTCGTTTCATGGGATGGTTGGTTGACCTATGATGCCCTAAAAACAGCCGATGCTCAGGAAAAGCCAGCTCTGCTTGTCCATTCCGACGCAGCGGCCATTCCGCAAGGTGCAAAAGAGTATGCCGCGCGTGCGGGTGATAATGTTGAACTCATTATGCTGAATGATGTAACGCAGTTTGATTTTTACGATCAGCCTGAGGCCGTCAACACAGCGACCAACGCAGTCGTAGAACATTTCAAGAAGACATTGAAATAGGATAGGCCAATGAAACTTCTGATTTTAGGAATGATGCTCATGACGATAACAGCAACTAATCCCGCTTCGGCTAGCTCATCACAAGATAACGCTGCAATTAAAACGATTGTTGAAAGCGTTGCCCATCTAGCGGATACAGGGAACTTTGAAGACCTTGAAAAACTTTACGCCGATGAAATAGAAGTTGATTATACCTCCTTAGCAGGAGGTGAGGTGGAATTAAAAAGTCCTCAAGCTCTTATGACTCAATGGGCTTCTATACTTCCCGGTTTTGATCGGACACATCATCAACTCTCGAATATATCTATTAAGATCAATGGCGATCAAGCAATCGTGACAGCCGATGTGATTGCAGATCATTACGTAAGCGATCTTTTCTGGCAAGTGTCTGGTCATTATCTTTACAAGCTAGAAAAAGAAACAAAAGATTGGCAAATTACAAGCCACACTTTCAACTTTACGGATGAACAAGGCACCCGCGATGTATTTAACCTAGCAAGTGAAAATGCAACGGCCAACCCTGTCTCCTATATTTTACGCCAAAAAGCAGAGCAGTAAAGAAGAAAACAATCAACGAGTCCTTGTTCAGTTTTTTATTTAGTTTTTCCGACTAAGGATAATTGAAGAATTACCACGCATCGTCTCTGAGTGGATAGAACGGGATAGAGATCGATGTGCAAGTCGCGGTAGCTCATTTATTTGATGAGCACTTTTGTCGCAAAATTGGATCACTCTTGGGGGCTTAAGTGGACATCATCACTCATGTGGGCGATTCTTTTCCTGAGTTTACAATTCAAAATGAGGAAGAAAATATCATCGTTTTCTGTCAACCAATTCTTTTACGCCAACCACACAAAAATTCTCGTACAAATCCGGGGCGGACAATGCACCCCTAATATACCTGTATGTTATGACTCCATCATGTCCCGATAGTTCGCAAAGTCGTCTTGCATCGCACGAAACACTCGATACTTGCGAGCATGATAATCCGCCACCGCGCCACCGCATGGGTTATGAGTTTTACCCTCACCGCTCATCTCGGCTGCGACCGTCGCAAGGTCCCGTTTGCCTCCTGCCGCCGCGCCGATCATCGCGCTGCCGAGCAATACCGGCTCGGGCTGATCAGGACAAAGCACTGCACAGCCGGTCGTATCCGCCGACGTTTGCACAAACATAGGGTTGTCCGCAAGCCCGCCGCTCATCACCAGTGTGGTGATTGGCAAACCGCGATCTTTCATCTCGGTAAGAATATGGCGCGTCCCGTAGCCAAGGGCCTGAATCGCCGCCAGGTAATCCAGCGCCAGATCCTCCACCCCCACATGAAGGCCAAGCCCAGAAATCGCGCCACGCCGCGCCGGGTCTGCCAAGGGCGCACGATTGCCGTGAAAGTCCGGCTGGATATGCCGATCCTTGGTGAGTAAAGCGACCTTCTGCCCCGCATCTTGGGCTATAGCCGTCAAGATTTCCTCAAGCCGATCATAGCGACTGATCGAGTGCGCTTTGGCTTGAGCGTCCAGTTCTGCCAGAGCCCCATGCCGGTTCAGCACCGCATCCAACAAAGCCCCCGCCGCCGACTGGCCTCCTTCTAAAGCGCACCATCCCTCAAGCAACGCACCGGGATAAGGCCCCCACACCCCTGGTACAAACACTGGCGAGGGCGTAAGCGCAATGTGGCAGGCCGACGTGCCCGCGATGACCGCCAACCGTGCATTCAAAGACTCTTGCAAACGCTCTGGCGTCAAACCCGCCCCAAGCAAGCCCAGCAATGTTCCCAATGCCCCCGCATAGGCATCGATCAAACCCGCCGAGACGGGGATACCCTGAGCCAATCCCAGCTCCTTGCCAGCGCGCGCCGTCAAGCCACCGACCGCCTCGCCCGCATGGCAAAACCTTTTACCGATGGCGGCAAACCCCTCACAGGTCAGGTCCTCAAGGCCAATTTTAGCAAAAAAACCTACATCCCAGCCTTCCCCAGCCAAGCCGCGCGCACCTAAGTATCCCCACTTGCACACCGGCGAGCAGATCGAGCGATCCTCACACCCGGTCGCCCGCCAGGTCAACCAATCGGGCAAGTCCCAAAACCGGGTGGCCCGGGCCCAGCTTTGCGGACAATGACGCTTGAGCCAGCGTAGCTTGGGCAGCTGCATCTCAATAGACATGCGTCCGCCGACATAATTCAATGGCTCCGCGCCAGTTGTATTAATCGCCCGGGTTTCTTCGCTAGCCCGATGATCCAGCCACATCACAACATCCTGCTCACGCGCTCCATCGGGACTAACTGAAACCGGCTGGCCATCACCATCAGACAACACCAACGAGCAGGTCGCATCAAAGCCGATCCCGCGCACGGTATCCGGTGCGACCCCCGCATGCCGCAAAGCCTCACGCACCGCCTGGCACACCGCTGCCCAAATATCTGCCGTGCTCTGTTGGGCAAAGTCTGGGGCGGGGGAAAAGCGCGCTATCTCGCGCACGGCGGCAGCCAAGAGGGTTCCCTGCGCGTCAAAAATCCCGGCTCTCGCACTGCCTGTTCCCACGTCGATGCCAATCGATGTCTCCATAGCCTTGCCTCTTATCTATTGCCCTGTCTCTATTGCCCTATCGCGAGTTTGTGATCCCTCTTGCTAGCAGGATCGTCGAGGTCGCTACACCTGTCAAAACCCCCAAGGCGCGGCCTTGACCGGAAGTTCATCATGCTTTTGCCCGTGTTAAAGCCGTCGCGCGGGTCTTTGCGTACATCCGGCCACTTGTTTAGCTATCGGCACGAGGTTTACTCGGGACCGCGCGTTAGTCACCGCAACTACAGATATAGACGAAATTCTGCCCCTCCGGTTAGAAGCGGGAATGAGCTGATTTGTGATATTGCATCCTTCTGTGCATCCTCCTCTCAAATTGTGTCCGTTTCGTCTGGAAAATCAGTCGGCAGGCCGATAGGTTTTATCGCTTCAATTTCATCTAGAGTACGCTGCAAACGGTTTGGAATTTCACTGTAAGCCATACCACCTAAAGGCAAGGTAAAAGGCGGTTCATCAATTTTAATCATATCTAAAATAACACGAGCCGCCTTCACAGGATCACCAGCCTGATTTCCATTCAACTGTGTTTGCATTCGTTCCTGACGTTCATGGATCCCAGCATAAACTTCGATTTTTTTCTCCGCCAGTTTTAAGGATGATCCTGCAAAATTGGTGCGAAACGGGCCCGGATTAACAACAGTGATATTGATGCCAAATTCAGCCACTTCCTTGGCTAACCCTTGCGATAATCCTTCAACGGCGTGTTTACTGGCAGCATATAAGGCTGAGCCTGGATAGCCGACAAATCCCGCTACAGAAGAGATATTAATGATGTGGCCGGATTGCTGTGCCCTCATATAATGTAAAGCTTCTTGTGTGGTTAAAATCACACCAGCTACATTAGTATTCAATTGATCGTGAATTTCACTTTCGGAAAATTCCTCTAACGCGCCGATCAAGCCAAAACCCGCGTTATTAATCAGGACATCGATCTGTCCGAATGTTTGTGAAGCTAGATTAAAAGCATTTTGAATGCTGTCTTTATCGGTAACATCCAATTTCGCGGCCAACACTTTATCGCCGTGCTTATCAATAAGTGAATGTACGCTTTCCGGTTTACGCGCTGTGGCGATGACATGATGACCACGTTCGGCGGCTTCATCTGCTAGCGCATAACCAAAGCCGGTTGATGCGCCTGTTATAAGTATTGTCTTTGACATTGTTCTTTCCTTGTATTGTCTACAGATGCCTCATTGTTGTCTGCAATTTTGAAACTAAGCGGCGAGGATGGACAGGTGCCCACGTCGATGCCAATCGATGTCTCCATAGCCTTGCCCCTTATCTATTGCCCTATCGCGAGTTTGTGATCCCTCTTGCTAGCAGGATCACCGAGGTTACCGCACCTGTCAAAACCCACAAGGCGCGACCTTGACCGGGAGGTCATCATGCGTCGGCGTTTGTTAAGCCCGTCGCGCGAGTCTTTGCTTGCATTGTGCGGAAATAAACACAAGCACCGTCATTCCTGCGTAGGCAGTCCCCAAGGGGGTTTGGCTCCACCTTCTCCCCGATTCGTCAATGCGACAGCCTCACGCCTGCCGCTACCTGCTATTGACACAATAAAAATCGTTAAAAACCAGTGAGAAAACTTCATATGTATGATTTTATTGATTTTTGTTAGATCATATGTTTTGGTTCGTTACAGGGTTTATTGCAGGTGTGTCATTTGACATACCCAACGCTCGAAATTAAGGCTGTCAGGCAAGATCTCATAAGACCACAACTGTCGTGCAGGGCTGGCGCGACCTTAGGTGCAACGATTTAGGTTCAGCACAAAGGTCGCTACCCCACCCCTGAAAGGCAACAAAGCACATGGAAGGGAGGCCATGGATGAGCGAAGCAATCTACTATGATCTGCGGCCCGCAGGACGCCTTGCGCCGAGCCTCGCAAGCCAACTTGCCCGGGAATTAGGGCGCAAAATCGTTTCCGGGGCCTATCCCCCCGGCCAGTTGATCGAAGACGAAGACGCGCTCGCGACCCATTTTGAGGTCAGCCGATCCGTCGTACGTGAAGCTGTGAAAATTCTTGCCGGCAAGGGGCTTTTGACCACCCGCCGCGGCGTCGGCACTCGTGTCCAGCCGCGTGATCGCTGGGGCTTGCTCGATGATGATGTGCTCGCCTGGCACCAATCGATCGCTCCCAGTATGGATTACCTGCGTCAGCTTATGGATATTCGCAGTGCTTTAGAGCCCCGCGCCGCACGGTGGGCCGCTGAACGCGGCGAAGAGGACGACATCGCCGAAATTAAAAAAGCGCTGCAAGGCATGAAAGACACCCAAGAAACGGTCGAGGCCTTTGTCATGGCCGATGCCCTGTTTCACCGGGCCATCATGAAAGCCGCGCGCAACGAGTTTCTTACCTCCTTAGAAGGCGTCATCAATTCTGCGCTTTTGGCCAGCATTCGCCTGACCAACCGCAACCCGCTCACCAACGAGGAATCCATCCCCTTTCATGAAGAGGTCTGCGATGCAATCGCAGCCCGGGACGGCCACCTTGCTGAAATCAAAATGGAGTCTTTGCTCGGCGATACCCAACAGCGGCTCCAAGCCCTATGAGAGCGCGCGATAAGACGCGAGAGAAATACACAGTGAGAAATACACAATGACAGAATGCAACCCGCGGCACCTCGCGGTTTGTTAATGAGACTCTTGGGGTGAGAATGTTCTTTCACCCCAAGCGGTCACATTTTTGAACTTAAAACAACAACGTATACAAAGCCACAAGAGGGGAGATTTTATGCGTACGTTCCGATCATTTTTAACCGGCACAGTTGCTGCCGCCAGTCTGACCATAGCCGCAGCACCATCTTTTGCTGCAGACATGGTGGCTCTGTTGCTACCGGAAAACGTCAATCCGCGCTGGGAACAACAAGACGCACGGTTTTTTGTCGAGGCGATGAAAGCCAGAGCACCTGATGTTACGGTGGAGGTTTTTAACGCCAACAACGACACCGCAGCCCAGCAACGCCAAGCCGAGCAAGCACTCACCCGTGGCGCAAAAGTGCTGGTGGTGATCCCGATCGACGGCAACTCGTCCGCCGTCATTGCCGAATCCGCACACGAGGCTGGCGTTCCCGCCATTGCCTATGACCGGATGATCCATTCCGATAAAACCAGCTTTTGGGTGCAGGCGGACTTGGGCGGCATGGGCGCAGACCAGGCGCAACACGTGGTGGATAACACCAAAGAGGGTGACACCTTGGTGCTACTCAAAGGATCGCCTACCGACCCCAATGCCGACGTGATCTATCAAGGTCAGTTGCGGGTCCTGCAACCCCTGTTTGATTCTGGGGCGCGTAAGCTCGGCTATGAGAATTGGACCCAAGGCTGGGATCCCGCTATCGCGCGGCGGTCGATGGATCAGGCTCTGACCCAACTGAACAATAATGTTCAAGGGGTGGTGTCTTCCAATGACGGGAATGCAGGGGCGGCCGTGGCCTCGCTAGCCGAGCAAGGCCTTGCCGGGCAAGTGCCGGTCTCAGGTCTTGATGGCACCATTGCAGCTCTCCAGCGCATCCTGCTGGGTACCCAAACCCAAACAGGCTGGCGTCCGCTTAAGGACATGGCCGAGGCAACGGCGGACGTAACGATCGACCTGATTGCAGGCAAGGACGTGCGCGAGACCATCACCACGACCATGAGGAACGAAGCTGGTGCGGATGTACCCTTCGTGCCTGTCGGCTCTTATTCAGCCGTCGGTGAAGAAGGCGTCCGCTACATCATCGACAATGACACGTCGGTCACCAAAGACCTCGTGTGTCAGGGTGAAGCGGCCAACACGTCTTTTTGCAGCATGTAAGGTCTGCATATAAGATATGATGACAGGCTCAACGGGGACGGAGGAACAAACTCCGTCCCCTCACCTTCATATTAAACAAGTCTACAAAAGCTTTGGCGGCGTCCAGGCCCTCGGCGGTGTAGATTTTCAGGTGCGTCGCGGGGAAGTGATGGCTCTGGTCGGTGATAATGGGGCGGGAAAATCCACCCTTATGAAAATCATTGCCGGGGCTGAGTCCTGCGATAGTGGCGATTTTTTTCTCGATAAAGAGCCCATCACCGTAAACACCCCCCACGACGCCTATCGCTATGGCATTCAAATCGTCTATCAAGATTTAGCCTTGTGCGAAAATCTGGACGTGGCCTCAAATCTTTTCTTAGGCGGCGAGACCGTGAAAAGCGGACTCAGCGGCATCCTGCCCTGCGTGTTACGCCCGCTGGACGAGTTCGCGATGGAAAAGGCAGCCCAGCAAGCCATCGATCAATTGCGTGTGCGCACCTTAAAGTCCGTACGAGCCAAGGTCGGCGTCCTCTCCGGCGGTCAACGCCAAGCCATTGCCATTGCCCGCGCTGTTAAGGCGGACTCTTCGGTGGTGTTGCTGGATGAGCCCACGGCCGCACTTGGAGTCTCGCAAACCCGGCAGGTGCTGGACGTCGTCAAGCGTCTGCGCGACACCAACCATGCTGTTGTCTATATTTCCCATAACCTGCGGGATATTTTCGAGATATCAGACCGCATTACTGTTCTCTATCAAGGCAAGACGGTTGGCATCTATGATAAAGATAAAACCAATTCAGACTCAATCGTCCTGGCGATGACCCGCGGCGGGGGCGAGTCTGACTCCAACAACCCAGACTCCGCCCATGGCTAACTCTCTTACCAACGTTCGCCAAACCTTGCAAAAAATGCGAGAGAGTCAGTTTGGTCCCTTCATTCCGGTGCTGGTCGCCTTAGTGGCAATCTGGCTGTATTTTGGTATTACCGAGCCAGTTTTTTTAAGCCCTCGTAATTTCTATTTTCTATTTATGCAAAGCGCCGTGGTCGGCACGCTTGCCGTCGGGGTCACGGTGGTCTTGCTGCTCGGTGATATCGATCTCTCGGTGGCCGCAGTTTCCGGGGTGTGTGCCGCTGCCATGGCCGTGTTGATTACCAACATGGGGATTTCAGCCCCGTTAGCTTGCCTGATTGCAGTGTTCATCGGCACCGCCTTAGGCTTCATCCAAGGACTCATCATCGCCTATATTGGCGTGCCGTCTTTTGTTGTCACATTGGCCGGGCTGCTCGGTTTTCAGGGGCTGATGCTCAAGGTTTTGGGGATTCACGGCGCGGTTAACATGAACCACCCCTTTGTGCGCGGACTGACCACCATCACCCTGCCCGCGAGTCTTGGTTGGGGCATTGCCATTGCCGGGATTGTCTTGCTCGCTTTGGCTGTTTGGCGCACCCGCACCGTTCGTACCAGGCTGGGACTAGATGTCGATCCGATGATCGCGCTCGTGGGGCGGGTCGCCTTTTTTGCCATTCTTACCTTTGGCGCGGTGTTTACCCTTAATGCCTATCGCGGCGTGCCCTTGCTGGTGATTTTGCTCTTGGGCTTGACAGCGTTGCTTGGTTGGGTGACCACCTCCACGCCCTTTGGCCGATCCCTGTTTGCCGTCGGCGGCAATGCCGAATCCGCCCGCCGGGTCGGTATTTCTATCCAGAAGGTGCGGATCGCTGCCTTTGCCATTGTCGGACTTATGGCGGCCATTGGGGGCATCGTTGGTGCATCGCGCTATGCATCGGTGTCGTTTAATGCTTTTGCTGGTGGGCCGTTGTTGCTTGAGGCGATCGGCGCAGCCGTGATCGGCGGCACGTCGCTGTTTGGAGGGCGCGGTAGTGTCTGGAATGCGATTTTAGGCGCGCTTGTGATTGGCTCGCTCGGCAACGGTCTCGATCTGTCTGGTGCCAGCGCGGCGGATAAACTGATGTTCTCGGGCGGCATTCTCTTGCTTGCTGTGTCTTTAGATGCGGTGACTAGCGGCGAAGCCGCTAAGCGAAAAAAATAGCTCTAGGCACTATAAAGATAGAAAGGCTTACGATGAAAACTTTTGCCCTAGCACCGCTTACGGTGCCTGCCTCGGCCATTGGCCTTGGAACGATGATTTTTCACCCGGACACTAAAGACCGGGACTTTGCCCTGCTCGATGCCTTTGTTGCAGGCGGCGGGACCTACATCGATATCGCCGAGGTCTATGGATCTACTGAAGAATACGGTTACTCCGAGATGGTGATCGGTGACTGGCTTGCGGCACGCCCGGGGATGCGCGAGCGCATTATTCTCACGTCTAAGGGACTCATTCCTGGCTATTGCGCACCCATTCACCCCCCTGATGGTGCGCATATCGATCCTGATTCGATCCATCGTGCCATCGATGGCTCCTTAAAAAGACTCAAAGTCGAGTGTTTGGATATCTGGATGTTTCACCGAGACGACCCATCCCATCCGGTCGGCCCACTGCTGGATGCATTGGATGAAGAGCTCAAAGCAGGTCGGCTCAAAGCCTTTGGCGCATCGAACTGGTCTGTTGCACGTATTCGAAAAGCCAACGCCTACGCGCAGAAAAAAGGCCGCACGCCGATGATCTGTTCTTCACCGCATTTCTCGCTTGCCAAGGCCAATGAGCCTTTCTGGCCCGATACCGTGGTGACCAACGAGCAAGATAAAGCATGGTTCAACGATGAGCGTTTTCCCTTAATCGCCTGGTCGTCACTCGGGCGCGGCTTTTTTGCCCACGGCGATCCGGTAAAGCACGATGATCCCGATTTGGTTCGGGTTTTCTATTCTGATGAAAACTTCACACGCAAGCAGCGGGCCCACGAGTTTGCCGATGCTAAGGGGCTTTCTATGTTTGAGGTCGCACTGGGGTACGTTATCAACCAATCCTTTCCGGTTGTTGCCTTGTGTGGACCACAAACACCTGAAGAGGTTGCTTCTTGTACCCGAGCTGGTGATCTGACGATCAGCAAAGCCGAGTGTGATTGGCTAGACCTGACCAGCGATGATAGACCTTTTTGATAGAAAACACAGCTAACAACGGATAAGACGATGCCAACAATGCAAAAAAAGATGTATATCGACGGTCAATTGGTCGATACACCCAACCCCTATGAGGTCATCAACCCCGCGACCGAACAAGCCATCGGCACCATCGCCTGGGCGAGTGAACTCCATGCCCAGCAAGCCCTCAAGGCAGCAGAAAAGGCCTTTGATGGCTGGGCCGCCACCAGCGTCGCTGAGCGCGCACAATGGATGCTCGCTCTACGCGAGGAGGTGATCAAAAACGAAGAGCACTTGCGCGAATGTATCCACATGGAGATGGGTAAAACCTGGGAGCAAACCCAAGAGGATTTTGATTCTCTCGTAAACTCACTGGCGTTCTATGCTGAAGAAATCACCCGGGTGCGTCCTGAGTCGATCATCGATCGCGAGGCCACCCACACCCACGACCTGGTGCCTGAGCCCGTCGGCGTTGTGGTTGCGGTGTTGGCGTGGAACTTTCCCTTACTCAATCTTGCTTTTAAGATCGGCCCAGCCATGGCGACGGGATGCCCGATCATCATCAAACCTTCGTTCAAGTCGCCCCTCTCGGCTTATGCGGTGGGTGAATTGTGCGCCAAAATCGACTTGCCCGCAGGCGTTGTGAACATCATCTGCGGGCAAGATGAGGAGGTCGGCGATGCCCTGACGTCCTCGAAAATTCCGGCCCTTGTGACCTTGATCGGCTCCTCGCGTACGGGCATGCACATGATGCGTATGGGCGCGACGTCGATCAAACGCTATTCTATGGAGTTGGGGGGCAACGCGCCGGTGTTGGTATTTGATGATGCCGACCTTGATCTGGCGGCCGATATTGTCTGCGCCGTGAAGTTTGGTAACGCCGGGCAAATCTGTGTCACGCCCAACCGCGTCTATGTACATGAAAACATTATGGATACCTTCATCCACAAGACTATCGAGCGCGCCAAAAACGTCCAAGTTGGTTTTGATAGAAAAAAAACCATCTCGATGGGGCCGCTCATCGACGCCGCGGCTTGGCAACGGGTGGATGGCCTGGTGCGAGATGCCGTTGCTGACGGAGCGAGAATCGAGTTTGGTGGTGGCCGCCCCGATGGTATCGACCAGACTGGCCATTTCTATGCACCGACCATCCTCTCTGGCGTAACCAACGATATGCGTATTTGGAAGGAAGAAATTTTCGGCCCCGTCGTCAGTTTGATCGAGTTCACCGATGAGGATGCCGTGCTTAAGGATGCCAACGACACGCCAGCCGGTCTCACCGCGTACGTGTTCTCACGCGATTTGGATAAGGCGCAGCGTTGCGCCCGGCGATTGCGCTTTGGAGAGATTCAAATCAATGGTGTGAAGTACGCGATTGATCTGCCCCACGGCGGTATGAAGCAATCGGGCATGGGTTATGACTGCTCGCATCTTGCGCTGGATGATTATCTGACCCTCAAGCGGGTATCACGGGCCCTAACGGCGTAGGTTTGTATGAAAATTCGTAAGGTCATCAGCCATGTTCTTGAACATGCGCTCACTCAAGAGCTCGGCTATTCACAACAGTATTACGCCAAGCGCACGGTGCACCTGATAGAAATTCAGACCGATGACGGCCTGACCGGCTGGGGTGAATGTTTTGGCCCTGGCGGTATCGCCCATGCCAATCGAGCCATTATCTATAAGGTCATCGCACCGATGATCGAAGGCATGGATGCGCTTGATCGAGATGCGATCTGGCATAAGGTCTATAACCTTTTGCGCGATCATGGACAAAAGGGTATGCCGATCCAGGCCCTTTCTGGGATCGATATCGCTTTATGGGATTTGCTCGGTAAGGTTGCTGGATTGCCGCTCTATCAATTGATCGGCGGTAAGCATCGCGATCAAATCAAAGTCTATGGCTATGGCATGATGCTCCGGCGAGAAGACCCAGCAACGCTTGCCGCGCGCTTTACCCAAGAAGCGCAAGCGATTAAAGAACGCGGCTTTAGCGCGGTGAAGATGAAAATCGGCTTGGGACCGCAAGCGGACGTAAAGCTGGCGCAAGCTGTGCGCACCGGGGTGGGCGATGATTTTCATTTCATGGCCGATGCCAATCACGCCTATAACACATCCGATGCGCTTTACGTGGGACGCGCTCTTGAGGAAATGGGTGCGACCTGGTTTGAAGAGCCCATTGCTCCGGAAGACCACGATGGCTACCGCGAGTTACGCAGCAAGTTAAAAGTAGCGATTGCCGGCGGCGAGGCCGAGTTTACCCGCTGGGGTTGGCGGCATTTGCTTCAGGGGCGGTGCGTGGATATTGCCCAGCCAGAGGTCTGCGGTCTTGGCGGTATCTCGGAATATCTTCGGGTGACGGCGATGGCGCAGGCTCACTTTATTCCGGTCATCAATCACGTCTGGGGCTCGGACATTGCAACGGCCGTTAATCTGCACCTGCTGTGCGCCCAGCCGCCCATGCCTGGCGGGCTGCATCCGGCCGAGCCCATGTTGGAGTTTGATACGACCGAAAGCCGTTTCCGTGATGAGATGATGATCGAGCCCCTCCAGATTGAAAACCAGGTGCGTAACAATCAAAGCTACGTGCGTATCCCGAATAAACCTGGCATCGGCGTAGAGCCCGATAAAACGTATATAAAAAGTTTTGCGATCACGTAGATTTTTTACCAAGAGTTTTTCTATAGAAATTTATACAAAGAGACATTTTGTCATTTATGTTTAGGCCTGATGATATTGGCAACATACTGGGAGGGGGGTATTTTTGCGCCCGTGCAGGCCAATACTCTTAACGCCAATACCCGTCAAAAAAGCCAGGACACAGATGAAAGCAAGCATGCGCCGTTGTTGCGTGCCTTACCCTAGGAGATCGGCACCGAGATTCTGTCGATTCATGCCGAGGACCACTATCTACGCGTAAAAACCACCCAAGGTGAGGCTGTCATTTTGATGCGAATGCGCGATGCCGTTGCGATGCTACCCCTTGCTGAAGGGATTCAGGTGCATCGTTCACACTGGATTGCAACTCGATCAAATCCAAAACTACACCGCTTTAAAAACTACACCGCTTTAATGGTAAGCCGTGTCTTCGCCTTTCCGATGGCCCTGTGGTGCCTATTTCTAAACGTGCTTGGCCTGCTGTGCGGGCTTGGCTTAATCAAAAGACACCTGCTTGAAGACCTTTTCTACATACCTAAAAAACGCATGTTTGAGTGGATCGACGTTCGCTGAAGAAGAAATAACCAGACCAACCTTATAGCGGCTAAGACGAGAATGGGCGAGTTTGATGAAACGCACGTCACCTGCTTGGATCTCTTTGATAAAGCCGATTTTGGTGTAAATACCGATGGCCTGATTATTCAATATCGACCGCTTCGCGATTTCTAGCGTGTTGGTGTAAATGTGCGTTTTAAGACCCGCCTCGCCGATCGCAATCTCATCATCGAGAATCGAGTTCCCTGTCCGAGCATCGATGGTGCTCACCAGAGGATAGGGCGTGAGGTCTTCCACCGACAGCATGCCCCGCTCGGCAAGGGGATGATTTGGCGGCACTAAAACACCAAAAGGTGCCGCTTTTTCCGAAAAGACCCGCACATTGCTCTGCACGTCATTGGTAAATGTCACCCCAATATCCACCGCGCCGGAGAGAACCGCACTTAAAATCTCATCAGGAATGGCCGTTTGAATCGACAGCGATACGCCTGGATAGATGTCGTGGAACGACTCAAGCACGGCGGGTAAAATACCAAACGTCGCCGAATCAAGGGTCAGAATCTTAAGATGCCCCTCCCGTAGATCACGAATATCATCAACCGCGGCCTTAACCGACTCAAAATCATAGAGCGTCTTGCGACAGTGCTCTAAGATGATATGCCCCGCCGGGGTGAGCTCCACCCCTTGGGCTGTCCGATCAAAAACCTTCACACCCAGTTTGCGCTCGGCTTGGATAATGTTGCGATTGATCGAGGTGGACGACACATTCAAAAGGTTGGCCGCCTTGCGAATGGAGCCTTGCCTTGCCGTCTCATCCAGGTAACGCAAAAATACAGCGTGCATCGCTCTTTTTTATCCCAAGCCCTGACTGCCTTATTTGTTGAATATGAGGGTATTAGATCATAGTGATGCAGATATTGCACCACTATGAGAGAAAATACGCTCTTGAGTTTCTCACCTGCAAGAAGAAATAGTCAAGGATATACATCGTGTGCGCCACCCAAGGCTTGCCACGTGAGGTCAAAGACCAAACAGGTACTGCTCTGCATCTGACATCGCTTTGGTTATGGGTTCGATCATGACTCGGCGCACCAACAGATCACACAGATCATATGGAGGAGCCGCTCATGTCACCCACCCACCCCATCACAAGACGTGAAATCCTACGCCACACGGCCCTCGGTGCCGCTGGCGCGACTTTTGCCGGAAGCCTGCTGAAAGTAAGCCCAGGTCTTGCCCAAGGGACCTTTAAGATGACGATGCAGCTGGGTTGGCTTGCATCCAACGGCATCTTAGGCGAAGTCGCCGCCGATAAGCTCGGCTACTTTGCCGACGAAGGCCTGGAGCTTGCCATTACCCCTGGCGGCCCTAACATCGATGGGGTGGCCTCGGTGGCCTCAGGTCAAGCCAATATGGGATCGATCTCTTCAAGCCCATCGCTGATGTTGGCGCGCTCGGCTGGTATTCCGATCATCTGCATCGCCGCAGGATACCAGCAGCATCCCTTCACCTATTTCTCCCTCAAGCGCAATCCTGTGCGTGAACCGTCCGATCTCATCGGCAAAAAGGTCGCCACCCAAGGCACGGCACGCATCCTACTAAGGGCCTTACTGGCGAAAAACGGTATCAGTGAAGATGACGTTGAGGTCTCTGTCATGGGCGGGGATATGAACGCCTTGATGACCGGCCAGGTGGACGTGGTCACCGGTTGGAAAACAAACGTCGGTGCGCTCTCTGTCTTAGGGGACGAACGAGTCGATATGACCTTATGGGATGCGGGCATCCAGCTGTACGCCAATCCGTTTTACGTCACCGATTCTATGCTGGCAGATCATCGCGATCAGGTCGAAGGATTCATTCGCGCATCCGCCAAGGGGTGGGGCTGGGTTCACGACAACCCACAAGAAGCCGTATCCTACCTCATACAGCGGTATCCCAATCTGGATCAGGCCAGCGAACTTCAAGCCGTGGATATGATTATCGGTTACTCGTTTAATGCGAACACCGCGAAAAACGGCTGGGGCACCATGACCAAGGCAAACTGGCAAAACCAGCTCGACACCTATGATTCGTTGGGTCAGTTTGAAGGCCTTACACCTCAAGTGGACGATATCATGACCCTGTCGGTGCTCCAGGCTACAAAACGCGATAGACCCACGTTCGGCTAATCTTGCGAGGCGGGATGATCGGTTATCGTCATCCCGTCCAACATCATACTGCGCTTGCCCACGCGTGGTTTTTCGTCGTTTTTCGTTGTTTTTCTATGTGATTGTCTGAGTATCATCGTTTATGCCCGCGTCTGACTCTCCTGCCTTGGCCGCTTGCCTGGATCATGTTGGCGTCCGCTTTGGTGCTGTGACGGCTCTTGCGAATTTGACCCTAGATATCCAGGCGGGCGGCTTTTATACCATCATCGGCCTATCGGGTTGCGGCAAGTCCACGCTCTTGCGCGTGGTTTCTGATTTGATCGAGCCAGGCGACGGTCAGGTATCGATCTTTGGTAATCCTCCCCCGTCCGCACGCCTGGCGCGCGAGTTTGCCTTTGTCTTTCAGGATGCCACCTTACTGCCCTGGCGCACCGCCCTTGAGAATGTCGAACTGCCTTTACAGGTCGGCCAAAAAGCCGGCGTGAGTCTGAATAAAAGCGATCTTTCGCCACGAGCGTTGCTTGAGATGGTCGGCCTTGCCGGGCGAGAGGATGCCTTACCTCACGAGCTCTCTGGCGGCATGCGCCAACGAGTCGCCATCGCCCGCGCTTTGGTGTGCCAGCCCAAGCTCTTGCTGATGGATGAACCGTTCGGGGCCTTGGATGAGATGACTCGCGACCACCTCAATATCCAGCTCTTGCGCCTGTGGCAGGAGACCGGCGTGACAATTTTATTCGTCACCCATTCGATCCCCGAGGCTGTCTTTCTGGCGCAAAAGGTTATCCTACTCAAATCCAACCCCGGACGCTTGAAAGAAATCGTCGATATCGACTTGCCCCATCCACGCGAGATCAAACTTCGCGATACGACCAAGTTTAATCACTACACGTCCTATCTGCGCACCGCTTTGGAGTCGTGCTAATGGCGACGCGCATAACCTCGACCCTGATAGACGATACAGCATTGAAGACGTTGCATCGGCGCGAGATTCGCCAGCAACGGCTGCGCGTGATTCTCACGCCCGTGCTGGCGGTGGCGGGTCTTTTGCTGATATGGGAGTTGTGTGTGTATGGTTTTTCGATCCCGAGCTATATCGCGCCTGCACCCAGTGCGGTGGCCGCAACCATCGTGGATCAGTTTCCTCTTTTGCTCGCGAATTTCTGGCCAACGTTTTATGAGAGCGTGCTGGGATTCATTCTCGGTAATCTTGCCGCCATCGTGATTGCAATCATCTTTGTGCATAGCAAGTTTTCCCAAGAAGCCTTTTTTCCGCTCGCGGTTTTTATCAATACGATTCCGATTCTGGCCATTGCGCCGATTCTCGTGCTGATCTTTGGAGCAGGGTATACGGCGAAAATCGTCATTGCTGCGTTGATTTGCTTTTTCCCAACTCTGGTGAACATGGTACGCGGCCTGCAAGCCGTCAATCCGCAAACCATAGAACTCGCGCGAGTCCTTTCGGCCAGCACGTGGGAGATTCTATGGAAAATCCGCCTGCCCTATTCACTGCCTTTTCTCTTTGCCGCACTTAAAATTGCCAGCACCACCTGCGTGATTGGCGCGATCGTCGGCGAGTGGGTCGGCGCCGATGTTGGGCTCGGGGCGCTTATTATCGACTCGACCTTTAACTTCCGTGCCGCCTTGCTGTACGCAACCATCTTTGTCTCTTCCGGCTTGTCAGTTTTTCTATTTGCGACCGTGTCGATCGCGCAAAAAATCGTCATCCATTGGGAAGATTAAAAGGCTTTATAGAAAACCAAAAGGATTTTTATGAACACACCAGAGACCCTGCGTATTCAAAGCGAGACGATTGAGGTCGTGGATACCTGCGATGTGGTGGTGGTCGGTGGTGGTGCCGCCGGCGTTTGCGCTGCTGTCTGTGCTGCCCGCCGAGGATGCCGCGTCACCCTTTTAGAGCGTTACCATCACTTAGGCGGTATGGCCTCTGGCGGCATGGTGCTGGTGCTCGATGACATGGTGAACGAGGGCAATGAAATCGTCACCACCGGCATCGTCAGTGAGTTTGTCGACCGCCTAGAGCGGCTGGATGGTGCGGTCTATCCGCCACCTGAAGACTGCCTGACGAATTGGGAGATGTGGCGCAAATGGTCCCGCTGGGGGTGTATCGATTTTCACAAGACTGGCATGCCGCAACCGATCATCCATGCCGTCGCGTTTGATCCCGATGCCTGGAAGCGGGTGAGTTTGGACCTCATCCGCGAAGAGGGGGTCAACATACGTCTGCATAGCTGGTTTTCCCAAACACTGGTCGAGGAGCGGATCATCACCGGGGTCATCTGTCAAACAAAACTCGGACGACAAGCGATCCGAGCCAAAATCGTCATCGATGCCACCGGGGATCTGGATGTCGCCGCCTCGGCAGGAAGCGACTTTATCCAAGGCCAATATATCGTTACCACTGTCTTTCGTCTGTGTGATGTTGACACCGATAAAGCCGAGGCTTTTGAGTACGACAATCCGGCAGAATATAAAAAACTCGATCGCGGGGCGCGCCGCCGGATTGGCGGGGCCTGGGGCATGTGGTGGCTTAAAACGCCCCTGCCTGGCATTGTTTGGTGTAACTGTCCCCATATGCCCGGCTATGACGGACTCTCGCCTGAGGATATGGTCGCCGCCGAATACGAGGGCCGAGAACGCATGATGAATCTGCTGACCTATGCGCGGGCGCACATCCCCGGCTTTGAGAACGCAAAAATGCTGGGTGCCGCAGAACAAATGGGAATCCGCCAAACCCGCTTGCTACAAGGGACCTACGTCGTCACCAAAGATGACGTCACCAATCGCCGTTACTTTGCCGACTCCGTTTGCCGTGGTCGCGATTACTATACTCCGTATCGTGCGCTCCTACCCAAAGAGATCGATAATCTGATCGTCGCGGGGCGGCACTATTCCGTGCAAAGTGATGCTCAGAAAATGTCGCGGGAAATCCCGCCCTGCATGGCGCAAGGCCAAGCCGCAGGAATCGCCGCATCCTTAGCGTTGGATGAAAACTGCCTTTTGCGCGAGGTTGACGCTAAGCACATTCAAAAGGTCATGCGAGCACAAGGGGCCGACCCAGGCGATGTGCCTTCCGCAAACGCGACGTTTGACTCGCCCGCCGACTAAACCTCTCACGCGCCCTCCCTCTCGGTCTAAGGAGATCACGATGCTGCCTCTTACGGGTATCAAAGTTATAGATTTCACCCAAGTCATGCTGGGCCCTTGCGCGACCCAGATGCTCGGCGACTTTGGTGCCGATGTCATTAAAATCGAACGCCCCAACGTTGGTGATCTTTCCCGTAACTTTTTCGGCGAGACGTCTCAAGAGGCGATGAACAACGCGGTTTTTTCTTCCCTTAATCGCAACAAACGCTCCATGACCATCGATACCAAAAGTGCGCAAGGCAAACAAATGGTGCTTGATCTGGTGAAGGTGTGCGATGTGGTGGTCGATAATTTTCGCGCTGGGGTGATGGATCGCCTAGGCTTTGGCTATGAGGCACTACGGACAATCAATCCACGGATCATCTGCGCATCCGGCACGGGCTATGGCGAGACCGGCCCCTATGCCCATAAAGGCGGGCAAGACGTGCTGGCGCAAGCCATGAGCGGGGTGATGGAAAAAACCTCCGATCCTTCGATCCCTCAGTCTATCTATCCCACCACCTTGTGTGACTACAGCGCGAGTATGCATCTGGTGCAAGGAATCCTCGCCGCGCTTTTCATGCGGGAGAAGACCGGTGAAGGACAAAAGGTCACCGTATCGCTTTACGATTCTATGCTGGCCATGCAGATGCAAGAAGCAGCCCAATGGAACGCCCACGGCACGATTTTAAATTGGGCCGCCATGCCGCTGACGGGTGTCTTTAACACCTCAGACAGCTCGCTCGTGGTTGTCGGTGCCTTTAAGGAAAATCCCCTGCGCGATATTTGCGCCGCGCTGAAAATCGATGACCTCTCCGGCGACTATCCTGATCTCGCCACCCAGCGCAAACATAAGGCCTTTTTGCAAAAGACCTTTGCCGATGTTTTTATCAATAATACAACCCAATACTGGCTGGATCGCTTAGAAGAGCAAGACCTCTTGTGTGCACCGGTGCGCTCGCTCGGGAAGGCCTTGGCCGATCCGCAAACAAGCATCAACGATATGCTGGTAGATATCGATCACCCTTTTTTAGGGCGTGTCGCGTTCGTCGCCTCACCCATTCATCTCAATGGCGCACCCACGACCGTGCGGCACCGTCCGCCGATGCTCGGTGAGCATACCCAAGAGATTATAGATGAATACGCCCTTCATAAAACAACTAAGGAAGCGATAAAACCATGAGCATCGACTATACGATAGATCAACGGGGCGTTGCACAAGTCATGATCGATCGCGCCGAACGCATGAACGCTATCGATCATGAGGCAGAAAAAGCCCTAGAGAACATATGGCGCACCATCGAAGACGATGAGTCTATCCGCCTGGTTGTCCTGACCGGCAGCGGCGAGAAAGCCTTCTGCGCCGGGGCAGACATGAAATCTGAAACCGGACGTTCGGGATTAGAGTATTGGACCCATGGTAACCCGAATGGATTTGGTGGGTTGTCCCTGCGCGAGAGCCTGACCGTACCCGTGATTGCCCGAGTCAACGGCGTTGCCACCGGAGGCGGGCTTGAGATGATCCTTGGCTGCGATATTGTCATCGCGGCAGATCACGCTCGCTTTGGCCTACCCGAGGCCAAGGTTGGCCGTCTGCCCTTAGACGGCGGCATGACCCAGTTGCAACAACGTATCCCCCCTACCATTGCCGCCGGGCTCATGCTCACCGGCCGCCTGATGAGCGCACCGCAGGCGGCACACTTCGGTCTTGTGAATGCGGTCGTGCCTGCGGCAAACTTAGATGATGAAGTCCAAGCATGGGTGAGAGATGTCCTTGCCTGCGCACCTTTATCCTTAAAGGCCATCAAGCAATCCTTGCGCCGCGCGCCGCACCTGTCACCGCGCGAGTCCCGGGCCTTGCGCTCTGAGGCGCTCATCCGCGCTCTGACAAGTGCCGATGCCGATGAAGGACCGCGTGCTTTTCGCGAAAAACGCCCCCCTCAATGGCAGGGACAATAAGTACGATAAAAAAACCTCATGGCGCTCATCATCAAAAAAGAATGTATCGATATTAAAGATGGCACCTGCGTTGAGGTATGTCCGGTCGATTGTATTTATGAAGGACCGCGCATGTTTTATATCCACCAGGATGAATGCATCGAGTGCGGCCTTTGCGAGTCCGTTTGCCCTGTTGACGCCATTCGTTATGATGATGAGGTTGAGGCTGAAGATCAAATCTATCTACAGATCAATCGTGAGTATTTTGATCTCACAGGGATCGGTAGCCCCGGCGGCGCGAGTACAGTGGGCGCAGGTACGCGCGATCATCCCATCGTTGCCCAAGCCCCGAAAAACACCCTAAAGCCAGAGTGACGGAGCGACCATGCCCTTGCACGGAATCATCGCCGCCCTTCCCACACCAATCACGCCCCAAGGCCAGCTTGCCCAAGACCTGTTTGTCGAGCATGGCCGGTGGACCCTGGCAAACGGCTGTCACGGCCTCAATATCCTTGGCACGACAGGTGAGGCGAACTCGTTGCCTTTATTCGAGCGTCAGAATATTATGCGGATCGCGGCCAAGGAACTGGATAGCCAAAAACTCATGGTGGGCACGACGACGCCCTCCCTTGATGAAACGCTGAACTTAACATCGCTGGCCGATACGCTCGGCTACCAGGTCGCCCTTGTCCTCCCGCCGTATTACTATAAGCCCTTAAGCGAGGATGATCTTTTCGCTTGGTATGCGGCCCTTCATGACGGGCTCGGTTCTCGTAAAATTTCTATTTATTTCTATAATTTCCCTCAACTATCGGGGATTCCTCTGCCCCTAGGCGTCGTTACCCGTCTGCATCGAGCGTATCCTGATCGCTTTACAGGGATTAAAGATTCCTCAGGGGATCTTGAGTATGCCAGTCAACTTGCCAAGACGCTTTGTGACTGTGCGGTTTTTCCCTCTTCCGAGACAACCCTTAAGCAAGCCACCAAGAATGGCTACGCCGGGTGTATCTCCGCCACCGTGAATATCACTGCGCGCTTGTGCGCGCAGGTATGGGATCACACGGCTGACCAGGCTATCGTCGAGCGTATCAAAAGCCTGCGCGAGAGCCTCACGTCTATCCCGCCGATTGCAGCGATTAAGTATATGATAAGCAAGCGTACGGGTGATCCGCGCTGGCAAGCACTCCTGCCGCCTTTACGCAGGTTATCTGATAGCCAAACAGCGATGCTTGACGGTCTGGATGACACCCCATGAAAAAAGACCAACCCAACAAGAGGCAAGCCGAAAAGCAAGGCCGTTGGCATCGCCGCTTTGCGATATTGTGCGATCATATTGCGGCCTGGAGTGAGGACGTGGATTATCACGTCGGTGCTGTCATCGTCGGGAAAGCTCTTGAGATTCGCGCAACCGGCTTTAATGGCCTACCCCGCGGAGTTTCAGCGCAGGATAAAAAACGCTTTCACCGTCCCAGTGGTGAGAAGTTTTTTTGGTTTGAGCATGCCGAGCGTAACGCCATTTATCACGCCGCACGACTGGGTGTATCCATCGAGGGATGTGCCATCTATATCAATCGCTTTCCTTGCGCCGATTGCGCAAGGGCTATTATTCAAAGCGGCCTTGGATACGTCTTTTGCCCCCCTATCGATGAGGATGACGGCATGTTAGATAAGAGTTTTAAGGCGGCAGCCACCATGCTTGAGGAAGCTCATATCGCCGTTTCCCATGAGGGTTTTTTATAACGCCCTCCCCTTTCGTCACTGTTATTCTCACACACTGTACGCAAAGTCGCGCGCGGCAGCCTTAACAAGAGCAAAGGCATGATGAACGACCGGTCAAGACCGCTCCTAGCCGGAGAGACAGGATTTAGCTATCACCCGCCCATGTGATGACCCATGTGGTGACCTATGTGATGACTCCATGCCCTGTCCCCAATCTTACGCCAGGCGGCGCTGCCTCTTGCCGTCATTCCTGCGAGAGCAGGAACTGCTACGGGAGCTCGATTCCGTCTTCTATCTTTGCTCGTGATAAGCAACGCGCGGGAATGAGTAAACATCGTGTCTAGGACTAAAAACCACGCCTAGCCAGACGGACAGTATTTCGTCATTGTCCGTCCTTGTTTTTTTTGGATTATTGTGTTATTGTGCTAACGTAATAATACACTATTGTGATAATATGATACTTAATCTCTTATCACACAGCCCCAGACAACCCTGAACCGACGCCTAAGCCCGCTCATGGATACCCCAGGCGCACCATCCTTTTCATCCCACCAACACCCAATCGCTTATGAAAACAATATCCCTCGCCCACGCTCTGCTCGCGCTTAAAACGCCCGCCCAATGCCAACGATTCCTCACCGACCTGTGCACCCCGGCTGAAATTCGCGCCTTAACCGAACGCTGGGCAATCGCCCAGTGGCTGGATAAAAGCGATTTACCCTACCGCGAGATTGCCACCAAGCTCGGCGCAAGCGTCACCACCGTCGGTCGTGTCGCACGTTTTCTGCGCGAAGAACCCCATCAGGGCTACCGCTTGGTTTTGGACCACCTCGCGTCTCCTCAAACATCCAATAATAAGCCATCAACCCAAACACCTGCTCGCAAAAAAAGACGATAAAACCATGCCAAACACACCCCAATCCACGCGCTTGCGAATCGCCATCCAAAAATCCGGACGCATGTCCGAGCGCTCCTGGCAGTTGCTTGAACAATGCGGCCTGCGCTTTACCAAGAGCCGCGATACGCTGTTTTGTCGCTGTTCGAATTTTCCTGTCGATCTGTTGCTCGTGCGCGACGACGACATCCCCGGCCTGATCGGTGATGGCGCGTGTGAACTCGCTGTTAGCTCAAAAAATGTCTTCTTAGAGAAAAAACGCACCCTTGAGCAAGCGGGTAAGACCCTCAATGCCGATATCCGGCTCAAACTCGGCTTTAGCGCTTGCCGACTGGCCATTGCCCTGCCGGCCACCGCGCCTTTTTCATCCCTTAAGGACCTCAACGGCTTACGGATCGCCACATCTTATCCGGCGTTGTTGCACAACTTTGCTAAGACCAACGACCTGCGCATTAATATCGTCGAGATGGCAGGCGCGCTGGAGGTTGCTCCGCGCCTTGAGATCGCCGATGCCATTTGCGATATCGTACAAACCGGCAACACCTTGATCGCCAATGGCCTGCGCGAGGTCAAAACCCTGCTCACCAGCCAAGCCATTTTGCTGCAACAAACCAGGCCCTTAGATCAAGCGCGCAGCCAGCTGATTGAGCGTCTGATCGCCCGTATCGAAGGGGCCCGACAAGCGAGCGAGAGCCGCTATGTCATGCTGCACTGCCCTGTTAAGGCCTTGCCGGCTGTCTCCCGCGCCTTACCCGGGCAAGAAACCCCGACCATCGTGCCCCTACACGACCAAGACGACAAAGTCGCCGTCCACGCCCTATGTCGTGAGGATATATTCTGGGAAACCATGGAAGCCCTCAAGCAAGCCGGCGCGTCCTCCATCCTGGTCTTGCCGATAGAAAAAATGTTTGCCTAATGCTCTACGATATTGCTTGTTTTACTCGCACATCTCTTCTTCCGACAGCGCAAAGCCTCCTGTGCGATTTCTATCATCGTTACTGCGCGGGCGAAGATATTGCTATTACCTATAAGGACGATGCAAGCGCGGCAAGTTTGGCGGATCGCACCACCGAGGAACAATTGCGTGCCCTCATCACTGATGCCTATCCCGACCATGGGATCATCGGCGAGGAGTTTGCCGATCATCAAGCAAACGCGCCTTGGTTGTGGGTGCTTGACCCGCTGGATGGCACGGCGCAGTTTCTGAGCCAACGCGGCGGCTTTGCCAGCTTGATTGGCCTGCTTTTTGAGGGTCGCCCGGTGTTCGGCGCCATCGGTGACCCTTTAACGGGCACCACCTGGAGCGGCGGCGGTGGTAATGGGCAAACGCCCTTGCCTGTGATGCAAAACGATCAGCCCGTACGCCTGACGCCCAGACGAGTATTGAAGGGCGCACGGGTGTGTTGTACAGCGCCAGCGATGATGTTCGGTGCGGATCATCCCTTCGTGACCCGTGTACCTGAGGTCACCGGTATGCCCTTAATCACCGAGCGCAATGGGCTAGGTTATACCGATTTGCTGACCGATGATGCCGATCTTACTTTTGAGCAAGGCCTGAAGTTATGGGACCTGATCGCGCTGGTGCCGCCCTTGCGCGAGGCTGGGTGCGCGCTTATGATCCGCCCATCGGTAGCGCGTTTCACTCTTCCTGATGCAACGATGACGGACTATCGTTTGCTCGCCGCTACCCACCAGGACCTCATCACCGAACTCCTTGCCTTGATAGAAAACAATGCCTAAGAAATCCAACCCGGCCCCTGCCCCCCCTGGCCCCGCCAACACCATTGATCGCGTGTTGACCTATGCGCGGCCGGACATTCGTGCCCTTGTGCCTTATAGCGCAGCGGGCAGTATCTCACGCCGCGACGTCGATGTGTTGCTCAATGCAAACGAGAATCCCTTTACCCCTTTTCCTGCGTCCGGCCCGATCAATCGCTATCCCGCCTCGCAACCGCAAGACCTGCGCGATGCGCTGGCGCGCACCTTTGCCGTGGCCCCGGAAAATCTGCTTATCACGCGCGGGTCGGACGACGGCATCGATGTGATCGTGCGTACCTTTATTCGTGCAGGACGAGATCATGCGATCATCTGCCCGCCAACCTTCGCAATGTATGAAAAGGCCCTCGACATTCAAGGCGGCGAGGTTCGACGCGTTCCTTTGCGCGGCGATGATTTTACCCTAGACCTTGAAGGCATCAAGAGCGCTACTGATAAAAACACAAAACTTCTTTTTCTATGTTCACCCAACAACCCTACAGGTAGTCTGCTAGACCGTAAGGTGATGATCGAGCTGATAACACGCACGCCCCATCCGGTGATCGTTGACGAGGCCTATATCGAATTTCTCCAAGGTGATAGCACCGACAATACGTC
This sequence comes from Pseudomonadota bacterium, assembly GCA_039028835.1. Taxonomy (GTDB): domain Bacteria; phylum Pseudomonadota; class Alphaproteobacteria; order JBCCHK01; family JBCCHK01; genus JBCCHK01. The sequence continues at coordinate 49,298 of JBCCHK010000009.1, forward strand.
CCTGACCTCAGAGCTTGCGCGCCTGCCTAACCTTGTGATCTTGCGCACCCTTTCTAAGGTACACGGCCTTGCGGGCTTGCGCGTTGGTGGCGTGATTGCCGCGCCAGAACTCATCGCGCTTCTTTCTAAGGTCATGCCGCCCTATCCCATGGCGGTGCCAGTCATCGCCGATGCCTTGCGCACGCTCGCTGATCCCGCCGCGCGCACGCAGCGCATCGCCTTTCTCAGCGCCGAGCGCGAGCGTATGGCGCGCGCCCTTAACGCGCATTCCGGGATCGAGCGAGTCTATCCCTCATGCGCTAATTTTCTACTGGTTATCAGCCGTGACCCCCAAGAGATGCTCAAAGCCTGCCACAAAGCTGGCGTGTTGGTACGCGATCAAACCCACAACCTGGCCGGCGCCATCCGTATTTCTATCGGCAATGCGTACGAGAATGACCGACTACTCGCTGCCCTCACCCCGAACAATGTGACGCCCAGCGAGCCGCGCACACGGACAGCACAATGTCACCGCCGGACGAATGAAACCGACATCACCGGCTGGATCGATCTCGATCAGGCCGAGCCCGTGCGCATCGATACCGGTATCGGGTTTTACGATCATATGTTAGAGCAAGTCGCCCGACACGGCGGCTTTGGCTTAGTACTTACCTGTCGTGGCGATCTGCACGTCGATGCGCACCATACGATTGAGGATTGCGCGATTGTACTCGGCCAGTTGTTGGATCAGGCTCTTGGGGCGCGGCACGGCGTCGGCCGCTATGGCTTTACTCTGCCGATGGATGAGTCCCTTGCGCGGGTGGCGATCGATCTTTCCGGGCGCGCGAGCGGTCATTTTGATGGCACCTTTAGCCGTGAGTTTGTCGGCACGTTTCCCACCGACATGACCCGCCACATCATCACCAGCTTGGCAGAACATCTCCGCGCCGCGATTCACGTCCAGGTCCACGGTGAGGACACCCATCACATGGTCGAGGCCTGCTTTAAGGGGCTCGGACGCGCCCTTGCTATGGCCATTGCGCAAACCGGTGACGAGATGCCGTCCACCAAGGGAACACTGTCATGAATCGCCCACAACAAGGAGGAGCGCGGTGATTGCTGTGGTGCAAGGCGGCGGGGCAAACCTTTCGTCTGTGCTGTTCGCCCTCGATCGCCTTGGGATCGATCATCGCCTGACGACCGATCCTGATGTGATCCGTAAAGCCCCGCGGGTGATCCTGCCCGGCGTCGGCGCGGCGGCCCGTTGTATGGATGCGGTGCAACGCGCCGAGCTTGTCGAGTGCTTACGCAGCTTGCGCCAGCCGGTCTTGGGCATCTGTGTGGGCATGCAGATGCTTTTTGACTCTTCGCAGGAGGGTGAGACGCCGCTGTTGAGCATCCTTTCGGGGCGGATCGAGCGTTTTGCGCAAACCCCAGGCTTTACTATCCCGCACATGGGATGGAATCGCCTGATTATTGCAAAATCCAGTCCTTTATTAGACGGTATAGAACAGGGTGCGTATGTTTATTTCGTCCATAGTTATTATGTCCCCAAGACAGCGTGTCATGATTCGCAACCGGCCCTGGCTTGGTGCGATTATATCGTGCGCTTTACCGCGATTGTGCAAAAAGAAAACTATTATGGCTGCCAATTCCACCCGGAGCGCTCTGGGACTACCGGCCACCAGCTCTTGGCCAATTTTGCAAGGATGAGCTCATGATTATCTATCCCGCCATGGACTTGCGCAGCGGGCAGGTCGTGCGCTTGCGCCAGGGTGATTTTGCCAGGCAGACGACCTATCGCGATCATGAGCCCCTGGCAAGGGCGCAAGAATATGCCGCCCTTGGCGCGCAGTGGATTCATGTGGTCGATTTGGACGGCGCGCGCGATCCGGCGACGCGGCAACTTGCGTTGCTCACGCGCCTTGCCGCAGGGGCAGGGCTTGCGATGCAGGTCGGCGGCGGCATTCGACGTGCGGATGATATCCAAGGCTTGTTGGATGCGGGCATCCGGCGCGTCATCGTCGGCTCGTTGGCCTGTCAAGACCCAGCGATCATGGCTGAGCTCCTGCGCACCTTCGGTAGCGAGAGGCTCGTGCTTGCGCTCGATCTTAAGGACGGCAAACCGGCGATTCACGGCTGGCAAGAGACGGCCAAACGAGATGCCTTCCAGGTGATCGATCCTTGTGTGCAAGCCGGCTTGCGTCATCTTTTATGCACCGATATTGCCAAGGATGGCATGATGAGCGGACCAAACATCGGTCTCTATTGCGACCTGCGAGCCCGCTATCCATCGCTCGCCATACAAGCCTCGGGCGGGATTGCAAAACTGGAGGATCTCTCTGCCCTTGCGCGCGCGGGCTGTGCGGGCGCGATCATCGGTAAGGCGTTGTTTGAGGGGGCGATTGATCTGCGCCGCGCCCTGGAGGTGAGCGATCATGCTGGCTAGGCGTATTATTCCTTGCCTTGACGTTCGCGATGGTGTGGTGGTCAAGGGCGTACAGTTTCGCAACCATGAGATCATCGGTGATATCATCGATCTGGCCAAACGGTATCGCGACGAGGGCGCGGACGAATTGGTTTTCTATGACATTACCGCCAGCAGCGATCAGCGCACAGTGGATCGAACTTGGGTGCGGGATGTCTCGCGCGAGCTAGATATCCCCTTTTGCGTGGCGGGCGGCATTCGTAACAATCAAGACGCTAACATTGTCCTCAACGAAGGGGCCGACAAAATTTCCATCAATTCCCCGGCATTAGAGAACCCCGATCTGATCGACGAGTTTGCCAGCATGTTCGGCAGCCAGTGTGTCGTCATCGGCATCGACAGCCATGATCTGGGCGATTCGCAACCACAGGAAGACCGCTACGTTGTCTACCAATACACCGGCGATGCCTCTAAAACGGTGCGCACGACTCGGCTGACCCTGACATGGGCGCAAGAGGTCAGCCGCCGCGGCGCAGGGGAGATTGTGCTTAATTGCATGAACCAAGACGGGGTACGCAAGGGCTATGACATCGCGCAGCTCACCGCCGTGCGCGCGGTGACATCCTTGCCGCTGGTGGCCTCTGGCGGGGCGGGCGCAAAAGAGCATTTTTATGAGGTGTTTGCCGATGCCGACGTGGATGCCGCACTGGCTGCCAGCGTCTTTCACAAGCAGATCATTGAGATCCCTGATCTCAAGCAATACCTACGGGCGCAACAGATTGAGATTCGGCCATGAGTAAAAAACAAGCAAAACAATCCTCTCAAAAACCCACCCACAAGCGTTCTGGTGTGAGCGAGCGTCCTATCGATTGGGATAAAACAGGCGGGTTGATCCCGGCGATTGTGCAAGATGCGCGCGATAAGCGGGTGCTGATGCTGGGGTATATGAACCCGCAAGCCTTAGAGCAAACCCAGACGACTGAGCTTGTGACTTTCTATAGCCGCAGTAAAAAGCGCCTATGGGTCAAGGGCGAGACGTCGGGCAACAGTTTGGCGTATCGGGACATGGCGGTAGATTGTGATGGGGATACCTTGTTGGTCTTTGCCGATCCGAAAGGTCCCGTCTGCCATACGGGCGCGGCAACCTGTTTTGAGGCGATCGGGGCTGAGCAACCCCAAACAACCCAGGCCGATCCGCTCGCCATTCTTGCGGACTTGGTGCGGCTTATTGCGCAGCGGGAGCGCGAGCGGCCCGTGGGGAGCTATACCACGAGTCTGTTTGAGGCGGGGCTTAAGCGGGTCGCGCAAAAGGTCGGCGAGGAAGGCCTGGAGACAGCCCTAGCGGCGGCTGCCGGCGCACCAGAAGAGGTCATCGAGGAAACGGCTGATTTGATTTATCACCTGCTGGTATTGCTCCAGGCCAAGGGGGTGGGTTTGGATGATGTCTTGGCCCGCCTAGCGGCACGGATGAGGTCTTAGATCCGGGCTTGCTAAAACCGTCGCCGCATGGCGGTTTGATTCCGCCGTCATCTGTTCTTATTGCCATGGTCGTGCGGTCTCCAGTCTCACACCCGTGACACTTTGTGCCGATGACTCCTAGGCCGGAGGAAGACATAAACGCCAGCCACGTGGTCATGCGTATGAGATTTTAGAACATATCTCGTTCGTACACATAGGGGCTGAGGTTATATTTTCTTTATATAGTATTATTTTTAATTTATACTTGACAAATTATGACATAAGGTTTATCGTCCTCAAGTAATCCAAGAACCTTTCAAGGGTTTTTTACTATGAAAAAAGTTTATTATAAAGAATAATATTTTTAGGAAAAATTATATGACCGAAACTACACAACCTCAAAACACACCTCATGATACCGAAACTACACAATCTCAAAGCACATCTCATGATGTAGAGCAAACAGATACTGCTATCACACTTGATGGCACAACGGCACAAACCTGCGGGATACAAGGATTATTCGGTTTACCGACCTTTTCCTTCAGCGAGCTTAAGACTGCAATGGCCATTACGCCGCGCTTGCATGCCTTTACATCATCCAGCACCTTCCAGGCCAAAGCTGGCACAACCCTTCTCATCGCTGTTGCGGGCGCCGGCGGCGGTGGCACTAACGATGAGACGTATGTGGACGTAACAGAAGATGGTGAAGAAAGCAGCTTTGTTCTAGGCGAACGGCGACTTGTGGCCCAGGGTGGTGAAAGAGGCAACCACCTCCCTGCCAGTCATGATAAAACGTCCCACGGTCGACATGGTTCGGCGAGCGGCGGTCGTCTGCATCTCATCGGCAAAGGTGGCTTTGGTGGACCGGCCGAACTTCCAAGCTGGACAGGTGACGCAAATAATATTCATGGTATCGCTGGCGGTAACGGGGGGCTGTGTGTCGATACGATCACCGTGACACAGACCCAAGACGCCGTTATCACGATTGGCCAGGGCGGAGTCGGAGCCACTGGCGTTACTAAGCTCCATTATGGCCAACCCGGTTACGTCGCGATCCTGGAGTTTGGCTCGTAACCACGTCTTTTTTATGACGGCCTGCCCCGCGGGGCAGGCCGTCATTCCCGCGTAGGCGGGCAAGGCACGGCCTTGACCGAGGGTTCATCATACATCTGCCCATGTTAAGGTTACTGTGCACGTCTTCGCGTGCATCGTGTATGTATGCACCATTTCCTGGATTCCTGCTTTCGCAGTAATGACAAGGTGAGGTGTTGCAACACCCCCGGCGTTTACTGGGGACAGTGCGCTGATTGCTACAAGCGCAGATCTAGACGGAACCAAACCGCCTCGCGGCCCCACGGGGGCTTGATTCCACCGTCATCTGCATCTGTAACAACTTCCATGCGGTCCCCAGTCCTACGCCGCGCGGTGTTACGTCTGCTTCGTGCGACCTTAGCAAGTGCCCCGGGCGTTTACTCGGGACCGCACCCAAATCAGCCACAAGCGCAGACATAGACGTAAATCAAACCGCCGTGCGACTAGGAGCCTGTCTGGCTAAGACCGGCTAGACGCTCGCCATAAATGCCAGTAAGGCCGCCACCCGATGCGCCCACGCCTCTTGCCCCGCCCGCTCGGCAATCAAGTCCTGGCGAATCTCCAGCGCAACCGCAGGCCGTCCCGCCTCGTCCCCATGGATCGGCACGGTATAATCGTCATCCTGGACCTGATAAGGCGCTTGGTCGCCGACAATCAACCCCGACTCGCGGCGAAAGAACTCCACGCACGCTTGCCCTAGCTCCAAAGCCGCACCATACATCATCCCGCAATGCCACGGTCGTGGCGTGCTGTCCGTGCGACGCTGCGGCGTAAAGCTATGAAGGGCGAGGATCATGTCCGAGCCCGACGCACTTAAATGCTCAGCCAAACCCTCATGATAGGGCGCATGACAGCGGGCGAGCCGATCCGCCCGTGTGCGGGGCGAAAGCCCCTGATTACCCGGCACCACCGTGCCATCGGACACCTCAGGAATACATGCGGGGATATCCTCGCGCCGATTAAGATCCACCACGAGCCGTGAATAACGACTTAGAATCATCGGGGCTTCAACCAAATCGGCAAGCACGGCACACACACCAGCGATACCGATATCCCAGCCGATATGCCGAGACATCTCCTGCGCATCCAGGCCAAGGATCCCCTCGGGGTCCCACCGGCCCGCATGATCGCCGGTGATAAACACCCGATGATGGCCCGAACGATAGACATAGGTCGGCGCTGTCTGGGCCCTTGGGATCAGCCCTGCGGTATCTCCCGTTTTGTACATCTGCCGGCTTTCGTTCATTGCTTCGTTCATTGCATTGCCGCGTTACTGTGCGCGGTGCACGCTAAATTGACAAGGGTACGAATAAGAGCACGAACAAGGGCACGAACAAAGACTCAGTCCACGAACACGACCCACAAGCCTTGTGCAATGGATTTAACCTAGTCGCAGGATTCTCAATTTGATAAACTCCGGACTTATCTGCTCATATGACACAACACCCAAGCAACCCCCGAGCCCCCCTATGACCTGGCGGCATCTGTTTATTCTCCTGCCCTTATTGGTGATCGCCGCCTGCCGACCCACCGGTTTTGATCCCCAAGGCCAGGCACAAAACGTGACCTACACGCCCCTTTGGAACCAACAACATCATCTCAAAGAGCTCATCGAAGCCCAGGCTTACCGCCAAGCGGACGACCTGTACCGCGCTCAGCAAAACTTTTTTAACCGCAACAGCGGCAAAGTCGCACAAGACCTACAGAGCCTGGCTGATGGCTTGCACCAAGACCTCCTCCCAGAGATCGAAACCACCCTAGCGGCTATCCAAGCAATCACCTGGCCTGCTGATCCAGCACGATGGGGCACCGTCCGCCAAACGCTGCAGCGGGCCAGCACATCGCTGAAGGACTACAACACCTACGCCCTGCTACAAGCCGCGCCCTGGCGGGCAGCAGAAGCCAAGCGCCTGCGCACAGAGAGCGAGACTCTGCGTACGACGATCCGCGACGATGCCCCCGCCGCCCTGGCGCGCTATGACCTGCTCGCAGGTCAATCCTTCATCGACGCCTATCCCGTAGCGGTCACCCTGAGCACGATCGTGCAAGAGGACCTTAGCCCCCTGCGCCGCACCTTAAACGGCGCAACGCGCGGGCAAATGGCTCACGTACTGAAAACCTACCCCAAGGATCTCTGGAACGACGCGCAATGGGCCACCCTTAAGGAACTTTACTTAGGCAAGATCGCCCAGAGTCTGGAGGCCGATGCTGACGTTTTCGTCCGCACGGCCCTGGTCATCGAGCAAGCGCAAGCGTTGGATTTAGAGATTGACTCCCTACCAGACCTCAGCCTTGCCTTCGTCGATATCACCAACCGGGATAACCCGTTGGATTTCGCCGCCGATGTGATGATCGACTGGCCGATCGATATCGAGAGAGCCTCGTTACAGGACCTCACCGACACGCAGCTGAATGCCAATCACGTGGTGATTTTGGATATCACCCTGGCGCGCACCCAACGGCGCATCCAAGAAACCCAAAGCGAGCCCTCCACCACCGTGATCGGCACTAAGGTCGTGCCCAACCCGGCCTACGAAGAACTGCTAAGACGCCTTGAAGATGCCCGGTTTGCCTCGGCGACAAACCAACTGAACTCGGCCACAACTGCCTGCTATGACCTTGCGTGTACCCTCCTTATGGGCATCTCTGACCTTGGGTTTACCGCCAGTAGCCAAAGGGAAATCGCCCAAATCGAAGCCGAACTCGATCAAACCCCTACCACCATCGATGAGCCTGTTTATGGCGGGTATCGCTATGAGGTGGCCGAACTTAAGAGCACCAAGACCCTCTCCGGTCGCTACTACGTCATAGACCAACAAGCCAAAACCTACGTCACTTCCGTGTTTGATATCGAAGAGACGGGCGTTTTCAAGGTGCCCTACCGTATCGCCGAAGACGATCCAGACGCTGAGATGATTAAACGCACCCATGATAGCGAGCAGATCGTGCGCGCCTGGGAAGATCGACCCATCGACGTGTTGTTATCGTCTATTGCCCAGGACTTCATCACAAAACAAGATGACGCCATCGCCTATGAGGATACCCAGGGCCTCGTCACGCGACTTAATGCAGACAAGAGCACAGCGCCTCCTCGCCCCGATCCACGCCGCACCGCCACCGCCAGCAAAAGCAACGATCCGCGTTTTGACAGCGTCGTGGTCATCTATAGTCCGGACGGCGGCCTTGGAAGTGGCTTTTTCGTCACCCCAGAGCTCGTGCTCACTAACTGGCATGTGGTGGAAGACATCACCTACGTAGAATTACAAACCTACGATGAACAAAAGACCTTCGGCAAAGTCATTGGCCGCGACGTTCTTAAGGACCTTGCTGTGATCCAAGTTCAATCTCGCGGCATTCCAACAAATCTATACGCTGATGCGGACCTACCTTTGGGACAGCAGGTCGAGGCGATCGGTCATCCGAAAGGATTTCATTTTTCAATCTCTCGCGGGGTCATCAGCTCTGTCAGGCTTGGCAACACTGCCACCCTTTCCAATACAGAGCGGGACCGGATCCTCCTCATTCAGACAGATACCCAAGTCAATCAGGGCAATTCCGGTGGGCCGCTCTTCCTCGATGATGAGGTGATTGGTGTCATCGCACACGGGCGTAAGGACGCTGAGGGATTAAACTTTGCTATTCACTACACCGAGGTAGAAAAGTTTTTAGCCGACAATAACATCACCTTAAAATGAGAATTATCATGAGACCTCTTTTTCTTACTCTACTGATTTTTGTTCTTGCCTCTTGTGCCCAGCAGTCTCGTTACGGTATGGTCATAGATCCCGAAACGGGCCTTCAGTTCGGCTCGGCGGTTGAAAAAAACATCGTCACCGACGCTTCATTCCACAATAACAAAAAGATCAAGGTACGGGTGCGCAACACCTCCGGTGATCTTGCTTTTGATCTCGGTGGTTTCAAAAATGAGATCGAGCAAGCCTATATCAGCAACGGCTATGAAGCCACCGAGGGTGATGACTTTGGCTTGCTGGTGGATGTGAACGTGCGCTACAGCGGGCAAATTCAACAAAACCTCAGCCAGGAATACAGCTATATCAGCGGCCTTGCGGGCGGCCTTGCGGGGGCAACAGAATCCCGACAAGTCGCCTTGGCTGGTAGCATCGCCGGTGCGGCTCTTGGCAATATCCTGGGTAGCCACCAAACCGATGACACCTACATCATTATTACCGACGTGACCTTCGGTATCATCGCCAATGCGGGTGACTCTCAAAGTGGACGACGCGTCACATTCGGTAACAACACCCGCTCCCAGAGCACGGGTCACGTCTCACGTGGCTTTCGCGATCAGCTCTCCACCGGCGTTTCTGTTTATGCCGGTGGACGCAACGCACCCCAATCAGCGATCGCAGGACACGTCCGCGCACGCCTTGCCCATATCATCATGAACATCATCTAGCCTTGTTAAGGGATGATCGTCTGACCATCCCAGGCCAGCACAGAGCCGGTCTGGTTTGGCGTCGCTTTGTGCAGGACTTGCAATAGGTATGAGGCCGACTGATCAGGCGTAAAAACCTTTGCCGCCCGAGCAGAAAAAGGCCCCGAGAGATCGGTGGCGACCGTGCCCGGATGCAACCCAACGATAATAGCCTGGGGGTTGCGACGCGTCATTTCTATCGCCAAAGTGCGGATAAACATATTCAAGGCCGCCTTAGAGGCGCGATAGGCGTACCATCCGCCCGCTTTGTTATCGCCAATACTCCCCACCCGGGCACTGAGAGCAGCAAAAATTGCCCGCCGTTTGCGCGGCAACAGAGGCAAGAAATACTTAGCGATGAGCACTGGCGCAAAGGCATTAAGATGAAAAACCTGATGTAGATTTTTTATCCTAAGATCGCGCCAGGTCTTTTCGGGCTGTAAAGAGCCTTGATCGTGGAGAATCCCGCTCGCGATAATGACAATATCTAAAAACTCTTGACCCAGATTGTCTTTAATACGTTGCGATGCGTGGGCGATTGTCTTGGTATCAACTAGATTGATCGCTTCGGGGATAACATTCCTGCCTGTCAGGCGAGCCGGATCACGTGCCAGGCCATAGACCCGGGCAATGGCAGGGTCGCGTACCAGCAATTGCGTTAGCGCGGCACCGATACCACCGGTTGCGCCGATCACTGCGGCATTGAGATTTTCGCCCATCCACGCGAACGACATAACAAATTGTTATCCCTTGTTTGCCAAAGGTCGGGATGCGGCCCGCCCCGTCAGCACCATCAGTGTGAAGCCCATCACCCCACAAAAAGCAATAGCCGCAACCATCGGCAGCACCGTGCCATCAAAAAACGGCCCGAGCAAGGCAATCATAATCCCGCCCGTGACCATCTGCAGCGTCCCGCCCAAGGATGAGGCAAGACCAGCGCGCTCGCCATGGTCCTCAAGCGCAAGCACCATCGTCGTCGGGATCACGATGCCTAAACACCCGCTCATGCACGAGAGAAGAACAATTAACAAAGGCAGGGTTATCAAACCGCTTAAACTCAAGCCCAAGAGGGCCAGCGTGATACAGGCGTAAAGGGTAACCGCCACGCGCACCGCGCGACCCATGCCGATGAGCTTGCCAATCGGCGCAATCAGCTGGGTAGCGATGAAAAAGCCAAAACCATTACAAGCAAAGGCCAGACTAAACTGCAGAGAAGATAAACCGAACTGGACCGTATAAACAAATGATGCGCTGGCAATAAAGATAAAAAAGCTTCCCATCCCAAACGCACCGATAAAGGTGAGCCCCATGAACGCCCCATCGCGCAACAGCACCGCCGCATCATCACGAAATCGACGAAGATGAAAAGCAACACGGTCATGAATAGCGAGAGTCTCAGGGTAGGCAAAGCGCAATAGCACAAGGGCGATGATCGCGCCAATGACCAGCAGCGCAAATATTATCCGCCAACTTCCCAGCTGCATAAGCCCCGTACCGATAAGCGGGGCAAGCATGGGCGAGACGCTGATGACCATCAAGATAAAGCCCATGAGTCGCGCGGCGGCAAGGCCGGTATAAAGGTCGCGAATGATCGCGCGGGGGATCACCATCAACACAGCGCCCCCGAGCCCTTGAAAAAAACGAGCAATGATTAAGACATCCGCTGTGGGAGCAAAGGCACAAACCACCGTGCTCAGGGCAAAAATCAGCAGACCAACGTACAGCGGAAACTTCCGCCCGGCTTGATCGGCCCACGGGCCGTAGATCAACTGCCCCGCGCCGAAACCCAGAAAATAGGTCGTGAGCGTCATCTGCACGCCGGCCATGGATGTGTTAAGATCGCCTGCGATAAACGGCAGGGCTGGCAGATACATATCGATCGTCAGCGGCCCCAAAGCTGTTATGGGGCCAAGCACAAGTACAGAGCGCAAAAAACTAGGGACGTGACCAGACGTCATAGGTTAATCCTTTTGTCAAAGAGATGACACAGGTAACAAGAAAAAAAGAGCACCCTAACAGGGTGCCACCATCTTTTGTTTTCGGGTCTTTTGTACATCAATAAAACATCAGCCTAACACTTGCCCTGCGAACCAGCAACGCAAGAAGTAGATAATAAATATAAAAACTATAGACCGCGTAAGAACCAGCGGCGCACCGCATCAAGCCCTTCGCCCGTGCGGGCACTGACGGGCAAAACTTTCTCATCCGCCACCTTATAGCTGGCGGCCACGGCTGCCAGTTCAGCGAGTATCCGCGTCCGGGCCGCCCCTTTGATTTTATCTATCTTAGTGGCAATCACGCTCAGCGGTAAGTCTGCACCTTCACAGTGATCTAGCCATTGTTGATCTACAGACATCAAGCCTCGACGTGCATCGATCAACAATGCCACACGTGCGGATGGCCGCGCACAGGCAACATACCCCTCAATCATGATAGAAAACTCGTGACGGACCTGCTTACTTCGCCGCGCATAGCCATAGCCAGGAAAATCGATCACCCACCCCTTAGGACGAGTCTCAAGCGCATAGATGGTCATGGCCGTGGTACAGCCGGGGTCTTTGCTGGTGCGCGCTACGGCTGTCTTCGCCAGCGCATTGAGCAAACTGGACTTACCGACGTTTGAGCGACCGAATAAAACCAACTCGCCGCCCGGTGCTGTGGGCGGTAGATCACCCGGGGCGGTCACCCGCTTGCTAAAACGTAAGGGTAAGGACGGCATCCCCGCGTCGGTTAGCTCTCTGGGCGCAGGAGTACGATAGACATACGGCGGTTGATCGGGCTATCGGGATCATCGATGGCCAGCGGCTCTCGATCCGCCACGCCTGAGACGATGCGGATACGATCAGATGGAAAACCTGCACTAAGCAACGCCCGCCGGGTGGAGTTCGCGCGATCCGTCGATAACTCCCAATTGGTATACCCATCGCGGCGACGTGAGGAAAAAGGCACGCTGTCGGTATGACCCGTGATTTTAATGTCGTTCGGGAAGGCCGTGAGGGTCAAGGACATGATGTTCAGCAGCTGCTGAGCATGGGCCGTCAGACGCGAGGTCCCCGATTCAAAAAGCGGATTTTGATCTTGATCGATGATCTGCACCCGGACGCCTTGCGGGGTGGTATCGATGGACATTCCCTCATTAAGGAGTTGCATATCCACGCTCGGGTCACTAGAGACGACCGACTGGATGCTTTGGCGTAGCTGTTCGGCTTGGGGGTCTTGCAAAATGTTTTGAATGCCGGTGACAACCTCTTCCGCCGCTTGGGGGTCTTGTAAGATGTTGTCGATGACTTCCTCACCTTGACCAACGCCTTGACCACCTTGCCCGGCCCCTTGGCCTTCGCCTTGACCGGGACCTAGCCCTGCTTCTGGGTCTGCGGTATCCGTGCCGACCTGCTGGTTGCCCAATATAGCGACGATCTCAGCAAGGGTGCTTTCTTGCTCTGATTCGTCAGCCCCTTGCACGGTCATGCCGCTCGTGCCGCCTTCGACCTGGCCTTCTGTGGGCTCGGAATTATCGCCGTAGAGATCATTGCCAGTGCCGCCGGTAAGGTCAGGATCACCTTGTAAGTCAGTCACAGCATTGCCGGTGCCGGTAAGCTCGGAATCGCCCTCACCGCCTTCACCGCTCCCCGCAAGGGATGCGTCTTCTTCCCCGGGACGACTTTCGTAGTACTCGACTTCGGATACGCCGGTGCCGATGGTGCTGGATTCTGGTTTGGAATAGGGCGGCGCAGGCACGCCGGCGGCAGATTCCTGTTTGGCCGAGAGAGACACGGAGCTACCCGGCGCGCCGATGGTCAAGCCACCAAACAGGCCGCCGGCCCCACTATCACCGGAAGACACCGACGCCGGGTCAAAATAATCGGCAATCGCCTGGAGTTGATCCACCGATTGCGAGGCAAGCAGCCACAGCACGAGAAAAAACGCCATCATCGCTGTCACGAAGTCAGCATAGGCGACCTTCCATTGTCCTTTTCCACCTGCAGCCATGGGAATCCCTCTTTTTTAGTATATTGCTCTATTGTGAGCGTGTTTTACGCATCATCACAGCGTTGAACCCCGTTCTTACCCCTCCCATTGGGGAAAAGCCTATGAAACGGGGGCTTTTACGCCACGATCATCACCAAATACGATGCAAAAAATGTACCAAGTTGATACAAAACCACCCCACGCTGGCCCCGACAGACCATCGAGAAGAACATCCCCAGCGCAACGATAAGATTATGATATCATAACGCCGGGTATCCCTGTTCTCAATTTTTGGGCGGTCTATGGTCAGCAAACACCCTGAAAAGCCGCGCGTGGTCATCACCCGCCAGCTTCCCGACGCCATCGAAACTCGGCTCATGGAGTTGTTCGATACAAACCTGAACACGGATGATCGACGGTTCGATAAAAACGACCTGAAAAAGGCCGTGCGCCAAGCCGATGCGCTGATTCCGTGCCTGACAGATCAGATCGATGCCGATGTCATCAAGGCTGGCGGCAAGAGCCTCAAGCTGATCGCCAACTTTGGCACCGGCGTGGATCACATAGACCTTGCCGCCGCGCGCGAACACGGGATCGTCGTCACCCACACCCCCAACGTCATGACCGACGATACCGCCGATGCGGCGATGGGCTTGATTATCGATGTTGCCCGCCGCCTTAGCGAAGGGGACCGCCGGGTGCGCACCAACCAATGGAGCGGTTGGTCCCCCACCCAAATGCTCGGACGACGGCTGATGGGCAAGCGTCTGGGGATCATCGGCATGGGACGGATTGGCCGAGCCCTGGCGAATCGAGCCCGCGCCTTTGGCATGTCCATTCACTACTGCAACCGCAACCGGGTGCGCGAAGAAGCCGAGCAACGCCTGGAAGCAACCTATTGGTCGGATTTGCCCGCCATGCTCGCACGGGTCGACGTCGTATCGCTTAACTGTCCGCTGACCGAGGCGACTCACCACCTGATTAACGCCCACACCATCGAGTGCATGCGCCGTCGCGCGATTATCATCAACGTCGCCCGGGGCGAGTTGATCGACGATCAGGACCTCCTCGCGGCCTTGCGCAGCGGCCGCATTGCCGGGGCGGGGTTAGACGTTTATGGCCGCGCAACAGGCGTGGCCGAGGACCTTAAAACGCTGGAAAACGTCGTGCTGCTGCCGCATCTGGGATCTGCCACCCGCGAAGGACGCATAGAGGCGGGCTATCGGGTTATCATGAACGTGCGCGCATTCTTCGACGGTCACCTACCGCCGGATCGAGTGCTCGAGGCCGATTACTAACCGCCTGACTTGCCTTTGCCGGTGGCCACCGGTAGGCCACTGGCCCCGTATTCAGTCCAAGACCCATCGTAGACTGCTGGGGTACCCTGACCGCCTGCGACCTGCGCGGCCAAAGCCAAATAGCACGCCGTCACGCCACTACCACAGGTGCTGATCCAAGGCTGATCGATATCGACCCCGACTTCGTCAAACAACGCGCGCAAGGTATGGGCATCCTTCATCCGTCCCGTTCTCAGCTGCAAGAGGCGCTCATAGGGCAAATTAGCACTGCCAGGAATGTGTCCGTCCGCCAAACCGGGACGAAACTCTGCCTCCAAGCCTTCAAACCGCCCTTGGCTACGGGAATCCAGGATCGGGGACGCCGATGATTGCACGTCGCGAAGGTGCGCGAGCCGTGTGGGCTCTAATGCCGCCCCTTGATAGATCACCGGCGGCGGGGCCTCCACGCCGGTCGCGATGGGATACCCGGCGCCCATCCAATCGCGTAAGCCGCCGTCCAAGACCGCAACCTGATGATGACCGAACAGCCGGAACATCCACCACACCCGCGGCGCGCCCATGGCCGTATCATAGACCACCACCGGCGTCTCGCGGGCTATACCCATCACCCCAACCGCTGCGGCGAACTGATCCGCCGAGGGCACCATATGGGGCAGAGGGCTGGCTTGATCGCAAATCTCATCGATATCGAAATACACCGCGCCAGGAACATGCGCCTGTAGATACGCGAGCCGCCCAGCCCCCGCCTCCAGCGTAAAAGAGCCATCGATCAGGGCGACTTCATGGATGTGGCGATAGAGCCACTCGCTGCTGACCAGCGGGGCGGGAATCATGTCGGGCATAAAAATCTCGTTGTTAGTGAGGCTGATGCCCACGCGCCTGGAACACGTAAGAGATGATCTCTGCCACAGCTCGATAGTGCGCTTCGGGGATTTCCTCATCCACCTCGACCTCATCATACAAGGTTCTTGCAAGGGGCGGATTTTCCACAATGGGCACGTCATGCTCACGGGCGACCTCGCGGATTTTCTGGGCAATGAGGTCCGCGCCCTTGGCTGTGACCCGCGGTGCGCCGGCCTCGCTGCTGTCATAGGCGAGGGCCACAGCAAAGTGGGTCGGGTTGGTGATGACCACATCGGATTCCGGCACCGCCGACATCATCCGGCGGCGTGCCCGTTCGGTGCGAATTTGCCGCAATCGTGCCCGAATCATCGGGTCACCTTCGGTTTGTTTGATCTCGTCTTTAACCTCGCGGATGGTCATGCGCTGTTTGCGCATGAAATCGAAGTACTGAAACAAATAGTCGCCAATGGCGATAAAGGCGATCATAAACAGCATCGCCCCGAGCATCTTGAGGACGGTTTCCCAAAACAACGGCATGATCGCTGTTTTGGCCAGCGCGGGATAGGCCTCCATCTGCATGAAGGCGGGTAAGGCGGCAAAGGCGGCAACCGCACCGACAATCGCGATCTTGGCGATACCTTTGACGAACTCGATAAAAGAGCGGGCAGAAAACAGCCGCTTAAACCCGGCAATCAGGCTGATTTTTGAGAGTTTAGGCTCGAGCTGGGCAGCCGACAGGACAAACCCGTGTTGAATAACCGAGGAAAAAATCGCTGCAAAAACCAACACAATGATCGGCAAGGCGAACATGATGGCCATCTCGATCGCCATCTCCCGGGTGTGCACGAGCATGGTATCGAAATCCACATCGACCAGGCTGACGTTGGTGATAAACGCTGCAAGCATGTTGGTCGTGCGCTCGGCCAGAGAGGGCGCGGCCGCCAAAATGACACCGGCCATGGCTGAGAGCATGACAAAGTGCTTGACCTCTTGAGATGTGACGACTTGTCCGCGTTTCCGAGCTTCCTGCAGCTTATGCTGCGTTGGTTCCTCGGTTTTAGAGCTATCGTCGTCTTGCTGATCTTCCGCCATTGCGTCAGATTGCTCGCCGTTGCCCTGCGGATCAGGCGGCGCGGAGCCCGGTATGGGGGCGTCGTCGCGTGACCTCCTGCCTTGCGGCGGTGCGCGGATCGCACCGCAAACCTGGCAGGACTCAAAAGCCCGGTAAGGCTTTTGCTTCGGGTTGTGACCCCAAGCCTCAAAGACTTGCTGATAGAGGTCTGTCGACCTGTCTTTGGGGTTTTTGTACTATGCCTTTGATAACGATGTTCGTAAAGGGTTGCCGATGTCCTCCTCATCCTCTTCAATCGTCCCCGCCGCCGCTTGCCCTTGGCCAGGGGATGATCCAGCCTACCGCGCCTATCACGATCTCGAGTGGGGGCGAGCAGTTTGGGATTCCAATGCTTTGTTTGAAAAGTTCGTCCTGGATAGCTTTCAGGCGGGTTTGTCTTGGTTGATTATCCTGCGCAAGCGGGAGGCCTTACGTAAAGCGTTCGCAAACTTTGATCTGCAAAAAATCGCCCGCTTTAGCGAGAAAAAAGTGACCACCTTGATGGCCGATACGGGCATCGTGCGCAATCGCGCGAAGATTCTCGCGACCATCCGCAATGCCCAAATCGCGCTGGATATGGCTGATGCTGGCCGCCCGTTCGGCCCTTACCTGTGGGACTTTGTCGACGGCATCCCCGTCATGGGGGCCTGGCATCATATAGGTGATGTCCCGGCCCAAAGTGCCCTCTCGCGCCGTATTTCCAAAGACATGAAACAGCGGGGTTTTTCTTTTTGCGGACCGACGATTATCTATGCCTTTGCTCAAGCGGTTGGGATCATCAACGATCATTTGATGACCTGCCCACAGCGGCGTGCCTGCTTTAATGATTATATAAAACGGCGTTAAGCAGGTCCGTTACCGCTGTCGCTCTTGTTGCAGGGTTTGCTCGAGCGTGGGGATGTGGATTTCACTGTTTTCCGGGTCATAGGCCTCGATCCGCACCTTCATGGCACCAATGTCATCCCCTGCGTCGGTATACTTGCGCAGAATCTTGAGAAAGAGTTCCCTGATGACCCGCTCATCAGGCAGGCCAGAACGAAACACGACAGACTTTTCTGTCTGATCATAGGTATTCATATAGATCACGTCTAAAAACTCATGGGTGCGGTAGCGATGCATGCGCGGCTCTTCATCGGTATCAAGCACGATATCCACCCGCATGGTAAGCACCCCAGCGCGGTAACCATCCTCGAGCAACGGTAGGCGAATAATGACCGGCGGAATCGTGCCGCGAATGCCAGTATCGGCCTCGGCCACGGTGTCGATATCTTCGCGAATAGAATACTTGCCCCGCCGGGTAACCTTTAAGATGAGCAAATGAAAGTCATAATCGCCAACGGCATCGGCGATCCGTTGTTCGATAAGCTCACGCAGGATTCTGATGTCCACCGTGTCTTTTTTGGTCATAAAGGCCCGAGAGATATAAGCATCACGAAACCCCTCATAGACGTAGCTATGCATGCGGTTTTGCACCCCCAGCGATTGCTCCCACGTACTTTCATTGCGATAGCGGATGGCAACTTCGACCGCCATGATCTCACCGGTGTGAATATCATTAACGATGAGCGGCGGCAGGCGGATTTGAAAGACAAACTCTTGCGCAGATGTGCTGGGCGTCCATAACAACACTGCCCCTAGCATCAATAGGCCAAGCTGGCGGCGGCGGTGCGGGAAAAAGTCGATTCGTAAGAGTCCCAATTGTCTTATCCCAACCCTTTTGTGTGTGAGGACTTATATCATGTTAACCGATGATGCGCTCAATTACCTTAATCGTCTTATAAAAAATAAAAAGAATATCCCGCCAATGCCTGAGGTAATAATGCCGATGGGCAGCTCTTGTGGCGCAAAGACGAGCCGGGCGATGACATCAATCCAGATTAAAAACACCGCCCCGACACCTGCACTGATAGGGATGACCCAGCGATAATCGGCGCCGATCATGGCGCGGACGACGTGCGGAATCATCAGCCCGACAAAGGCAATAGCACCGCTGAGGGAGACGAGAACGCCCGTCACCAAAGCGCACACCACAAGGATCACCAGGCGCAACCGGCGCACATCGATACCCAAGGTCATCGCGCTCTCATCGCCCATGGCTAGGGCGTTAAGTTGGCGGGCGAACGCACTGAAAACGATCACGCCGCAGATCACGGCGGCGATCGGGAACCACACCGTCTCCCACCGGGCACGACCAAGGCCGCCCAACAGCCAAAAAATAATCGCATTGATGGCCCGATGATCCCCCAAAAACAGAATGAAGTTGGCAATGGCTGTCAGGGCAAAGGACACTGCCACCCCGGCGAGAATCAACCGCCCGGCGGGCACATGGGTATTTTTTTGCTGCACCAGCGTCGTCACCATCAATAACGATAAACAGGCGCCCGCAAAGGCCGCTAAGGGAATCGTCATCAAACCCCGCTCGCCAATGAAGACGATATGCGCAACGGCCCCCAACACCCCGCCGGAGGACACCCCAAACAGATAAGGATCGGCTAACGGGTTGCGGGTTGCCCCTTGCAGCACCGCGCCCACACAGGCAAGACCGCCGCCGACCGCACAGGCCAAGAGCGCGCGGGGCCAGCGCAACTCCCACACCACCCGCACCTTGCCCTGGCCCATGAGATCAAGGCCGCTCGTGTCCGCATTGGGAACAAGATGGGTAAGAAAAATCGTGACCACATCGGCAAGCGGAATCGACACGACTCCAAAAGCGGTCGAGACAATGATAGAGATGCCGATGAGGGCCAGCAGCAAGCCGGGCCATAGCAATCGTCTGAGCATGGATGATCCGCTTACTTTTAAGAGAGCTTAAAGGGGACCGTAAAGCGCTTGAGCGAGTTTTTCGACCGCGACAATATTGCGCGGTCCCGGGGTAATCTCAGTATAGTCAAGCACAAGATAGCGTTGGTTACGAATGGCGGCGACGTGCTGCATGCCGGGCATGGCGCTGATGTAGGCCCATCGCTCGGCCCAGCCTGTTTCAGAATAATCGACCAAAATAATCAGCTCGGGGTCTTGGGTGATGACCGATTCCCAACTGACGGTGCCCCAACTCATATCCACATCACCGGTAACATGCTCCCCACCAGCGGCTTCGATCAGCGCATGGGGCATGGCGTACTTGCCTGCAGTGAAGGGCTTATCTTCCCCGGAATCATAGACAAAGACACGGCGGGGCGTAGCATCGTTTGTGCGGTCCGTGATTGCATCGATACGCGCTCGCCAACTATCGATCAAGCTTTGGGCGAGTTCTGCGCGACCAAAAATGCGGCCGATGTTGCGTACGTCTGTATACAGCGTGTCCATGGTCGCAGGAATCTGCTGGCCGGTATGGGCACAGGACTCAGTCAAGACATAGGTGTTGATATCGAACGTCTGCAAGACATCAGGGGTGACCTCGCCACCGGGGCGCATGCCATAGTACCAACCGGCAAAAAAGAAGTCAGGATCAACGGCGAGCAAGTTTTCTAAGCTAGGATATTTGGGCGCGAGCTCCGGCAAATCCCCCATCAGTGCCTCAAAATCAGGAGTCATTTTATACCAGCCGGTGATACCGCTCAGGCCAACCATGCGCTCGCGCAGACCTAGCGCGAACATAATCTCACTGATATTTTTATCATGCGCGACGGCCCGTTGCGGCGGGGCTGTGTAGGTTTGTTTTATACCGCAGTTTTCTATTTCAACAGGAAAACTATGTGCGGGTATAGAAAAACCAACCAATAATATAACAACAAAATATAGAAAACGCATGACTATGCTCCTTATCATTTCTTATCAAAAGTTTGCGCATGGTTATGCAAGACAGTGACACGATGTTGTCCGGTGCTTGCTAAGGTATCCACCAACGCCTCAACGCCGAAGATCTGACGAATCAGCGGGGTGGTAATGACTTGCGCGGACTCCCCTTCAGCCACGACCCGCCCGCCGGCCAGGCCATAAAGATAATCACAATAGGTCGCCGCTAAGGAAAGATCGTGATACACAGCTAAAATGGTGATCGGCAGCCGTCGCAGCAGACTCATAATCTCCAAAACAGAGCTTAAATCCAGGTGGTTGCTGATTTCATCGAGCACCAAGACTTTGGGATCCTGCGCCAGCGCGCGAGCAATCATGACCCGCCGCTTTTCCCCACCAGATAGGGCAGAAAACTGACGATCGGCGTAGGCACTCATCGCCACGAGGTCTAATGCGTCTACCACCGCGCGACGATCGCGCGCCGTATCCCCACCCAAGATCGACTGGTGGGGCAGACGCCCGCCCATGACCACTTCATAGGCGCTCAAGCCCTCCCCGCCACTTTGCTCTTGCAAGACCACGGCCATAGATTGGGCGACAATCCCCGCCGGCAATTGCCAAACGTCATGACCACCAAGGCACACCCGCCCCGTATCAGGCTTCAGATAGCGGTAAATACAGCGCAATAAGGAGGACTTGCCCGAGCCGTTGGGGCCGACAATTCCCACGTGCTGACCAGCCCGCACACAAAGGCTTACGCCATCGAGGATACGCCGCCGCCGGGGCGACCAAATGATATTGTCTACTGTGATGTCCATCGCGCTAGCGAGTTTCGCCCCAGCCTCCCGCGACGGTCAAGAATTGACTCACAACTACGCGGCTGACTATCTTGGATTGGGGCTTGTCTTACCCTTGACGATCTTTGTTTGTAACGCGATGGGTTTATGCCGCGATCTTCAACACCGCGCCGGGCACAAAGCCTGCGCACCCAAGTCCTCATCGTTGGGGCGGGCCTCGTAGGTGGGATTTTTGCCCATCGTCTCCAACGGGCCGGCATCGACATTACCGTGATCGATGCCGCACCCCATAAGCAAGACGTTCGTACCACAGCGATCAACGCAGGGGGGCGCGCAATTCTCGCCAAGGCTGAATTATGGGACGCACTGGCGGATCACGTCGCGCCCATTGTGCGGATCGACATTCAAGATGACCGGGATCCTTTTATCCTGACCTTCGGTAAGCAAGACGGGGGCGAGACATTTGGCGGCACCTTTGGCTATGTGGTGGATAATGGCACCTTAGTCAAGGCCACCCGCCAACCGCTCGGGGCGCGATTGCGCACCGGGGTGCGCCTCACCGGGCTTCGCCCAGCTGCCGGGGCGATGACGGCCAGCCTATCGGATGGCACGACGGTGACGGCGGACTTAGTCGTCGGGGCGGACGGGGTACGCTCCGCTGTGCGGGAGATGGCCGAAATCCGCACCTGGTCTTGGCCCTACCCAGGGCAAGCCCTGGTGGCGAATCTCACAACGCGTAGCGATCCTGCAGGGGTCGCGTTAGAACGCTTTACCCCGACGGGGCCTTTTGCGCTGTTGCCCGCGCCGCGCCGAAAGCGGCGCTATGGCCTGGCGTTGATCTGGACCATGCCGACAAACAAGGCGCAGGCCCTGACCGAGCCAGGCCGGCTTACCGCGGCGCTGGCCGATCCCATACCGAACTCTGCGATGGCCGATCTGAAGGTCTTGGGGGCGATTGCGCGGTATGATCTGTTTGCCCAGCTTTCTCGGCGGCTGACCGCATCACGGGTGGCGCTGATCGGGGATGCGGCGCACCGGATTCATCCGATTGCCGGGCAGGGCTTTAATGTGGGTCTGCGCGATGCGCAGGTGCTGGCGCAACTGCTGATCGAACGCCACCAGCTCGGCCTAGACTTAGGCGGGGGGCTCCAGACCTATGCCCGCAAGCGGTGGCCGGACATTCTAAGTATGACGGCCTTTACCGATGGGATGAATCGCTTGTTCGGCAACCGCCTACCGTTGGTCACGCGCACCCGGCGGGCAGGCTTGCGGGTGGTGGCAAACAGCTCAGCATTGCGGCGATTTTTTGTAACAGCAGCGCGGCGCAGCGAAGATCAGGATGACTCGTCCTGTTTTAGTGAATAGACGGCAGGCAATACTTTTCTAAGAGGCGAAGTTCGTGCTCGTGCCATTCCCAAAACAACGCATCGGCCTTGTAAGAGCAATCTTCCATATCGATCCCTTCTAAGGAAGCGGCATTGGTGTAGGCACCATACACGCGAAAATAGTAGCCACTTTCATTGCCAAGCCATACCCACATCTGCGATCCGTCTTTGCTGATCGTGCTAAGGACATCGAGCACCTTATAGTGGTGAAGGATATGTTCGCTTACTTTGATTTGCTCTATTGGAACGATCATCACGCTACTCCCCAGAAATGGTGAAGAAATGGTCCGTTGGGGTGTCGATTTTTAATCCATGTTCTGTCTTGTCGTTTTCAAGGTCTTACACTCGATTGAGAGATGACGCAGTATTTTGCGTAAAGTGAAACTAAGTTTATTGCATGTTCTTATATTACGTTAAAAAATAACTATACAACACTCTATTTATGTTTAATTCATGATGACAGATTTGTCATAATCGTGCTGGAAGGTTCCTATAAGCGCGCGCAAGTACAACACCGTGAAGCACGGTGGGACACTAAAACATGAGATCAATCCAACACGAAACAACGTCGTGTTGATGAAAAGTAAGGGAATAAGGACCGGCCTTAGCGCCCGAGATTTACCATAATCTCTAGGATGGCATCGGCAGCGCGTACGACCCGGGCGTTGGCGGCATAGGCTCGTTGAAAGGCGAGCATGTCGGCCATTTCCTCATCCACATCGACGCCAGAACGTTGCTGCAGCTTAGAGGAGAGCATGTCGTAGCGCATTTTTTGCCCTTCGGCTTGGTCTTTCACGCTGAGCGCTTGGCTACCGTAATTGGAGATCACTCGATCCAAAAACTCGCCCATAGAGCCGACAAAGGGCTGGCTGGCGGTACCGATGCCGGTATCCGGCGGGAAGCTCACCCGCCCGACCATCCGCTCATACAGCGCTATGGGGCGACTATGATCGCCGGTGCCGTTGTTGTTTTCATAGCTGGTGAGCAAGCTGGGGTCTTCCAGCAAGCCCTTATGGACGGTGATCCGCCGCGCAAAACCGATGAACTCATCGCTGTTGAGGTTGGCTTTGCTGAGGTAATCCAGTTGCCCATCTTCCCCGGTTTTATCGGCAAACATACGCAAGCCCGAGGGGTCTTGGTTATCACTGCTTCCGGCGCGCACCAGGTAGTGGGCGCTGTGGATGGAAAAACCATCCCCAGGCGGGGTGAAGTTATCACGGATGACGATATCACCCTCCAGGTTGACGGTGACATCAAATTGGGTACCGAGTTTTTGCCCTAGCTTACTGGCCACACGATGGTAAGAACCGTAGATATCGCCAGGATCGAGGTAGAAGCGATCTGGATTGCCCCGCGCTTGCCCCGCATCGGCGGTACCGACGATCGTATGGGTCACGGTGCCCCGACCAGGGGCGTTGATGGTGATTTTAAGGGCATCACCGGGGGCGACCAGCTCTTGTTTGGGGATGGTTGCCGAGGTGATAACGTTATTGGCATCGCGCTCTAGGCTGGCGTTGACTTCGCGGTAGGACAGCTGGGTGGCAAGGTTATGGGCCAGGCGGTCTAAGGCGCGGCTGACTTGCGGCGCGATCGTATCGCGGACATCCACGAGGGCCGCAAGGTTGCTGTCACCCAGATCACGATCAAGGATCAGATCGGACTTCACAGCGTTATTGCGCAGGATAATAGCGCCGACGCCGCGCTTGGCAGGATCGACGTGATGGGCATCTCGCTCGGTAATGCCAGTGCGCCCGTCAAACCCAAGGTCCGCGCGATGGTTACCGTTGACCAGCTCGTGCCCTTTGCGGGTGCGCAGCGTTACAAAACCATTGTCGTGATAGGTGACCCGGGCGCCGAGTTGGGCGACGACGTAGCGGATATCCTTATCGCGAACATCCATCAAAGCACTGGGGTCTTGTCCTCGGTACTTGAGGGTTGAGATTTGGCGATTGAGTTGGGTGATGGTCTCAAGGCGCGTGCCGATTTCTTTGACGATGGTGTCGATTTTATTTTCGGCGTCCTGGCGAATGTTGAGCATCAAGCCACCCAAGCGATTGAGTTCCTCGGCGACGACTTTGGCCGTGAGGATGACATCGTTGCTGGCGGCGTTATTTTCGGGGCTACTGGCGACGATGTTGAGTTTGTTCGCAAGGTCAGTGAGGTAGCGCGAGATCGTTCGGTCCTGGCTCTGATCGCCAGAACCGAACGCCTCGTCGATACGGGTAAGGTACTTAGAGAGCGTATCCTTACCCTGCCATGAGCCTTCTGCTTCACGGACTTGATTGAGGAGCATGTCATCGAGTTCCCGAGTGACTCGGGCGACGACGATATTGCCCTCGCTGTTGGTGATATCGACACGGCGTTTGACATGATTGGGATCGCGGGCACCGGCGACGTTTTCGGCAACCGTATTGAGGCCTTGCCGATTGGCCGCAAGGCCAGCAAGGGCCGCATCCATTCCACGTATCATGTCAATTCACCAAACAGCTCAAGCGCGGGCGTTCTCACCCTATCGCTTCATGTTCACAACTTCTGCCAGCATTTCAGAGCCGGTAGACACCACCCGAGAGTTGGCCGTGGTCATGCGCTGGGCGCGGATGAGTTCGGCGAACTCTTCGGTGATAGAAACATTGGAGCCTTCCACGTTGCTTGCGAGCAAGATCCCGGCACCCACCCCTGGGGTCGTAAACTGGGGCACGCCGGAGTCGGCATTGGCGCGGAAGGCACTGCCATCAAAGCGTTCCATCTGATCCGGGTCACGGAAGTTCGCGAGCGGGATGCGGAACAAGGTTTCGGTCTGACCATTATCATAGGAGGCAATCACATAACCCGAGCGATCGATGGTCACGCCGGTGCGGGTTCCCACCCCATAACCATCTTGTTCGATGGTCACGAGAGCCTCAGAGCGGTTGTCTTGGTAGCTCGTGAGGCCGGGAATGGCTTGACCTTGGTTATTCACTCGATCTGAGTTGAAGGTAAAGGTCGGCACCACGGCGCGGCGTCCATTGACCACAAAGGCGACGTTGTTATGCAGGGCCTGCCCGCCATCCAAACGGCCATTGGTAAACCCAAAGCCTGCCCCCGCAGCAGCGGTGAAGGTGGCGCTGGCCGCATCGTAGCGCGAGAGGGGCCGCCAGGTATTGCGGGTTTCTCTGCCGAACGTGCCGCCCGGATCGTTATAGTACAGCTGCCATCTATCGCCGCCAAGGTTCATCCAGCGCAAGGCCACTTGAATCCGCCCACCGGCTTCGTTATAAACCTCCGTGCTTCCACCGGAGATGGTATTGGCAAGAAAATCCGTTTCGGCAATATTCAGGTTACCTGTAATGCCTGCCGCGTTCTCTCTGGCGTTACGCAAGAGATTATCGGACACGACAATCTGCTTATCGGGATCGATCCCGGCGAGGTCACGCACTCGGATCCGGCCATCTTGCAGCTTCCGCTTAAAAGGTTGATCGATAGGCACTGAGCGACTTGCACCCTGATACTCGCTCGCGCCTTGGGCGATTTCTGGGATGAAATCCTGGCCCTTATCATCGCCGGTCAAGCGGATGTGGCTATTTTTGAGGGCCTCATCATAAGCGGCAGGGGCTGCAGGGTTGAACACTGGTTTCGTCGCAGGCACGATTTCCGCTTGAATGTTACCCAGCGCATCGGCATTGATCGTGCCGACGAGTCTATTCAGGTAGTCCCACTTGTCTTCGCCGGGCCTGACCTGCTCTGCGTAGACCTTTACAGCGTTGCTTTCATCACGCAGGCGCACGGAATAGCTATCGCCGGGCTCTATGGTGCCAGTAAAGTCCAGATTAGTTTGCTGCTGCCGGACGATCTCGACGGAGAAGGCTTCCGCAAAATTCGTGCCAGCAGCGGTCAGTAGAATTTTACCGCCGTCCACTCGGGCAGTCGGTAATCCAGCACCAGCACCAGCACCAGCACCAATGTTATTACGAGCGCCATTAAAAGCATCCCTGAGATCGACTAAAAAGCCAGCTTTCGATTGCCCCTCAGCCACTTTTGCCACTGCTGTGACTACCCTCCCATCGGCCGTGGTCGTAGTGAGCTTGTAGGTCGCCCCTGCGGGGAACGTGGTTTCGGGAAACGATACTGTTGTTTGCTGTTGAGCTAAATCGGCTACGGCCGGACCAACATTATGCGATGTGGTATTCTCAATCCGGCTGGGAACAGCATTCGGCACATATCGCCTGATCTGCACCCCGAAATCGTCTAGAGCAACATTATTTGTACCACCGCCGGTAAGCTGCACCATACCATTGACAACAGCCGCCGTGGGGCGTCCACCGAAGGGACCACCACCACCAGGATTTTGGGCAACCGCGTTGTTAATTGCCGCGGCAATGTTGGCCAAAATATCGTCTTTACTTTCCCCGTTGGCGACTTGGACACTGGCGGTATAGGTAGCACCACCGTCCAATTCAATGTTTATTTGGTAAATGGAATTAGCTGGAAAGTCTGTTTCAACAAAGTGCAGGTTCGTGATTTGCGGATCAGAGCCATTCAACAACTGCTGTACGTCGATTCGGACTCGACCTTGCATATCTACTATATTCCCTGTAGCAACTGGTCTGACAGTTGCATCGCCGAAATTATAGACTCCTGCGTGAGCACTGCTGTAGTCATAAGCAGAAACACCCGGTTTTGTTGAGACTGAAATGGCGGCATCGTTAAACTGGCTGGTGTTGTTCAAACGGAAGGTGACATTGAGCTCGCCATCGGTCCGTTTTCTCAGCGTGATGCGCCGACCATTCACGATACCATCGTTCAAGAGGCCCGCGGCACTCACCAATTCTTCTTTCGTACCACCATTGAGAATGAATGTTCCTTGCAAAGCGTTCGGGTCACCCGCACCGGTGAGATAAGTGCCGAGGATGTTGGCAATATCCCCCCCTGAAACAGCGGCCGCACCTACGTTCGCTGGTGAATAATAAGTCAAGGTAAAATCGTTGATCCCCAGGGTGATCGAGTCGCCTGGTTCGATAGAGATGTTTTCTGGGATGGTGAATTCGACCTCTTCGGGCGTTGCTGTATCGGCGGTTGCATAAAAGAAAACCCCCGTATCCAGCGGCTTGCTTTGCACGGGCAGATTACCGTTATAGATAACCCGGCTTGTTTGCCGAGGCGGCAGGACATCGTTCTCGAGCCGGACGGCTTCTAATGTCGCGATGGTATCCAGCGTTTGCTGGTTGGCCACACGATAGCCGCGCAGATAGTAGCCTGCGCCATTGACGAAGTAGCCGCGCTTATCCACTTCAAAATCACCGCGGCGGGTAAAGATATTTGCTGTATCAAACTCTAGCCCATCTTGAGTATCACGCTGGGGTCGGGTCACGGAAAAGAACCCTGCCCCGGAAATTGCCACGTTGGTGGTGGACTTGGTGGTGCGAGCATCGCCACCTTCACGCACATGCTGGCGCAGATTGGCAAGAACAGCACCAGGGGAAATTTCCCCGACGCCGCTGGAGGTCACGATATCGCGAAAATTGACAGACGTGCGTTTGTAGCCAGCAGTGGATGCATTGGCGATATTATCTGCAACGCTATCGAAAGACTTAGATTGAGCGTTCAGACCCGAAACGGCCGTCGTCATTGCCGAAAAAATACCTGACATGGATTGTGCCTCCTTACGAGCGTGCATAGAGCGTTTAGGTATGACGGCCTATCCCCTCCCAAGGGACCGACCGCGTGGATGCCCTAG
The DNA here is from genome assembly GCA_039028835.1 of Pseudomonadota bacterium. Taxonomy (GTDB): domain Bacteria; phylum Pseudomonadota; class Alphaproteobacteria; order JBCCHK01; family JBCCHK01; genus JBCCHK01. Next base: position 77,544 of record JBCCHK010000009.1, read on the forward strand.
GTCTAGCAAGACTTATGCCAACTCCTAGCCAGACGGCAAGGCGCGGCCTTGACCGATTGTTTATCATGCGTCAGTGCATGTTAAACTCGTCGCGCGTGTCTTTTTTTACATCGGGACCCGTGACTCCTGGACTCCTGCCTTCGCAGCAAGGCTTAGCCTTGACCAGTTGTTCATCATGCGTCAGTGCATGTTAAACCCGTCGCGCGTGTCTTTTTTTACATCGGGACCCGTGACTCCTGGACTCCTGCCTTCGCAGGAGTGACGTAAAGGGTCCTGTCATTCCCGCGAAAACAGGAATCCATCTCGCACTGGTCACAACCCTCCTGATGGTTGCGCCCCTTCAATGACGGGGTACAACAACACCACACGGCGCAAGACTGGGGACTGCGCGAACCTTGCAACGAGAACAAATATCGGCGGAATGCTGCCCTTCCGGCTAAGACCGGGGGGAGAGGATCATAACCGCTTGGCGGCCTTCCATTTTTGGCTCAACTTCGATTTTAGCAAGGTCAGCGCATTGTTCGCGCAGGCGGGTGAGAACCTCCATACCGAGCTCTTGATGGGCGAACTCTCGTCCACGAAAGCGCAAGGTGGCCTTGAGTTTGTCGCCGGATTCTAAAAAAGCGCGGGCTTTGCGAAGCTTGACGTTAAAGTCGTGGGTGTCGATGGTTGGGCGTAGCTTGAGTTCTTTGATATCGGTGACTTTTTGCTTGCGCCGGGTTTCATTGCGCTTTTTTTGGATGGTGTACTTGTACTTACCATAGTCAAGGACTTTACAGACGGGCGGCTCCGCACTGGGGGAGACCTCAACCAAATCCAGACCCTCTTGTGTCGCGGTCTCAAGGGCTTGGGCGATACTGACAACGCCGACCATATCCCCTTGGCCGTTGATAAGGCGCACCTGTGGTGCGTCGATGTCCTGATTTACGCGCGGACCTGAGCGCGCCGGCGGTGCCGGCATAGCGTGTCTTACGATGGTTTATTCCTCCTTCATCGTTAGGGCGGGTGAGCGCATTTCCCTGATCCCACATTGTCCTGATTTTATGCCGGGACTGCGGCCCCAGCTTGGATTGCCTGTACAGCCTGATCCAACGGCAGACCGTCTTCGCGGCGACCATCGTGGTGGCGCAGGCTCAAGGTGCGCTCTTGGGCCTCACGTTTGCCGACCGTTACAACAATCGGCACGCGTCGGGCACTGTGTTCTCTGATTTTATACCCGATTTTCTCATTTCGCAAATCCGCCTCGGCGCGCAAGCCCTTCGTGCGCATCAGATCGGTGACCTCGCGGGCGTAGTCGGCACTGGCATCGGTGACGGTGGCGATGACCGCATGGGTCGGGGCGAGCCATAAGGGAAGCCAGCCGGCATAGTGCTCCAGCACAATGCCCATAAACCGCTCGATAGAGCCCAAAATGGCCACATGGAGCATGACCGGCGGGGCGCGATCACCGGACTCTTGCACGTAGGACGCGCCGAGACGATCCGGCAGGTTGGTATCGACCTGGACGGTGCCGCACTGCCAGCTGCGGCCAATGGCATCGCGCAAATGAAACTCCAGCTTGGGGCCGTAAAAAGCCCCTTCCCCCGGTGCGGTGGTGTAGGTGCGGCCACTTTTCTTAAGGGCAGCAAGCAAGGATTGCTCGAGCTGATCCCAGGTCTCATCACTGCCGATGCGCACCTCGGGACGATCAGCATACTTGATCGAGATGTCCTCAAAACCAAAGGCTTTATAAATATCGTAAACCAAATCGATGATCCCGATACATTCTTGCGTCATTTGTTCGACGGTGCAGAAAATATGGGAATCGTCCTGGGTAAAGGCGCGTACGCGCATGAGCCCGTGCAGCGCGCCAGAGGGTTCATAGCGATGGACCTTGCCGAACTCAGCCATGCGCAGGGGTAAGTCTCGATAGCTGGTGATGCCAGCATTATAGATTGTCACGCCGCCAGGGCAGTTCATCGGTTTAACCGCATACTCGCGCGGGTCTTCGCTGTTGACGGTAAACATGTGCTCGGCAAAGGCTTCCCAATGCCCCGAGCGTTCCCACAAGCCACGATCTAGAATCTCGGGGGTATTAACCTCTTGATAGCCCGCCCGTTCCCGGCGGGCGCGAATAAAGCTGACCATCTGGCGATGAATCATCCAACCACGATGGTGCCAAAAGACGGCACCGGGGCACTCGGGTTCAAAATGCCCGAGATCCATCGCTTTCAGCAACCGACGGTGATCGCGCTTGCGGGCTTGCTCTAGACGCTCTAGGTGCTCACCCAGCTCTTGCTTGGTGCGCCAGGCGGTGCCGTAGATGCGGGTAAGCATGGCGTTGCGGTGATCGCCGCGCCAATAGGCGCCCGCAACCCGCAACAGCTTAAAACCCTCGCCGACGTGACCGGTGTGCGGCGCGTGGGGACCGCGACACAGATCCAACCATTCGCCCTGGCGATAGATAGAAATTACCTCGTCTTCCGGCAAGTCTTTGATGAGTTCGACCTTAAAGGCTTCCCCTTTTTCGGTGAAAAAGTCGATGGCCTGTTGGCGAGACCAGACCTCGCGGGTAAAAGGTTGACGGCGGGCAACGATCTTACGCATCAGTTTTTCTATTTTCGGCAAGTCCTCGGGCGTGAAGGGCTCGGGGCGGGCGAAATCATAATAAAAGCCATCGGCAATGGGTGGGCCGATGGTCACTTGGGTGCCGGGATACAGCGTCTGCACAGCTTCGGCCATGACGTGCGCTGCGTCATGCCGGATGAGCTCTAGCGCACCCTCATCGTCCCGGGTTATCAGGGCAACCTCGCCCGCCGGGAGCGGCTGTGAGAGATCGAGAATCTGATCGCCCGCTTGCAGGGCCAGCGCGAGCTTGGCCTGCCCCATTGCCTTGGCAAAATCCAGCCCGGTAGCATCCGCCGGCAGGCTCGCTCGTACTTGGTTGAGGTCCTGGTGCTGTACCACCGCTATGCTCCTGTTGTCGTGGTTGCCTGTTCTTCATGCAACGCCGAAGCTGGAAGCGCAAGACCGCACTCCCCAAGCAACCGATTAACGTGCGCCAACAGCCGTCTGACCGCTGCCGTGTCATGACCCTCGGCGCGCACCACTAACACCGCTTGGGTGTTAGAGGCGCGGATTAACCACCAGCCATCCGCGCTGTCGACGCGCACCCCATCCACTGTGAGGGGACGCTGGCTTGCGAGCATGCGGCGCAAGGTGGCCATGACCTCGGCCTTACGATCCTCGGCAATCGGTACCCACAACTCAGGGGTGACCACACTGGCAGGTAAGGCCGCGCGCCACGCCGCCAGCGGCTTATCCCGCAGCAGGCTGAGCAACCGCACCGCGCAATAAAGGCCATCGTCCGCACCGTAAAAACGATCAGCAAACATAATGTGACCCGAGAGCTCGCCGGATATTGGCGAGTCCTGTTTGCGCATCTGCGCTTTAATCAGCGAATGGCCAGTCGCCCATATCAGGGGTCGCCCTCCGGCGGCCTTGATCCGATCAAACACCAGACGGCGACACTTCACATCGTATAAAACCGTAGCCCCAGGATAGGACGTCAGCACATCCTCAGCAAAGTAGGCCAACAACTCATCCCCCCAAACCGGCACACCTTCATGATCGACGACTCCGACCCGATCCGCATCACCGTCTAAGGCGATGCCCACATCGCAACGGTGCTCAGCCACCAGGGCTTTAAGATCAGCCAGGTTTTCCTCCCGGCTGGGGTCCGGGTGATGGTGGGGAAAACGGCCATCAACCTCAGTGTAGATGGCTACATGCTCGCCCGGCAACTGTTCGATCAGCGCAGTAAGAGCCGGCCCACCCGCTCCGTTACCTGCATCCCACGCAACCCGCAGGTCCTTCGCGCCAGTAAAATCATGAGCAAGACGCCGCACATAGGCGGGCATGACATCCACGTCCTCGCGGGTGCCAGGCGCAACCAAAAACGCGCCGGTCGCGGCGATCTTGGCGAGTTTGCGCAAGGCATCGCCATAAATCGGCCCAAGAGCGGAGACCAACTTAATGCCGTTATATTCAGGAGGGTTGTGAGACCCGGTGATAATCGCGCAAGCGTCCGCCGCCAGGTTGTGCAGGGCAAAGTACCCCATCGGCGTCGGCCCCAATCCCAGCACCAAGGCCCGCGCGCCCGAGTCCACCAGTCCATCTATGAATGCCTGAGCAAAGTCCTTTGAGCTCGTCCGTCCATCCCAGGCGACGCAAATCCGCTTGCCCTTGCCCATCATCGTAGCCAGAGCGCGGCCAAGGGCGTTGGCGTCCTCGCGATGAAAGTCCTTGCCAACAATGCCGCGCACGTCGTACGCCCGCACAATGGTCGAGGCAAGCGCGCGGGCGATAGGGGCACTCACAAGCCGAACCGCGCCCACAAACTCGCGGCGCTGAGCTCTTGTAACGTACCCGCCGCCGTATCTCGCGCCGATATCCGTATCGGCGGGAAGGAAAAACGCCGCTTCGGGTGCATCGGACGAATAACCACCCGATCACCAAACTCAACCCCAAGGACGCTGTAGACATCCCCCACCTCATCGATCAAACCCAAGGGTAACGCCTCACGGCCAGACCACACGCCCCCCTCAAACAGGCTTTTCTCGCTTTTCTTGAGGCGATGGCCGCGCCGCTGCTTGACGTAGCCTACGAACTGGGTGTGAATGTCCGCTTGAATCTCTTTAAGACGCGCCACGTCCCGATCCTTAAGGGGCGAGAAAGCATCCAACATGGACTTATCCTCGCCTGCCGTGACCACCCGCCGCTCGATCTTATAACGCTCCAGCAACTCGTGAAAACCAAAGGCGGCATAAATCACGCCAATCGAGCCGACAATCGAGGACGGGGTTGCAAACACTCGATCCCCGCAACAAGCGAGCCAATAGCCGCCCGAAGCGCCAATGTCTTCGATAAAGGTATACAAACGCCGATCATAACGGGTTGCAAGGGCGCGCAGGCGACTGGCAAGGAGCATCGATTGCACCGCAGAGCCGCCCGGGGAATTGATCGCAACCGCGACAACGCCACTGCGCGCCGTCACCATCGCGCGGCGAAACTGGCGATCCAAAGGTGGGGTAAGGGCCAAACCCGAGCCATAACGACCGGCCGAGCCAATGACCCCAGACAAACGTATCAAAGGAACAACCGGGTAACGCCGCCGCCAAAGTGCAGAAATCATGGCCAGCTTACCCGCTGTGGCATCATCAGTCTTCTTCAGACCAGACTTGTCTCTTGACCATGTACATGACCGCGACCAACGCAAGCAGGAAGATGATTACCTTGATGCCCATCTGCTTACGCGCCTCCATGTGCGGATCAGCCGCCCACGATAGGAAGGTAACAACGTCCCAAGCCATTTGTTGGGCCGTGGCTTCGGTCTCATCGTTGTAGCTCACTTGACCGTCGATCAGCGGCGCAGCCATGGCAATCATATGACCGCTATAGTAAGCGTTATAGGCCATTCCCTCGGACACCTCGGTGCCCGCTGGTGGGTCTTCGTACCCGTTAAGCAGCGCATAGAGATAATCCGCACCACCAGACCGTGCTCGAGTCATCAGCGACAAATTAGGCGGCCACGCACCATTGTTCACGGACCGCCCCTGTTGTTCGTTCGCATAAGGGGCCGGGAAAAAGTCCGCCGGAACGCCCGCCCGATCAAACATCTCGCCCTCATCATTAGGACCGTCGGTAATGATATACCCTGCGGCAATCGACTTGACCTCCGCCGGGGTGAAACCAATCTGCTCTAGGTGGCGAAACGCTACATAATCCAAGGCGTGGCACGACGCGCACACCTCTTGATAGACCTGCAAGCCGCGCTGGGTTGCTGCGCGATCAAACGTGCCAAAAAGTCCGTCAAAACTCCAGTTCTGGGACGGCACATCGATCACCTCATCTGCCGCCGATGCCAAACCTGCAACCAAACCAAACGCCGTCACAAGCAACGCCATCAGCCCCCAACGTATAGGATATAAAAGCACGTGTATCACGACGCCTCACCCAACACAGGCTCGCGAATACTCACCGGGAGCGGGCGCGGTCTCTCCAACCGACCAAGCACCGGCATCACCACCAGAAAATGAAGGTAATAATACAGTGTGGCGAGTTGCGCGACGAGCACATAAAGCCCCTCCGCCGGCTTACCGCCAACATAGGTTAGCACCACCAAGGCCACCACCAACAACCAGAAAAACTGGCGGTAAAAAGGACGATAGCGACAACTGCGTACCGGCGAGGTATCCAACCACGGGGCAAGCACCAAGAGCACCAACGCGCCAAACATCACGATCACACCAATCAACTTGGCCGAAATGAAAAAGATATCAAAAGTCATCGCCCGCAACATCGCGTAAAAGGGCAAGAAATACCATTCAGGCACGATATGCGCCGGAGTCTGCAAGGGATTGGCCGGGATATAGTTATCCGGATGACCGAGCGCATCGGGATAGAAAAAGACAAACACCGCATAGAAAACCAAAAATACCGACAACGCTAGGATGTCTTTTGCGGTCATATAGGGATGAAATGGTAAGGTATCCTGCGGGCCCTTGGGATCGATCCCCGCTGGGTTATTAGACCCCGTGATATGCAACGCCGCCACATGCAAGACCACCATCCCGATAATCACAAACGGTAATAGATAATGGAGCACGAAAAAACGATTGAGGGTCGCGTTATCGACCGCAAAACCGCCGCGCAACCACACCATCAAATCTTCCCCCACCAGGGGAATTGCTGTCAGCAGCCCCGAGATTACCGTCACCGCCCAATAACTCATCTGCCCCCAAACAAGGGAATACCCCAAAAACGCCGTGGCCATCATCAAGATCAAAATCACCACGCCAAAGATCCACAGCAACTCCCGTGGCTGTTTGTAGGAGCCGTAATAAAGCCCGCGCAACATATGAATATAAACAACGATAAAGAACATCGACGCGCCATTCATATGGATACTGCGCATCAACCATCCGCTGTTCACGTCACGATTGATCCGCTCCACGCTATCGAACGCCATGTCGATGTGCGGCGTGTAGTGCATCGCCAGTAAAATGCCGGTGAGCACCATCACTACCAGCATAAACATGCTCATGCCGCCAAAAGACCACAGATAATTGCAGTTCCGCGGCATGGGATAACGACCGTATTCCTTGCCGAGCATGGTAAAGATCGGCAGACGTTCATCAATCCAGCCGATAACCCCGGTCATTTTCTGTGATTTCTTGGCTTTGGCCGACATAACGCGCGCTACCCTCTTAACCTATTAAAATCCGCTTCTCATCGAGAAACTCATAAGGCGGCACCTCCAAATTGTCCGGCGCCGGCCCCTTACGAATGCGCCCTGAGGTATCATAGTGTGAGCCATGGCACGGGCAAAACCAACCGCCATACTCGCCGCGAGTCTCAGAGGCCTTTTGCCCCACGGGCACACAGCCCAGATGGGTGCAGACACCCACCACCACGAGCCACGGGGTTTGCTGAACCCGCAGGTCATCGGCCTGTGGATCGGGCAAACTCGCCAAATCTGTCGCTTCGGCTTCGCTGATTTCCGCTGGCGTGCGATGACGAATAAACACCGGCTTGCCACGCCAGAGCACCGTGATCGCCTGGCCTTCTTCGATCGGGGCGAGATTCACCTCCGTCGTTGAAAGGGCCAACACGTCCGCCGCCGGATTCATCGAGTCCACCAGCGGCCACAGAGCACTCGCCGTACCCACAGCCCCCAAGCCCGCACCGGTCAGATACAAGAAGTCCCGCCGACCTTTGCTTACAGTCATCAAAAAACGCCCATCAATGAAAGAACATCTAAGACCATCATATAAGAGTACCCGCGTCAATTGTCCATAGCGACATTATCCCACCGCGCCGGGCAAAGAAACACTCTCAAAGCCCTCGGAAAGTCCTCGCCCTTACCCACAAAATCCCGTACCATGCAAAGCAGCAGATGGTCGGGCGACCGCTCGCGCTTGCGGGAGGAAAGTCCGGGCTCCATGAAAGCACGGTGCCGGGTAACGCCCGGCGGGGGCGACCCCAGGGAAAGTGCCGCAGAAAACAAACCGCCGCGTTCGCGCGGTAAGGGTGAAAAGGTGCGGTAAGAGCGCACCGCGCGACCGGTAACGGCCGTGGCAAGGTAAACCCCACCGGGAGCAAGGCCAAGTAGAAACCGATGATCCACGTGGTCAGGGGACGTTTTCACCCTTCGGTTCGGGTAGGCCGCACGAGGCGGGCGGTAACGCACGCCCCAGATGAATGGTCGCCCCGCTCACCCCGAGCGGACAGAACCCGGCTTACAGACCATCTGCTCGCTCGCCGCGAGGGGTAGGATTCCGCCCCGCGGAGGTTCGATTCCGTCTATATCTGTGCCCGTTGCTGATAGGGGGGATGGGGTGCTTCGCACCCCAAATGTCCCGAGTAAACGGTGTGAGTGTTGCTAAGCCCCTACCCCGTCATTCCTGTCCTCTCTCTCGTCATTCCTGCGAAAGCAGGAATCCAGGAGGTGGTGCAACCCGCAAGGAGGTTGTGACTGACGTGTGATGGATTCCCGCCTACGCGGGAATGACAGGGGTTTGATTCCGTCTATATCTGCGCTTGTGATGACCCACGGGATGGGGTGCTTCGCACCCCAAATGTCCCCAATCCTATGCCGTATGGCGTTACTCTTCTCGTCACTCCTGCGTAGGCAGGAGTCCAGGAAATGGCGCAACCAGACTGATAGAGGACTGGGGACCGCGCTTACCCTTGCAATAAGAACAGACATCGGCGGAATCCAGCCCCTCCGGTTAGGAGGTCTTAGCCAGCCAGGCGGGTTTCCGGCTGTATCTAAGCCTGGGGCAATCTTCAGTGCTAATCCTTGATACAAAACATCAGCGCGACATTGCGGGGCCTGGTCACGCCCCAAAGATTTTCCTCAGTGTAGTAGTCATCGGGCGGATGACGAGATCGCCTCCCTGCTATTAAATAGTTTCGATTTTCTGGCCTTGGCGCTAGTTCCTTGGCACAATCATAGCCGTAAACTTCACGCGCTAACTTTCTTGCGGGCGTGTACGGAAAAATACTACCATCCTTGTGATAGCCTCCATGACCAAGAGTGAGGGTTTCATTCCCATCGTCTAAAGGAACCATCGAGCCTCTTTGGTGGCTCCCCAGTTGCCGATGCTCAGGATGGTCATCGACGCCTCGCCCGTGATCCCAGCCACGTACAAACTCGCTGCGTAGATCAGGCAAATTAAAGGTTGTCTCACCATCACCGTCACCATAGGTGGTACCAATCACCTTAAATAGGTTGGCATAATCACTGCGGCTGATAGCCGCACCGTCGCATTCCAGCCAGCCCTTTGGCGGGGTTTGGGCAGCATAGCTGATAATTGACCCCACGGGGGTGACCCTGTCTTGGGTTTGCGCCAGGAAACTCGAAACCATCTGCCATACCATCATGTGTTCCCGATCAGGATCGATGATCTCAAGGCGGGCACTGACCTGCCACTGTCCTTCCGAATTTTTTATGGCACTGTAAGGGCTGCTAAAACGCGCATGGCGCAGGCCCTCTCCGTCAGACAAAGACAAGGTCATGGCAAACCATGCAGCACCGTTTTGGAGTTCATCGCGAACCCACAGGGCAAAACTGGCAAAATCAGCGTCGTTCGAATAGATCCAGACGATATCAACAAGACGACCACGTCGAAGAGAGCAAGAGCATACCCCCGCAGGCTCTGGAGGCGCGTATGTGACATGCTCGGCACTGGGAAAGTGTTGCGGCCAGGAAGCGATGGCAGATGAATAAGAGGAAGTCATACGAATCAATCCTTATTTTGAATAAGGGTGGTGAGTGATAATTGTTCAAAAATTTCTTTATTATGATAAAAAATATCATTATTTAGTAATATTTATACACTATAATTATTCTAAATGCAAGAATTATTTTTTATTTTAATAATTTTTGCTGTGCCGCATTGAGTCGCATCGGTTAAGGGGTCGCCGCTTGCGCCCCTCACAGAAAAAATGGTATGCAAGATGAGGGACGTTTCCCTTGTTCTCCCTCACGCGAAAACTAACCTCAACCGAGCATTTTTGCATGTCTTCTGATCACCCCTTCGATCCCCAGGGCTTTATCGTGGCCATCGTTGGCGGTACCGGTGCCGTCGGGCGCGAGATGATTGCCATCCTCGCCGAACGGGGCTTCCCCGCCAAAAAGGTCATCCCCCTGGCGTCCCATCGCTCGGTCGGCCAACAAATCTCCTACGGCGACGAGGCCACCCTCACGGCCCAAGACCTTGCCACCTACGACTTTGCTGGCACCGATATCGTCTTGTCTTCCGCCGGTGCCAACGTCTCTAAAACGTTCGCCCCGCGCGCCACTGAGGCGGGCGCCGTGGTCATCGATAACACCTCGTTGTTTCGCATGGAGCCCGACGTTCCCCTCGTCGTACCCGAGGTCAACCCCGGGGCCATCGCGGACTACCACAAGCGCGGCATCATCGCGAACGGCAACTGCTCGACCATCCCCCTAAGCCTCGCCCTTGCGCCACTGCATAAACTCGTGCCCATCCGCCGCGTCGTCGTCGCCACCTACCAATCCGTGAGCGGTTCCGGCAAAGGCGCCATGGACGAGCTGTTCGAGCAAACCCGCGCCGTTTACGTCAACGACACCATGAAAAAATCCTTCATGACCAAACAAATTGCCTTCAACGTCATCCCCCACATCGATGTGTTTTTAGACGACGGCCAAACCAAAGAAGAGTGGAAGATGCAAAGCGAAATCCGCAAAATCCTCTCCCCAGATATCGCCCTGATCGCCACCTGCGTACGTGTGCCCGTCTTTATCTCCCATGCCAGCGCCATCACCATCGAGTTTACTGGACCGATCGACCTGAAGGACGCCCGACGCGCCCTAGAAAACGCCCCCGGCGTCAGCGTGTTCGACAAACGCGAAGACGGCGGCTACGTCACCCCGATTGACTGCGCAGGCGAAGACGATGTCTATATCAGCCGCCTGCGCGTCGACCCTTCTTGCGAGAACGGCCTCGCGCTATGGTGCGTCAGCGACAACCTGCGCAAAGGCGCCGCCTTGAACTCTGTGCAAATCGCCGAGCTCCTCGCTCGCGACCACCTTAAAACCCCCGCCCACCTGCAAGATAAAAAACCATCCGCCCAATTGGCATGACCTATCCTGATTTTATCGGCGCAATCGGCAACACGCCGCTCGTGCGCCTTCATGGGCCGAGCAAAAAAACCGGCTGCGAGATTCTCGCCAAGCTCGAGTTCGCCAACCCCGGCGGGTCGATCAAGGACCGCGCCGCCCTTGCGATCATCCAGCAGGCCGAAAAAAGTGGTGCCTTGCGCCCCGGCGGGCTCATCGTTGAGGGCACCGCTGGCAATACCGGCATCGGCATCACCCTGGTAGCCAACGCCAAGGGGTATAAAACCGTCATCGTCATGCCGCGCACCCAAAGCCAAGAAAAACAAGACGCCCTGCGCATGATTGGTGCCGACCTGCGCCTGGTAGACGCCGTTCCCTACAAGGACCCTGGCAACTACGTTCGCGTCGCCGAACGCCTGAGCTTTGAGCTCGCCGAACAAACCCCAAACGGCGTTATCTGGGCCAACCAGTTCGATAACTGCGCCAACCGCGAAATCCATCGCGACACCACCGCGCAAGAAATCTGGCGACAAACCAGCGGCCAGGTCGATGCCTTTACCTGCGCTGTAGGCACCGGCGGCACCCTTGCTGGCGTCGCCGAAGGCCTGCGCGCCCACAACAAAGATGTTAAAATTATCCTGACCGATCCCATGGGCTCGGCCCTCTTTTCACACTACACGAGCGGCAAACTCGCCAGCGAAGGCAATTCCATCAGCGAGGGAATCGGCCAAGGGCGGGTCACCGGTAATCTTGAAGGCCTACACGTTGATGGGGCGCAACAGGTCACCGATGAGCAGGCCCTGCCCGTGACCTTTGACCTCTTGCGTGAGGAGGGTTGGTGCGTCGGGCTCTCCAGCGGCATCAATGTCTGCGGCGCAATACAGGTTGCCCATAACCTTGGCCCCGGTCACACCATTGTCACCTTGCTGTGCGATTCTGGCTATCGCTATGCCTCTAAAATTTTCAACCCGGTATTTTTACGCGCAAAAAACCTGCCCACTCCGCCATGGCTCGATTAAATAGAAAATAGAAAAGATCATGACAATTTTACTTTTTCAAGATGCTCCTATGCTTAAAGATATGAATGCCGCTGTCATTAAAACCGGCACTTTTGAAGACACACCTTATGCGATCCTGGATCAAACTGTTTTCTATCCTACCAGTGGTGGTCAAGCGGGCGATACCGGCACCCTTACCTGGAGCGGCAAAAGCGTGCACGTCATCGACACCCGCAAAAGTCCCGATGGGGTCATGCACCTCCTGGATGGCGCAGCACCGGCCGTCGGGACTGAAGTGCGGGGTCAGTTGGATTGGGAGCGCCGCTGGGCACACATGCGCCTTCATACCAGCATGCATCTTTTGTGCGCTTGCATCGACAACGACGTCACCGGCGGGCGGATTGGCGCCGACAAAGCCCATTTGGATTTTGATTTAGAACACGCGCCCGATAAACAGGCCCTCAACGACAAACTCAGCGCGCTCGTTGCCGCCGATCATCCCATTACAGTTCAGTGGGAAGATGACTTGAGTGCTGTGGCCCATCTGGTGCGTACCGCCGATAAAACCCCGCCGCAAACCGATGGCGCGATCCGCTTGGTGCGCATCGGCGCAGATGAACCGCCTGTTGATCTGCAACCTTGCGGCGGCACCCACGTCGCCCGCACCAGCGAGATCGGCGCAGTGCACGTCAAAAAGATAGAAAACAAAGGCAAACGTAACCGGCGCGTTATCCTCACACTAGCCGGCGCCTAATGTGCCTGACCTTGAGAGGGTTAGGGCGATAGTGATGCCTCACTTAAGGTGAGTGTTTGGTCGCTAAACTGCAATCTTTCTATCCCCTGCACTCGATCACGTCCATCGCGTGAAGGCTGGCGATCACTCACCAGCCACACACCTCCATCGAGCCGCACCAGATTATAGCCAAGCCGTCGCCCGCTATAGACCGCTGTATCGATCCCCGCACCGCCAATCAAGGTATCATCCCCGCCACCGCCCTCGATACGATTATCCCCGGCATTGCCGATCAATTGATTATCGGCGCCATTGCCCGTGAGCGCCGAAGGCAAATCACCTGTCAATTCCGCATGGACGATGTGCTGGGACTTGTTGGTGTAGCCGATCAGCGGATTAAAGCCGATGGTAAAACGTTCCGCGCGCGGATCGATCACATGAATCATAGAAGAAAAATCTCGATTGACCAACTTAAACAAGACCTCGTAAAGTTCGGGATTAAGGCGACGAAGCTGCTCGCGGGTTGCGGGCGCATTGGGATAGAAATCGAATAATGATCGGCGATAGGGCACATCCTCACGCCAATAGCCAAAAGCAATCTCTAAACCACGCGCGTAATAGGACAAGGTATCTTGCTCTAGGTCTGTGCGCGGGATAATCCGTGAAGCCTGCGCCGCATCCCACGTTGATTGTCGGATTTGCGCCCACAGATTGGGCAACCCTGGCTTGACCCCCGTAATCAACATATAGCCAAACAACATGCCATAGGTAAGGTCCGGGCGCGTTTCATTCACATAGGTTGGGCTACCCTCGATCACCGTCTGGCTGGTCAGAAGAGTCAAAATCGGCAAAGCAGGATTGGCCTGCATGACCTCCCGCCCCACCTTGGGGCTGAGGGTATAGATAACGACCGCCTGACTCTGACCCATGGCGCGGGCAATGAGATCTTTATCGACAATCGGGGGTGATGCGGCCAGGGCCTGGCGGCGTTGGGCTTCAGTCTGATGCAAAAAGAACGAGAGAATGCGCCGCGCCCGCTCGAGATAAATCGGCGGCACGCCCTCTTGCGCGAGGAAATGCACCGCCGAACCGTCCGAGGCCACCAGGCGCGTATAGTGAGCAAACCCCGGTATGGTCGCCGGGTCTAGCGGTACCACTTGGTAAAACGCCTCTCGCTGGGCGTTAAGTTGGCCGATATCCAACCCCGCCAGTTCGGTCTTAGCCAGGCTCGGTAATAACTCAGCCGCCTGGCGGCTACAGCCGCTCAATCCCAAAACCAGAATCAAGACAACCGACAAACAGGCGGCGCTCACCCTAAGCCCGCGCAAGATTGACCGCGTCATCCCTCGCCGATACGATAAAGCAAATGCCGCCAATCGATGCGCGGCGCATAACAACCGATGGGCACACATCAATGGCTTCTCCGAAAATCGATAAATCACATCTACCTAGCCGTCATACCACCGAAGGGCCTGAAAAAGCGCCTCAACGATCTTACTACTATGCCATGGGTTTAACCAAACAGGATATGGACCTGCCTTTTGTGGGCGTCGCGACCTGCTGGAATGAATCCGCCCCGTGTAATATCGCGCTGGCGGACCAAGCGCAAGCCGTCAAAAAGGGCGTGATCGACGCAGGCGGCATGCCCCGAGAGTTTACCACGATCACCGTCACCGACGGCATCGCTATGGGCCACCAAGGGATGAAATCGTCCCTTCCCTCACGCGAGGCTATCGCCGATACCATCGAGCTGTCCATGCGTGGCCATTGCTATGATGCCATGGTCGGGCTTGCCGGATGCGATAAGTCCCTGCCTGGGATGATGATGGCAATGTTGCGGCTCAATGTGCCTTCGGTCTTTGTCTATGGCGGGACGATTATGCCCGGGAGGTTCCGCGGCAAAGACGTCACCGTCCAAGACGTGTTCGAAGCTGTTGGCTCTCACGCCGCCGGGCATATGTCCGGCGACGATCTGCTGGAAATGGAATGTGTCGCCTGTCCCGGTGCTGGCTCTTGCGGCGGGCAATACACCGCCAACACCATGGCCTGCGTGTCTGAGGTCATCGGTCTTGCCATGTTTGGCTCGGCCGGCCCGCCTGCCGTGCATGAGGCGCGCCATCAGGTCTGCATCCAAGCAGGTGAGCAAATCATGGACTTGCTAGAAAAAGGCATCCGCCCGCGCGCCATTGTCACCCGCCAAGCGTTGGAAAATGCCGCCACGGTGGTGGCGGCAACCGGCGGATCGACCAACGCGGGTCTGCACCTGCCGGCCATGGCGCACGAGTGCGGCATCGATTTTGACCTGCACGACGTGGCCGAAATCTTCAAACGTACCCCGTATATTGCCGACCTTAAGCCTGGCGGGCAGTACGTGGCCAAGGACCTTTTTGCCGTCGGTGGCGTGCCGATCATCATGAAAACTCTCCTAGAAAACGGTTTTTTACATGGCGATTGCCTAACCGTGACGGGACGCACCCTCGCTGAGGAACTGGAAGGGATCACCTTCCCCACCGACCAAGACGTCATTCGCCCCGCCGACAAGCCCATCAGCCCGACCGGCGGCGTGGTCGGTTTGCGCGGCAATCTTGCCCCTGAGGGCGCGATTGTGAAGGTCGCAGGGCTAGAGCGCACCACTTTTTCCGGTCCCGCTCGCTGTTTTGAGAGCGAGGAGGAAGCCTACCAAGCGGTCTCCGAGCGCAACTACAAAGCCGGTGAGGTCCTCGTCATCCGCCAGGAAGGCCCGCGCGGCGGCCCCGGCATGCGCGAGATGCTCGCCACCACTGCGGCCATCTACGGGCAAAAAATGGGCAACAAAGTCGCCCTGATTACCGATGGCCGGTTTTCTGGTGCCACCCGCGGCTTGTGCATTGGCCACGTCGGCCCCGAAGCGGCCATTGGTGGACCCATCGGTCTTCTGCAAGATGGCGATATGATCCACATCGATACCGAAAAAGGCACCTTGGATGTCGAGCTGTCCGATGAGGCGTTCGCGAAACGCAAGAAAGCCTGGAAGCCCCATAAAAATATCTATACCTCCGGCTACCTGTGGAAGTACGCCCAACAGGTCGGCCCGGCCGAAAAAGGAGCCATCACTCACCCAGGCGGCGGCGCGGAGTCTCACTGCTATGCCGACATCTAAAGTAAAAACGCCCACGGACAAGACGACCCATAAAACATCCCGCTCTCCGCCGCTGGCGAACGACGATAAGGGCTGTCGGCGTTTCCTGCGCGACATGTTCGATGCGGCCATCAAGGTGGTCGATCCGGCCACCTGCCTGCCGCCGTTCCTGCCTAAAGCCCCTAAAGGGCGGGTTATCGTGGTCGGTGCAGGCAAAGGAGCAGCCTCTATGGCCGCCGTGGTGGAACAGCATTTCCCGCAATGTACCGGCCTTGTGGTCTGCCCTCCGGATCATGAACTGCCTTGCCAGACCATCGAGATCCTCTCCGCGCCGCATCCGGTGCCGGATTCTTTAAGCGAGCGCGCCGCCCGCGCCATGCTTAAGATGGTGGGCGAGGCCAAAGAGGATGATATTGTCCTGGCGTTGATCTCGGGCGGGGGCTCGGCGCTGATGTCCTTACCCGCCCCGGGTCTCTCCATGGCGGATAAGCAGATTGTCAGCAAGTCCCTGCTTGTTTGTGGCGCGACGATCAAAGAAATCAATACCGTTCGGCGGCACCTTTCGGCGATCAAGGGGGGACGTCTCGCCGCTGCCGCTTATCCCGCGCGTACCCAAACCTTTATCATATCAGACATTCCTGGTGATGATCCGACCTGGGTTTGTTCGGGACCGACCATGCCCAACCACACCACCCCGCAGGACGCACTGGATGTGCTCACAAAATACACCATCGATGTGCCCTCTGCGGTGTTAAGGCGGCTCGAGGTCGGCCATGCCGACGTCGTAGACCCGGACGATCAACGCCTGACCAAGAACTCTTGTCATGTCATCGCCACTGCCCAAGACGCCCTTGCTGCTGCTGCCGCCTATGCGCGGGATCGCGGGGTGACCCCGGTCATTTTGACCAACGCCTTACAAGGGGAGGCCTCTGTGGCTGGCCAGATTATCGGCAGTATCGCCAAGCAAGCCCTCACCTTTGGGGAACCCCAATCAGCGCCGTGCGTCATCCTCAGCGGCGGCGAGACCACCGTGACCGTGCGCAGTGACAGCGGGCAAGGGGGGCGGAATACCGAGTTTTTGGGTGGCCTTGCGATCGAGCTGGACGGCAAACAACGAATCTATGCCCTTGCGTGTGATACCGATGGTATCGACGGGCGAAGTGGCGGCGCGGGCGCAATCATCACCCCGGATACCGCACTTCGGGCGAGAAAGGCGGGCACAACGCTCGCCACGGCCTTAGAAAAAAACGATTGTGGTCGCCTCTTTCATACCTTAGGGGACGCGATCAAAACCGGGCCAACCCTTACCAACGTGAACGACTTTCGCGCCGTTTATATCGCCGCGCCCTAAGTAGCTCTCTAACGATTTATCATCGCTTGACACGCCCAAAGACCTTCGGTAGTTTCTGTCTTTGAATTTTAATATGACTTTTTTAGTGATATTTTATTTTTTTGATCATATTCTCTCTCAAATTGGGGTCTTACTATGTCTAAACTCTCCCTTTTTCTTTTTATCGGTGTCACGTTTGCGCTTGTCTTTCCAGCCGCCCATGGCAATGAGCTCAACATCTACACCTCCAGGCATTACGATACGGATCAGAAACTCTATGATGCATTTACACAGCGCACGGGCGTAAAGGTTAACGTCGTAGAGGGCGGTGGCGGTGGCCTGATTGAACGGTTGCAAGCGGAAGGCTCGCGTAGCCCTGCAGATATCTTCATCACCGCCGATGCAGGTCGGCTGTGGCGTGCTGACGATGCCGGGCTGCTCGCTCCGCACAACTCACAAGTTATCGAAGACCGTGTGCCCACCTCGTTACGAACAGAAAACTGGTCAGGATTTTCTCGCCGTGCACGGGTGATTTACTACAATAAAGAAATGGGACCGCCAGCTGGCTTAAATGACTATGAAGACCTGGCCACGTTCGATGGCACCATTTGTGTACGCACCTCCAGCAACATCTACAACCTCTCGCTGACCGCATCTATGATTGATGCCCACGGGGTGCCACAGACGGAACAATGGGCGCGTGGCCTCGTCCAAAGATTGGCGCGTGAGCCCTCCGGTAATGATCGTGCCCAGATCAAAGGCGTTGCTGCAGGTCTATGCACGGTTGCCATTGCCAACACCTACTACTGGGCACACATGATGCAAAGTGCTGATCCTGATGAAGCCAGTGCCGCCCAGATGGTTGGGGTGATCTTTCCCAATCAATCCGGCCGGGGAACGCATGTGAACATCTCTGGCGGTGGCATCCTAGCCAATGCGCCTAATGCAGACAATGCGAAGCTCTTTTTGGAGTTTCTCGTTAGTGATGAAGCTCAGACAATGTTTGCGCAAGCAAATAACGAATATCCTATCTCACCGGATGTACCAGCCACTGGCATCATAACCCAGCTGGGCCCATTCAAAGCCGATCCTATCGATATCAGTCTGTATGGTGAGAATCAGGCCGAAGCCGTGCGCCTGACGGATCGTGCCGGCTGGAAATAAAGTATCTCAACGCCTCCTGTTATAGCCCGCACTAAAAGTGCGGGCTATAACGCGGCTCCATGTCCGAACACGCGCGCGCGGACTATGTTAGATTTTGGTGCGCAACAGCGCGCGCCCACCTTCCCAGATCTTTTGGCCTTGAGTATCATCGCGTAGCTTTGCGGCGGCAAGCCCGCACGATCCTATCATCTCAACCGGCGCGATACATACTCGTGCGACGCCGCGCCTTTGATCGATCACGCCCGATGAACATAAAGAGCCTTAATCCTTTTTTATTATGGTCCCGCATGGTGCGCGCGGGCTATGATTTTGGTTTGCGCCACGCACAAAAACCATGGGCGCACAAACTACTCGCGGTGATTGCCTTTGCCGAAAGCTCGGTCTTTCCCTTGCCCCCCGATGCGCTGTTGATTCCTATGATTCTCGCGCAACGCAAGCGTGCTTTTGTGCTCGCTGGCATGACAACCCTGGCCTCGGTGGCCGGAGGGATCGTTGCTTACGGGATGGGCGCGCTGGCTTATGAGCATATCGCCAAGCCCATTATAGATTTCTATAATTATCACGAAACCTTTCATCGGTTCGAAGACCTTTACGCTGCCTACGGCGCATGGATTGTGTCTATTGGCGGCTTTACACCGATTCCCTATAAGGTGATTACACTCGCCAGTGGCTTTGTGCACCTTTCTTTTGTTATCTTTGTCCTGTTCTCAGGCATCAGTCGGGCGGCGCGCTTCTTTCTGATTGCCACGTTGTTGTATTTTTATGGCGAACCCATTCGCTCATTTATCGAGAGGCACTTGGGATGGATCACCCTGTTGGGCACCGGTATTTTGCTTCTGGGCTTCGTTCTCCTCGCCTGGCTTTAGCGGCCTGTTGGGGCCTCACCGCTATGGCGGGGGGAATCCTTGCGGGCGCGGTGGCCTTAGAGCTCATCGCTGATCTGGATCCCTGCCGGCTGTGTTTATGGCAGCGGGTGCCCTATGGGCTTTATGCGCCTGTCATGCTTGCCGCAGGGGCGCTGGTCGCTTACCGCCGCCTGCTTTTACTAGTTGGGGCCGGTCTCATGGTGATCAGTTTCGGTCTGGCCGGCTATCATATGGGCGTGGAGTTTGGCTGGTGGGCTTCGAACTGCGGCGGGACATCTTTGGCAGGACTCACGGCGAGCCAAGCTGCCGACGCCTTGCTCGCAACCACCCCTGGCGGCTGCGATATCGTCACGTGGCGGTTGTGGGGCCTAAGCCTGACGCAGTATAATGGGATCATGAGTCTTGCGTTGCTCGGCGGCACAATCGGTGTGCTGAGGTGGCAAGACGTACGGTAAGATTCTCGATCTCGGCCCTAAGGACGACCCATGCCAACAAAAAAACCAGCACAAAAAACATCCCATAAGAAAAAGGCAACCACCACAAAGGTGACGAAAACCAGGCGACTCGCTACGACAAAAGTGAGCACACAGAAAAAGACAGCTCTTAACAAGCCTTCCAAAACAGCAGCCAAGGCGACGAAAAAACCGACAAAAAAAATGACATCGAAAAAGCCTGCCAAAGCAGCGACGAAAACGGCGACTAAAAAAGCGACAGCAAAAAAAGCCGTCATAAAGAAAACACGCCCCGCCCCCACAACCTCAACCCCGGCGGACATCGCCTCGATGATCCGAGTCGATCACGCAGGTGAGTTTGGCGCAAAACGAATCTACCAAGGACAAATCGCAATTTTAGGCGATACCGAGTACGGCGATGTATTACGCCACATGGCTGAGCAAGAGGAGGAGCACTTTGATACCTTCACCCGTATGATCCAAGACCGCGGGGTGCGCCCTAGCCTCTTTCATCCTTTTTGGGATCTAGCGGGCTATGCCCTTGGGGCAGGCACGGCCTTGATGGGCGTCAAGGCCGCCATGGCCTGCACCGTTGCCGTGGAAGAGGTCATCGAAGAACACTACAACGAGCAAGAAGAACAGATCGGGGATCGCGACCCGGAGCTCACCGCCAAGATTCAAAAGTTCCGTGAAGACGAGTTAGAGCATCGTGACCTCGGGCTCGAACATGACGCCGAGCTCGCGCCGGCCTATCGCGTCCTTTATCAGGTCATTCGCACCGGCTCGCACCTCGCGATTTGGGTCGCCAAGCGGTTTTAGAAAACCCAAAGCGGATCGATGATCCTCACCGTGTACGGTGATAGCGTACAGATCCCAACAATTCACAATCAACCGAAAGCTAAATCAGGGAGGTATAAGGAAAGTTGCGGTAAGTAGGTCACCAAGCCAAGCAATACAAGCATGAGAGCTAGGAAGGGTAAAACACCGCGAATCACTTCCGCTACTGGGGCCTTGGATACACTCGACAGGACAAACAAGTTAAGCCCCACAGGTGGCGTTAACATGGCAATTTCGATATTGATGACCACAATAATCGCGTAATGCACAAGGTCGATACGAAATTGAGCTAGGATCGGCAAAAGTAAAGGCAGGGTAATCAAGATAATAGACAGCCCTTCTAGCACTGTGCCCATGAGTATCATCACCACATTCATGAGCAATAAAAATTGCCATGCCGTCAATTCAGCAGCGGTAACCATTTCTACCAATTTCACCGGTACACGCGTTTCTGTGAGCCAGTGCGAAAACAACAACGCCCCAACAACGATCATCACAATCGCTGCAGAGCGCCGAATTGCAATCCCGGTAATGGACAAAATCTCTGTCCAGTGGCAACCTCGATAGACAAAAAGACTGATAAGAACAGCAAGCACAGCGGCCAATGCAGCAGCTTCCGCTACGGTGGTATAACCACCATAAATACCTAAAAATATGATGATCGGAATCAAGCACGCTGGTAGCGCCTGAACATTAGCACGAACAAACCCTGCCCAGCCGTAGCTCGGTAGAGTAGCCAGTTGGTGACGGTAGGCGTACCATATGATAAAAACAGAAAATAAAGCAGCCTGCATCAGACCAGGAATCACCCCCGCAAGAAACAAGCGCGGAATAGAAACCTCAGCAATCAGACCATAGATAATCAGAATAATAGAAGGTGGAATAAGAATACCTAAAGTACCAGAGGCCCCCACAACCCCAAGGGCGAAGGACCGTCTATAGCCACGGGTCAACATCGCAGGCACCAAAATCGTGGCCATGGCCAAAGCCGTCGCCACAGAAGAGCCAGAAATGGCAGCAAACACGGTTGTCGCACCTACGCAGCTTAAGGCCAGACCACCGCGTAACCACCCGAGCCAAGCCTCCGCCATGGTGATTAAAACCTTGGCAATACCACCGCGCTCCATAAACTGTGCAGCAATGACAAAAAAAGGAACCGCCAGCATTGTCGTGCTGTTTAGCTTGTCGATAACGATTTGGGCAAGCGTAATACCAGGCGTGCCATGGGTCATCAATAACCCTACAGACAGCCCTCCCAACCCCACATAGATGGGCAAGCCAATAAGCAACAGCGCAAGCAGTCCAAGGAAAGCGAACGCAATCACAGTTCGCGTTCTCGAGCTCGCAAGCGTTGAGTAATATCGAGAAGATAACGTACACTCGCTAGAGCGAGCGAACAGGGCAATGCGGCGTAATAAAGATATTGCGGTGTTTGCAACATCGTGAGGCTTCGCTCATCCATCCGCAAGGCAAAACCAACAACCTGCCAACCAAAGATACAAAGCAAAATAGAAAAAATAAGACCGCATACCGCGGAAAATAGATCAATATGTCTGCGCCAGCGCGGGCCAACTAATCGGACGATGAGATCAACGCGAATATGCTCGCGCCTAGCAACACAATCGCAGGCCGCGACCAACAACCCCCATACCACGAGATAGATTGTAATCTCCCCTGTCCAGCCGCTGGGGATCTGCGGGGTGAGAGCTCGCATAACCATGCCGACCAAAAATAACACCAAGCCCGCCAAAATAAGCAGACTTGCAAGGACGGACTCAAAATTGTGAAAGAGCTTACGGGGCAAGCTGGTTGGGGACGGCGTATCCTCGCCGCCCCCTTTGCCTTTTAGGGTTTTAGTTGCCAAGGGCTTTATTGACCCGAGCAACAAAATCAGGGTCCATGCGCACTTGAGAGACAATCTCATCTTGTTTCGCCATCAAGCGTTGTCGGAAAGCGCGTCGCTCGGCTTGAGTGGTGGTGGTGGCCGTGATGCCATTTTTGATCCCTTCGTCCCGCGCTGAGGCTTGTCGCTGGGCAGCCAAAGCACGCGCGCCGACGATCGTTTCATTCCAGGTGTCGGTAATGATCTTCTGGAGCTCTGGGCCTATTTTGTCCCATGTGGGCTTGCCAACCATCGGCACGTACTGAACGAAGGTCTCCTGGGTGTCTAAGGCGTAACGAATGCCAGATTCCCACAGTTTGGTGCTTCGCACCGTCTCGTGGGTTGTCATCAGGCCGTCGACCGTTTTTTGCGCCAAGGCAATGGGTAAGTCAGATAAAGGAATACTGACCGAGCTCACCCCCAGCTCTCTGTAGCGTGCAGATGACGCTGGACTGCCTGGGACGCGCATTTTAAGACCCTGCAGACTAGCAAGACTCGTGGCGGGAGTCTCGCTGGTGAAGATGGTGCCGAAACCAAGATCCAAGTAAGGACCAATCACTTTCACACCGAGTTTTTCCTCGATCTCTGTACTGAGCTCCTTCCCTAAGGGGCCATCCATAATATCGTGGAACTCCTGTGCGCTCCGTCCATAAAACATCGGAAGGTCTGTAATACCGGTGTTGGGTACCGATTTGGCCAGGTACAAGATTACCGGAACACCCATCTCCAAGCCACCCTGGGCGAGGGCCTTAGGAACATCAGGCCCCTTAAAAAGCTGGCCGGAAGGGAAAAGCTGTACATCCAGCTTACCTTCGGTTCGCGCGGCCAATGTATCAACAAAGTTTTGCAAGGCAATATTGCGAACATGATTGGGCCCCGTATTAAGAGAAATACGAAAGGTTATAGGCTCAGCAACAACAGTGAACGATGTCGCGGTGAGCACGAGCGTGCATAAACAGAGCAAAAAACGATGAAACATGCAGGTAGCCTCCCTGGTCGCATGACAGCGAACTACCAAAATGCGATAGGCACCATGGCAATTGGCGTTATAGGATGTGTCCGATGGCCCCCCTGATCGAGGGTCATGCACATTAAATATCCATTATTAGTATGATAAAACCCAGAACACAAGTTTCGTATCAACTTATTTTACATGGCAACAGGCAAACAAAGGTACACTGCCTTGTTCATCATTTGATCTCAAAAGATTGATCGTCTATGCAAAGTTTTTTGTTTCTTCCTAGTGACCGCCTAGAACGATTAGATAAGGCGGTTGCAAGTGGTGCCTTTGGCGTCATTTTGGATTTAGAAGACGGCGTAGCCCCTACAGCAAAACCGGACGCACGCAACGCTTTTGTCACCCTCGCCGAGAATGACTACCAAGGGTGGCGCGCCCGGTTATGGCTACGGCTCAATGCTGTAACTGCGGAAAAGGACTTCGCGAATGATCTGGATATGCTCGCGGCCTGCCCTACCCCGCCGCGCGGATTGTTTCTCTCCAAAGTTGAAAATCCTGAAGAAATCACCAAACTTCGCACTACTTTTCCCCAAAATATACCCGTTATCGCCATCATCGAGTCTGCTCGCGGTATGCTGGTAGCAGCACACATTGCCGCCTCAGATCGAAACCTGGTGGCCCTTGGTTTCGGATCGGCGGATTATGCCAAAGATATCGGGAGCGATATGGGATGGGATGCCCTGGCTTATGGGCGCGGGTGTCTCTTAAATGCTGCCGCTTGTGCCGGGGTGGGCGCCCTGGACGGTGCCTTTTTGCAAACGAAAGACCAAGACGGTCTGCGCCAAGAGGCTTTACGTGTTGCAACGATGGGGTTTGCCGGTAAAATCGCCATCCATCCTACTCAAGTTCCAACCATCAACCAGGCCTTTGCGCCCAATGCTCAACAGATCGCATGGGCGCAGGCTGTTCTTGCCCATGCCCAAAACAAAGGCCCCGGTCCCTTTTTACACGAAGGTCACATGATCGATGCGCCCGTGCTTGACCGGGCTCAGCAGATGATCGACCGAGCCGCACAAAACGGAAAAAACGCCAATCAAGATAGAAAAGGAAAAGAATCATGAAGGCCTACGGCATTGAGAAACTTGGCCCACAACATTATCAAGAAAACCCCGGACGGGATTTCGAAGATTTTGAAGTCAACGATATCTACGACCATTGGCCAGGGAGAACAATTACTCAAGCGGATAACGTCTGGTTTACCAACCTTACAATGAATACCCACCCTATTCACTTTGATGAAAATTATGCCTCACACACAGAGTTTGGTAAGTGCTTGGTGAACTCTACCTTTACCCTTGCGCTGGTTGCGGGCATGTCTGTGAGCGGCTCGAGTCAAAAGGCGGTGGCAAATCTCGGCTGGGAAGAAATCAAACTCCCGATACCGGTATTCGTTGGTGATACACTCTATGCGCGTACCGAAATTTTGGGTAAACGAGAATCCAAATCACGTCCAACCCAAGGCATCATCCGCGCACGCCATACGGGCCGCAACCAAAACGGGGATGTGGTCCTAGACATGACACGCTCTTTTCTATCGTTCAAGCGTGGCCATGGCGTGGTAGATCAAATGATTAAGAGAGTCAAGTGAAACCGCTCAACGGATTGAAGGTTATTGCTTTTGAGCAGTATGGCGCTGGACCTTTCGGCACACAGTATTTGGCCGATATGGGAGCGGATGTCATTAAGGTTGAACGACCAGGCACTCAAGGGGATTTTGTGCGCCCGTTGGGCCCCTATTTTACCAATGATGATCCCGATGACACGGCCCGGAGTCTTTTTTTTCAATCCTGTAATCGAAATAAACGGAGCCTAACCCTGGATATCACCCACACGCAGGGGCGGGAGATTTTACATCACCTTGTCAGCAAGGCGGATGCCACGGCAAATAATTTACGCGGTGATGTACCGGCAAAACTCGGCCTGGACTATGCGCATTTAGGGCAGGTTAATGCCGCCATTGTTTGCGCCCATTGTTCAGCCTATGGTCGAGAAGGAAGCCGTCGTCATTGGCCTGGTTTTGATTTTCTTATGCAGGCCGAGTGCGGATATTTCTATCTCAACGGCGAGCCTTCATCACCGCCAGGACGCATGGGTCTTTCTGTGGTGGACTATATGGGCGGCATGTCTATGGCTTTGGGGTTGGTCAGCGGCGTGTTAAGCGCCCGCACCTCAGGCCAGGGACGAGATATAGATGTGAACTTATATCAAACGGCTTTGTTTAACATTAATTATCAGGCGTCATGGGCATTAAACGCCGGCTATGAGCCGCAACGACAACCGCGCTCCGCTCATCCGTCGCTCGTGCCGTGCCAACTCTACACCACGAAAGACGGCTGGATTTATCTCATGTGTAATCGCGAGTCTTTTTGGCCTGTCCTTTGCCATCAGATCGATCGGCCAGATTTAGCAGACAATCAAGCATACGCAAATTTTGCTGATCGTTTAGCACGGCGTGATGAACTCACCGAGATTTTAGATGACGTCCTACGTACCCGTACGACCCAAGAATGGCTTACACGGTTTAAGGGCAAAGTACCTGCAGCGCCAGTTCTCACCCCCACCCAAGCCTTAGATCATGACCTGGTTCACGAACACAATCTGGTGCAAACCTTACACGACTCTCAAGGCAATCCCTTCAAGCAACTCACCCCACCCATTCACACGGGCGATGAGGAACACCCATCAGATCGTCCGGCTCCTGCTTTGGGCGCTGATACGGACGATATCTTGCAAAACTTAGGTTACGACGAGAAAAAAATCCGCAGGTTACGCCGGGACAAGATTGTATGATTGCTTAGGCGGTTTGGTCGGAGCAAGAGGAGGTGTACTTTGATACCTTCACCCGCATGAT
Source organism: Pseudomonadota bacterium (assembly GCA_039028835.1). GTDB lineage: Bacteria > Pseudomonadota > Alphaproteobacteria > JBCCHK01 > JBCCHK01 > JBCCHK01. The sequence goes on from JBCCHK010000009.1 coordinate 103,921, forward strand.
CCAAGACCGCGGGGTGCGCCCTTGGGGCAGGCACAACCTTGATGGGCGTTAAGGCTGCCATGGCCTGCACCGTTGCCGTGGAAGAAGTCAGCGAAGAACACGACAACGCGCAAGAAGAACAGATCGGGGATCGCGGGAGCTCACCGCCAAGATTCAAAAGTTCCGTGAAGACGAGTTAGAGCATCGTGACCTCGGGCTCAAACATGACGCCGAGCTCGCGCCGGCCTATCGCGCCCTTTATCAGGTCATTCGCACCGGCTCGCACCTCGCGATTTGGGTCGCCAAGCGGTTTTAGAAAGCGTGGGGCAATGGATTGAGGTTCTCATGGGTTAGGCCATGACCCGGGCGCGACGGTTTGGTGACGACGCAGGTGCTTGAGATAGAAAATCATCCCATTGGGCTCTGTGGGGGCGCAGGTGCGGCAATCGGCGCAAGGCACGAAATAATGCCTGATTGCTCGGGCGGCGCGGCGTGTGGGCAAGCGTCATGTGCGCCTGACCGGGGGTGCGTCCGCCCTTTTTGATGTTGCATCCACCGCAACAAGCCACCAGATTCTCCCAGCGCGTACGCCCGCCAAGTCGGCGCGGAACAACATGATCGAGGGTAAGGTCTCGCGCGCTGAATGGTTGACGACAATACTGACAGCAATACCCATCGCGTAAAAAGAGATTGTGACGAGTCAAAAGTGGTTGCCGCGATAGCCCGATATAGCGGCGCAAAACAACGACGCTCGGCAAAGGCACGGTGAGAGACGGGCTACGCGCGACCTGATCATAGTGCCCGACGGCTTGCACCCGCCCGGCAAAAACGGCGCGCAACGCATGGGGCCAATCCATGATCGACAGAGGGTGATAGCTGAGCGGACGATAATCCGCATTGAGCACCAGGGCAGGATAGGCGCCATGATCCATCGATGGTCTCCTGCGCAAATAAGAAACCCAAATAAGACAACCATAGCCTTGCCCACGGCGAGGGCGCAAGTCCGCCCTCAACGCTCGTGGCGTCTTTACATCGCGCATCATGCTCACCAGGACAGTCAATCGGTTGATCAACAGGTATCACGGACAAACAAGGCCAATTATGATGCGCTTTTGAGATAATCAAGAACCCAGTCAGCATCGGCATGAGGTGGAAATACCGGATAATGCACAGCCCTAATGATGCCATCCTTCGCTATCAGTGTTGTACGCTTGATAAGGGTGCTGTTGATGTGCATGAGAGAGTCTATCGTGAACGTTGGCAGGTTAAGAGCCTGGCATAGCTTGAGATTCTGGTCGCTCAACAACCGGAAGGGCAAATGGACGCGTTGGGCAATTTCTTTTTGATAAGCGGTTGGCTGGGTACTCAGACCAAAAACTTCGGCGTTGAAATCCTGCAGCTCACTATAGTGATCCCTAAAGGCGCAACTTTGCGGCGTACATCCACGGGCACCGGGGATGTCGTCCCATCCTTCAGGCAATTCAATGCCTGGTTGACCCGTCATAGGATAGCAATACACGACAACCCACCCCCTAAGTTTGCCGAGATTGACAACATCGTCCTGTGTTGATGGCAGGTCTTTATTGGGCAATGCCATGCCAGGTAGGTGATCGCAAGCGTTGTCATCTTGTGGGATCGGCAGATTATCGGGAAGCTTTTCGTAAGGATGAACCACTTCACAATTCTCCGACGGAATTTTTACTCTTAGAGGTTTGCTCAATTGGTCGGAGTGAGAGGATTTGAACCTCCGGCCCCTGCCTCCCGAAGGCAGTGCTCTACCAGGCTGAGCTACACTCCGTATGGATCAGAGTATCCCCAAAGGGACTAGCAAACGCAACCGGCAACGATCCTTCAATGATCGCGATTTTTATACGCTGAACAGGGGTAATGGGCGGAGGGCCAACCATAAAAAAGGTGCCCCAGGCATGACCCCGTTTATCTGGATGACCCATCCCGCGCCCTCCCGATATCTCGAAAAGGAAGGGGGGGATGCCTTGCGGCATCCCCGATATCTCGAAAAGGAAGGGGGGGATGCCTTGCGGCATCCCCCCCAGGAGGGAGGAGGAAAGGAAACCTTCGCTGGTGACCTAAAAATTGCTTCCTGCCTCCCAGGCAAGCAACCCCACCCTCAACATCAGTCTGCTTAGCTTGACCTTCTTTTTTGCTGTGATCCGATGAGTCTCGCTCAAGGATCCTGTACTACCAATGCTAAGCGTACCTGCCCAAGGTATTGCAACAACCGTGCCAATATGTGTTATATGGCGCGAAAATTACACTTAACCTATTGATTTATAATTATTTTTTTGTATTTTCTACAATCTCTTCCGATGGCGCAAGCTGGGCCTTCACCACCTGGCGGTACAGCCCTCCCGCCGCTAGCAAAACCTCGTGAGGCCCCTCAGCCACCAAACGCCCCTGATCCAAGAGCAAAACCCGATCCGCCCTCATCGCCGCACGCAATCGGTGCGCCACCACCAGCACCGTCCGCCCAGGCATCAACGCATCCAGCGCACGCTCGACCATCTCCCGGCTCTGACCATCCAGCGCGCTGGTGACCTCGTCCAGCAATAAAATCGGCGGATCAAACAAAATCGCCCGCGCCAGTGACAGCCGTTGCCGCTGGCCACCAGACAGCTGTGCCCCCCGTTCACCCAGCTCCGTCTCATAGCCTTGGGGCAAACGGCGGATAAAATCATCCGCATAAGCCGCCCTAGCCGCCTGAGTCACTTTCTCATCGCTCGCCGCTCGGCCAAACCGGATGTTATCCGCTACCGTGCCAGAAAACAGCATGACATCCTGCGGTGCCCAGCCAATGGCCTGGCGATCCGATGGACACACCAAGCGCCCATCATGCAACACCCGCCCCACATCAGGCGGATAAAAACCCAGCACCAGCTGTAAGATCGTGCTCTTTCCCGCCCCCGACGCGCCAACAATCGCCACAGTTTCCCCTGCCGCGGCCGCAAAGGAAACCTCGTGCAACGCGCCCGCGGCCGGGCGATGGGGATAGGCAAAGGACACGCCCTCAAACTCGATCGCCCCCGTGGGCAAGGCTTGCGCTGGAGCAGGCCGCATTGGCTGATCGATTAGATCAAACAACCGCTCCAACGCACCCAAACCGCGCTGAATCTCGCCGATCGTCTCGCTCACCACCGCCGCTGCGCCGCCTGTAATCGCCGCATAGAAAATAAACGCAACCAAACTGCCTGTCGACAAATCTCCCGCCAACACCTGCTGGCCGCCGCTCCACAATAAAAACACCACTGCGCTAAAAACCAAGCCGATGACCCCGCTGGTCAACGCCGCTCGTGCGGCAATGCGGCGCTGCGCTGCCGCGACCGCACGAGAAACCGCGTCGGTAAACTCTTTTTGTTCAAAATCTTCCCGCGCAAACGCCTTAACCAAGCGGATTGCACCCAAGGCTTCGCCCGCCCGCGCGGCAAAGTCCGCGATCCGGTCTTGACTCTCACGCGAGAGGCGACGCACCCGTCCGGCAAAAGCCAATAAGGGAATCGCCACCGCCGGGATCACCACCACCGCCAAGCCCGTCAGAAAGGGACTCGTCAACAACAACATCACAAGTCCTCCCATCACCAAAAGCGCATTGCGCACCAGCAAAGAAATCGACGTGCCAACAATCGTCTGCACCACCGCCGTGTCTGCTGTAAGGCGCGAAATTAACGAGACCGAGTGCGCATCATCAAAAAAAGCCACCTCCCGATGCAACAGGCTTGCAAACGCCCGCACCCGGATATCGGCAACCACATGCTCGCCCAAGCGGGAAATAAAGGTCACCCGCAGGTAACTTGCCGCCGCCAAAACCCAGCTTGCCCCCAATAAGATCCCAGCAAGAGTAAGCAACTCGCGATCACCGCCCGAGGTAATGGTGATATCGATCAACCAGGCGAGCAAACGACCCATGAGCAAAAGCCCCGCTGAGCCAACGATGGCCGCGATGATAACCACCACCATCCAGCGACGATAGGCGCGCAAAAAGGGCCATAACCGGCGAAGAACCTGCCAGCTAGAACGATGCGGCGTGACCATAATTCTTTCTTCTCAGATTCCTTTTTGACAAAATTTCGTTTACCATGATGCCACTTGGTTAAGCTGCTGGACGTATCAGCATGACGCCCTCGCCGTAAAACCTCAATATCCCCAACAGCCAAGATTTGTCCGTTTCCTGCTATGCGTCGTTTTATTCCCCTCATTGTCATTGTGATCCTCGCTGGCGTGACGATCTTTTTTGATCTGCATCGCTGGCTTGCCCCGCAAACGTTGCTGGCTTACCGCACGGAGTTGCTGGCCCTTGTTGAGGATCACACCTTTTTAAGTGCTTTGGCATTTGTTGCCCTGTATACGGTGGTGGTAGCAACCTCCTTGCCCGGCGCGCTGGCGCTTTCGCTCATCAGCGGGTTTTTGTTTGGCATCGTGCTCGGCAGCCTGCTTAACGTGATTGCCGCAACTAGCGGCGCTGTCATTCTTTTCATCATCCTGCGTTACGCGAATGTAGAAAAACTGACACAAAAGGCTGGCGGATGGGTCGCCCGGTTGCGCGACGGCTTTGCGCGCAATGCTTTTTTCTATCTTTTGTTCTTGCGCCTACTCCCCGTTGCACCCTTTTTTGCCGTCAATGTTGTCGCGCCTCTGTTGGGCATGCGCTTATTGCCCTTTACGCTCGCCACTGCGATTGGCATTTTGCCTGGCACGATTATCTATACCACCATCGGCACCGGCTTCGATCAAGCCCTCGTGGCCGCCCTTTCTGGCGGGCAACTGCTGGACATGCTCGAGACCCATCACCTGCTCGCCTTTGGCGGACTGGCCCTGCTCTCCCTCGCACCGCCGCTGCTTAAGGCCTTAAACGCGAAACGCAAACCCAAAACGTGAGGTACCCATCATTACCAACACAACCAGCACAACAGATGTTCTGATTATCGGCGCCGGAGCAGGCGGCCTTGTGGTCGCCAGTGTGGCCGCCCAGCTTGGCCTGCGCACAACCTTGATCGAGTCCGGCAAGATGGGCGGCGATTGCCTGAATTACGGCTGTGTCCCCTCCAAATCACTCATCGCCGCAGGACATAGCCTAGCCGCCCCATCAGCCCTAGGCCTCACCGACCCCTTAGCCTTGGCCTACCCTAGCGCGCCCTTTGATCATGCCCGCAAGGTGATTGCCGCCATCGCCCCCCACGACTCGCAAGAACGGTTTGAGGGACTCGGAGCGCGGGTGATTCGCCACGCCGCGCACTTTATCGGCTCTCGCACCGTGCGCGTGCAAGGCGATGATGCATTGCACGAAGACATCACCGCCCGGCGGATTGTGATTGCCACCGGCGCATCCCCCGCGATTCCGCCGATCAAGGGATTGGATCAAGTCCCCTATCTCACCAACGAGACCTTTTTTGAGCTCACCGCCCCGCCGCCGCACCTGCTGATTTTAGGGGCTGGCCCCATCGGTGCCGAGATGGCGCAAAGCCAGCGCGCCCTTGGTGCGCGCGTCACGGTGCTGGATATTGGTCCGCTGTTACCAAGAGAAGACCCTCAAGCCGCCGATGTAATCCGTCAAGCCTTTGCTCGCGACGGCATCGATTTGATAGAAAATACGCAGATCCACAAGATAGACTCAAGCCAAGAATCGGTAACCGTACATTATGGTGAAGGCCAGTGCACAACCGGTAGTCATCTGTTGGTCGCTACAGGTCGCAAACCAAATATAGAAAATCTTAACCTGGAGACCGCCGGGATCACCTATGACAAACGTGCGATTGCGGTCAATGCGAAACTGCAGACCAGCAACAAGCGTATCTATGCCATTGGTGACGTCACGGGCCTCGCGCAGTTTACCCACGCCGCAGGCTATCATGCGGGCCTGGTGATTCGTCACGCCTTCTTTCGTATGCCGATCAATGTTCACGCCAAGCCGATTCCGCGGGTAACCTACACCAACCCTGAGGTCGCTGCCGTCGGCGACTTGAGTGATGGACGGACCATCCAGTGGCCCTTTGCACAAAACGACCGCGCCTTATGTGAGGGGGATGATAGGGGCTTTATTAAAATCGCCTTGGGGCCGCGTCGCCGCATTAAAGGGGCATTGATTGTCGGCGCAAGGGCGGGAGAGCTTCTTTTGCCCTGGTCTTTGGCGATCGATCAACGCCTGCCGCTCTCAGCTTTGGCTGGCGTCATCGCCCCCTACCCCACCCGTTCAGAAATCAGTAAACGAGTCGCAGGCTCGGACTATACCGCTCAGTTGTTTGGTAAAACCTCTCGCCGCCTTGCCCAATGGCTCATGAGATTCTAACAAATGACACAACAATGGTATAAGAGAAACGATGTAAGCAGCCACCCCGCAGCGCCGTGCACGCTCCCTGACATACGCATCGCACCGTCTTACCTTTAGATATGGTTTTCTATATAACGAGCTTATGAGCGCCGCACCTTCCTTTCCCCGATGGATAGAAATTGTTGTCCTGCCGATTGTTAATTTAATGTTAGCGTTTTTGGTGGCGGGCGTGGTGGTCGTCGCGGTCGGTGAGAATCCCTTTGAGGCGATTTCTGTTCTGATAACCGGCGCCGTGGGGAGCAAAATCTCAATCGGTTATACCCTTTTCTATGCGACTAATTTTATCTTCACCGGTCTTGCGGTTGCTCTCGCCTTTCATTGCGGTTTGTTTAATATCGGCGGCGAAGGGCAGGCCTACATCGGCGGACTTGGTATCGGCCTTGTGTGTTTGTATTTGGACATCCTGCCGCCGATCTTGATTGTGCCGGTCGCCATTGCGGGCGGCGCGGTCTTTGGCGCATTGTGGGCGTTCTTACCAGGTTATCTGCAAGCCACCCGCGGCAGTCACATCGTCATCACCACGATCATGTTCAACTTTATTGCCGCCGCGCTGATGGTCTTTTTGATGACCAATGTGCTTATCTTACCAGGACAAATGTCACCGGAAAGTCGGCCGTTTATAGAATCGGCCACCCTGTCAACGATGCAGGATTTATTTTTGATGCTCGGGACAGACATTGGCCGCTCGCCGCTCAATCTCTCTTTTTTCTGGGCGTTGGTATGTTGCGTAGGGACGTGGGTGCTGATTTGGCATACACCCCTTGGCTATGCCATTCGCAGTGTCGGGCAAAACACCCGCGCGGCTATTTACTGCGGGATTAAACCGACCCGGATCATCGTCATCACCATGTTGATCTCTGGTGCTATGGCCGGGTTCTTGGGACTCAATGAAATTATGGGCTTTCAAGAGCGGCTCATCTTGAACTTTACCGGCGGCTACGGCTTTGTCGGCATCGCCGTTTCGCTGATGGGGCGCAACCATCCGGTGGGGATTTTTCTTGCGGCGATCTTGTTTGGCGCGCTCTATCAAGGAGGTACCGAATTATCGTTCGAGTTCCCAGCCCTCACCAAAGAGGTCGTGATCGTCATGCAAGGTCTGATTATCCTGTTTGCCGGGGCGCTGGAATACATGCTTTGGCCCGCCGTGCGGCGGGTGGCGGGTAGCATCCTTCGCTTGAGGACATCCTAATGGCGCACTGGAGTTTTCCTCGTTATGTATGAGGCTTATATCGATATCATCTCGCTGCTCGATGCCACCGTGCGGATCGGCGCGCCGCTCGTGCTCGCGGCCCTTGCCGGACTCTTTTCCGAGCGTAGCGGGATCGTCGATATCTCCTTAGAGGGCAAGATGCTGGCCGCCGCTTTTGCCGCCGCCACCGTCGCGGCGATCAGTGGCTCGGCTTGGCTCGGGCTTATGGCGGGGATCCTCGCTTCGGTGGCCATGGCCCTCCTGCACGGCTTTGCCTGCATCACCCATCGGGGTAATCAGATCATCTCGGGCCTGGCGATCAATATTCTTGTGGCCGGACTCGCGCCTTTGTTGGGGATCGCCTGGTTTCACCGCGGCGGCCAGACCCCCAACCTGACCGGCGATGCTCGGTTTGGCGAGATCATCTTGCCTGGCGCAGAGATGGTGAAAGACGTGCCATTGCTTGGCCCGCTCTATGAAGGGCTCCTCAGCGGGCATAATATACTGATTTACCTCACGATCATGGCGGTGCCAGCGGTCGCGTTCGTGGTCTATCGGACACGCTTTGGCTTACGTTTGTTTGCCGTGGGCGAAAATCCAGCTGCGGTGGACACAGCGGGGATTTCCGTGATTCAGATGCGCTATCTCGCGATGATCGCCTGCGGCGTGCTTGCTGGCATTGCCGGGGCGTATCTTTCCACCGCGCAAGGGGCCTTTTTCAGCCGCGATATGACCGCCGGGCGAGGTTATCTTGCGCTCGCGGCCTTGATTTTTGCCAAGTGGCGGCCTGGCCCCGTCTTGCTGGCCTGCGCCTTGTTTGGGTTCTTGGATGCCATGGAAGCGCGCCTGCAAGGCACCGTCATTCCGCTAATAGAGGTCACCCTACCGGTCCAGCTGATCCAAGCTCTGCCCTATATCTTGACCGTCGCCTTGCTGGCCGGTTTTGTGGGCCGAGCAACCCCGCCCGCCGCAATTGGTGTGCCCTACAGCAAAGAACACCATTAGCCGGCATGTTAACAAGCAGCATGTTAAGGCCACGGGTTATCCCATGACGCACGCACCTCCCCAACTGGATCAAGAGCTCCAACGGCGCTTGCTGGGTGCCGCTCTCAAGACCTATAACCATGCCTACTGCCCCTATTCCGGTTTTCCGGTCGGCGCGGCGGTAGCCACCCGCCACGGCGGTCTGTTTGCCGGTTGTAATGTGGAAAATGCCGCCTACCCGCTGGGAACCTGCGCTGAAGCCAGTGCCTTGTCTGTCATGATGAGCAGTGGCGATCCTGGTCCACTTGTTGCGAGTTTGATTATCGGCGGCCATCCAGGCAAGCAAGACGTGTGCACCCCTTGCGGCGGGTGCCGCCAACGGCTACGCGAGTTCGCCAACGATGACCTACCCTGCCTGTTTTACAGCCTAGACCGGGATAAGACGCCGGTCTTGCGCTTGCAGCTGACTCTCGGGACGCTGTTGCCCCACGCCTTTGACTCGGCTCACTTGAGTCATCCCTCTGGATCATCCTGAATCATACCAACAGGCCCTTAGCCTTGCTCCTATTCTTTGCCCTATTCATTGCGTAGGGTGACAACCGGATCGACCCGCGCGGCCCGCAAGGAAGGATACAAGGTCGATATCACCGTTAGGATCACGGCCACGGCCATGACCGCAAAGACCTGCGACCAGCTCAGCTCAGCAGGGAGCTGGCTTAAAAAGTAAAACTTCGGATCAAACAAACGCACCCCCAAGAGCGACTGCAGCCCCGCACGCAGAGTCTCGATGTTCGCGGCAAACGATACCCCTAAGCCAAAGCCGACCGCCGTGCCGCCGACCCCCACGGCCATGCCCGCAAGGAAAAACACCCGGGCAACCATGCCAGGTGATGCCCCCATCGCCATGAGCACGGCGATGCTACGGGTCTTATCGCGCACCAGCATCACCATAGAGGCGGCGATATTAAACGCAGCAATCACGATCAACAGCATGAGGATCACAAACATGACCTGACGTTCGACTTCCAATACAGTCAAAAAACCCGCATGGGTTTGGGTCCAGTCGCGCACCACGCCGCGGCCAGCCACGACGGCCTCCAGCTGCCCCGCAAGGGCGGGCGCCCCATCAGGATCACCGGTAAAGACCTCTAGTTGGCTGATTTGCCCTGTAAGATTGAGCAACCGTTGCGCAGTTCCCAGATTGATAAACACCACCCCCTGGTCGTATTCGTACATCCCTGAGTCAAAAATGGCACCGACTGTAAGATCGATGCTGCGTGGGATCGCGCCAAAGGCCGTGCGATTGAGCGAAGGCAGGTATAACGACACCGTCTCCCCCAAACGCAGATCCAGCGATGCCGCCAAGCGATAACCGACCGCGAGCCGATCCGGGGCGAGTAAATCCCCGTGGCTCGTCAGAGACTCAAAGGATAAATCGGCAAAATCACCGCCATTCATGCCGCGCACGGCCACTCCGGACACGCGCCCTTGGTTGCTGGCAAGAGCCTGGGTGATGACCAAGGGCGCGACCCGCTTAACCTCCGCCACCAAGAGCAGGTCTTGGCTCAAAAGAGCCTCATCGCCGGGGACGATGTCGGTGATCGCAATATGCCCTTGCAAGCCCACGATGCGCTTAACCAGCTCCACACGAAAGCCGTTCATCACCGCCATGACCACGATCAAGGTAGCGACCCCTAGGGCGATTCCCGAGAATGCCAACACCGTCACGAGGGAGACAAAGCCATCATAACGACGCGCTTTGAGGTATCGCCAGGCCATAACCCCTTCTAATGCCGTCATTTTTTTCCTTTCTCAGGCACCATCGCCGGCACCATCGCCGGCACTATCGCTCTTGCCTGCGCGTGGCAAATATTCCTGTTGCCGGAAACGCTATTTATGTTTAATCTAAGAACTGGCCGGAAGTCCATCACCACCTCGGGGTGCTGACGTTCATGGCTGCCCCGTGGTTTCCCGTATTTCCCATGGTTTCCTGTGGTCTTCTCCAACTGCCTGATGCATTTGGCATGACCATGGTACCAGTTCTTAGCACTTGCCAAGGACTCGACACAAACCAAACCCAAGGGCAGTCCCTCAACCTCAAGAGAGTTTTCTCATGCGGCCACACGATTTTCCTGATGCTTATGATGATCTCTCCTGCGTGTCTAGGCTCGACAGGCCTTTTGCCTCGCTGTTGCCTCGCATGTCGCTCTTATCCGGCTCTTGTTCGTTCATCAAAGAGAGCCTCTCAAGGGAGCTTGAGCCATGAATAATATTCTCAACGCACTTATGGGGATTGTTCGCAACATTGGCCTGCGCGGCTATATCGCCATCGGTGCCGGTGTTTGCGTCCTCTTGGCTCTGATTTTGGTGTTAAATCTGCGCTCATCGGTCGATTACAGTGCCCTTTACAGTGGCCTCAACCAGCAAGACACCCAAGAAATCAGTAACCTTCTGACCACCTCGGGGATCGAGTTTGAAACCCGCTCGGAAGGAACAGCGGTATGGGTGGACTCCGCCGCCCTGGATCGCGCCCGCTTACTGCTCGCCCAGGAGGGCTTGCCGCGGGGCGAGAGCACCATCGGGTACGAGTTGTTCGATGAAACGAGCAATCTTGGGACCAGTAATTTTATTCAAAACATCAACCGCCTACGGGCACTGGAGGGCGAGCTCGCCCGCACCATCAGCACCATTCGCGGCATTAGCAACGCCCGCGTGCACTTGGTTCTGCCCCAGCGGGAATTATTTTCCCGAGAAGAAGAAAAAGCCAGCGGTTCAGTCTTCTTAAGCCTCGGCGCAGGGCAACAACTCAGTCCCCAACAAATCACCGCCATTCGTAACCTTGTCGCCTCCGCCGTGCCCAAGATGGACCCGGCGGCCATTTCCGTAACCGACAACAACGGTAACCTGCTTGCCCAGGATGAGAGTGATCTCGGGGAAAGCATGCGCCTTGAGACCGTGGAGCAAATTCGGCGCGATTACGAGCAACGCCTGCGCACCACCATCCAGCGTATCGTCGGCTCCTCCATCGGCCAGCAAAACGTCCGTGCCGAAGTCGCCATTGAAATGGACTTTGACCGCACCACCCGACGCGAGGAAATCTTTGATCCAGAAACCCAAGTCGAACGATCCAACCAGGTGATCGAAGAAGAAAGCACCTCGCAAGAGATTGACGAGGCGGTGACCGTAGCCAATAATCTGCCTGATGCCGCTGCCGAGCCAGCGGCCGGCCCCACGACCACGGAATCCTCTCGCCGGGTGGAGCAAACCACGAACTACGAAATCAGCAGAGTGGTGACCGACTCCATCCGCGAAATTGGAATCGTGCGACGGCTTTCGGTAGCGGTATTGGTTAACGGCACCTACGCCCAAGAACCGGACCCTGAAACCGGTGAGTTTATCTATCTGCCACGCTCTGAGGCGGAGATGCAGTCTCTCGTCGCCTTGGTCCAGTCTACCGTTGGCTTTAACCCGGCCCGCGGCGATAGCGTCGAGGTCGTGAATCTGGAGTTTACCGACCTACGCCCAGACCCAGCGCGCACCTCAGTACAAGAAACCTTGCAGACCCTGGCGGGGATTCCCCAAAGTGTTCTGTTGCCTATCTTGCAAGCCCTGGTCGCGGGCGTCATCGTGATCTTGCTGATCGTCCTGGTGGTGCGTCCAATCTTGTTGCGTACCATGGATGCCGCCCGCAAGAGCCGGGAAATGACCCGACGCGGCGGCCTTGCACAAATTTTTGAGCGAGCAGAAAAAGCGCGTATCTCGGTGCAAAGCGATCCTGCCCTGCCCAACTATGAAACTGCTGATGAAGTCTCTCAAGCCGCGCGGCAAGGGGACGGGTCTAGCGATGATCGTTCGCGTAAGCTGATTCAAAACTTGATCTCGAGCAATAAAATCAGTGGCTCAGTACAAGAAGGATTGATTACCCAAACCTCTGATCTTGTCTCAAGCCATCCCGAACAAACCATTTCCGTCTTGCGTGCCTGGATGTATGAACAAGGATAACCCGGCATGAGTGAAGATGGTAAAAAACAAAACCCTCAAGACCTTTTGCAGGCTGCACAAAATGCGCGTCTGCAAATGGATCTCAAACCAGAACAGAAAGATGCCCTGCGCCAACACATGAGCCACCAACCCGAAGAGGTCGTTGACCTGTTGCGTAAGTGGTTGCGTGACGACTCGTCTTAGCCTTACCAAACGCATCGAAGAGAAGGATCATATATCATGGCAGATCAAGTTGTCGGACGTTCCGACTACTCTCGATTAAGCGGCAGTGAAAAAGCGGCTATTTTCATGCTGGTTCTCGGGGAAGAGCACGCAGGCGCGATTTTTCCCTTGCTGAACGATGATGAAGTGCGCTCCCTTGCTTCGGGGATGGCCCGTCTCAACGTCGTTGAGGGAGCAGTGGTGGAGCGCGTGTGTAGCGAGTTTGCCGAAGCCGTCACCCAATCAGCGGGCGCGATGGGCGGCTATGATGCCACCGAGCGTCTGCTCAAACAGTTCTTCGACCCCGACAAGGTCGATAACATCATGGACGAGATTCGTGGCCCGATGGGGCGCAACATATGGGAAAAACTTGGCAATGTAAACGAGGCTGTACTCGCCCGCTTCTTACAAAATGAATACCCCCAGACAGCAGCCACCGTGCTCAGCCGGATCAGCGCGCAACACGCCGCACGAGTCATCGATAAACTTCCCGCCGAGTTTGGTCTTGATATCATGCAACGGATGTTGCGCATCGATACCGTCAACCGTGAGGTCTTAAACAACGTGGAAGAGGCTTTGCGTGAGGAATTCATGTCACGGAGCTCGCGCACCAACCGCCACCATGTTTTCGATCACATGGCCAAGATCATCAATTCAGTGGAAAAAAATAACCGTGAGTACTTCCTCCAACAACTGACCGAAACCGACTATGACGACACGATGCAGGTGAAATCTTTGATGTTTACCTTTGATGACTTTGTGCGTCTTGACCCTTCCGCATTGCAACTGATTATCTCTCGCGTAGATGTCATGAACTTGGCCATTGCACTCAAGGGTGCGAACGAAAATATCCGCGAGTTGTTCTTTGGCAATATGTCCGGCCGCGCAGCGGAAAACCTCCAAGCGGAAATAGCCGAGCTTGGCGGGATGAAGGTTTCTGTCGTCGAGCAAGCACAAGCCGAGATTATCAATATGACTCGTGACCTTGCGGAAGCCGGTGAAATCAACATTCCCGAACCTGGCCAGAAAGAAGACATTGTCTACTAATGGCTGCCACCAAATCTTCTGCGAAACCGACTCTTCGTCCCCTGCAATGGCGTGACTTTGATGAGGATCGGGGTCTTGATGAGCCTGAACGCTATGATGATGTCCTTGCGAGAGAGTCAGGACCGATCCAACTCGATGAGCCCGAGACGGACGCCTCAGCCGATACCCTGGCTGATGATCTGACGGCAAGCCCCGACGATGGTTTGCTTGCTGATCGCTTAAACCAGGACACGACAGTAAGCGAAGAGGCGAACGGTCCCGGTGCGACCAGCGAGATAACGACACACCCTGAAGCAACCGCTCAAGCACCCCCCGCCCCAAGTGCCCCCGTGCCAGCCACCTATAGTGAAGACGACCTCACAAGGGCCCGCGAAGAGGCTCATAAACAAGGCTATAATGAGGGTCATACCAAGGCTCTCAGCGACGCTCAGGAAGCCGAAAAGGTTCAGCGTGATACCCTCGCTGCCTCTGTACTCGACTCTCTGGCGAAATTAAAGCAAGCCCAAGAGGAGACTCTGGCAAAGACCTCAAAGGACGTCCTGCGCCTTGTGGCCACCATCTGTAGCCAAATGGGGCGCGACGACATCAAAGCCCAGCACCATGCTCTGTCTGAGATTCTGCCCCGTACCCTTGCCCAGCTTGTCCCCCAAACGCCCGTAAACATCTACGTACCCGCCGCGCACAAGGCCTTTGTCGAAGAGCTGTGCCAAAACGCGCCGCTTGCCCTAGAAATCAAGGCCAAACCAGCCTGCGACGCGCAAGAGTCCTCCCAAGAACCTTTGGCACGAATCGAGTGGCCTGATGGTAACGCTGTGATTAGCCTTGCGGCGTTACACAAGGACATGACGACTCTGATCGGCACCTTGCTGGGTAAAGGCGACTTGGATATCAACGCGTTAACGTTGGCGGACAAACCGCAGAAAAAGAGTGCAAAAAAAATCAAGCCCAAACAAACAGCATCAAAAGACGCGATCCCACAAGATGCGGCACAAGAGACCGACGCCCCCGAGGCCGCGATGCAAGAGACAGTATCACCTGAAACACCATGACCATAAAAACCAACCCACACACCTACCAATCCACGATGCCCGGACCTCACCGGGCTTGCCGATTGGCCCACATATGCCTATACATAGGACATAACAAACGCATTAATCAGCGAGTATCCGGCCATGCCTGATGATATGGAATTCAAAGACTTCGAAGAAGACGGCAAGAGCGACGGCGGCGGCAATGAGGTCTCCCAACACGTTCTCACGCCCGAGCAACAGATCGAGGCCATTTATGATGTCCCGGTGCAAATCTCTGTTGTCCTCGGGCGCACCAAGATGAAGGTTAACGACCTGATGAAACTTGGTCGTGGGGCGGTGGTTCCGCTAGACCGTAAGCCCGGTGATGCCATCGATATCTTTATTAATGACCGCCTGGTGGCGCGCGGGGAGCTCGCGATCATCGATGACCGCTTGGGGGTCACTATGACGGAAATCATCAAAATTACATCCTAAGACCGCCGCGCGTACTGGCCATAGGGGTTGAATTATGACTAGGCGCCCTTCTCATGCTCTTTTTCCCCATGACACGAGTGTATTGAACGAGTCTGAACGCGATAACTGGCTACGTTTGGCACGGGCGCCTGGCATTGGTGCCGGCACCTGCCGTGAACTCTTTAAGACGTTCAGCTCTGTTGAAGAGGTTTTAGACGCCCTGCCAGGTATGGCCGTACGGGGTGGCAGAAAGACCTATACCATTCCCAGCGACGAGGCCATCGAGGCCGAAAAAGAAGCCGTAGAAAAGGCCAACGCCCGGCTTATCTTTTTGCCAGAGCCAACTTACCCAGCCTTGCTTCGTCATATCTATGATCCTCCACCGGCAATCACGGTCAAAGGTGATATGAGAGTGCTCGAGCGACAATGCATCGCCCTTGTCGGCTCGCGCAATGGCTCGATTGCAGGCAAACAGGTTGCTCGAACCTTCGCTAGCGAGCTCGGCGCACGAGACTTTACCACGGTCTCAGGCCTTGCTCGGGGAATCGATACGGCTGTACACCGCGCCAGTCTTGCGGTTGGCACTATCGCATGCCTCGCTGGTGGGATTGATCGGATTTATCCCCATCAAAATCTCAAGCTGGCTGAGCAAATCACGCAAACCGGTCTGCTTTTGACCGAGTCACCCATGGGCCGGCCTCCTCACGCCCGGTTATTTCCAGCGCGTAACCGCCTGATCTCTGGTCTGAGTGTCGCGGTGATCGTGATCGAGGCGAAAACCCGCTCGGGCTCTTTGATTACCGCGCGCACTGCCCTAGAGCAGGGGCGTGAAATTATGGCCGTGCCAGGCTCTCCGTTAGAGCCGCGTAGCGATGGGTGTAATCGCCTCATCCAAGACGGGGCCCATCTGGTGCGTAATATCGAGGATATCTTAGAGGCCCTTCAGCATCATCACTTCCAACTGCACGGCCCGCAAACCTATGGCGCCGAAGACGAGCAAACTGTACCGGTCATGGCTGGATGGGAGATTTCTCAGCACGAGCGCGAGCGCATTGCGCAATGTTTATCCTTGGCCCTTATTTCTATCGATGATATTGGCCAAGAGACCGACATTCCCATTGGCGTGATTCAAACCGTCTTATTGGAGATGGAAGTCGCGGGTCGCCTGATCCGCGAACAAGGCAATCGGGTCGCTTTGCTCCCCACCGCCTAAGTCAAAACACCCCCACGACCAACCGATAGGGATCCCTTGTGTCTGGTAAAAATGTGTCTGGTAAAAACCTTTTGATCGTCGAGTCCCCAGCTAAAGCCAAGACTCTCTCGCGTTATCTTTCGGATGACTATACGGTCATGGCGAGTTATGGCCATGTGCGTGATCTATCGACCAAGGAAGGGGCGGTTGACCCTGACGATGACTTTGCGATGAAGTGGGACCCCAATTCCCGTCGTAGCGATGTTATCAAAAAGATAGAAAATGCTGCCAAGTCCAGTGATACCGTCCTTCTTGCGACCGACCCAGATCGCGAGGGCGAGGCAATCAGCTGGCATATCTATGATTTATTGGCAAAAAAAACCAAAGCAACGTTCAAGCGAGTCCGTTTTCAAGAAATCACCAAAAGCGCCATCCTAGAGGCTCTTAAAAGCCCTGATGAGCTTGATGCGTACTTAGTGGACGCCTACTTTGCGCGCCGTAGTTTAGATTATCTCGTAGGATACACCCTCTCGCCAATTTTATGGCGTAAACTGCCAGGCTCACGCTCTGCTGGACGGGTGCAGTCGGTAGCGTTGCGCTTACTGTGCGATCGCGAGCAGGAAATCGAAGCCTTTAAGGCCAAAGAATACTGGTCGATCGATGGGGTTTTTAGCGTGGACGGGAAGCACACCTTTCCCGCCAAGCTCGCATTCTATAAAAAAGAAAAGCTAGAAAAGTTTTCTATTACTAACGAAGCACAAGCCAAGGCAATAGCTGATGATCTACGAAGCGGCACGTATCAGGTCGATGAGATCACCCACAAACAGCGGCAACGCCGTCCCTCCCCGCCCTATACCACCTCAGCTCTGCAGCAAGATGCGGCCAATCGTTTGCGCCTGGCGCCGACACGCACCATGCGTCTTGCGCAACAACTTTATGAAGGGGTGACCATCGACGGGCAAAATCGTGGCCTGATTACTTATATGCGCACCGACAGCATCCACCTAGCGGGGCAGGCGATTGCAGGCTTGCGTGATGTAATCGGCAAGCAATTTGGCACGGACTATCTTCCCGATAAACCCAACTTCTACGCCAAAAAAGCAAAAAACGCGCAAGAAGCACACGAAGCGATTCGCCCCACCGACGTGCGTCTGCACCCCGATCAGGTACGCAAGGCCTTAGATAAGGCCCTCGCAGATTTATATACTTTGATCTGGCAGCGCACTGTGGCCAGTCAAATGAAACCGATGATCCTTAATCAAACCACCGTGAGCCTTGCCCATCGCAACGAACCCGGTCATCAGTTCCACGCCCACGGCCAGACCATCGTTTTTGACGGTTTTGGTAGAGTGACCGAACGAAAACCGTTTGCTCGCGATGAGGGGGAACAACCCCCCACCCTGCCAAAGCTGGAAAAAGGGCAAACCACCACCGCGCAAGACATCACACCTAATCAACACTTTACCCAGCCGCCGCCGCGTTATAGTGAGGCCCGTCTGATTAAAACGATGGAAGAATACGGCATTGGCCGACCCTCCACCTACGCCTCGGTGCTCCAAATCCAGCAAGACCGTGATTACGCTCAGTTACGCAATAGGGTTTTTTATCCCACTGAGCGGGGACGGTTGGTCGGTGCCTTCCTTACCGAATATTTTAAGCAGTATGTCGAGTATGACTTTACCGCCCGGGTGGAGGATGACCTGGATAATATCGCAACCGGTTCCAGCCCTTGGCGTGATGTGTTGCGCCATTTTTGGGATGACTTTTCTGTCTTGGCCGATAACGTCGGTAATATCCGCATGACTGAGGTCATCGATGTCTTAAATAAGACGATTGGTGAGAGGCTCCTTGGGGGTGATGTCACCTGCCCGTCTTGTAAAAAAGGGACCTTGAGCCTGAAACTTTCGCGCTCGGGCGGGTTTTTTGGTTGCAGCCGCTATGAGGAGAGTTGCACCTACACCCAAGGCCTGCTTGGCGATCACAATACCGGCATGACCTTTCCCAAAGAGCTGGGCACCGATCCTGAAACGAAAGAACCGGTGAGCCTGCGCAAGGGGCCCTACGGCATCTATGTTCAGCGAGGTATAGAAAAGCCAAAGCGATCGAGCCTGCCTCCCAGTCACGAGCCCGATGACGTCACCCTCCAGACCGCCTTGCAACTCCTTTCCCTGCCACGCCTGGTGGGTGATGATCCGACCTCTGGTAGACCCATTAAAGCGGGAATCGGTCGGTATGGGCCCTACCTTTTGTATGAGGGGAAGTACACCTCCTTGCGCGGTGAGGATGATGTCTTAACCATCGGCCTTAATCGAGCGGTCGAGGTGCTGGCCAAATCTGGCCGCGGGCAAGCCTTGGGTGAGCATGATGATGGCGCGGTCACCGTGCAATCGGGCCGTTTTGGCCCTTACGTGCAATGCGGGAAGGTGCGCGCCTCCCTGCCCAAAGATATGGATATCAGCGAGGTCACCCTAGAGATTGCTATCGAGCTGATCGAGAAGAAGAAAAAAGCACCGCCGCGAAAAAAACCACGCGCCAAAAAGAAGGCTTAAATAGAAAAAGCCTAAGCTCACTTGTCTAATCTTTGAACGCGCAAGCAATCTGTGCGCCCCGGCGTGCGTTGTTGATGAGCAAATCTTTATTTAATCTAACGGTCAGCCCGTCGGTGGCCTGAGCCAGAGTGCGTAGCATCTGCGGCGTGACCTGCGGGCCAGTCTTAGTCTTGTTTGCCTTTGATATCCTGCTAAGAGCGGCGGTGATCGTCGCATCCGTTTCCGCTGTGGCTGAGGGCACCGGCGTCACCACCAGAATACCGCCGCCGCCCATGGCCCAATGCGCCTTGGCCAGCGCGGCAATCTCGCTTGGGTCATCATAGTGCGCCGCCAGTGGCAGGTCTGTCGTGCGCAGGTAAAAACCCGGCAAAGTCTCACATCCAAAGCCAATGACCGGAACGCCCCAAGTCTCTAAGTATTCCATGGTGCGCGGTAGGTCTAGGATCGTCTTGATCCCGGCACTGACCACGATCATCGGGATCTGCGCGAGAGCCGGCAGGTCCGCCGAAATATCCATCGTGCGCTCCCCACCCCTGTGCACACCGCCGATGCCGCCGGTGGCGAAGACCCGAATATTCGCCAGGTGCGCCGCAGTCATGGTCGCCGCAACGGTGGTCGCCCCATCACCGCCCGCTGCCAGCACTGCCGCCATGTTGTGGCGGGAGACCTTAACCGGCGCGATCTTGGCCAGATGTTCGATCTCTTGGACTGACAGACCGACACGCAGTGCCCCGGCGAGAATCGCAATGGTAGCAGGCACAGCGCCCATCTCACGAATCACCGCCGCGGCCGCCAGCGGAGTCGTGATGTGATCGGGAGGCGGTAAACCATGGGCAATAATCGCCGACTCCAAAGCGACAACAGGGGCGATAACGGGGGTAGCCATGGGCGCGCTCTTGCCTGCGGCACGGTCAAGGACGCGGCGTGTCTCCTCATTCAGCTGGGGCGTTAGCAGGGGCATCGATGGGGATATCATGCAAGAGCCCCTACCCGGATGGCCTGCGCCGCCGTACGCGCCTGCTCTAGGGCCTGGGACGCCGATAGTGAGCCTGTCAGGTGTGCGTCGATCAGCGCGGCAATGACCGCATCGCCCGTCCCGCAGGTCACACCATCCAAACCCGTCAAGGCCGGTAAAGCAGGACGTGTGAAATCCGTGCGCACACCTTGCCACACCCCGGTCAACACCAAGCCTTGCGCGCCGCAGCCGACAATAACCAATTTCACGCCTTGGTTTTGAACGGCGGCGATTCCACCCACCACGTCTGGCTTGCCGGTTAACGCCGCAAGCTCTTGCGCGTTGAGATACAGCATATCCAGCTGGCTAAGGATGCCACGAAGACGGGTGACTTTTTCTGGCGAAACCCCATCGGCTACCAGCCAACCAGCGACCCCTTCCGCCGCCGCGGCAACCTTACCCAAGGCGGCAGAGCTCAGATTGCTGTCTACAAACACGACTGCAGCAGGATCTATCGCACCCGGCTGCCAATCGGCATAGAGACCATCATCGATAGCAGCCACCAGCATCTGACCGTCCTGCTCGCAAATCGCTGTAAAACTCGCCGTACGCCCGCCGGCGATACGGCTCAGACCTGCGGTGCTGATTCCCAGATTGGCTAAGGCATACGCGATCCAATCGCCCGCCGTATCATCACCGAGGGGTCCCGCCAGCCGCACCTTATAACCTGCGTGCGCCAGATGACGGGCAACGTTGCAGGCAACCCCGCCCAAACTTTCGGTGGTGGTGGCGGGATGGGATTGCTTGGGGTGATAGGCTCCGCGCAAGCGGAGGACGCGATCCTTGTGCACCCCGCCAATACATAGGACTGATCGAAGGTTATCAGGGTCAGTCTTAGGAAGATTCATGGTCCGACGCGCTTCTTGCCTATTTATGAGGCAGGGTGTTGGGTATATACTCCGATGAGTATGGCCTTTTGGCTATGCCTGCGCCAGTCTTGATGGCTTTTTTTGGCTTTGATTTTGGCTATGCCTGTTTTTGATTGTTTTTTCGTGTATGTCCCCTTTCCCCCAAGACCTTCTCAATCGCCATGACTGAGCGTAAACGTATCGGCATTCTCACCAGCGGCGGTGACTGCGCTGGGTTAAACGCCGCCATCCGCGCGGCCGTCAATCATGCCAACGTCCTTGGCTGGACGACCTTAGGTATCCGCGAGGGGACCCATGGCCTGCTTTCTCGTCCGCTCAATTACCTTGAGCTCAAGCCCGAGGACTTTAGCGGTAACATCATGCGCCAGGGCGGCACCTTGCTTGGTAGCTCCAACAAGGGCGACCCCTTCGCCATGAGCGAAGGAGGCGGCAAACCCAAAAACCGTGCGCAAGAGGTGGTGGAAGGGTATCGCTCTCTGGATCTGGATGCCCTGATTGCCATTGGCGGAGATGGTAGTTTTCGCATCCTGCGCAAGCTCGCCCGTAAGGGGATCAACCTCGTGTGTATCCCCAAGACCATCGATAACGATGTGGACATGACGGAGACCTCCATCGGCTTTGAAACGGCGGTCAACGTCGCCACCGAAGCCTTAGATCGCCTACAACCGACGGCGGCCTCGCACCATCGGGTCATGGTGCTGGAGGTCATGGGGCGCGAAGCCGGTCATATTGCCCTGTCTTCAGGCATCGCGGGCGGCGCGGACGTGATCCTCATCCCCGAGATTCCCTACAACATCGACCATGTCGCGCAGAAAATCGAAGACCTGCGCCGGCGCGGCCGTAATTTTGCCCTGGTGGTCGTGTCAGAGTCGATTCAATCCGAAGACAACAAGAACGTGATGCAGACCTTTACCGACGGCGAAACCCGTTACGGCGGCGTCGGTCATGCCATTGGCGAGCAAATCAGCCGAGTCACCGGTGCTGAAACTCGAGTGACGATTTTAGGTCACGTCCAACGTGGCTCGCCCCCCATTCCGCGGGACCGGATCATCGCCGCCGCCTTTGGTGTTCATGCGGTCGAGCTGGTCAAGCAAGGGCGTTTTGACCGCATGGTGTCCTGGAACAACCGGGCGGTTACCAATGTGCCCATCGCCCGCGCCATTGCCAAGTATCGCGACGTGGATCACAAGGATGCTCTGATTAAAACCGCGCGCTGTTTGGGGATTTGTCTGGGCGACCGTCCTGCCGACTAGCGACATTGAGGCTGGCCGCCCGAAAAGAGATCCCGCCCACCCCTGCCCGCCCCGCAATAGGCGGGCTTTTTATGAGCTGTGATGCCCTCTCACAGCTCTGCTGACTCGCCAGTACAGAGGATCAGCTTGATCAAAACACTGGCCAAAACACACGCATTAAGTTTTTATGAATAATAATATATTATCATAGATTGAGTTAGCTCATTACCGCGTTCTCTCCAGCTGCTCTAAAGCCCATGGCTAAGGCCTGTTACTAAGCTCGATTCCCTATGGTTGTTCTATCCAATCGTCAAATTACCGTCACCACGCCCCTTGCCAAGGACAAGCTGATGTTTCGGCACATGACGGGTAAGGAAAACCTGTCTGATTGTTTTATCTATGAGTTAGAGCTGCTGAGTACAGACGGGGATATTAAGCTGGATAAGGTGATCGGTCGCCACCTGACTGTGGCGATGGAGATGAAAGACGGTAAGACCCGTCATTTTGACGGCCTGGTCACCCACATGTCCCACCAAGGCATGCGCCAGGGTTTCGATGCATACAAGGTGACTCTGCGCCCATGGCTGTGGTTTCTTACCCGCAACGATGATTGCCGTATTTTTCAACAAAAGTCTGTCGTCGATATCATCAAAACGATCTTTGCTGATGCTAGCTTCACCGACTACAAGCTCTCGCTCACCCAGAGCTATCAGCCGCGCCCATACTGTGTGCAGTACAGCGAGACCGACTATCACTTTATCAGCCGCCTGCTCGCCCAGGAAGGAATCTATTATTATTTCACTCACGAAAAAGGTAAACACACGCTCGTCCTGGTCGATTCTCTTAGCGGTCATAAGGACGCACCAGGTTATAAAAAGGTACGCTACCACCACCTCGAGCGCGAGATTCGCCTAGATCAAGATCACCTGTGGTCCTGGCAACACAGCCAGCAGGTGCGCACGGGACAGGTGTGCTTGGATGACTACGACTACGAGCGGGCGAAAGCCAAACTCCAAGCCAAGGCCAAAGATGCCGCCGATCATCCTTACGCTGGATTTGAACACTACGAGTATCCAGGTCTTTACAGCCAAGCCTCCCAGGGGGATACCTACGCCACCATCCGCCTACAAGAACAAACCGCGCAACGGGAAACCTGCACTGGCCAGAGTAACGCGCGTGGACTTGGGACCGGTTTTCTATTTAGCCTGACTGAATACCCGCGCAAGGATCAAAACCGGGAATACCTGATTACCGGCGCAGACTTTACCCTGCACTTAGAGGATCAGGAACGGGAGGGGCAAAACATGGGGGATGCCCAAGCCGGGACAGAGGATTCTTTTATCATCGACCTGCGTTGTCTTGATTCGGCAGTTCCCTATCGCCCGCCACGCCGCTATCCGCCGCCGCGCATTATGGGGCCACAGACAGCCCTCGTGGTCGGCAAGAGCGGTGAGGAAATCTGGACTGACTCCTTTGGTCGAATTAAGGTCCAGTTTCGCTGGGATCGGCTTGGCAAGATGGACGAAAACAGCTCCTGCTGGCTACGGGTCGCCCAGCAGGTCGCCGGGCAAGGCTGGGGGCAGCTCGTCCTGCCGCGAATCGGGCAAGAGGTGTTGGTCGAGTTCCTCGATGGTGATCCAGATCGCCCCATCATCACCGGTAGCGTCTATAATGATATCAACAAGCCGCCACAAAGTTTGCCCAATCGAGCCTCCGCCACAACCTGGCGGAGCCAATCGATGAAAGACGGTAATAATAAAACCTATAATGAAATCACCTTAGAGGATAAAAAAGGCGAAGAAGAAATCCTAATTCATGCGGAAAAAAACTTCCAACTTACGATAGAAAATAACGTAATAGAAAAGATCGGTTTCGAGAAAAAAGAAGATGGAGACCAAACCGTCGATATCTACAATAATCGTACCGTCACCTTAGAACAGGGCGATGATGCCTTGCTCATCAAAAAAGGAGGGCAAACCGTGACTCTTAACAGCGGCGATCAAACCACCACGCTGGATAAGGGCGCACGCAAAACAGAAATCAGCCAAGGCAACGACACGCTCAAACTCGGGCAAGGCTCGCGCACAACCACCCTGACCAGCGGTGATGATAGCCTTACTCTGTCTTCGGGTAACTTCAGCCTGCAAACCAAGGCCGGCAAAAGTACGATCACCGCAGGGCAAGCTATCGAACTTAAGGTTGGCGGCTCGAGTGTCCTGATCAACCAGCAAGGGGTCACGATCAAAGGCATGCAAGTCAAGATAGAAGGCACCGCCATGATGTCTGTCAAAGCCCCGATGACAACCGTATCGGGGGATGGGATGCTCACTGTCAAGGGCGGGCTTGTGAAAATCAACTAGCGAAAATCACCAACTGAGATGAAATCCCTCCAATCCGAACACGCCGCTGAAATTTGCAAGGGTTATGACGCGCCGCAAACGGTTCTGGATGCGCTCGCCGCGCTAGGCGAGGACGCCTCCCCCAGGGCCCTGATCGACGCCCTGACGGGCGAAAACCTGCACGGTGATGCCGCCACTTTTCTCGCCCACGGGATGCCGCCGCGAGAAGGGGTGTGGTGGGCGTGCCAGGTGGCAGATTACGTCAAAGATACCTACAAACCCCTAGACTTAAGCGACCTGATCGATGCCGCTAAGACCTGGGTGCGCACCCCCACTGACGAGACACGGCGTACCGCCATGGCCAAAGCCGAAGCTGCCGACTTTGAGAATCCCGCCAGCTGGGCCGCCGCTGCCGCTTTCTGGAGCGAGGGTTCTCTTGCCGAGCCCGACATGCCCGAGGTGCCGCCACCGCCGGGGCTCTATCGTACCGCCATTGCGGCCGCGATCACCATGGCCGCCGTCACTCCAGACCAAGGAGCCCATGCAAGCGCGCATTATCAGCATTTTTTGACCATCGGGATAGACATTGCCGATGGCGGTAACGGCCAAACTTCGAGCCAAGGCCAAGAGGCGAGGCAAACCGCCAGCCCGCCAGACCCTCTGACACCAGCCAACCGGTAAAAACCGCCCCCGCCCACCACCTACCGTTTGCCCATCTAGGCGCGAGGGCTTAACTTTGCTATGGTTTGCCCGCACCCGTTGTGCAACCGGGAGTCTTCCATGCGTATTTCGATGATTAATGGCCCAAATCTCAACCTACTGGGCATACGAGAGCCTGAAATCTACGGCACGAAAACGCTGGATGATATTCAGCAAGAATGCCGGACGCTTGCCGACGAGCTCGGTTGCACCCTGACCTTCAGCCAAAGCAATCATGAGGGTGCCATCATCGACACCCTGCAAGACGCGCGGCAATCCGCCGATGGGGTCATCATCAACCCAGGCGCCTTTGCCCACACCTCTGTGGCTGTGCGCGATGCGATCAATGCGCTTGATAAACCAGTCGTCGAAGTACACATCTCCAACATTCATCGGCGCGAGGATTTTCGTGCCCATTCCTACCTTACGGGCGTCGTAGACGGTATGATCTGCGGGTTGGGCACCGAAGGCTATCGTTTGGCCCTGCGATATCTTGCGGGTACGGCGTCTTGACCGCCCTTTTCTAACCTCTATATCCTGAACTTTTTACGCGATAGAAGGACGTTCTGCTTTGTCTCGCTTTCGTTTTGATCCCGATTACCTTTCGGCTGTTGCCGAGCTCATGAAACAGCACGGCCTTGGCAAGACCGAGATGATCGATGGGGAACGCCGCCTGTATTTAGAAGCGGTTAACGCTGGCGGCCCCGTCACCATTCAAACCGCTGCGACACCCGCGGCCACCCCAGTGGTGGCGGCGCCAGCGGTAGACTCCGCCGCCCAACCGGTTGCGCCCCCTGGGCCCGCCGAGACACCCGTAGACGAGGCTAAAGTCATCCGCTCGCCCATGGTGGGTACCGTGTATCTCGCGCCCAACCCTGAGGCTGAGAACTTTGTGAAGGTCGGTGATACCATAGAGCCTGGCCAGACCGTCATGATTATCGAAGCGATGAAAATCATGAACCAAATCAACGCCGAGGTAGGCGGCGTGGTCGACAGCATTGACATCGCCAACGCTGCCCCCGTCGAATACGGCGAGATCCTCATTCGCCTGCGTTAAGAACGATGGCCGCCCCTTTTGAAAAGGTTTTTATCCCCAACCGTGGGGAGATTGCCCTGCGCATCCTGCGGGCCTGTAAGGAAATGGGGATCGCCACCATCGTCGGCCATTCCAGTGCTGATACCAATTCTATGGCGACCCGCCTAGCGGATGAAAGCGTTTGCCTTGGCCCGCCGCCGCCGACACAAAGCTATCTGAACATCCCGGCCATTTTGACAGCCGCGCGCTTGGCGGGCGCGGACGCGATTCACCCGGGCATTGGCTTTTTGGCAGAAAATGCTGACTTTGCCCGCATCGTTAAAGAGCACGAGATCGCTTTCATCGGCCCTGAACCTGAACAAATCCAGGCCTTGGGCGATAAAATTACCGCCAAGCGCATCGCGCATGAGGCAGGCCTGACCACCGTGCCCGGCAGTAAAGATCCCCTAAAGTCCGAAGCTGAGGCGGCAGACCTTGCTAAGTCTATGGGTTATCCGGTGCTGATTAAGGCGACCGCCGGCGGCGGCGGGCGCGGCATGCAAATCGTCAACAGCCCCGATGATCTGGAGCGGGCTCTTGCCATGGCCAAACAAGAAGCCGGTGCGGCTTTTGGCAACGATTCTGTCTATATGGAAAAGTTTCTTGGCCATCCGCGCCATATAGAAGTGCAAATCATCGCAGACAAACACGGCAAGATCGCTCACTTAGGCGAGCGGGAATGTTCGATCCAGCGGCGTCATCAAAAGCTGATCGAAGAAGCGCCCAGCCCTGTCCTCACACCTGAGGACCGGAAAAAACTCGGCGAGCAAACTGCCAAGGCCGTGGCCAGCCTCGGTTATGTTGGCGTCGGCACGGTAGAGTTTCTGTACGATCAAGACACCGCCTATTTTATCGAGATGAACACCCGCTTACAGGTCGAGCATACCGTCACCGAAATGATTACCGGGATCGATCTCGTCGCCGAGCAGATCAGAGTCGCCGCCGGCTATCCTTTGTCTTTCGATCAGTCGGACGTCAGGTTCACCGGCCACGCCATCGAGTGCCGGATCAACGCCGAAGACCCGCACACCATGATGCCAAGCCCTGGGACCATTAAAAATTACCATGCGCCCGGCGGCTTTGGCGTGCGCTTTGACTCGCACCTTTACAGCAGTTATACCATCCCGCCCTACTATGATAGCCTGATCGGCAAACTCATCACCCACGGCCATGACCGCGCGCAAGCCATCGAGCGCATGCAACGCGCGCTCGCTGAGTGCGTGATCGATGGCATCGCCACTAACCTAGAGTTCTATCACACGCTGCTGGCAGATGAAGAATTCCTCAGTGCTGATTTCGACGTAAACTGGTACGCAAAAAAATACATGAGTTAGGACTGATGATACTCAAGAAACCCTATCTGTTGTTTTTGGGTGATGCGCGCGACCCTTTGGCGGCCAAGGTCGCCCAAGGAGTCGCTCACTGGATTCCTGAAGACACCGTCGGACAAGTGCGCTTGGAAAACTGCAAGGCAGACTGTGGACTGGAAGAAATCACCATCGAAGAAGGCGTGGCGCGCGGAGCCAAAACCATGATCGTCGGCGTCGCAACCTTTGGTGGCGGCCTGAGCGAGATGTGGTTTGACTCGATCACCCAAGCCCTATCAGGCGGCATGGATGTCGCCTGCGGGCTACATGACCGCCTCAATGATGTTGCTGTCTTGCGCGATCATGCCGCGCAGGTCGGGCAAAAGTTGATCGATGTCCGGATCCCGCCGGAAAATCTGGTGATCGGTACCGGCGCACCACGCACGGGTCAGCGCATCTTGACCATCGGTACCGATTGTTCAGTTGGCAAGATGTATACCTCGCTTGCGCTGACGAGAGAGCTCCATGCGCGCAAGATTCCCGCCACCTTCTGTGCCACAGGGCAAACGGGCATCTTTATCCAAGGCCGCGGCGTGGCTTTAGATGCAGTGCCTGCCGACTTTATCGCTGGCTCTATCGAAGACCTCGTGCCGGCCACCGACGATAATCACTGGAGCCTGATCGAAGGCCAAGGCTCATTGTTTCACCCAGCCTTTGCCGGGGTGTCGCTCGGGTTACTCCATGGTGCGCAGGCCCAGCACCTGATCATGTGCCACGCTCCGCGTGCGCATATGCGCTCGCTACCTGACGTGCCGTTGCCCGATATTCTTGAGTGCATCGCCTTAAATGAGCAATGTGCGCGCCGCACCTGCCCTGAAGCTACCGTTAAGGGCATCGCCTGCGATACCCATACCTTGAGCGAGGATGAGGCGAAAACACTCCTTGATGAACTTGCCGATCGTGCTGGCCTTCCGGCTGTCGATCCTGTTCGCACGGGCGTGACCCCCTTGATCGACGCCGTCCTCGCTTAAATGGCATCGATACACGCCAAGATTGTCCATTATCCTTTGCGCGCGCCGTTTGCCATCAGCCGCGGGGTGCAAACCATCGCCTCGTGCGTCCACGCCCGGATCGAGATGGACGGCCATCGCGGGCATGGTGCGGGTACGCCTAATGCGCGCTATCAAGAAACACCAGAGAGTGCCCTTGGCCAGATTAACGACTGTGCCGCTTTTCTATCTAGTTTTACCGACCCCGAAAAAGCTCGCCTCGCATTGCAAGGCTACCTGCCTGCCGGATCGGCGCGCAATGCCCTAGACTGCGCGCTATGGGACTTACAAGCGAAGATGACCGGCACACAGGTGGCCGATCTTAGCGTTATGCCCATCACCTCCACCCATACCGTCTACACGATCTCGCTGGACACGCCGGATGCCATGGCCGCCGCGGCCAAAACAGTGCGCACCCAGCTTAGAGCAGAAAATATCAAGATTAAACTTGGCGGGGCGGCGGATATCCTCTGCGCGGAGGCTGTGTGCGATGCAACAAATGACGGCGCGCCTGTTCGCCTGGTTGCCGATGCCAACGAGGCCTGGACAAGCGATAACGCTGCTGCTTATATAGAAAAACTACAATCTCTAGGATTATCGATGATCGAACAACCTTTCCCATCAGGAAAGGATTGTTACGTTACACTATCAGGTTTTTCTATAGATATCTGCGCCGATGAGAGTTGCCTTGATCGCACAAGCCTAGATAATTTACCAGGTTTCTATACGATGATTAACATTAAATTAGATAAAACCGGCGGCTTGACCGAAGCGTTGCGCTTATATCACGCGGCGCGCGCACGAGGACTTAAGGTCATGGTGGGGTGCATGATGGGTGGCTCGCTTGCCATGGCCCCGGCGATGGTGCTAGCCCCGTCGTGCGAAGTTGTGGACTTGGACGGCCCCTTGTGGATTAGCGAAGACGACGATCCACCCCTTCACTATCGGGGCACTGAAATCACGCCACCACCGTCGGCGTTATGGGGATAGAAAGCATTTTATATAACTTTGGGATTAATATTTAAATATCTTCTCAAGGAAATTTTCTAAGAGCATCATCATCAAAACATCACACCCCCTGAAGGATTTTGGTTCACGCTTTTAATTTATGCTTGGGTAGCAGGATCGTGACTCAAAAAACTCCAGAAAATGTGATGTCTGATAGATTCTTCTTATGACTCGATATACCCTCGATGAGTGGTTTCAACGTCCTGCTCTACAGAATAGTCATGGCGCTCATCGGCGCGTGCTTCCTCATTCTTCGGAGCGTTTACCGGATTCCAACTCATATCATACTTGGGATAGTCTGTATCAAAATTGAAAGTTGGGTCGTTGAACGTGAAATCATTGTTTTTCGCGATATACAATACTGTATCGAAGGCATTCAACCGTCTATCATCGATGATATCGCGCAGATTCTTCTTAATCTCGTAGCACAACGTAATATCGCAATTCTTATTGCGGAACAAAATATAGATTTTTGTTTGTCAATTGCAAAACGTCTTTACATTATGGACACTGATAAACCGCTACGTGAAATCACAAAAGATCAGCTCCTGCAAAATAAAGAGTTGATGCATGAAATGCTTGCTATATAAAGGAAAATTTTCTTATGATTTGGACGAAAGACTTACTTATTAAACATCAAAAACGTTATCAGCAAAATCCTATACCTAATCATATCATCGATCAAACACTCGATGCGCTTAATAAGCTACAGCAAGGTATAGATAAAATAGATGTGGCACCTACCATAGAACCCAGCATGGAGTTTTGCGTTTATACGGAGACGCATAATGACTGAACTGTGGCAAATGAATATTGGCAATCTACAAAAGGCACTACAAAAACGAGACGTATCCGCCCAAGAAGTCGTTACTTGTTTTCTCAAACGCATCGAACAACACCAAGAAATGACCAATGCGTTTGTAAGTTGGGACGCAGACCAAGCTCTTAAAGTAGCAAGAAAGAAAGATGCAAAACCCTCCGATGATCCTTTGCATGGCATCCCCATTGCCGTCAAGGATAATTACTATACGATCGATTACCCAACTACAGCTTGCTCTGCTGTTCCTCAGGACTCTGCTCCCTTCGTAGATGCGACGACGGTAGCATTATTGCGTAAAGCCGGCGCGATCATCATTGGTAAAACCAATATGCATGAGTGGGCATATGGCGCAACAAACCTGGTCTCCTGCTACGGACGAACACGCAACCCATGGAATGCCGAGCACATAACTGGAGGCTCAAGCGGTGGCTCTGGCGCAGCTTTAGCCGCCAGGATGGTTCCCGCTGCTTTAGGCAGCGACACGGGGGGATCCGTGCGTATCCCCAGTGCCGGATGTGGTATCAGCGGTATCAAGCCAACCTATGGGCACGCTAGCCGAGGCGGAATCCTGCCCCTATCTTGGTCGTTTGATGCGCCCGGACCTATGGCCGCGTCCGCACAGGATTTAATGCACCTGCTCCCCGCTATGACAGGCGAGGACCCACAAGACCCTAGCACTATAGGATTTCGTTATTCGCGAAAGCCTAACCTTGCCCCCCGTTCTTTTGCAGGACTGCGAATAGGGTTACCGACAGGTCCAGGGTTTGAACGCGACGATGATGTTGACGCCGCCTACCAAAATGCAATCAACCTTTTTGCGCAACATGGTGCTATCATCCAGGAGGTCTTTATTTCTGGTATGGCGGACGGTTTTAACGCCTGGAAAATTATCCTTCATGCAGAGGCAAGCGCGTATCATCGAGATGCACTCAAAACCCATGCGCATGACTATTCAGATACCATGCGCATACAGCTGGAAACGGGAGGGCAATTAAGTGCTTGTGATTATCTTAAGGCACAACAGTACCGCAATGCCTTTAATCACAAACTCGCGCAAACCCTAGGCTTGTACGATACTCTGCTTTTACCGACATTGCCGGTATGCGCTCCCCATGCTGAGCAAAACGTCGTCACGCCAAGTGGTAAGGAGTTGCGCATACAAGATGCGATGACGTATGTTGCTTGGATCGCGAATCTCTCTGGTTTTCCGGCAGTTTCGATTCCTTGTGGCTTTGGCAAAGAGGGGCTACCTGTTGGTTTGATGATGATCGGTGCCGGCGGTCGTGATTATGATTTGCTACGCTTGGCGCATACTTATCAGACCTATACTGACTGGCATCAGCGTATACCGTCTACCGTACTTTCACACAATGATGACAGATGATCTTTTGTACGTAGGTGTTTTATTTTCTCAGAATGGCCCCATGGCTGTAACGGAGAAAGCACATCTTAAGGGGATACTCACCGCGATATCGGAAATCAATACTTGCAAAAAGAAAAGCCACCCGACAATCATCCCGATTATAGAAGACCCTATATCCGACCCAAATATCTATCGGCAACTTGCTCATAAACTTATCACCAAGGATCGAGTGAGAGTTATCTTTGGTTGCTGCTCCTCTGCGAGTCGAAAAGCTGTGCTTGGGGTTATAGAGCACCACGGGGGCCTTCTTTTTTATCCATCATTTTATGAAGGATATGAGTATTGCCCCAATATCTTATACGGTGGTGCCTCTCCCAATCAAATGATTATACCATTGATAAATTATCTGTTTAAGCATTACGGCGAAAATTTTTTATTGATCGGATCTGATTATATATACCCTCGTGAAATCAACCGTATCGCACGCGAATTTTTACAAGAAAGTACCGGAAAAATAGCCGGTGAGATTTATATTACTTCAGGATCTTCGACCGATCAATTCTATCAAGCGATGAGCGCTGTATCCGAAGATCATATCGATAGTATTATATCTACCGTCGTTGGCGAAGACACCGCGAAGCTCTATCATGCCTACCAGAAATCATCCTTTGATCCAAAATACACACCCATTGCAAGTTTAACAACAAGTGAAAATGAGCTCGCCACAATGGTGCAAGCTGCCCGGGCAAATCATCTGACAGCGGCCTCGTATTTTTATACAATCAAAAATAAAGCGAGTTTGAGATTTCATAAGTATTATGCTAACCTCTATAATGAGTTAGATTATCCAGGGATTTACGCTGAAACGACGTACACGCAAATGCATCTGTACTCGCAAGCGGTAAGCAAAGCGCAAACAGATAATGTCGATAGCATCTTATCCTGCCTGCTGGGCATGCGTTATGACGCCCCACAAGGAACCATCATGATCGATCCCGATAATAACCATACGTTTGTTACGCCAAAAATTGGTTTATCGCGCCGTGATGGTGGTTTTGATATCGTTTGGCAGGCAAACGATTGGATTAAGCCTGATCCATACCTTATATCTTATGATCGAATGATCACCTCAAATACGGTGTAACTATCGATTTATCTATGTCTATCCCTATGGATGAGAATCAACAGCTGGTCAAAACCCTTCGCAAGACAAAAGTTGCTGTTATTCATGCGGCTGATGAAAACAGAAAAAATCTAATCTTGCAACTTAAACGTATCGGATGCCAGGTTGAACCGGTATGGCCAATACCACAACTTATCAATCCTGATATTGATGCGATATTCTTTCCCATCAATCCAGAGACACAGTCGTTCTTAGTTCCGCTTTGTGATAAAAGGCAAGCTGCGGTCATTGCTTTAATCGAGTTTGAAAACCCACTAACTTTACAAACGATCGCAGACGCCAATGTCAATGGGATTCTATTCAAGCCCATCCGCCCGTCGGGAGTTCTGACATGTCTGGTCAATGCTTTGGCCTCTTTTCGCTATGAAATGCGATTGCAGGCGCGTATTTCTAAACTCGATGAAATGTTAAAAACACGACGAATCGTAGAACAAGCAGCAAAAATTCTTGTTCAGTACAAAGGCTTGACGAACGATGAAGCCCATAGCCTATTACGACAAGAGGCCATGAATAAAAAAATCACCCTGCACGAAATGGCGACAGCGATTGTCAATGCCGATACTGTTTTACTTCACACATAAATAAAAGATCATATCACCATTGCCAAAGATCAGGTGGGATGCCCGTCCAACCCATCCAACGTAAGCGGGATGCTCGGTGCCTTTGCAGCAGTGAAGCATGCTTCCACCAGGGCCATGGTTTGATAAGCATCTTCAATCCCGGCATTGAGATGATCGTCTTGACCAGCCACATACCGCTGGACATTACGCATGGTACCCATGAAAGCATCAACAAACCAACTGCCTTCCAGATCGATTTGCTCAGGCGCACCGCCGTTCTTACAAAACCACAACTCATCTGGCGCGCCTTTGGGGTAGTCATACATCACCCCAAGCTTAATCATCAGCGCGCCATCGGTCCCTTCAATGCGAAAACGTGCGGTGTGATAGGTGGAATCGCCCTGATGATTGTGATTGATGGACATGAGACTCCGTAGGGGCTGCGGATAATCTAGAATCACCGTCGTGCGGGTTTGCGCAAAATCTTTGGCACGTGGATCACCCATGGTGCGGGCAAACACACCACGCGGGTTGCCTGCAAAAGCGCGGATCGTATCAAGGTAATGGATCGAGTGCACGGACAGCTCGACTCGCTTCATGGGGATAAGAAAAGCAAAGAGATGCCACGGCGTATAGACGTTCAAATGCACCTCGATCTCTAAGAGCTCACCAAGCAAGCCGCGCTGGATTGCATCCCGGGCGGCCATCATCATCGGCGCAAAACGCAATTGAAAGTTTACCGCTGCCTTGAGGTTTTTCTCGCGGCAAAGCGCACGAATACGCCGCGCCTCAGC
Source organism: Pseudomonadota bacterium (assembly GCA_039028835.1). Lineage (GTDB taxonomy): Bacteria > Pseudomonadota > Alphaproteobacteria > JBCCHK01 > JBCCHK01 > JBCCHK01. The sequence continues at coordinate 138,201 of JBCCHK010000009.1, forward strand.
CTGATCCGGACCCATAGGCTTTTGAATGAGCACACCCACCCCATCGGGCAAGAGGGGCAGAATATCCATGATGTTTTGCGGTGGGGTGGCGATATCATAAACGACACCTGTTCCGCCCGCGCTGGTCGCAGCAGCAAGATCCGGGTAAACGACAGGGATCGCCCAATCCTTGGCCACCTCTTGCGCGCGGTTTTGATCGATATCCACGACCCCAGCAATAGAAAAGCCCGCTTTTTTATAGGCAGGCAGGTGCGCGTCACGGACGATGCCGCCTGCACCGATAAGAATGATCGGCTTAGGGTCATCCGGGTGCGGCCAGCTTTGGTGAAGGGGAAGCGAGAAGGACATAAGTAACTCCCTTTTTAGGATCGTTTTTCCACCAGCAAAATATGCTCGCAAAACAGTACGACCTCATCGTGCTGGTTTTTAACCTCACACCGTTCGACCACCTGGCCGTAAGCGGGACGCTTGGGGGCCTCTTGCTTGCGATCGATGGTGATGCGTGTATGAATGGTATCGCCGATATACACCGGCTTGGGAAACCGTAGCCGCTCGTACCCATAGGTAAAGGCGCGCGGGTTAATCACTGTCGCGGTCAAGCCGATACCAATTGCAAAGGTCATGGTACCGTGGGCAATGCGCGCCCCAAAGGGCTGGGTTTTACAAAACTCGGCATCCATGTGATGGGGAAAAAAATCACCGCTGTGCCCCGCATGAACGACAATATCGGTCTCAGTAATAGTGCGCGCCGATGACGTGCGCTGGTCGCCGACTTGGTAATCCTCAAAATACTGCTCGCGTTCCATATCCCTATCCTCAATCCTTGCGCTTAACCTTCTTTTCGATAATGCCGTTGGGCTGATTCTCCCCTACCCACCACCGATCATGGTATGCCCATAGGGGTGGTGGTACACTCAAGGTCTCGTGGTATACATCATAACAAGAGTGTAAGCTCTTAAAAAACAGTTCGGCCACAACGGATCCGTGGTATGCGAATCATCCATCGACCGCTGGGACCGAACGACCCTAGCTCAATACCCTAAATCAATAGGGAAAATGACTAAGCAGGAGGCCCCTTGCCTGAGATCGGTATTCATGCGCGTGGTCTGCCCGGACTTGCCGCCGAGCATGCGGCGATTCCCGTGTGGAACTCGGAAAACTGGTACTACGAAGACTTTACCGTGGGTGAGAAAATTCGCTCCATCCGGCGAACGATCAGCGAAGGCGAGGCCATGCTGTTTAATGCGCTGGTCCTTGATATGCACCCCTACGTCGCCGACCAGCCTTTTGCCGAAAAAGAAGGCGTGTTTGGCAAGCGGTTGGTGGCTGGGGCTATGGTATTTTCCTATGGCTTAGGACTCGCCGCCACCAATTGTCTGAACTCCTTTTCTTATGGCTATGACCGGTTGCGCTTTATCGCGCCGGTGTTTATCGGCGATACCATCTACACGATTCGCGAAAACCTGGCCAAGGAAATCAAAAGCGACACCATGGGCAAGGTGCGCGTCAGCTATTCGGTTTTTAAGGGCGAGGGCGAGATCGTGCTGTATTGCGAGCATTTGATGACCGCCCTTTATCGTGAACCAGCCCGCTTCAAGAGCCAAGTGGCAAAAATTGCCAACGCCGCTAAAAAAACTGGCAAAGCCGGCAAGGATAAGGGCGAAAAAACAACGACAAAGGCTACGAAAAACCATGGCTGAGATTCACTTACGTGGCATGACCTGGGATCACGCCCGGGGCTTCGATCCCATGGTTGCCACCGCCGCGCATTACGCCAAAAATCACCCCAATGTCCGCATATCTTGGGAAAAGCGATCCCTCCAAGCCTTTGCAGATCGCCCCATCGAGGACATGGCCAACATCTACGATCTCATGGTCATCGACCATCCGCACGTCGGCGATATCGCTCATCGCCAGGCCAACGCACCCTTGCTGCTGGCTCTCGATACCGTCGGGCGTGAGAGAGAGCTCGCGCACCTTGCCAGCCAGTCGGTGGGAGCCTCCCATCCGTCCTATCACTTTGGTGACCACCAATGGGCCCTCGCTATCGATGCCGCCACCCCGGTTGCCGCCTATCGCTCGGACTTGCTAGCCTCCGCGCCACAAATTTGGGACGAGGTCATTGAGCTCGCCCGTGCAGGACACGTCGCAATTCCATTGATTCCCCTTAATGCACTGATGACCTTTTACGGCCTGGCGCGCAACCAATCCTTTGCTATCGCCCAGGACGACCGCCTCATCGATCGCGAAGAAGGCCGCAAGGTCTTTGCCGACCTGCGCGCCCTGACCGCACACCTTGATCCGCGCTGCTACACCCTTGATCCCATTGGGGTCTATGACTGGATGGCCAACAACAAAAACGCGCCGGCTTACTGCCCCTTTGCCTATGGCTATTCCAATTACGCGCGCAAGGGGGGCTATCCGTTTGCTCTATCTTTTATCGATGCCCCAGGCGTGAATAACGCCGATCCCAAGGGCACCGTCCTGGGAGGCACCGGGATCGCGATTTCCGCTCACTGTGCTCATCGCGAGGTCGCTGTCGATTACGCCTTTTGGATTGCCGGAGCCGATTGCCAAAAAGGGTTATTTTTCGATGCAGGTGGCCAGCCAGGCCATGCGGCTGCGTGGGACGATGAGGCCTGTAATGCGGCGTGCGGCCGTTTCTTTTATCAGACGCGCAAGACCCTAGAGACCGCCTGGCTGCGTCCTCGCTACCGGGGATACATGCAACTCCAAGATCGCGGTGGCGATATTGTCTTTGCCGCACTGCAAGATCATATCACGGTCGATCAGGCGCTCGATCAGCTGGATGCGGCCTATCAAGAGAGCCGATCATGATCGCGCCCCTACCTGAAGACGCACGACCTTTGGCCGGGTTGCTGGTCGTGGACTTTAGCCAGTTTCTCTCGGGCCCGCTGTGTGGCCTGAAGCTGGCGGACTTAGGCGCGCGGGTCATCAAGATCGAGCGCCCGGGTACCGGCGATCTCTGTCGCCACCTGTATATATCGCCCGCTGATGTTGATGGCGATAATACGCTCTTTCACGCGATTAACCGCAACAAGGAAAGTTTCGTGGCGGACCTGCGCGATGAAACCGATTGCACTCGCCTGCGCAACCTTCTTGCCCGCGCCGACGTCATGATTCAAAACTTTCGCCCTGGGGTAATCGACCGCCGCGGCTTTGGCTATGAGGATGTGCGTAAAATAAACCCACGCTTGGTCTATGGTAGCATCACCGGCTATGGTGAGATGGGTCCTTGGCGTGATTTGCCAGGGCAAGACCTGCTGGCGCAAGCGCGGGCGGGCCTCTTGTGGCTGACGGGCTCGCGCGATGATCCCCCCATACCCATGGGCTTGGCGGTCGCGGATATGCTCGCCGGTCACACCCTGGCCACGGGTATTCTCGCCGCTCTGGTTGGCCGGAGTTTACGCGGCGAAGGGTGCCACGTATCGACGAGCTTGTTGGAGGTGTTGATCGACTTTCAGTTCGAAGTCCTAACCACCTACTTCAACGATGGGGAACATCTGCCGCAACGGGCGGCCGTCGGCGGTGCCCATGCCTATCTCAATGCCCCCTACGGCGTCTATGAGACGAGTGATGGATATCTGGCGATTGCCATGACCCCCTCGCTCAAACACTTGGGCGAATTGCTGGATATAGAAAACCTGCCGGACAATCCACCGTTTACCAAGCGTGATGAGCTCAAAGCTATCCTCGCCAAGAAAATCCGTACCCGCACCACGGAGCAATGGCTAAAAATCTTACAAGCAGCAGATATTTGGTGCGCCGAGGTTCGTGATTGGCCGTCACTGCTGCGCAGCCATGCCTTTAAGGAGCTTGATTTTCTGCAGACCATTACCCGCGCAAAGCCCGACGGTGATGATGTGACACTCACATCACTTAGAGCGCCGATTCGCATCAACGATCAAGTCTTAAAATCTACCACCGCCGCGCCCCTTTTGGGAGAGCATACGGCGGCGATTACCTCGCAGTTTTCTCTCGATCAAGAGCCGGACAGAGAAAACGCAACCACCACACCGGCTCGTTCAATATAGATAGGAGGGTGACCATGCGTCGTCTTACAATCTTTACCCTAGGAGCAGCCATTATCGCGCTTGCTCTTCCCGCGCCTGCCAAAGCCCAAGACTATGGCTCGTTTGATGGCTATACCTTGCGCGTGAAACTGATCGGCGGCGCACAGTATGAACCGCTGTACGCTGAGATAGAAAAATGGGAATCCATGACCGGCGCAACGGTCGATATCATTTCTCGTAAGAATCACTTTGAGCTTGATCGGGAAATTAAACAAGATATCGCCGCCGGATCATTGAACTGGTGCGTGGGCTCTAACCACACCAGTTTTGCCCCGCAGTATGGTAACATCTATATCGATCTCAATGATGCAATCGATAAAGATGTCCTCGCGGGCTTTGTCCCACTTACGCTTGAGCATTCGACCGTGGGCGGCAGGCTGGTGCAGTTACCACGTCACTCGGATGTCTCGAACCTTTTCTATATCAAATCTCTTTATGAGGATGCTGATAATAAGAAAAACTTCCGCGCCGAGTACGGCTATGACCTTGCCCCACCGCAAACCTGGGAAGAAGTCTCCGATCAGGCCAAGTTCTTTGCCGATCCGCCTGACTTTTATGGCACCCAGTACGTCGGTAAAGACGAGGCCATCACCGGTCGTTTTTATGAAATGCTGGTCGCCGAAGGGGGACAACTGTTCGATGAAAATTGGAATCCGACCTTCAACTCAAGTGCTGGGGTGCGCGCCCTAGAATGGTTTGTCGATCTGTATAACGCCAAAGCCGTCCCGGCGGGCGTTGCTAACTACCTGTGGGACGACACGGGTTTGGGATTTGCCAGCGGCACGGTCGCGCTTAACTTGGATTGGGCTGGCTGGGCCAGTTTCTTTAATGACCCGGAAAACTCCCAAGTGGCCGGTGATATCGGCGTGATCCGTGCACCAAAAGGCTCCAGCGGGAAGCGCACCGGGTGGTCTGGCTCGCATAGTTTTTCGGTGACCGAAACCTGTGATAACAAACCTGCCGCCGTGTCTTTCATTACCTTTCTAACGGATCACACCCGCCAGATGGTGGAAGCACGCAAGGGCTTGCTACCGACCCGCACACAGGTATGGGCGGACGCTAAAAAAGAGTTTCAAGCCAACAACCAGGACCTGCTGGTCCAGGTGTTTGACACCTGGCAAGCCTCTATGGCGGAAGATGCCTTCACGCCGCCGCTCATCCCTGAGTGGATCGAAGTCTCCAACGTGTTATGGCCGCGCCTACAAGGCGCTGTGGTTGGCGAAATGACCGCCAAACAAGCCCTGGATGAAGCCGCCGAAGGTGCACGAGAAGTCATGGAAGACGCCGGTTATCTCTAGGCCCCTGGCATCTTTTCATCATTATTGCCATTCCAAATGCCCCTTTTCTTAAATGCTCGCTTTTGGGCGTTTGGAATGGCTTTATGAGCCTGTTTGCTTGATGATTCCGTTTTATCGCCGCTTTGCGAACACGCCGGTTTTGCTGCTCTCCCCGGCTGTGCTCATCATGGCTTTCGTGGTGGTGATCCCGATCATATTTTCACTCTACACCAGCCTGACGCCCTATCGCCTGACCCGGCCTGATAGTCTGTTTACCTTTATCGGGGTACGTAATTACGTCCGACTTTTTGGCAATGAAGACTTTTGGTCTGCCTTTGGCCGCACCATTATCTTTTTAGTCATCGCCCTGAATTTGGAGTTTTTGCTCGGCCTTGGCATTGCGCTGTTGATTAACCGTTTAACCTGGGGCCAGCGCACCCTGCGCACTTTGATGATGTTTCCGATGATGTTTTCGCCAATTCTGGTCGGCTTCCAGTTCAAGTACGTGTTTAACGATAACATCGGCATCTTAAACAACGCCCTACAAGCGCTTGGCGTTACCGATCAGGCGATCCCTTGGCTGGTTGATAAGAATCTGGCGATGTTTTCTATTCTTTTTGCCGAAGTGTGGATGAGTACATCAGTCTTTGCCATTTTACTCCTCGCTGGGTTATTCGCTATTCCGCGTGATCCCATCGAAGCCGCCAAGGTCGATGGCTGTAACCCTTGGCAGGTTTTTCGCCATATTACCCTGCCTTTTCTTATGCCCTTTGCTTTTATTGCTATGACTATTCGCTCGTTGGATGTTGCCCGCGCCTACGATATCGTCGATGTGATGACCGGTGGCGGCCCTGCAGGCCGCACGGAACTTCTATGGACCTTAATCGCGCGGGTTGGTTATGATAATGCCCGCATGGGGCAAGCCAATGCGATGGCCTATGTGTCCACCATTCTCTCGTTATTGTTTACCTATTATTTCTATCGCAAGCTGATGCAGGCACGGCGGTATATGGGGGGTGCCCAATGACTGCCCCGTACAAACGCCTGATGAAGCTCGTGCACTGGACGGTGACCTTTTTGCTTATGGTCATGATGAGTGTCCCGGGCCTGTGGGTTATGCTCTCCTCCCTGCGCCCCAATCGCGAGATTCTCGCCAAACCCGCAGTGTGGATTCCTCAGGACCCAGGTCTGACAAATTTTATTTCTATCTTTGGCTTGGGCGACGAGCAGGTCGCGATCCCCGTCGCCAGTTACTTCACCAATTCAGTCATCATCGCGGTTACCAGTACCTTTATTGCGCTGGCGATTGGTCTTGCAGGCGGCTACGCTTTTAGCCGCTTCCGCTTTCGCGGAAAAAATGGCTTGTTTTTAACGCTCATGCTGTTGCGCGCCGTACCGGGCATCGCCCTATCATTACCGGTGTTTATTTTGTGGAGCAAACTTGGCCTGATCGACAGCACCTTAGGGGTCATTATTGTCTATGTCGCGCTCAACGTACCTTTTACCATCTGGTTGATGGATGGTTTTTTTCGCCAGATTCCGATGGAGCTGTCCGGTGCCGCGCAGATCGATGGCTGTACCCGCTGGCAGGCGTTCTGGCGCATCGAGTTTCCGCTCGCCCGCTCTGGCATCGCTGCAGCCGGGATGTTTGCCTTTCTTACCAGCTGGAATGAATATGCGCTCGCCAGCCAACTGACCCGGTCGACCTCTTCTAAGACTCTGCCGGTCGGCCTCATGGATTTCACCGCACAATTTACGATCGACTGGGCGGGCATGTGCGCTATGGCGGTCATCATCATCATTCCCGCACTCATCTTAACATTCCTGGTGCAAAAGCACCTGATTCGCGGGCTTACCTTTGGAGGCGTGCAACACTGACCATGGCACCGATTACCCTGACAAACCTGCATAAATCCTACGCCAACACCCCCGTGGTGCATGGCATTAACCTATCGATTGCGCACAATGAGTTCGTCGTGCTGGTGGGGCCATCCGGCTGTGGGAAGTCCACCACCCTGCGCATGATTGCCGGACTTGAAGATATCACCAGCGGCGATATTCACATCGGTGATACTCGCGTGAATGACCTGCCGCCCCGTAAGCGGCACATTTCTATGGTGTTTCAAAACTATGCCCTGTATCCCCACATGAACGTGCGGGATAATTTGGGCTTTGGTCTGACGATTGCCAAACAGCCCAAGCACACGATCCAGGCCCGCGTGCAAGAAGCCGCTGATATTCTGGGACTAAGCGAGCTGATGGAGCGAATGCCGGGCGAACTGTCGGGCGGCCAGCGCCAGCGCGTGGCTATGGGGCGCGCTATCGTGCGCCAGCCGCAAGCCTTCTTGTTTGATGAGCCACTGTCTAATCTGGATGCCAAGCTGCGGGTGTTGATGCGCACAGAGATTAAAAAACTGCACCAGCAGGTGAAAACAACCGTGATCTATGTCACCCACGATCAGGTTGAAGCCATGACCTTGGCTGATCGAATTGTGGTGATGCGCGATGGGATTATCGAACAACAGGGCCCGCCGATGGAGATTTTTCATCATCCGGCCAACACCTTTGTCGCCAGCTTTATCGGCTCGCCGCCGATGAACATGCTCCTGGCAAAAATCACAGACCGCCAGGTGCGCCTTAGCGACGGCACGTGCGTGCCAATCCCGGCACGGCTGGCTCAAAATGTCCAGGACGGGCAGGAGGTCATCTTGGGGTTTCGCCCGGATGACCTGACCCCTGAAAACCACGGGGTGCACGATGAAGGTGGCGCATCGCTCTCTTTAAAAATTAACTTAGCCGAATTACTTGGCTCTGAATCCTTGCTCTATGCCCAGCTGGCCGGCCAAGAAGTCCAAGCCAAAATGATGAACCCCTATGACGTGATGCCTGGGCAAGACATGACCTTTACCCTGGCGATTCATCGCGCTCATCTTTTCGATGCGGCCAGCACGCGCTCACTCGCGACACCGCAGTAACATTTTTCTATAAGGGAGGATCTTCTATGCAACGAATGGGTATGGTGATTGGCCTGAAGACCGAACACATCAAAGAATATAAGCACCTGCATGCTGCCGTATGGCCTGAAGTACTGGAACTCATTACCAAAGCTAACATCAGCAACTATACAATCTTTCTTAAAGAGCCGGAAAATCTATTATTTGGCTACTGGGAGTATACTGGCGATGATTTTGAAGGGGACATGAAGGCCATGGCCGATCATCCCAAGACCAAAGAATGGTGGGACGTGTGCATGCCCTGCCAAGAGCCCCTTGCCACCCGCAAGACCGGCGAATGGTGGGCCATGATGGAAGACGTGTTTCATTTAGATTAACTAAAGTCATGAGCAACTCCCAATCCACTCACCTCCAAGCACTAGAAAATTGCTACACCAGCATCCTGCACGATGTCCTGCGCGCCGCAGGCGAACGCAATTTTACCCTGCCATCGCGCATCACCCCCCTACAACCCGAAGCCGTGCTGTGCGGACCCGCCTTTACCATCGAGGGACGGTTGGACGAAACCGCCGATCCGCATGACACACTATTGGCATGGACGGGGCTTTTATCTAAGGCGAAGGCTGGGCATATCTGGGTCAGCCAGCCCCATAACCAAACCATCGCGCAGATGGGCGAGCTTTCTGCCGAAACCTTACATAAAAAGGGGGTGCGTGGTTGCGTGATCGATGGCGCGATGCGCGATGCGCCCTTTATTCTCAAGCTTGGATTTTTATGCTGGCGTACCTTTCACACGCCGCGGGATATCGTCGGCGCGTGGTTGCCCAGTGCCACCGAAGCGCCGATCATGATGGACGATGTGCTTATTCGCCCTGGGGACTGGTTGCACGGTGATCGCGATGGCATGGTGCGGATTCGCCATGAGATTCTCGATGAAACCATCGAGCAATCATGCGTTGCTATGCAAAAAGAAAACAAAGTACGCACTGCAATCCTGGCGGGTGTGGATCCCCAAGACGCCTACCTCAAGCATAGAAAGTTTTAGCCATGAAAATAAAAGATCTCGCCATTCGCTGTTGTCGTTATCAGGATGCCGTTGTCGAAGGCGCCGCCATGCGCGACGGCATCGACCAAAATGGGCTGGAGTTTTTAGTCTATACCGTCACCACCGAGTCCGGGTTATCGGCGTCTATGTTTGGTTTTGCCGGACGTTCGGCCTTAGGCGCGGGACACCTGGCGGCATCGTCCTTGCGACCCTTTTTGCTCGGCCGCAATATCTTAGAGCGCGAGCGGGCTTGGCTGGATTGGCGCACAACCAACCGCTGGTGGCATCATCTACCGATCTATAGCTATGGTCCCGTCGACTGCTGCTTGTGGATCGCGAGTGCGCTGGCTGCTGAACAACCGTTGTGGCGTTATCTTGGCGGCGCACGCGAGCAGGTGCCAGTTTATGCGTCCTCGCTGGTATTAGAAAGCGAGGAGAGTTACGCCAAAGAAGCCAAGGCGGTGCAAACAGCAGGTCTCAAGGCCTATAAGATCCATCCGCCGGGTAAAAATTATGCGCAAGATTTGGACATCCACCGTGCCGTGCGCGAAGCGGTCGGGCCGGACTTTACCCTTATGTCCGATCCCGTCCAGCCCTACACATTAGAGGAAGCTGTGCGTTTCGGGCGTGAGCTGGAGGCGATGAACTACCTCTGGTTAGAAGAACCCCTGCCAGATGAGGCCTTCAGCGCATTACGTGAGCTTACCCGGGTGCTGGATATTCCCATCGTCGGTACCGAAGTGCTGGCGGCGCACCCCTACTCCCTTGCCGAATGTGTGGCAACGCGCGTCGTGGACGCGGTGCGTGCCGATGTGTCATGGACTGGCGGGGTGAGCGGCGTGATGAAAAGCGCGGCCCTCGCTCAGTCCTTTCATATGAATTGTGAGATTCACACCGCGATTTTCTATCCTCTGGAGCTCGTGAACCTGCATATCAATGGCGCGATTGGTCATTCCACCTACTTCGAACTCCTCTGGCCGCGGGAGATTTTTGATTTTGGCCTTACCGCGCCCTTGCCCATCAAAGACGGAATCGCCACCCTGCCGACCAAACCGGGGCTGGGGATCGAGTTGGATTGGGACTTTATCGATAACGTGACCTTTGCCACTCTCTAGACATAGGATCTTGTGTTATGACGCCTCTTTTTGATACCCATCAGCATCTTATCTATCCTGATCGCTTAGGCTATGGCTGGACCGACGGGATCGATGCCCTGAAAAACCAAGCCTTTACCCTAGAAAGCTATCATGCTCTAACCAAAGACCAGGGCGTTATGGGTACGCTGTTTATGGAGGCGGGTACAGACGATCCCGACTATTCGGCCGAAGTATCTATGATCGCTGATCTTATGAAGGCGGACGAATCCTTACGCGGGATCATCGCCTCTTGCCGCCCTGAGGACGACAGCGGCTTTGAGGCGTGGCTGGAGACCTGCGCTGCTTTGGGGGTGGCCGGTTATAGGCGAATTTTACACGTCATGCCTGACGATCTGTCTCAATCCGAAGCCTTTCGCGCGAATGTGCGTAAAATCGGTGCTCAATCGAAGGTTTTTGACCTGTGTGTCACCGCCAAACAACTCCCCATCGGGCTTGAGTTGGTACGCGCCTGCACGAATACCACCTTTGTGTTGAATCACTGTGGCGTGCCCGATATTGCCGGCAACGATTTTGCCGACTGGTCACGAGAGATCACGGTTTTGGCAGGCGAGCCCAGTGTGATCTGTAAACTCTCTGGCATCATGGCCTACTGCGGGGTGGAACAAAACCGCCCGCAGGCCATCACCCCTTACGTCGATCACGTGCTGGAGGTATTTGGCCCTGATCGCATGGTCTGGGGTAGTGACTGGCCGGTCATTAATCTCGGTGGTGGGTTGCCCGAGTGGCTGGCTGTCACCCACTCGATCTTAGATCGCCTGTCGCCCGATGAGGCGGCGGCCATCGGCCACCGCAATGCCGAGCGAATCTACGGCGTTTCTATGACTGCCTAGTCCTGTCCTAGACAAGGTACGACCTTAGCAACACCCACATTGTTTACTCGGGACCACACCCAGATCGGCCACAAGGCACAGGTATAGACGGAATGTTGCCCCTCCGGCTAGGAGAGGCGCGGCCTTGAGCGAGGGTTCATCATGCGTCGGCGGGTGTTAAACCCATCGCGCGTGTCTTTGCATATATTCGCATATATTCGTTTTTATTCACCCTTTCCTGGATTCCTGCCTACGCAGGAATGACAAGGGCGCGAAAGAC
>JBCCHK010000010.1:0-149078 GCA_039028835.1 Pseudomonadota bacterium
GTTCCGTCCTGCACGAATGGCGTAACGACTTCCCTACTGTCTCCAACATCGACTCAGCGAAATTGAACTCTCCGTGAAGATGCGGAGTACCCGCGGTCAGACGGAAAGACCCCGTGAACCTTTACTACAGCTTTGCACTGGCATTAACGAATGTTTGTGTAGGATAGGTGGGAGCCTTGGAAACGTCGGCGCCAGCCGGCGTGGAGGCAACCTTGAAATACCACCCTTATGCTCGTTGATGTCTAACCGAGGCCCGTGAATCCGGGTCCGGGACCCTGCATGGTGGGTAGTTTGACTGGGGCGGTCGCCTCCCAAAGAGTAACGGAGGCGCGCGAAGGTTGGCTCAAGCTGGTCGGAAATCAGCTGTAGAGTGCAATGGCATAAGCCAGCCTGACTGCGAGGCCGACGGGCCGAGCAGAGACGAAAGTCGGTCATAGTGATCTGGTGGTTCCGCGTGGAAGGGCCATCACTTAACGGACAAAAGGTACTCCGGGGATAACAGGCTGATACCGCCCAAGAGTCCACATCGACGGCGGTGTTTGGCACCTCGATGTCGTCTCATCACATCCTGGGGCTGAAGCAGGTCCCAAGGGTTCGGCTGTTCGCCGATTAAAGTGGTACGTGAGATGGGTTTAGAACGTCGTGAGACAGTTCGGATCCTATCTGCCGTGGGAGTTGGAATTTTGAGAAGAGTTGTTCCTAGTACGAGAGGACCGGAATGAACGCACCTCTGGTGTACCGGTTGTCGCGCCAGCGGCACCGCCGGGTAGCTATGTGCGGACGGGATAACCGCTGAAAGCATCTAAGCGGGAAGCCTCCTTCGATACCAAAATTCCCCATGAGGGCCGTGGAAGACCACCACGTTGATAGGTCGGGTGTGGACGTGCAGTAATGTATGAAGCTAACCGATACTAATCGCCCCATTGGCTTTTTCGATTTTTCAGGTTTGTTGGCCATAGGCCATTGTGTTCGGGCGAAAGCCTCTTACGCAAAAATAAAAGCAAAAAACCTAACAATTGTTTTCTATAAACATAGAAAATAAACGTGACGCAAGCATGTGCAATGTGAACGGGTAGCGCTCAAAAGCATAGATAATGCTAGCCGATAATGCCCGGCGTGTTTTACTGACTTTTCCAGCTCTGCTACGAGGGCTGGGATGACTTGGTGGCTATAGCGGGGAGCAAAGCACGGGATCCCATTCCGAACTCCTTCGTGAAAATCCCCAGCGCCGATGGTACTTCGTCTTAAGACGCGGGAGAGTAGGTCGTTGCCAGGTCTTCCCAGCCCTCGTTTTTTTATCTTCTAGGCTGGGATGGGTGGCGATGTGGGGAGCAAGCCGCAGGATTCCATTGCCCAGCTTCTTGTTGAAAATCCCCAGCGCCGATAGCCCTTCGTCTAGGGTTGTGCCCTGTGGCCATCATCAACTCAATTATGATGCCAGAGTGCCAGTCTGAATGCGGCAAAGGTAAAAAAAATGCCAAGGGTCGCATGAATCCAACGCCGGGCACGCTGATAAAAACCTATGACGGGTTGCGCCGAAAAAGCCCTGGCATAAATAAGGTGGGCGGCGATCGAGATTGTAGTCGCGCTGATCACAAGGGAGACGCTGACCCATAGCGGGGGGGCTGGCCCGAGCCCAACCCCCGCAATGGCAACCCAGTACAAAGCAGCTTTAGGATTCGTCATTTGTATCGCAAGCCCCCGCAGGTAGAGGTTATGCCCCTGCATGCTGTTGGCTTCAGTAAGGGCGGGCGCGGGGCTGAAGGCAGATCGAAATGCGCCGTAAGACAGCCAAAGCAGATAGGCGGTCCCAAACACTTTGATGGCTAAAAGAGCCCACGCGTAAGTGGTGATAAGCGCGGTAAGGCCAGTGACCGTCAGCGCGGCCCAAAGACCAGAACCCGAGCCGATACCCAAAGCGAGCATGGAGCCCTCTCGCCGTCCTTGCTGCATGGATGTGCCGATAATCGCCAAAATGTTCGGACCAAAACTCACAAGGCCAAGCGTGAGTATGCCCAACGCTAAAAAAAGGTTCGCCATATGCTCAATCATCATCTTTGTGTCTGCTTATGTTTATCGTTAAATATCGTTTTCAAAGGCTTCAGTATAGTAGCCGTTTTCTATTCTTGAGGAAAACCTTGTTCGGCGGCTTTTTCATACCAAAATCTTGCCAGGTCAGAATCTTGGTCAACGCCATAGCCGTGCTCATACATATAACCCAAATAGCGCTGCGCTTCTCCGTCGCCTTGTTGCGCGGCGGCTTCAAACCAGTAGGCGACTTGCGGATAGTCTGGCTCTATAAGATCACCGTGTAAATACAAGACCCCCAAACTATACTGGGCATTCATAAAGCCGCGTTCGGCCGCGGCGTGTTGCCAAGTGAGAGCCTTGTCATAATCTTGGTCTGTACCTTCCCCCATCTGGTACATCGCGCCTAATCTATATTGTGCTGCCGGGTAGCCTTGCTCGGCGGCTTTTTCAAACCAAGCAAAGGCAGCGATGTCATCTTGCGCCACACCTCGGCCCTTTTCAAACATCAAGCCGATTTCATTTTCCGATTCGGCGTAGCCTTGCTCGGCGGCTTTTTGGTGCCAGATCAGAGCCTTATCATAGTCAGGCGGTATACCCTTGCCTCTCGTAGGTAAGGCCAAGACTATATTGCGCGCCAGCATCTCCTTGCTCGGCAGCGGCTTGGAACCACTGGATCGCTTTACCCCAGTCTTGTGGCACGCCGTTCCCGCCGGTGCGATAGAGGGTTGCAAGATTGAACTGCGCGTCTATGTGGCCGTTTTTCGCCGCGCGTTCGTACCATAGCGCGGCCTGGGCATCGCTTTGCTCAACACCTAAGCTATCCGCGTACGCAAGGGCCAGATCGTATTGGGCATGCACGATGTCATTTTCCGCAGCTTTGCTATACCAAAAGGCGCTTGGACGTAATCTTGGGTGGTGCCTTCGCCCCAATCGTACATCGTCGCCAGCGTATACTGTCCACGGGGGTCGCCCGCGTGCGCAGATTGCTTAAAGAGATCGAATGCGCGTGCGTGGTCTCCGGATTGATCAGCGTCGTGGGCTTTGTTATACAGAGCGGTCAATGCGTGTTTTTCAAGATGCTCATGGGCCGTAGCCAGGTCTTGGCGCGCTGCTTTCAAAAACCACAAGAGTGCCTGCAGATCGTCTTGCTTAATCCCGCGTCCCTCTTGGTACATGACCCCTAGGTTGTCCTGACCAAGGGCAAAGCCTTGGGTCGCCGCCTGGTGAAAAAGTTGAACCGCCCGCTCGTCATTTTGGTCAACGCCTTGGCCGTTTTTATACATCATACCCAAGGCATTTTGCGCTTCGGCGAAACTCTGCTTCGCAGCTTGGTTGAACCAGTAAGCGGCTTGCGCATGGTCTTGCGCTGTGCCGTGACCAAACAAGAGCATCAAGCCTAAGTTGGTTTGCGCTGCAGGTTGGTTTTGGTCGGCCGCTTTGTCCAGCCACGTGCTGGCTTTCTCAAAGTTTCGCGTGATGTTTTGGCCGCTTAGGTACAAGGCACCCAGATAGTATTGGGCGTCCGCATCACCTTGCTCAGCGAGCCCTTGCACGTGAGCAAGGTAGGCATCCGGATCGACATCGGCAGGGATTTCTCCTCCCTGCGGGACGATCATGATCGTTATGGTTTGTTTTTGTTCGGATTGGGTTTGCTGGGCGTATGCGTCACCGCACAAAAATCCTGAGGTCAAGAGCAAGCTGGCAATATACCGCATGATTTTTTCTCCGCTATCGCGATATCTACTTTATGATCATCTATAGAGTTTGTATCCTTAATTTGATCATGGTGGTATTTTGAGTAACTTCTATCATGCATAATATTCTATCTTAATATTTTTGTCTTTCTCATACCTGTTGATCCGATCAATACCATTGTTCTACACCCTTAAATGGTTGTCATTTTTCCCCGTAAGCCTCGAAAGACTTACGATATATTTCTCAGATATTGAAAAGGTATCTCCATGTGGTAACAACGAATAGGTCAAAATTTCTACATGGTATCGCTATACATAATTTCTTGTGATGAATGCGCGTATCTTCTTAAAAGATATCGACAGATTAACCGAGAAGACCGTGTACGGACTGGGCGATAAACAGATAAAGGGTCAGGCCAATCGCGATGTTAAACGGAAAGGTGATCCCCAGCGACATGGTAAGAAAAATCGCGGGGTTTGCCTTGGGCAGGGCAAGGCGCATGGCGGCGGGCACCGCAATATAAGAAGCCGAGGCGCACAGCACCATCATTAAAAAAGTCCCGCCAAGAGACAAGCTGATCAATAAAGATGCGATCAAGCCGATCCCCGAACATAGGAGCGGCATCAAGAGGCCAAAGCTAATCAGACCGGTATTAATATGCTCCCGGCTCGAAAACAGGTTACGCCCCGCACGCAGGCCCATATCCAATAAAAACAGGCATAGGATTCCGGTAAAGGGTGAGGTGATAAAGGCGCCGATCTCTTCCATACCGTCCGGCCCGGTCAACATCCCGATAAAAAAGGAACCAAGAAGGAGGATGATCGACCCGTTGGCAGCAATGTCGCGCAGTAGGGCCGCATTGTAAGTTTTGCGATCAGAGGCAAGCCACAGGGCAGAAAGGATCGCCGGGGCCTCCATAATCGCGGCCACGGCAATCAAGTACCCTTCATAGCTGTAACCTAGCCCCTCAAGAACGCTAATCGCGGTCACAAAGGTGACGATAGAGATGGAGCCGTAATGACCCGACAGGGCGGCGGCATCCAGGCGGCTAAGGTTGGTCATAAGCCGCAACAGGCCGTAGCTAAGAAACGGAATCGCCAGAGAGATGATGATAGAAAGCAGTAAGGTGAAGGCAAGCTGTAGGGAAAAGCCGCTTTGTGCAATGCTGACCCCGCCCTTATAACCGATGGCGAAAAGCAGATAGATCGACATGACTTTCGCCGCCGCCTGGGGAATAGACAGATCACTGCGAAAGATCGCCGCCACCAGGCCGAGAAGAAAGAACAAAATCGTCGGGGTCAACAGATTGCCTTGTAAAAGGCTTAGTATCTCATTCATAAACAGTCCGTTACGCAGTGCTGGGTCTAGGTGCCGGGTCTAGGCGTTATTGTAATCACGGGGATATGGCTTGGCAACGAAGGGGTAGAATTAGGATAGTGCAGTGGTATTGTGGGACGATTTTATGGGGGTAAGCGGCGGCAATATCTTTTTTGGTGCGTTCCATGACCATTGTAGGGCTTTCCATCGTTGTGGAAAGCAAGATAGCAGAAATAGGTGCATCGATTTTCCCAATAAGGAATCGCTTCCATTCTTCTGCCGTGTTGTGGCCGTAGTAGTGGGTCCCTGTATCTTGAAATTGTACCACTCAGATTCTTCGAGGTTTTTGCGACTTATGTCTGAGAGGTCCCAGTGCTTCCGGTAAAGAAAAAGCCAGGGCTGAGAAGAAAAGAGACAGGGTTTTAGAGACAGGACTCTACAGAACTCTAATATCTTGCGGGGTTTTTTCGGGGCTTTGGGGTGTGTCGATCGCTGTGGTCAGCTCGACCAGCACGTTGATATTGTGCTGTTTTTGGATGAGATCATCCAAGGTGTACTCGTTCAAGGTATCAAAGAATCCTTCAAGTGCACGGGATAGGGCTTGATTTAAACCACAGGCATGAACAAGTGGGCAGGTGACCTCCCCGGCCTGAAAACATTCCGCCAGTTCAAAGTTCTCTTCAACTTTTCTAATCACATCGCCGAGGTAGATTTCATCGGCGGGCATAGCAAGGCAAATGCCGCCGTGGCGTCCCCTTACGGTTGTCATAAAACCATGCTTGGTCAAGCTGAGAAGGATCTTGGTTAAAAACTTCTCTGATAGGCCATAAAAGGCGGATATCTCTTTGATTGTTGCTAATGTCCCCTTTGCTTCATCTTGGGCGAGGCTATTCTTAGAGCCGCAATACATTAGCATCCGAAGGGCGTAGTTGGTGTGTCGTGTGAGCCTCATCCCTCATGTCCTCAATATAAACGACAACGAGCCACTATCATACCATACGATCAGGGGCGAGTTTGTGTTGACAGGGTAAGAATACCATACTAAAATAGTCTGGTTAAAAAGTCTTCCCTAAAGCATCAAAGGGCGGTCGACAACGATCTCCACCATTTTATCTAGGAACGCATTCAATGTACAAAAATCTAATGCACAAAAAACCTCGGTGCAAAAGGACATTTTCCATTGCCACTTTTGCGTTGGCTTGTATGGTTTCCACTGGCAGTATGGCTGCGACGGATTCGGCTGTTTTGGCACACTATGCCGATATGGCTCAGGCGAAGTACGAAGACTCCCTGTCGACAGCCAAGATCCTGGACGCCGCGATCGATACCTTTTTGGCCAATCCAAGTCAGGCCGGTCTGGACAAGGCAAAGACAGCTTGGCTCGCCGCTCGCATTCCCTACCAACAAACAGAGGTCTATCGTTTTGGTAACGCCATTGTGGACGACTGGGAAGGGCGGGTTAATGCCTGGCCCCTAGACGAAGGGCTCATCGACTACGTAGATGTGAGCTATGGGACGCAAAACGATACGAATGATCTTTATACCGCGAATGTCATCGCTAGCACCTCATTTATGGTCGATGGTCAAACAATCGATGCATCTCGTATCACCCCCGATTTGCTACAAAATGAACTGCAAGAAGCAGGTGGTATTGAGGCGAATGTCGCCACCGGTTACCACGCGATAGAGTTTTTGCTGTGGGGCCAGGACTTAAATGGGACAAGCGCGGGGGCAGGCAATCGTCCTTACACGGACTTTAGCTTGCATCATTGTACAAACGGCCATTGCGAACGCCGACAACAGTATCTCGCTGCAGCGTCTGATCTTTTGGTTGCCGATCTGGAGGAAATGGTGGCAAATTGGTCTTCTCACGGTCAAGCGCGCCACGCTCTTGAGGAAGGTGGCACGCAAGCTGGCTTGAGCACAATACTGACCGGCATGGGCTCCTTATCCTATGGGGAGCTGGCGGGCGAGCGTATGAAGTTGGGGCTGTTACTTGGTGACCCTGAGGAAGAACATGATTGTTTTTCGGATAATACCCATAACTCTCATTACTATGATGCTGTGGGGATCCGTAACGTGTATCTAGGAACCTATACGCGCGTCGATGGAACGGTTATGAGTGGTCCCTCTCTCTCTGAGCTTGTGATGGTAGAAAATGAAGCCGTTGACGCAGAACTCAAAGTCAAGTTGGATGCAACAATTGCGGCAATGGAGCGTATGGTCGCGCGGGCCGAAAATGAAGAAGCCTATGATCAAATGATTGCGATTGGTAATGAGCAAGGCAATGCTGTTGTACAAGAAGCCATTGACAGTCTTGTTGCGCAGACTGAATCGATTGAGCGCGTTATGGCCTCGCTCGATCTGGATGGTATTGAGCTGGAAGGATCGGATAGTCTTGATAATCCAGAGGCTGTCTTTCAGTAAGAGAAAAAAGCAAGGGCCAGCCCTAGGGTTGGTCCTTGTTTTACCGTTATGATTTTTGTCATCTGGTATGTTGTCGAGAATCTATAAAGGAGTCATCGTCCTATTGATGGCCAGTTTCCTATTGATGGTCGCGTGGGGCGGCCATCAACAGGGTTTGACCCAAAGCATTGTGCGAGAACGCACAGACTTATCGGCCAAAGACGATCAGCGTGTACAGGCTATTACCAAACCGACCGAGGACTTTTCCCAGGCCGAGTCTTTTGAAACGATGCAAGGCGGAGCTGCGACATCACGAAAAATGATCAACCGTGATGCGTTTTCTAACCCTTCTGCAAATCTCACTTTTGAGGAGGAAGAAAAGTTCAGACTCGGTAATGCGCTTTTCCGAAAACTCTGGGTTACATCACCATCATCGACTCATGCATCCGACGGCCTAGGACCTATTTTTAATGCCAGGTCCTGTCAAAGTTGCCATATAAAAGATGGCCGTGGTCACCCGCCGCTAGGGCGTCAAGATTCAAGATCTATGTTCTTGCGGTTAGCACGCGGAGCAATCACAGATCAAGAGAGGCAAGATCTTGCCCAAGGCAAGGTTTTAAATTTTCCTGACCCGGTCTATGGTCATCAACTCCAGGATTTGGCAGTCCCTGGCTTAAGATCAGAAGGTCGCATGGTTGTTTCTTACACGCAACACCCTATAGAATTAGCAGATGGGACAATCATTACTTTACGTAAGCCCAAATATCAGATTTCAAACCTCGCTTATGGTCCCTTGCACCCGAAGACAACCTTATCCCCTCGGGTTGCCAATCAGATGATCGGTTTGGGGCTTATCGAAGCTATTCATCCAAGTGATATTATGGCTCTCGCTGATCCCGATGATGAAGATGGAGACGGGATTTCAGGACGCCCCGCATTAGTCTACGATAAAAAAACATCTGAGATAACTTTGGGCCGTTTTGGCTGGAAGGCCCAGAATGCATCTATACGTACCCAGAGCGCAGAGGCTTTTGCTGGTGATATCGGTATATCAACGCCTGATCTTCCAAACTCTTTTGGCGATTGTACGCAAGCACAAGAGGCCTGTTTATCCTTTCCGACAGGCGTCCAAAACCATTTGGGAGATACCGAAGCGCCTGATCCTATATTGGACTTAGTTGTCTTTTACGCACAAAATCTAGCCGTTCCTGCGCGTAGAGATGTGGATGATCCAATGGTCTTACGCGGTAAACAGTTGTTTTATCAAAGTAGCTGTGCAACCTGCCATACCCCAAAGTTCGTCACCCGTAGAGATAGCGAAAATCCAGCGCAATCCTTTCAGCTGATCTGGCCCTATTCGGATTTTCTTCTTCATGATATGGGCGAGGGTTTGGCAGACGGACAGTCCGTGGGTGTGGCCGATGGTCAGGAATGGCGTACACCGCCGCTGTGGGGTATTGGGCTTACCCAAACTGTGAGCGGTCATACATTTTTTCTGCACGATGGACGGGCACGAAATTTGATAGAAGCGATTCTCTGGCATGGCGGTGAAGCAGAAGAAGCGAGAGAGTCATTTCGTAATCTGAATGAAAATGACCGTCGTGCGCTCATTCGCTTTTTGGAGAGCCTATAATGCGGTTCTTTCTAATAGCTTTTTTTCTCTTTATTTCCTTACCGATCTGGGCTCTTGATCGAGATACTACCCAAGTCATCCTTAAAAATACGATGGATGATTACATCATACCATCGTATCAGCGGGTAGAAGGCGCAACCAATGATCTTACCGATCAGGTTGTTAGTCTTTGCGCCCGACCAAACAACCAAACCTTAGATGCAGCAAGGCAAGCTTTTCTTCAAACGGTTCATACTTGGTCTTTTGTTGAGATATTTCTTATCGGTCCCGTCATTGAGGATCATCGTATTGAGCGTTTTTTCTACTTTCCAGATCGAAAAGGTAGAGGGTTGCGACAAGTACAGGTGGCGCTCGCAAACCAAGATGAAAACGTTGCCAAGATGGCTACATTGCAAAAGATGAGCATTGCTCTCCAAGGTCTTGGCGCGCTTGAGTTTCTTCTGTTTGGCCAGGGATCGGAGGATTTGGCAACGAATTATGACTTTCGTTGTCAGTTTATAAACAGCGTGAGTGAGAATATTAAAAACATTGCACACGAACTTAGTCATGCTTGGCGAGAAGACAAGAACCTTAGACGTGATTGGTATGAACCTCGGCCTGACAATAAGCTATTTCAGACGAATGAGGAAGCCTTGGGCGAGATTCTCACGACTATTATCTATGGTTTAGAGTCTATTCAAAAACGCCGCCTTAATGTCTTTTTGCAGGACCCGCCAAAAAAAGATCGCCCAAAGTTGGCAGCTTTTTGGCGATCCGAAGCGACAATGATGTCTCTTGTGGCTAATTTGAAAGGATTAGAAAAGTTATTCACAGCAAGTGCCATTGAAACCCTTCTACTACCGGAGAAACGGAGCCTTGGCTACACAATAAGAGATGAGCTTAATCAAAGTATCACTCTTGCTGAAAAGCTCGATGGTTCCATCAATGATCTGTTACGTAACGAAGATGACCGTCAGACCTTAAAACATATATCAAGAGTATTGCGTTCTTTAACTCACCATCTCGAAGAAGAGTTTGCGCCAGAAGCGGGCCTTGTTGTGGGTTTTTCATTTGAAGATGGGGACTAGCCCATGAAAATACACCGCCGGGATCTATTGGCTACGTTTGGCGCGTTGTTTTTTTCATTGAGGCAAGGCATTGCGAAATCGGCAAATGAATCCCCTTTGTTTGCAAGTGCTTATATGGATCGCTACAAGCGTTTTGGCATCGCTATTTTGGATCATGATGGTCATATCATCGATCAGTATCCCCTGCCCAGCAGGGGGCATGGCATCGTTAGCACCAGATCATCGTCATGGGTTGTGACTTTTGCGCGTCGCCCTGGAACCTTTGCGTTCGCACTCCGGCGCGATCGTGAAAAAGAGCCAGTGTTGTTTAAGACGCCATTGCATACCCACTTTTATGGGCATGGCGCTTTCTCAAAAGATGAAAAATTTCTTTTTACAACCGAAAATGAATATGAGAACGGTACGGGTCTAATCGGTATCTATAATGCGGTCGATAGTTTTGCTCGTGTCGGTGAGTTTCCTTCTTACGGGATCGGCCCTCATGAAATTATTTTGATGCCGGATGGTCGAACACTTTGTGTCGCTAATGGAGGCATTGTAACCCATCCTGATACAGGCAGACGTAAGCTTAATCTACATACCATGCAGTCATCCATTGCTTTTATTGACAGCCATCACGGTAAACTTATTACTAGATTAGATGTGCCTGAATGGTTGCATCACCTTTCTCTAAGGCATATGGCAGTTGATGATCGTCAGACGGTTTGGCTAGGTGGGCAATACCAAGGCGCTCATCAAGGGGATGATGTTCCGCTTATTGCTAAGGCTAACTTAGAGGAAGGGCTTACTTTTCCCTCTTTTGATCCATCGCATATCATGTCAATGAAAAATTATATCGGTTCGGTTGCATCCAGTGCTGATGGTCAAAAAATAGCCTTTACTTCCCCTAAAGGAAACTCGTTCCTTGTGATTGATAGTGCAGGAGGTATTTTCAGTAAGGAGCGTGTTGAGGCTGTTTGTGGCGTCGCATCTTTTGGGAAGTCCTTTGCTATCTCAGGCATGAACGGGCAGTGGAACCATAGAAATTATGAGACTCATTGGGATAATCATATGATCGCTCTGTAGGGTTTGTTTTATAGATAGTAGCAAGTGAGCATCTTATCTTTGATTTTGAAGATCTGGTATACTAGAAAACAACGCAGATGAGCAAGCACAAAACAAAAGAGGCACGTCCATGACTTCACTTCATCATTTCGATAACAAACGCGATGCCGCAACGCTCCTCTTTGTTCACGGCACCTTAATGGATCACACCTTATGGGCACCCCAAATCAAAGCCTTTGAGGACACTCACCGGGTTATCACAGTCGATCTGCCGAGCTTTGGTCGTTCGCCAGGCACCGGTAACGAGCAGTTTACCGATCATGGCGAGGCGTTGCGCGATTTGATCGAGTCGCTTGGCCTGAAGGATGTGACGCTGGTCGGCTGGTCGTTGGGCGGGTCGGTTGCCATGGCCATGGCTTACACTTGCCCCACAGTCCTGAGCCGTATGGTGCTGGTGGACTCGTCTCCGCAAATTGTGACGGACGAGCATTTCTCTCACGCCCTTGAGCCCGAGGCGGTTAATGGAATCATCGATCTTTTTGCGCAGGATTTTCCTGGCGCGTGTGACATGTTTGCGCAAGCCTGTGCGCCAGAATGCGCCTTGAGCCAAACCTTGCTCCATCGTGTGATCGCCCGCACAGATCAAGCGGTGGCGGTTTCGGCCTTGAAAAACAGCGCCAAGCAGAAACTCACGTCCCACTTGAAAGATATGACGATCGACACTCATGTCATCTGCGGTAAGGAGGATACCCTGTGTCCGCCGGTTGTCAGTGCGTTTTTGGCTGACCATATTCCCGGCTGTCAATCCCAGCCCCAGCTTATTGACAATGCGGGTCATTGTCCTTTTATGACCCGGCCAGAGGCGTTCAATCACGCCTTGCGCCGCATCGTCTGCTAATCCAGGCATCCCCCCGATATCGCTTACCTGAGATTTTCTTTTTCCCAGGTCGCCAGGCGTTCAAGCGTCATTGCGATAAAGGCATCGGGATCACGGTTTAGGAGTTTTTTTTGCGCTGGAGGAATCGCTAGCCATTCGCTCAAATAGCGATCCGCCCAAATAATCATCGCTGTTAGGATATGGATCAGGTCTTTTCCCATCGGTGTCAGGTAATACAATTTGCGGCGCCCGCCCGCATGATGATGATGTGCCGCAATCAATCCCTCCTGCGTCAGCTTTTTAAGGCGGTCACTTAGGATACTGCTGGAGATTTGTTCCTCTTTGGCAAGCATGTCTTTGTACTCATGCACCCCCAAAAACAAAAGATTGCGCACAATCAGCAAGCTCCAGTGATCGCCCAGAATATCTAATGAGCAGGCAATAGGGCAGCCGGACCTTTGCCGGTGAGTCGTTTTGGCGACCATGCAGGATTGTCCTTTTGCTGTGACTCTTGATGTGACCCTTTGAGGGTGCTTTTTATACTTGCATGATAAAAGTAAGAATGTATACTTCTATGATAAAAGTATAGGCGAGAAAAAGCAAACCCTTTCTCCGCCTTCGAACAACCAGAGCAAGGCGGCCCCCAGGCTAGGAGTACCCAAGGGCTTTAGGGCGGCGTTTTGATGACAAAACTTTATCTAAGGAGAACCCGTATGAACACGATCAATGGCCAGCGTCTTGCCTTGTTTGTCGGTGCGTATTTTATCATCACAATGGCATGGGCATATCCATGGCATATCTTGTGGTTTCATGATGTGTATCGCGATATGGGTGCTTTTACGCGCGATGCGCCGGTGATGAGCTTGGGGATCTTGGCGGTTGTGATCCAGGGCGCCACCATTGGTTATTTGTATCCGTTTTTTGATCGGGTTTTTCTCATAGGTGGTCATCCTATTATCCGCGCGGTTATATTCAATTTGGTGATTGGCCTGATGACCTATACGGCCATGGGCTTTGCAACAGCTGCAAAGTTTGCCATTGAGCCGGTAGGGTTGTTTTTGGCGTATCACACGATTTTTCAGTTTATTCAGTTCGTCCTGACCGGCATGGCTTTGGGTTGGATCTATCGTCGTTAAGCCTATAGTCAGACTGTATATTCAGGCCATAGTCAACCATCGCAGCGTGATTATGCAAAGTGGATATCATCGTGTAGATGATAACAAAGGTATGTGATACAATCGATCCAATGACCCTTATCCTTGATGTGAACAGGAGATACAATCAATGCCGAGTGCTGTGAATCTATCCGAAAAATTGAAATTGATCGAGGGGCATTGGAAGCCTAAGATTGTGAGTACCTTTAACGGTCACGATATTCTTATTGTCAAAGTTAAAGGGGAGTTTATCTGGCACAAGCACGATGATACAGATGATTTTTTCTATGTGCTTAGCGGATCGATCAATATAGAAACCGAACAAGGGAACGTGACACTTAACCCTGGCGAGCTTTTCGTCGTGCCAAAGGGTATCCAGCATCGCCCTATAGCCCAAGAGGAAGCACACCTGCTTGTCATCGAAAAAGAAGGAACCCCAAACACGGGTGACCCAAAGACGGCGGTTATCAAGGAAAAAATATAAAGCAAAATATAAAGCAATGTCTCTTTTTGGCGTTTTCTATTGATGTAGCACTATGAAAGATCATGAAGCAATGAATAAGATCAAGAATCATTGATGGTACGAAAACTGACAGCCGAATGGCTCGGGACATTTTTCTTACTTGCGGGTGTTGTGGGCTCAGGCATTATGGCCGAACAGCTGGCGGGGGGCTCTCTTGCCCTTGCCCTGCTTGGTAATGCCATTCCCACGGGCGCGGTTCTGTTTGTGTTTATCACAATGTTCGCGCCGATCTCAGGCGCGCATTTTAATCCGGCGGTGACCTTATCTTTTTTTCTGCGTAAAGAAATCAAGGCGGGTATGGCGTTCGCCTACGCCCTTGCGCAGGTGATCGGCGGCATCGCCGGGGTTTTTGCAGCGCATATGATGTTCGATCATGCGCTGATCGATCCTGCCACCACCACTCGCGCAGGGCCCGGCCAGTGGCTCGGTGAGTTTATTGCGACTTTCGGTTTGGTCGGGACGATTTTGGCTTGCTTGAAAAGCCGGCCACGGGCTGTGCCCATGGCTGTTGGCCTTTATATCACGGCGGCCTATTGGTTTACCTCTTCCACTTCTTTTGCCAATCCGGCGGTCACCATCGCGCGCAGTTTTTCCGATACATTTACCGGGATTGCGCCCATGGATGTGGCTCCATTTGTCGGGGTTCAATTGCTTGCTGCTGTGGTGGCCACTGGTGTTTTTGGTTGGTTGATGACGGATCGCGGGCGCACGTAGGCGAACCCGAGGCGGCGGTTATTCTTTAACAGCTTCCATAGACACAAAGGTCGAGGCCACGCGGCGCCTTTTTGGTCGTGCACCCGGATCAGGAAGTGCGGGCGGTATTAGCGACATGGGCGCACGGGTGGGGGACAGAGTTTGGGAGGTGATCCAGTTCTCGGCAAAAGATGAGAAGCTCGGCGCAGTGGATACGGTGATGACCCATAGTGATGGCCGGGTAGATATCGGCGCGCTTCGTCGGGCAGTGGCTAAAGGCTCGGATCGCATC
This sequence comes from Pseudomonadota bacterium, assembly GCA_039028835.1. GTDB lineage: Bacteria > Pseudomonadota > Alphaproteobacteria > JBCCHK01 > JBCCHK01 > JBCCHK01. The sequence continues at coordinate 14,733 of JBCCHK010000010.1, forward strand.
ATCCCGCCGATCGGTGTGCCGTCTTGGGATGTATGGTTGATGCGAGAAAAGCATGTGTGCCCGGATCTTACAGCTTTGGATGGCAACATCTCGCTGTTGTCGGGAGCGGCACGATAGGGCGTCAGGTCAATATCGCTGGGCTTGATTTGTGTGAGCCTGTGCGGGTCATGGATCGTTTGCCATGGCCCGATGGTTGCGTTACAATCCCCTTTCTTAGTGGCGCGGGGTGGAGCAGCTCGGTAGCTCGTCAGGCTCATAACCTGAAGGTCGTAGGTTCAAATCCTACCCCCGCAACCAATCTATAATATCCTGAAATTATCTACGCGATTAACCCCGCCCTCTAGGGCGCAGGAATACTAAGGGTTTCAGACGAAAAGCTGGAGGAACACCAGCCGATATATAGCCCCCATATCTCCCTAAATTCTCTCCAAATGGCCTATTCTCTCCAAAGCTGTGTGTTTTGATCCCAAACGCCCTTCAGCTTTTTTCTTTTATTTACAGTGGTTTAAAAAAGTTAATTTTTTAACGGTTCGCGTTCACAGCGCGATGCGGTCGGTATGCGACACGGAATAATTGACACTAGAGAGAGTTTAATCGACTGGTCTTTTAGCTTAACGGTTAAGCCCAATTACAGCAGCATTATTCTGACCACTATGGTCGTAATTCTGCATTCCGGCGCGTTGTATAGTTTCGACTTTTTGTTGTTGTTCATGAGCATGCAGTGAGCTTAGTATTTCAGGCAATTTCTCTTGGTCTTCATAAGTGTCACAGGCTTCGTCATACATTTCTTCAATTTGTTTATCCAAATTATCGCGTCCATCGTCTAAACCGTCTAGAACAGAGGATATTTTTTCTAGGCTGTAACCAAAACGCTGCTTTTAATTTTTTTTCATAGACAACAATCAATTTAATACCGCATGAGCCCAGCACGCCATATCCTGACGGATAGATTTGGCGGGTAGGCCTGCTCTCGCCCGAAAGACCGGCCCTTGGCGCAGATCGAACATCAGGCGGGCGCGTTGTTTGGAGGGGAAGTTTTTGGGGAGTTGTCCTGCGTTTTTTGCCTGATCAAACCGCTTTGCGATACGTTTTTCACTCTCTGTAATGGCTGTTTGTAATAGCGGTTTTACGCCCTCCACCGTTTCCGCGCAGGTCACAACGCAGGAGCTTAAAAAACATCCCAGTGATCCTTTTTCATGTTCGCTCACATAGGTGACGATGGCTTCAAAAAACGCATATACGGCCTTTTGAATATCCGGTTCGTTTTCAAAAGCATCCAGCGGTGAACAATCAACATTGCCCATATAATGCTCAATCGCTTTGATGAATAATGTCTCTTTATCGCCGTAAGTGGCATACAGGCTGGGGCTGTTAATACCCATTGCGGATGTTAAATCCTTCATTGATGCGCCGTCATACCCCTTGACCCAGAATGTATCCACGGCGGCTTGCAGCGCGGTATGCTCATCAAATGTTTTTGGCCGGCCGACTTTTTTTGTATCATTCATTACAAAACTCTTGCTTTTTGTTTTTGAAGTGTTATATCCTAATATTATAACGTTTGTTACAAAATTGCAAGAATAACAGGAGACCGCAATTATGCCTGACCTATTTGATCCCGTTGAGATCGGTCCACTCACTCTTAAAAACCGTATCTTTATGCCGCCAATGACCCGCAGCCGCGCCGATGAAAGCGGTGTGCAAGGGCCGCATGCGGCAGAGTACTATGCGCAGCGCGCATCCGCCGGTTTGATCATTGCCGAGGCCGCGCAGATTTCCGCGCAGGGCAAGGGCTATATTAATACGCCGGGAATTTACAGCGATGAGCAAATTGCCGCATGGCGCGCCATCACTGATGCCGTTCACGCAAAAGGCGGTGCCATATTCTGCCAGCTTTGGCATGTCGGGCGGATTTCGCATGTCTCTTTATTGCCGGAAGGGAAACAGCCCGTTGCGCCTTCTGCTATCCGCGCCGAGGCGCAGACTTTTGTGGCTGAGGGTATGGCGGATGTATCCGAGCCGCGCGCGTTGGAGGTTAATGAGATTAAAGCGATTGTGCAGGAGTATAAGCATGCGGCGCAGGCAGCCAAAGACGCCGGGTTTGATGGTATCGAAATTCATGCGGCGAATGGGTATCTGATTGATCAGTTTATTCGCGATAAAACCAACCGCCGTGATGATGAATATGGCGGCACACCCGAAAATCGTGCGCGTTTCCTGTTTGAGGTTTTTGATGCTGTGCGTGAGATTTGGGAGCCGGGCTTGATCGGCGCGCGTTTTGCCCCAACCATTACCTTTAACGATATTGAAGATAGCACGCCGCTTGAAACATTCGGCTATATCTATGAAGCGCTGGATAGACGCGGTGCGGGCTATATTCACGTGTGCGAAGGTGCGCCGGGGATGGCGCCTGCGGCTGAGGGTGATGACAAAATCTTGGCAGCTTTGCGCAAGAAATGGAGCGGATTTTACATGGTCAATGGCGGGTTTGATTTAGATGTCGGGCAGGACGTGATCGCATCCGGTTATGCTGATGCGGTGTCCTATGGTCGGCCTTTTATTGCCAATCCTGATTTGCCGAAGCGATTTGAATCCGGCGAAGCTTTGAATATGCCTGATGAGAGCACGTTTTACGGCGGTGATCATCACGGCTATACCGACTATCCGTTTTTAAAAGATAAAGCGGCTTAAACTTAAACTTCCAAACCTGAAAGGAAAAAACCATGACACCATTACAGCAACAACTTGGTGAATTAAGCGCGTAATTCGCGGATAAAATCCCGGATGAGGCGAAAGAAAAAATGAAAAAAGCCAATGATGCGCTTTTAGCCGAACTTGCGACGCGCGGTGTGCCGAAGGTCGGTGACAAGCTCCCTGCATTTTCATTGAATAACCAGAATGGGGAGGCCGTGAGCTCGGATACGTTGCTTCAAGATGGGCCGTTGATTATCAGCTTCTTCCGTGGCGTGTGGTGCCCGTATTGTAATATCGAGGTGAAGGCGCTTCCTGGGAACAATCAGCAATAAGTCAGATTCATCAAGAAGTCAGCTCAATCGTGGTCCACTGAACCACAGATGGCTATTCCAGACAATCGGGCAAGCCTTTTACGGTGGCGCGCCGGTCGTGTGTCTTAAAATAAGTTCCGCCGTGACATCCATGTGAACCTGTTTTTGTTCGGGGTGATTAATCCTGTTAATCATGACTCGGGCCAACTGCCGGCCGAGGTCCATCGGCGAGACGGCCATCGTGCTTAGGGGTGGATTGGATAAGGCCGCATCCGCAATATCATCAAAACCGATGATAGATATGTCTTGGCCGATGGTTTTATGTTGAGTCGTGAGTGACAAACACGCTCCCAACGCCACCTGATCGCCATTACAGATGATCGCCGTGACATCAGGATGCGTCTGGCATAACCTCATCATCGCATCCGAGGCGGTTTGTTTTCTATCTTCGCAGTCCCAGATGATCGGTTCTGAAAGGGCATGTTCAGCAAGGGCCTCACGATAGCCGCGGATCCGCTCCCGCCGCACATAGGATCGTCCCTCACCGCCAAAGTAGGCGATTCTTTTGTGCCTCATCGCGATAAGATAAGATGTGCTGTCGTAGGTCGCTTTGGCGTTTCTAATACCGACATGATCGAAGGGGCTGTCGGCAAAAGAGTTTAGAAACGTGATGGTCGGGACATGATTGGTCAGGAGGAGTTGGGTTGTTTGCGCGAGGACATTTGCCGTTGGCACCCAGATGATCCCACTGCGACCGCTTGCGATGAAGGTCCTGAGATTGCGTTCTTCTTTGGTGCTGTCATTTTGGCTGTCGAGGACAGACACCAGATAATCTTGAAACTCGAGATATTCACTGATCCCGCTGATGACCTCAGCGTTGAAGGGGTTGGCGATACCATGAATGACCAAGCCAATTTCTCGGCTGACACCGGACCGCATAGACGCGGCGCGTCCATCACGCACATAATTGAGTTGCTGGGCAGCCTTGAGAACACGCTTGCGTGTTTGCTGCGAGATACGACCTGTATCGCGCAAAACTTGACTGGCTGTGGCGACCGAGACCCTCGCTTTTCGGGCGACTGTGTGGAGCGTGGGTTTTTTAATGTTCACGAGTCGATCAGATGTAACGATATATCTAATTTTCGATCAAAATTAGAGAACTGGCATACATCTCTAAGAAAAATGCAAGTATATCAAGGAAAAATAATTATGACAATGTGATTGACAAAAGGTATATCGTTATATCATTATGATCACATCTATAGATCTCGTCCAGAGATAAACGCGTCGTCTTGATAAACCAGGCGGCGTGGGCGACGTGGGCGAGTGCGACTATCATCAGAGATTCATTAGGGGAGAAGAAAATGCGTTTCAAAAAAATATTAGCTGTTGCTCTTTCAGGCCTTGCCCTGTCTGTCATGACCAGTACCGCCCAGGCCGATGTCCTATTTTGGTCAACCCAGGCCAAGCCTGCGCAGGAATTACAAGCCATGCGAGAACAGGTCCTCTCAGGTGCCGGCATGGATGTCGACTATCAGGCCAATGATGGCGGTCCTTGGATGACACGGTTGCAGGCAGAGCTGACCGCTGGCTCCGGTGAGATTGGCTTGCTTGGGGCGTTGCATGGTGATTTTTCTGCCATGGATCCCGATGATCTGGTCGATCTTGATTCCACCGGCGTGATGGCGGCGAGCGACACATTTAATACCCTAGCCAAACTTGGCACAGGCGCCATGCAATATGTTCCGTGGATGCAGGCCAGCTATATTATGGCCGCCAATAAAAAAGCGCTAGAGCATCTGCCCAATGGCGCAAATATAGACGCGCTGACCTATGATCAATTGATTGCTTGGGCCGCAAATGTACAAAAGGCAACCGGCGAGGCCAAGTTCGGCTTTCCGGCAGGACCAAAGGGCCTGAAACATCGCTTCTTCCAGGGCTATCTCTATCCATCTTATACCAATGGGGTTGTCCGCACCTTTGCTTCAGATAAGGCGGTGACGGCGTGGGAAAAAATGCGCGAGCTGTGGGCTGTCACAAACCCGGCCTCTACCAACTATTCAGCTCTGCAAGAACAGCTGTTGAGCGAAGATGTCTGGATTGCCTTTGACCATACCTCTCGCTTGGCCGACGCCTTTAATGAGCGTCCGAATGATTTTGTGGCATTCCCGGCACCAGCAGGCCCGGAAGGTCGCGGCTTCATGCCGGTGATCGCCGGGATCGCGATCCCCAAAACAGCCCCAGACATGGCGGCCTCAAAGAGCCTCGTGGCCTATATGCTCGATCCAGCAACCCAGATTGCCACGCTAAGGGCCACAAACTTCTTCCCGGTGGTAGACGTGGACTTGCCGTCTGATTTGCCGCCCGCTGTGCAGGCCTCTGGGGCGGCAGTGGCTAAGATGAGCGCGTCGGCTGATGCGAATCCCGGCCTGCTGCCGGCAGGGCTGGGCAGTAAAGGCGGTGATTTCAATCGCGTCTTTACCGATAGCTTTGAGCGTATCGTGCTCGCCAATCAGGACATCGAAACCGTTTTGAATGATCAAAAGCGGGCCTTGCAAGCCATCATGAATGAAACAGGCGCACCTTGCTGGGCCCCTGATGCATCGTCTGATGGTCCTTGTCCAGTAGAATAAAAAGAGTGGAATAACCCACGGGGGCAAAAGCGACAGCCTGTAGATATTTTTACAGGCTGTCACGCTCCCGTGATTTGTTTTACTGCGAGCATTCTCATGGATAAGCGTTTTCTGCCTTATGTTTTGATCGGCCCGGCGGTCTTATTTCTGGCGCTATTCTTTTTATATCCTTTTTTCCTGGTCGCCAGTCAGGCTTTTGTCGCCGATGGTCAGCTTTCCTTAAAACATTTCAATGAGGTGGTGAGTTATTGGAAGTTTCCAATCTCGCTCGCCAATACGCTTTATTTGATGGTGGCGGTCGTGCCGATCCAGTTGGCGCTTTCTTTGCTTATGGCCACGATGGTGAGCCGTATGAAAAAAGGGCGGGACATTGTTTTATATATCTGGACCATTCCCTTGGGCATTTCTGATCTGGCGGCGGGGATCGTCTGGCTTGCGATTTTCGAACAGTCAGGCTTTTTGAACTCTATGATGGTAGGACTCGGCTTTATGGACAAGCCGACAACCTTTCTATCTTATCAAAGTCCTGTGATGGTGTTTGTTGCTATTGCGCTGGCTGAAATCTGGCGGGCAACAGCCATCATGCTTGTCATTATCGTCGCCGGCATTGGCCTTATTCCCAAAGAGTATTATGAGGCCGGTGATGTTTTTGGTGCGTCACGTTGGCAACAATTTTTGCGTATCACATTACCGATGCTTCGCCCCTCTTTGCAGACGGCGCTCATTTTACGGGTCATCCTGGCTTTTGAGGTTTTTGCGGTGGTGGCGGCCCTTGGCGGCACGTTGTTCCCGGTGCTCATGGGCGAGACGTACGCCTATCAATTTGATCTGCTTAATAGCAATGCCGCGGCGGCAATGGCGATGGTGATCTTGGGTCTGTCTATCGCCTTTACTCTGGTGATTCTCTATGTCTTGCGGGTGCCGAAGGGGGCACGGATATGACCGCCATCACACAAAAGAACACCTTTAAGCAAGGCCGCTTTTTGTTCGGGGCGTCGATTTTTCTGCTTTGTGCGTGGGTGTTGGGGCCTTTGTATCTGTTGCTTGTGAATACGCTCTCTTCGCCTGAGGTGGTGAACAGCTTTCCCAAGTCACTCATCCCAGAGTTTGATTTTGAAAGCCTGATGTTTTTCGCCCACTTTCAAGGAATGTTGGCGGCCTTAAAAAACTCGGTGCTGGTCGCCGGGTTAACGATGATCCTAGCGATTGCGATTGGTGCACCGGCGGGCTATGCGTTATCGCGCTTTGATTTTGCAGGTAAGGAACTCTTTAGGGTTATGATCTTGTTAACCCGCGCGTTTCCCTTGCCGCTGTTGGCGCTGCCGCTGGCTGTTTTATTTATCCGGACCGGACTCGATGACACGGTGTTTGGTTTGTCGTTGATTCACACGACTCTCGCGTTGCCTTTTGCGGTGTTGATTACCTTCTCGCTTTTCTCAGGCATACCCACCGAATTAGAAGAAGCGGCGTGGACGTTAGGCTGTACCCGTTATCAAGCCTTTGCGTATGTTGTGTTTCCGTTGATTGTGCCTGGAATTACTGCATCAGCAATTTTTGCCTTTGTGATTTCCTGGAATGAGGTTTTTGCAGCTGCTGTATTAACGATTGAGAACCGAACGCTCACGGCATTCTTATTACAAAATCTGGATACTTCTCCCTTACACCTCAAGTTTGCAGGCGGTTTTATTCTTGTTGTGCCTGCACTGATATTCATTTTTGCGGTACGCAAGTATCTGTTTGCCATGTGGGGCATTGCAAATAGATAACCTTGGAGTTGATAGGCTATGGCTGAAATTAAAATCAAAAATGTAGCAAAATCCTTTGGCAGTTTTCAGGCTCTTAAATCCATTGCTCTGAATATTGCCGATCAGGAGTTTATGGTTTTGTTGGGTGCTTCAGGTTGTGGCAAGACGACATTGTTGCGCATCATTGCCGGGCTTGAGGTGATGGATTCAGGCGAGGTTTGGATTGGTGACCGGCGGGTCGATCATTTGCCGCCGCGAGATCGGGGGATCGCGATGGTGTTCCAGAACTATGCGATTTTCCCACACCTCACGGTGTTTAATAACATCGGCTTTGGTTTGAAGATGAGCAAACTCCCTGAAGTGGAAATTAAAAGGCGCGTCGAGCAAAATGCCGAATTGATGCATATAGAACACTTACTAAGCCGCTATTCAGGGGAGCTGTCTGGCGGTCAGCGGCAGCGGGTGGCGGTTGCTCGTGCTCTTGCGATGCAGCCTGAGGTCATCTTGATGGATGAGCCGCTGTCTAATCTGGATGCTCTCCTTCGCCTTGAGATGCGCGCCGAGCTTAAGGGTGTGCTCGCCGAGAGTAAGACAACGGCGATCTATGTTACCCACGATCAGGTCGAGGCGATGAGCCTGGCGGATCGAATTAGCGTGATGGATCGGGGTGAGATTGTCCAAGCGGTTAGCCCGACCGAAGTTTACCGCAACCCCCAAACGCGTTTTGTCGCTAGCTTTATCGGTAATCCACCGATGAACTTTCTATCTGCAAAGCAAACCAGCAAAGGTCAGTGGCAGGTGGCGAACCAGGCATTCCAAGGTCCGCAAACACAAGACAAAGAGCTGGTATTTGCCATCCGGCCTGAAGATCTCAAGCCTGCCTCTTCTGGCCTTGAGGCTAAAGTCAAAATTGTCGAGCCGCTTGGCCCGCATTTGCTGGTCACGTGTGATGTCCAGGGGGATTTGTTTCGCGCTGTTTTAGATATCGATCTTACGGTGGCCTCGGGGGATCGTTTAATGCTCGCGCCGATGCAAGATAGAATAAGGTGGTTTCATCCAAACACGGATAAATCCGTGAGAGTTTGATAACGTGGCGCAGCGGTTTTTTCAAAACGCCACGAGTGTGCTGAAAAGCAATGACTTAGGGCATTATACGGTTCCCACCCATGGGCTTTACCCCTTTCAATGGAATTGGGATAGCTGCATGACTGCGCTCGGGTTTGCTCATTTTGATGAAGATCGAGCCTGGACAGAAATTGAAACTCTGTTCGAGCATCAATGGGATGATGGGATGGTCCCACACATCATTTTTCATCAATCGGACGAGGGTTATTTTCCTGGGCCTGATGTTTGGGCGACGAATCGCAAGGTGCCGACCTCAGGCATTACCCAGCCGCCGGTGGCTGGGTTTGTGGTCAACCGTCTTTTTGAGCGAGCGCAAGATAAACAGATGGCAAGGCGACGGGCTATCGCTTTGTTGCCGAAAATTGTGCGGTGGCATGACTGGTTTTATACCAGCCGTGATCCTGAAAAGACAGGACTCGTGGCGATTATTCATCCGTGGGAGTCGGGTCGCGATAATTCTATCGATTGGGACGTCGCGTTTGAGCGTGTGCCGACCAACGGGGTTGCGCCGTTTGTCCGGCGCGACACCGCGCATGCGGATCCCGAGCATAGACCCACCCAAGCCCAGTATGAGCGGTATATCTGGCTGATTCAGTTTTTTCGGTCCTTTGGTTGGGATAATACTCGTTTGCATGACGCCTCACCGTTTAGAATTGTCGATCCGGGTTTTAATGGGATTCTGATTCGTGCCTGTGCTGATCTGGCGCGCCTGGCAACGCGACTCGGTGAGGATAAGATAGCCGCGCACTCTATAAAGCAGGTAGAAAAAGGGCTCGCCGCGCTAGAAAATTTGTGGAGTGAACCCCATGGTCAGTATTTATGTTTGGATAGAACAACCGATGCGTTGATCGACAGTCTATCCGTGGGGGGGCTGCTTCCGGCGTTTGCGCCCTTGCCTAAGGCGCGTATGGATGCCTTGGCCCAGCGTTTGGATCAAATTTCGACGTGGGCGACCTACCTTGTGCCCAGTCATGATCGTCATGACCAGCGATTTGATCAGCTACGTTACTGGCGCGGGCCCGCATGGTTGATTGTGAATTATATGATCGCCGATGGTATGGAAAGGGCCGGGCATCATCGCCTTGTGGAGCGTATCGTGGGTGACAGCATCAAGCTGATTAAAAAAAGTGGCTTTGCGGAATACTACGACCCCTTAGAGAGCACCCCTTGCGGCGGCGGTAACTTCTCATGGACAGCGGCGATGGTGATGGAGTTTCTGACGCGCAAGCAAGCGGCCTAAACAACCGAGATTGACGATTGAGATATCGGCATCGCGCCCTTATATCCCTGTCATAGGGCTATTATAGGGCTGTCATAGGGTTAAATATCGGCACCCCTAGCCTCCTGATGAGAGTTCGTACTCATCATGCACAATATATTGATCTGGTATCGAGTTGAGCTTTATCTGTGTTCATGCTAGATGAGTTTCAGTAAATTAACTTGCCAAAACATTATGGAGAGGCTACGTGGAAAGTGGGTTGAGAATTGGTGCTCGATTAAAGCACGCTCGAAAAGTGAAACGACTCACGCTTAAAGAACTATCGACGGTTGTCGGGTGTTCAGAGAGCCTCCTTTCCAAGATCGAGAATGAGAAGATTACGCCTTCTTTGCAGATGTTGCACAAGATCGTTGGTAAGCTCGATATTACAATTGGCCATTTGATGGAGGGGGGAAGCCGTGACGGTGAGGTCGTCACGCGCAAGGGGAGACGCCCTGTTTTGAAATTCGAGGAGAACCAACTCGGCGACGGCACGCAGATCGAATGGTTGATCCCGCAGACAGGCACGGAGCTTCTCCAGGCTTCAATCCACATCGTCGTTCCGGGGGCTGGTAGTAAGGGGCGTATCACCCATGACGGTGAAGAGATGGGGTACGTCCTTGAAGGCTCACTCACCATCGATATTGGGGATGAAACCTATGAGGTTGGGGAGGGAGACTCGTTCTTTTTCCAAAGCCATATTCCTCACGGTTATATCAACAATGGCTCGAAGGTTGCGAAAATCCTGTGGGCGACGACACCGCCGACCTTCTAACCGAGTGACATACTCGATGGTCTTGCTGCGCATGCAGGCCGTACAATCAGAATCGTTGTTCTCTGAAAATAAGCGGATATCGTGCTGATATGCCAGCTGCACGGCGCATGTGGCCCGTACCTTTGCTTTATCAAATGATAATTAAAATAAATCTTAATGATTTTTAGTCAAATTACTTGACTTTCTCAAAGGGTAATGTTTTAATTCAATTAAATTGAATAAAAATAATGTTTTTTGATTTTTATTCACTTTTATTGAATAGGGAGGAATTCAAATGAAACTCAAAATCACCTCTGTGCTTGTCGTCATATCGTTGGTTGTTGGCACGAGCTCGGCCACCGCCGATGTCATCAAGGTTGGGTTCATTGGTCCGATCAGTGGCAAGCTCGCCGCGAATGGAATCGCAGGGCGTAACTCCGCTGAGCTTGCGGTTCAGATAAGAAACGCTGATTCCCACACTCAACACAAATACGAGTTGGTCGCGCTCGATGACGAATGTAAGCCGAATATCGGTGTGCAGGTTGCAACCAAGATGGCTGCTGATAAAGATATTGTGGCCACGATCGGCCATTTCTGTTCGGCGGTTGCTACTGGAGCTGTTGATATCTATCACAAGTTCGGACTGCCGATTGTCGTTTGGGGTGCGATCGCTCCCGCGATTACCTATGGTAATGATTATGGCGAGGTGTTTCGTACCATTGGTACGTTGACCAGCCAGAACGAGACGGCAATCAAGTTCATGGAAAGTAGAGGCTATAAGCGCGTGGTCATGATCCATGACACGACAGCTTATGGTGCAGGTCATCAGGAAGCGTTTGCGACATTCGCGCAAACAAGCGGTGTTGATCTTGTCGAGTCGATCGGTGTCACCGCTGACCAGCAGGATTTCACAGCCGAATTAACCAAAGTGAAATCTCACAATGCAGATGTAATCTACTTTGGTGGGTTGGTTGATCTGGGTATTCGTGTTCGCAATCAGATGGACAAGGTTGGTGTCGATGCACAGTTCGTCGGCGTCTCCGGAATCATCGCCGACACATTCATCGAAGGGGCAGTTAATGCAGAAGGCAGTATCGCAATGCGCCAGGGCGCGCCAGTCGAGGACATGCCTGGAGGTCCAAAGTACCTCAAGCTCTATGAAGAGGCCCAATTCGATAATCCGCCAGAAGCCTATGGGATCTACGCTTTTACGGCAATGAATGTATTGCTGGACGCGATCGAGAAGGCAGGATCGGACCGTGAAGCGATCAAGGATACCTTGGCTGGGTTACCTGAGAAAGACTACGCGATTGGACCAGTACGGTTTGATTCATCAGGGCAAAACACCTTCTCACTCATCACGCCGGTCGTTGTTAAGGACGGCAAATGGGTTAAAGTCGAGTAAGCATACTGAGATAGAAACTCTTGATTTTTCTTAGGAAGGTTTTGTGTGTGTGAGAGCATGCGAGCCTTCGGTGGGATAACGATGAGGGTCATCATGGACTTTGCTCTTTTCACTCAATTCATCATCAACGGCCTCATGCAAGGGATGGTTTATGCTCTTGTGGCTGTCGGTTTTACATTATTTTTTGGTGTGTTGGACATAATCAAGTTTTCTCATGGTGATGTTCTTACCGTCGGCGCTTTTGCGGGACTTACCATCTATCTCATTGTTGCGAGCATCGGTATTGCTAGCCCTTGGGTCATTCTTGTTCTCATCTTGGTGTTTTCGATCTCTGTGACGGCGCTCCTTGGGGCTGTAGTTGCGAAGTTTCTGGTCATCCCCCTTAAGCAGGCACGTGCCCCAGCCCTCAATATATTGTTGATTACGCTTATGCTCGGAACAGCATTACGGGAAGCCGTGCGATTATTCTTCCCCGACGGATCCAGCTCGAAGGCTTTTCCTGCGCTGCTGCCTGGCGGTGCATTTGAACTTGGCATGCTATCGCTTCGTTTTGATAGCATCCTATTGTTTGCTACGGGGGTTGCCGTCATCATCGCGATGCATACACTGATTACCCGAACGAAACTCGGTCTTGCCATCCAGGCGGTCGCACAGGATGAGGAGACATCGAAGCTCATGGGCATCAACTTTGAGGCCATTGTATTGATGACCTTTATGCTTGGCTCGGCGGTTGCGGCGATCGCCGGTATCATCAATGGTCTCTACTATAATGAGATCAATTTTACTATGGGGTTGTTACTTGGTGCGGTTGGGTTTAGCGCAGCAATTATCGGTGGCCTTGGCAATCTCTACGGAGCGATTTTGGGTGGGTTTCTATTCGCTGGACTCCAGACATTCGCCGTTGTCGTATTGCCGATACCAATCGCTTATAAAGATGTTTTTGCCTTCGGCGTTATTATTATCCTCATTGCCTGGCGGCCAACAGGTTTGATCGCAGAAACCAGTTCAGAGCGTGTGTGATGAATGAGTTTTTCTTGAGCCGAGTAGGAGTTCTTGTTGCAATTGTTTTCGCTGCTCTTTATATCTCAGCTCTTCTATACATAGAATCCGAGACGATGGTCGGTGCCTTGGTGATTGGGCTTGCTATTCTTTGGCTCGTTGGGAATCGAACGGGTTCCAGTGGACGTCTTAGTGCTACGATCCGTAAGAATACTCGTTATACGGGCACACTGAGTCTTATTGCCGTTATCACAGTCGCGGCCTTCTTTTATAACGATCACTTCAATCTTTTAATGCTCACCACGGTGATGATATTCGTGGTCGCTTGCATCGGTTTGAACATTCAGTTCGGCTATACGGGCCTTCTGAACTTTGCAGGAGCGGCATTTTTTGGGGCTGGTGGCTACACAGCAGCCGTTCTTACGAGCAACACCGCCATGCCGCATCTTGTGGTGTTGTTGTGTGGCGGTATCGTCGCAGTGCTCATTGGATTCATTCTCATCCTCCCTGTTCTGCGCACGAGAGGACACTACGCAGCTGTGGTCACGATTGCGTTCAGCTTGCTCTTTCGCACGCTTGTCGAAGTCAATCAGGTCTTGGGAGGTGCGCAAGGTGCGCCCGTTAGTGGCCTTAATCTCTTCGGTTGGGACTTCAACAAGAACTTTGAGATCGGCGGGTTTGAGGTCTCCTTTTATATAAACTATTTCATATTTGCATCTTTACTTCTCCTGATATCGATCATCTTCTCAAGGACACTTGAGCGATCCTGGATCGGGCTCAATTTGGATACGATCCGTCTAGATGAGGTGGCCGCCATGTGCTTTGGTATCGACATCGCTCGTTGGAAAACGACGGCATTCGCGATGGGTAATTTTATGCTCGGCGTGGTCGGGGCTTTTTATGCGACAATGCTTGGTTTCATCGCGCCGAACAATTTTACATTCGGTGATAGCTTAATCATGGTATCGATCATTTTACTTGGTGGAATCGGAAGTATTCCTGGGATCATTCTGGCAGCTGCTATCGTGATTATCTTGCCCGAGAAGCTTCAGGCCATTGAAGAATATCGGTTTTTAATTTTCGCAGTTGGTGTCATCCTCATTCTCCTATTTCGCCCCAATGGTTTGATTAGGCGACGTATGCGGATATTTCCAGGGGTTATCGTGAAGGCGGATACCAGTGTCTGATATCTGTCTTCGTGTGAAAAGGATAGAAAAGCGATTCGGTGGTTTGGTTGCACTCGATAAAGTTGATCTCGACATCAAAAAGGATGAGGTTCTTGGATTGATCGGACCCAATGGATCTGGAAAGACCACATTTTTCAATATTCTTACTGGTATCTATCCGGCCAGCGGTGGGAGTGTGGTGTTCGAGGGGCAAGATATTACCAATCAACCTCCCCAGGTGGTCTATAAATCTGGTGTATCACGAACTTTCCAGCGATCCCGTCTGTGTCTGGAGCTTTCCGTTTTCGATAATGTTGCCATCGGCGATCACCCGCGTCTTAATCACGGTTTTTGGCACAATATCATCAACCGGCGTATGTTTTGGCAGGAGTTTCAGTCTTGTCGCAACAGAGTCATCGAACTGATCGATCAATTTGCACCACATCTACTTGACAAAATGGATCATCCCGTTGGTGGGTTTCCTATGATTGATCGCCGCCGGATCGAGGTCTGTCGTGCATTACTGGGTGAACCGAAGTTACTTTTACTCGATGAGCCATCTGCTGGAATGACCGAGGAGGAGACGCGCCAGCTCACTGATGAGGTGTTGGAGATTCGAAAAAGAAAAAGCAACCTTTCGGTTATTATCATCGAGCATGAGATGGGAGTCATTTCTAAGATTACCGATCGCTGTGTGGTTTTCAATTTTGGTAGAAAAATCTGTGAAGGGGTTTATGCCAAGGTCGCGAGCAATAAGCAAGTGCAAAAAGCTTACTTGGGAGAAGATTTGTGAGCGCTAGGTATGATCTGCATGTGCAAAACGCAACCACAGGATACGACACCGTTAACATTTTGCACGATGTTTCTCTGCGGGCTAAGAGAGGTGAGATTACCTGTATCCTTGGATCAAATGGTGCTGGAAAGAGTACGCTTGTTCGCATGATCCTTGGGCTGACGCCAGCGCGTAGCGGAACCATTACTTTTGGCGATACCGATATCACCACATTGCAGACTCACAGACTCATTTCCCGTGGCATCACTTGCATCCCTGAGGGGCGAAAAGTCTTCCCAAAGTGTAGTGTTGCTCAAAACCTGCGTCTCGGTGCCTATGGCGTCAGTTCAGAATTTGAAATCCAAAAAAGCCTGGAGCGAGTCTATGCTCTCTTTCCCAGGTTGGCGGAACGCAAGACTCAAGTGGCGGGGACCATGTCAGGCGGTGAGCAAGCTATGGTGTCTATTGGTCGCGGATTGATGAGTTCACCTGACATGCTCATCATCGATGAGCCTTCGCTCGGTCTGTCACCACTTTTTGTGAGTGAAACGTTCAAGACCATTCAAGACATCAATACCAGCGGGACCTCGATTCTTCTGATCGAGCAGAATGTCAAGCAGACCCTCACCATTTCAAATTATGGCTATGTTTTCGCTCAAGGAAGGGTTGTGGCAGAAGGGGCGATGGATGTCCTGGCATCCAATGAGGCAGTTCATAGTGCGTATTTCTGCTAATTATGGTGCGCAAATCGATCATGTTCCTACCGTGATTCTTGGCCCGGGAAAGTCCGTGCTGAGTAACGTCTTTCTATTTCTCAACGCATACGATCCTTAATGATCTATCTAAAAAAGTGGCCTCTTGTCGGAACAAGAGGCCACTTTTATGCGATGTATAGAAAAGAGTTACTGCGCGAGACAGCTGTCAGCGTTATCCGCCATACAGACATCCAATCCGGTATAGATCGGATCATCCACACCCTTGCCTTCGGCCAGGTCTTTCATGATAAACATGGCGCGATAGCCCATCTCAAAGGGGCGTTGACCCACTTGACCGTTAGATAGGCCGTCAGCGAGTTGCTCCATTTGCATCGGCAGGGTATCAGCAACGATGATCGATAGATCGCCTGCATCCATTCGGGCCTTATACGGCGCGGCCGCTTGACGATAGGCATTGTCATACCACTGGGTAAAGGCACCGGTGGACACAAAGGCGGTCAGGTCCGGTTCTTTGGCCAGAATATCGGTCATGCCTTGTACGGCGGTGTTGCCATCATCGTTGGTGATAAGCGGACAGCCGGACACCTCGGTCCAGCCGCCATCACCAGCAAGAGGTTTGCCCGGGGGCGTTCCGGTGTCTTTCCCGGCGAGGGTGTCACGAATCCCTTTCAGGCGTTCGTTGTGATTCGCGGCCGCCGCGCCGCCGGTTTGAAGGCAGACAGTGCCGCCATTGGGGTGCCGGGCCATGGTGATTTTCGCCAGGTTCACGCCAATGTCATAGTTTTTCGTGCCAACATAGGTAGCGCGCAGTTTGGCATCTTCAGGGAGCAAATCAGAGTCCCAAGTCATGACCGGAATACCGGCATCAGCGGCGGCGCGCAAGGCGCGCGCCATGGCAGGCGCGTTGGACGGTGCAACGGCGATCCCGTCAACACCCTGGCTAATGAGATCCTGGACAATTTGAATTTGTTCCATTTCTGTATGCTCACCTGGGCCGATGTATTTGCACGTGACATCAGAAAGCTCGTTTTGGGCTTTGAAGCACCCATCCCGGGCGAGATCAAAAAAGGGATTGTTCATCGCTTTAGGCACAAGGGCGAAGGTGTAATCTGCGGCATTTGCGCCAAGGGGTGCTGCGATTATGGCCGTTACGGCGGCAAGGATGAGTTTTCTCATGACGGAGTATCTCCTTTAGGTTTTACCATCAGTAAAGTAAGAGAATGACGTGGATAGAAAGTCAACGTCGGCGATTGCGAATTTGTTCTAAGAGCACCGCAAGGATGAGGAACAAACCAACAAAGAATTGTTGCCAGAGGGCGTCGATACCCGCAAGCAAGAGACTATTTCGAATGAGCTCCATGAGTGCGGCACCGATCGGCGCACCCAAGGCATAGACAACGCCGCCCATAAGATTCGCGCCGCCGATCACGGTGGCGGCGATGACGTTAAGCTCATACGTCAAACCCAGCGCGTTGGTGACCGAGCCAAACCAGCCGACCATCAAAAAGGCAGCGAGTCCGGCGCACAAAGAGTTGATGATATAGACCGAAACGATGACTCGCTCGACAGGAATACCTGACAGTTTGGCGGCATCGGCATTGCCGCCCACGGCGACGACCCATCGCCCCCAGCGTGTGTAGCGCCAGACGAACCAAAACACGATGGTGAGTACAAAGAGCACCCAGACCGGGTTGGGGATCCCCAGCATGCTTTCGCCGCCGATCCACTCATAAAGGTCGTGGTCGGGGCCGAACTGATAGATCATCTTGTTATTAGAAATGACCATGGCGATCGATCGCGCCATGGCAAGCATCCCCAAGGTCACGACAAAGGGCGCCATGCGCAGATAGGCAATAAGCACACCGTTAATCAAGCCAACGATGGCGCAGGTGATCATACAGGCAATAAAGCCAAACTCGACACCAAAGCCTGATTGCATGACAAGGCCGGTGACGATCCCTGAAAGCCCCATGAGCGAGCCGACCGACAAATCGATCCCGGCAGTACAGATGACCGCAGACATGCCCAGGGCCATGATGCCGAAAAAGGCAAAGTTGCGCGTGATGTTAAACAGATTGCGCTCGCTTAGAAACACATCAGAGACGAACGACATGACGATGCCGATGGCGATGATTGCGACAAAAACCCAAAAGGGTTGGGTTTGGATGAGCGATTGCAGGCCGGTTGATGCCTGCTTTGAGGTAATGTTGTCGTCGATATCCGCGTGAGTTTTCGAGATTTCTGTTTTTGAGACTTCCGTCTTTAAGGCTCCTGTTTTCAAGGCGTGATGATTTGTGGGGTCTGTGGTCATGCTTTTTCGATGGCTCCGGTGATAAGCCCGGTGATTTCTTCGGGGCTGGTGTTACCGACGGCCTTGTCGGCGACTTTGGTACCACGACGCAAGACGGCGATACGGTCGCAGGCGGCGAAGACATCCGGCATCCGGTGCGAGACCAAGATAACCGCGTGACCGGTTTGTTTGAGTTGCTTGATGAGGTTTAGGACTTCAGCAACTTGGCGTACGGAAATGGCGGCGGTGGGTTCATCCATAAGCACCAGTTTGGGATCAGAGAGGCGGGTGCGGGCAATGGCGACGGCTTGACGTTGGCCGCCGGACATTTCTTTGACGAGGTCTTTGGGGCGCGTTTCGGATTTCAGATCCTGAAACAGTTTCGCCGATTGGCGAAACATAGCTTGATGATCGAGATAACGAAACGGGCCAATTTTTTTCATGACCTCGCGACCGAGAAAGACGTTCGCTGCGGCAGTGAGATTATCGCACAGCGCCAGGTCTTGATAAACAATTTCTATACCGTTGTTGCGGGCATCGATGGGTTTTTGAAAGTTCACCTTGCGCCCGTCGATAAAAATCTCTCCGCTGGTGGGGGGGAAGTTTCCGGCAATGATTTTCATCAAGGTGGATTTGCCTGCACCGTTATCGCCCATCAGCCCGAGGGCCTCACCAGGGCTCAAGGTAACGTCAACGCCTTGCAACGCGTGAATGGCGCCAAAACTCTTGGTGACGTTTTTGAGTTCGACCAGACTCAATGGCGTATCCCCCCTATACGTGCTTACAGCAACGGAAGTAAATCTTAATACTCGGGACTTCTTATGTCGAGTTATGTTAAGGCGTGGAAAGGAAAATCGTGAGCCAATGGGTTGTTTTGCGATGATTCTAACGATTTGGATGAGATTTGCGTCAGGGTTATGGGTCTTGGGTGATGGTTGTGCTGTTTTATAGGTGCGGGGAATGTGTAATAGTAGGTTTTTTGGTAAAAACCTGCAAAAAAGTGAGACGAAATCATGAAAAAACGAGAGATTGGCACATCAGGAATCGCCGTAACGCGCCTGAGTTTCGGCGGCTCATCCTTGGCGAGTATGCCTGATACTTACGGCTATGAGGTTGATGAGGCGCGCGCGAAGCAAACCATAGAGCAGGTGTTTGCGGGACCGGTGACCATGCTCGATACCTCGCGTAATTACGGCATGGGTCGCAGTGAGGCACGGATTGGCGAGGTGATTCGCCAGCGCGGCGGCTTGCCCGAGGGATTTGCGTTGGCCACTAAGCTCGATCGCGATATGACGACGGGTCACTTTGATGCGTCGCGGGCGCGGCGATCATTAGAGGAAAGCCTGGAGGCATTGGGTTTGGATCGGGTACCGATTTTGCATCTGCATGATCCCGAGTACGCCGCTGATCTTGAAACCGTGACGGGTTCCGGTGGCGCATTGGAGGAGCTGTTTAAGATTAAGCAAGAGGGCTTAGCAGATTTGGTGGGCTTAGCGATGGGGCGGCTGGATATGATGGTGCCGATCTTAAAAGACTGGCCGTTTGATGTGTTGATTAACCATAATCGTTATACGTTACTTAATCGCCAGGCAGATCAGATGTTTGATTATGCGTTTGACAAGGGCATCGGGATTTTTAATGCGGCGCCGTTTGCAGGTGGGGTGCTGGCGAAAGGCTCATCCCAGGTCAAACGGATTACTTATCAAGATGTGGATGAGGAAGCCTTAGCGCCGGTGCGTGCTTTTGAATCGCTGTGTGCTGAGTTTTCTGTCGATCTTGGTGCGGTCGCCCTCCAATTTTCTATGCGCGATCCTCGGATTACAAGCACGATTGTCGGCGTCTCGCGGCCAGAGAGCATCGAGCGCAACCTTGCCTGGGCCAAGATGGAGATTCCCCCCGCCTTTTGGGCACAGCTGGCGCAGATTCCCTACTCAACAGATGACCCTGAAGCCAACCGAGTCTACAAACCAGACTAAGCGAGGGTGGGGTTGTTTATCATGAAGCTTATGCAGTTGACATGAACACATTAGATTTAGAGGGGCGGGTGGCCGTTGTCACTGGCGGGGCACAAGGTATTGGCCGGGCGGTAGCGCAACGACTGATGGATTCAGGCGCGCAGGTGGTGATTTGGGATCGGGATATCGAGCGCGCGAGCCGGACTGCCGGGAAGATTGGCGCGGTGGCCATCGAGGTCGATCAGGCCGATTGGTCTGCGGTACAACGGGCAGCGAAACAGACTCTCAAGCAAACCGGCGGCGTGGTGGATGTGTTGGTCGCCAATGCTGGGATTGCAGGGTCAAACGCGCTGGTGTGGGACTATGACCCGCAGGAATGGCGCGCGATCATGTCGATTAACTTGGATGGCGTCTTTCATTGTTGTAAGGCCTTGTTGCCTTTAATGATCGAGCGTAACTATGGCCGGGTTGTGACGGTGGCTTCCATTGCCGGTAAGGAGGGTAATCCCAATGCGGCGGCTTATTCGGCATCAAAAGCGGGAGTGATTGCTCTCACCAAGTCCTTGGGTAAGGAGGTTGCGGACAAAGATATTGCAATTAACTGCGTGACTCCAGCGGCAGCACGCACGGCGATTTTTGATCAGATGAGCCAGGCGCATATAGATTATATGCTCTCCAAGATTCCGCGAGGGCGTTTTTTAGAAACATCTGAGGCTGCGTCGATGATTTGCTGGCTGTGTAGCGAAGAAAACTCTTTTACCACGGGCGCGGTGTTTGATCTCAGCGGCGGTCGCGCCACTTATTAAGAGGTTGCTAAAAATCCATCCTAGCCGGAAGGGGGGCAACCAGCGGTGAGGTCGTGACCAGCGTGCGATGGATTCCCGCCTTCGCGAGAATGACAAGGCATGGCCTTGACCATTCGTTCATTGGGCGTCGGTACGTACTGGGCACGCCATGCGTGTCTTTGCCTGCATCGTGATAGACCTAACTCAGCGATGCTCCATCTTCTTTTTTATCATTCCTGATCCCTCTCTAGTTATTCCTGCGTAGGCAGGAATCTAGGAATGGGTAAAATCTTCACAATTCACGCAAAGACACATGTGGCAGTTTTAACTTGGGCAAATGTATGATGAACAACCGGTCAAGGCCGCGCTTTGTGCTTTCGCGGGAATGGCGGGTGTTACACGCGCCCAGCACACAGGGTCCGTATCATATAGACCCTTGATATCTTTGCTTTTACAATGGGTCACTGTGCATCATACAAAAAAGGAGGATCATCATGCCCCAGTATTTTATGGCCTATCGTGGTGGGCGGCGGCCCGCAAGTAAAGAAGAAGGGATAGCCCACATGACCAAGTGGCGCGCTTGGGTTGCTGCGTGTGGGGATGCCCTGCAAGGGTCCGGCACCATGCTCAAAAATACCAAAACCGTCAGCACATCGGGCGTGCAAGACACCGCTGATCCCATGCCTGGATTTTCTATCCTGCAGGCCGACAGCCTCGAAAAAGCCCTTGAGATTGCTCGCAAGTGTCCACACCTTGATCTTGAGGGCACCATCGACGTTGCCGAAATGCAAGAAATGCCAAGTTAAACACGCACCAAAACACGGGAGTGGATATGATATCCGAGGAAAATCATAACTATAAGGGTCGTACAATCAGACTATTCTTAGTCGACGGCAAGATTGGCGGCATCATCACAGCCGAGATTATGAATTGGACCGGCCATGTGCTCATGGGGCCTCGCTCTCGCTTAGGCGATATTTTTAAGCGCGAAGAAACCAGCAAAACAGGTGTCTATTTTCTCATCAACCAAGATGATGAAGAAAGCAAAGTCTATATCGGTGAGAGTGATGTTGTACAGGATCGTTTGCGAAACCATGCATCAAAAAAAGATTTCTGGACAACGGTATGCTTTGTTACCAGCAAGGATGACAATCTGACTAAAACTCATGTTCGTTACTTGGAAAGTCGTTTGCTCCAACTCGCCAAAGACGCAGGCCGTTATGAGATCGATAACGAAAAAGCACCAGATACACCGAAGATTCCAGAGTCTGATCTCCATGATATGGAAGATTTTCTCACACAAGTGCAAATTATTCTTCCAACCTTAGGGCTGGACGTGCTGCGCCCTAGCCAGGCAGAGATCACAAAACAGAGCGGGAGCTCTGGCAACGAACAAGCGAGCCTCCAGCACATCATCTTTCAACTCAAAATCGTTAAACACGGTATCGACGCAACAATGATCGAAAAAGACGGCGAGTTTATCGTCGTGAAAGGCTCCCGTGGGCGTGCATGGATGGGCGGTCCAGACCCCATCTCGAAATCGAAAGCTGGCAAAGAGCGCTCACAAGCCTTGATCGATCAAAAAAAGGTCAAAGTTCAGCCTGGGGATATGCTTCTTTTTATGCAGGATGTTCCCTTCAAGAGTCCCAGCGCGGCCTCTTCAGTCGTTACGGGACGTTCTTCAAATGGCCGGACAGAGTGGCGAGTTCGGGGGAGCAAGAAAACCTACGCCGAATGGCAAGACAGCCAAATCGATAACGCAGAGATATGATGCGCTTTATATTGTGCTGCCTCGAGCGCGTTTCATAGATATTGAATGTGAGTGCTAAAAGACAGCTAACCGCCGGTGCCCGGACCTGGGCGCAGATTGTTCGGTAACCACAAGGCCAGCTCCGGAAATGCGATCAGGATAAACACCATCACCACCATCATCATGAACATCGCAAGGCTTGCGCGGGCAATAAAACTCATCTCATGGCCAGTCATGCCTTGTAAGACAAACAGGTTAAAGCCAATCGGCGGCGTGATCTGGGCCATCTCCACCACCACCACGATAAAAATCCCAAACCAGATCATATCGATACCCGCTTGTCGTACCATCGGCTCCACCACCGCCATGGTAAGAACAACGCTGGAGATGCCGTCTAAAAACATCCCTAAAATAATGTAGAAAACAAGCAAGACCATCAAAAGCTCAAAAGTGCTGAGCTGCCACTGGGCAATAAGGCTGGCAAGGCCACTGGGCAGGCCCGTAAATCCCATCGAGAGCGACAAAAATGCTGCGCCCGCGAGAATCAAGGCGATCATCGCCGAGGTTGCGGTGGCCCCCATCAGACTCTCGGTAAAGGTCTTCCAGGTCAACGATCCTTGAGTTGCCGCCAACAACAGGGCACCAATCACACCAAAGGCAGCCGCTTCGGTCGCGGTGGCGTAACCCATGTACATAGAACCGATCACCACGGTGATTAAACAAAGCACCGGCAAGAGGAATCGCGAACTGTGAAACTTTTCACGCAAACTCATCGGTGGGTCCTTGGTCGGGTTCCAGTCTTTTGACATACGCGAGGAAATCGCCACATAGGTCATGAATAACAATGCGAGCACAAGCCCGGGGATCGCGCCGGCGAAAAACAGCTTGGTGATCGACTCGTTGATCGTCACGCCATAGACAATCAAGGTCAGCGAGGGAGGAATCATCAACCCCAATGTTGCCGCACCCGCCAACGTGCCGATAATCATCGGCTCGGGATAGTTGCGTTTGCGCAATTCGGGGATCGACATCTTACCCACGGTTGTCAGGGTGGCCGCGCTGGAGCCCGAGACGGCGGCAAACACGCCACAGCCGACAATGTTGGTGTGGACAAGCCCGCCCGGTAATCCGCGCAGCCACGGGGAAAGGCCGCGAAACATGTCCTCAGAGAGCCGGGTGCGATAAAGAATCTCGCCCATCCAGATAAACAGCGGCAACGCCGTCAGTGTCCAGGATGAAGAGGACGACCAGATGGTGGTAATCATGACATCACCCACGGGGCGGCTGGTAAACAGCTCGACCCCGACCCAAGCCACGCCAACCAACGCCAGCCCAACCCAAACGCCTGTGCCAAGCAGGGTGAACAGCACGAAGAGAAACAAGATGATGATCGAGATATTTTCCACAACGGGCCTAGGGTTTCTCGGCAGCGCCGCTACGCTCTATGTGTCCTGCGGCGATGCGATGCTTGCCGGTGACCAGCAAGGTAAGCAGATTATCCGTGAGCGCAATCGCAAGAATGATCGCCCCGAGCAACATAAAGGACTGCGGAATCCATAGGGCGGTAGCGTCCTGTCCTTGGGAGATATCGCCAAACTTCCAGGACCAGAAGGTAAAACGCCACGCGTAAAACGCTACATACCAGCCGATCACAGTCGCGAGTCCCAAGCACCAAAGATCGAGGATAAAACGCCAGCGCGGCGGCAAGATATTGAGTAAAAGCGAGACCCGAATATGCGCGCCGCGATTAAGGGCGTAGGAAAACGCAAGAAAACTCGCCGCGGCCATGGCATAACCAGCGTAATCAGGGGCGCCGGGAAAGACCTCGCCCGTCCAGCGCGCAAGCATCTGCACCACGATGAGCACCAAAATCATCACCAGACACGCCGCAGCGCATCCGCCTGAAAAACGGTATAGAAAATTAAGGCAAGGACGAAGGAAGGTCATGGCATGGTCGTGACCATAGAAAAAAGTCTCACAAGCCCAAAGGCCTGTGAGACTTTGATCCGATAATTACATCGCTTTGAACGCATCCACGATTGTTTTACCTGGATCGCCGGCGGCTTCCAGCCATTCGGCGGTCATGGTTGCACCAATGTCGCGGAGCTCGTTCTTGAGCATTTCACCCGCCGGTTGCACGGTCATGCCGCCCGCACGCAAACCGTTTAAGGTAAACGACGTATATTCTTTTGAGCGCCACGTGCCGGCATATTCCGCCAGAGCCGCGCAACCGAGAATAACGTTTTTATGGGCCTCATTGGTGTCTTGCCAAACATCGGAGTTCACCATCACATAGTTGCGCGGCAACCATGCATCCACTTCATAGAAATGGGTGAGGGACTCCCACACCTTGCGATCATAACCAGTAGAGCCCGAGGATACCATGGACTCAGCAACGCCCGTGGCAAAGGCTTGCGAGATTTCCGCCGCTTCGATCACCACGGGAAGCATTTCAGTCAATTCCGCAAGGCGCGTTGTGGCGTTGTTATAGGACCGGAACTTGATACCTTTCATATCCGCCACCGAGTTCACTTCTTTTTTGAAGTAAAGACCCTGGGGCGGCCAGGGCACGGCATAAAGCAATGTCAGGTTTTGTTTGGCCAGCGTGTCTTCCAAAATGGGCTTGGCGGCCTTCCATAGCTTATCGGAATCATCAAAAGAGGTCGCAAGAAACGGCACCGAATCAAAACCAAAGATGGGGTCTTCATTTTGGTGACCGGAAAGAAGACGCTCGCCGATGGGAACTTGGCCGGTTTGAATCGCCCGTTTAATATCGGCGCCCTTGAACAGTGAACCAGATGGGTGGGTCGTAATTTCTATCTCGCCGCCGGTGCCGGTCGTCACGCACTTGGCAAACTCGGCGCCAGTGACAGAATGAAAGTTCGAAGCAGAGTAGGCCATGGGCAGATCCCATTTTTCAGCCAATGCCATGCCTGAGATACCGATCACCGCTGTTGCCAGAACAGCGGCGCGAGAAAGGTTTGTGATGGATTCCATGATTTGAGGTTTCCTTTGAAGTTAGTTAAATCAGTTAATGAATCGCTGCGGCGAATAGACCGAGAGGTCATGTTTTAAGGGTATGCCTTGGATCAATGCCGCAAGAATGCGTCCGGTTTTTGCCCCTCCGGTTAAGCCAACGTGATGGTGGCCAAAGCCCATATAGACATTTGCAAAGCAGGAAGGCGAACCAATAACAGGAATAGAATCCACCGGCGCGGGTCGAAAGCCCAGCCAGGACGTTGTCCTCCCCCAACGCAAGCCCGGAATTGTGGCACGGATTTGCCTCTCGAGCAAGGAAAACGCTTCATCGGTTGGGTCGTTGGTGACATCGCCGAACTCGACGATGCCTGCCAGCCGTAGGCGGTCTTCCATAGGCGTGATGACGAATTTGCCGCTGGCAATCATCACAGGTGCCCGCGGCATGACGTTCGTTTCCCAAAGCTCCAGGTGATAGCCGCGCTCCGCCTTCATCGGGATGGTCATTCCCAGCTGCTTGGCCAAGGGTCCCGACCACACCCCAGCCGTGAGAGCGATGGCATCGGCGGTGATGGTCTCGCCGCCGGCGCGCACCCCAGTGGCGATGCCGTTGTCGTGCACAATGGCTTGAACGGGGGCGATATGCAGGCGTGCGCCTTGTCCTGTCGCATGCGCCGCGAGGTCCTTAAGATAATCGCCTGGGCTGATGATGCGACCATGTCCAGGCAAGCGCACAACAAACCCCTTCAACCCCTCATACAGCGGGTCATAGTCCTTAAAGGCGTCGTGCTCTCGCTCCTCCCAAGTAAAGCCGTTTTCGTGACGAATATCCCAAGTGATGCAGTCTTGTTCAAAATGTGCACGGTTTTTGTAGGCATAAAAATAATCACAAGGGATGATCCGTTTTGCTGCTTTGGTGCCACGCGCAAGGTCCTGGTGCTGCTGGAGTGAATCACCGATGATGGGCGCCAGCGCGCGGGCGATTCGCTTCGTGTCGGCGAGATTCGCGTGGGCAAGATAGCGTACCAGCCACGGCACAAGCCAAGGCAAATAGCCCCATTTCACAAAGAGCGGCTGATTTCGCCGTAAGAGCAAACCAGGTATTTTACCGAGCAAGCCGGGGGTGGTGACCGGGGTCACAGAAGACGAGGCGAGCACACCTGCATTGCCCTGGCTTGCCCCTGCGCCGGGACCTTCCCGGTCAATCAGGGTCACGCGCCAGCCGCCTTGGAGTAAGCGCAAGGTGGTCGCCACCCCGACGATACCGGCGCCGATGATAATCGCGTGTTTATCTTTACCTGGTGAGGGGATCATGGGGTAGGCGTCTTAGCGCTGTGGGCCTTGGCATAGTGCGCGATGAGCTCTTGATTGACGGTGACCCCTAAGCCCGGGCCTTGCGGCAGAATCACATCGCCGTTGTCGATGGCGAAGGGGTCGGTGAGCAGGTCCTGGGTGAGGTAATAACGCGCCTGGTAAAACTCGCATCCTAGGGTGATGTTGGGGCTTGCAGCGATCATGTGAACCCCGGCGGTGTGGCCAAGGCCAGTCTCGAACATATCACCGCCATAACCACTGAGACCGGCAGCCTCGGCCATGGCGGCGATGGTCTGGCCGTGGCGAAGGCTGCCCGTTTTCATGACCTTGATCGACACGCCATCGCAGATACCGCCGGCCATGGCACGCGTCATATCGGCGGGAGAAAAGACCGACTCATCAGCCAGGATGGGGACGTTGCTCTGCGCACGGATTCGCGCCATGAGCTCAAAAAGGTCGGCGCGGACCGGTTGCTCAACGAAGGTAGGCACAAAGGCGGCAACATCGGCGACTCGTGCGGGGGCGTCGGCGGGTGGCAAGCCTTGGTTGAAATCCACGCGGATATCCAGCTGGGGGAATCGGGTGCGCAGGGCTTCCAGTCGTTGTAGATCAAAGCTGTGCTCGGCAAAGCCAGCCTTGAGTTTAACGATGGTGATGCCGTCATCAAGCAAACGCTCGGTCAGGGCTAAATCCTGGGCAAAGTCAGGATTCGCAAGCGAAACCGAAAGCGGGATGCGATCCCGTACAACCCCACCCAAAAGATCGGCAACGCGCAAACCGCTGATTTGCCCGACAAGGTCTAAAAGGGCGCTCTCTAGCGCAGCTTTAGCTTCGGTGGCGTGGGCGATGCTGGCCTGGGCGCGGGCGCACAAGGTGCCGACGGTATCCAGTGATTGACCCTCGATATGTGGACGGATGTAGCGATCCAGGGCGGCAAAACTGGCCTCGGGCGAGCCGGTGAACACCGACCAGGGGGCGGCCTCCCCCCAACCCACTGCGCCGCAGGAGGATTCAAGGCGCAAAATGACAATCTCGATCTGATCGGCGACGGCACCGATACCATGATCCCGCCGGGAGACGACCGGTAAGGCAACGTGCCAGACATCAAATCCGGTAATCAAACGTTGGCCGAGTGGCAAATCGGCGAGCAGGGCAGGGCGTGATATCTGGGCTGTCGCGTCAGACGTCATGCGATCCACTCAGAAACCGGCGCGGCGGCTTCGTGTAAGGGTTGGCTGATAACATCCACCAGGCTCGGTCCGGGATGCTCGATGGCCTTGATGAGTGTTGTGCGCAACGTTGCGGGGTTTTCCACCCGCCAGCTTTTGATACCAAAAGCGGCTGCCACGGCGGCGTGATCGGTTTCCTGAAAGTCCACATTGTAAAAGCGTTTGCCAAACCCTGCGCTTTGCCCGGCCTTGATCCAACCGTAGGTTTGGTTGGAAAACACGATGCTGGTGATCGGTAACCGGTAGCGCGTCAAGGTCTCAAACTCGCCACAGCAAAAGCCAAAGGACCCATCGCCCATCAAGGCCACGGTTTTGCTTGCTGGGCGGCCAAACTGGGCTCCGATGGCCGCCGCCAGGCTGTAGCCAAGTGCACCGTGGGCGCGGTTGGTGAGCAAGTGCCGCCCCGCCTGTTGCCAGCGATAATAGGCCGACACATAAGGGCAGGGGGTGCCAGGATCAGCGGCAATCATCGCGTCGTGGGGCAGGATTTCATTCAGGCAGGCGATGACCCGCTCGGGACGGATCGGGCGGGCATCGCTTTGCGCGAGAGCTTGAAAAGCAGCCTTTTTGTCTTGCCAGGCTTTGCTAGCGATGGCTCGACCGCCAAAGGTCGGCAGATCTGTGCGTCGCTCTAGTTCTTGATTAAGCGCGGCCAAAGCGAGGGCGGCATCGGCGCACAGGGCAATCTCGGTTTGATAATTCGCGCCCAATACTGCCGGATCGCTGTCGATATGGATGATGGTCGTATCCGGGGACGGGCTGCGCCAGCGTTCGGTGGTGACAGACCCGGCACGACAGCCGATAAAGATCACTAGATCAGCCTTAGCCACCACTGCGCGGGTTGCCCGGACGCCGCCGTTGGTGCCGACAACGCCGATGACGTTGGGGTGCGTGCTCGCAAGCGCGCCTTGGCCTGACACGGTGGTGGCGATGGGCATGTCCAGCCGCCGGGCGAAGCGATCCAGTTCTTCTGTGGCTCCCGCAATGACCGGCCCGCCGCCACATATCACGAGCGGGGCTTTTGCTGTGTGCAGGCGTTGTGCGATGGCTGTGATTGTGTCCGGGTCAGGATAGGCAGGCTGGGCGGGAAAGATGCTATGGGCAGGGTCGGCCCAAATGTCTTGAGGATCAACCGCCCCCTTTTGGGTATCGAAGGGAAAGGCGAGGTGCACAGCCCCGGGGCGTCCGGTGGTCATCTGGCGAAATGCGGTGCGGACCTGGGCAGGTAAGCGGGCACTGGCATCCAGCGAGGTGTTCCATTTGGTCACCGGTGCAAAGAGCGCGGGCTGATCCAGTTCAGTGAGGGGGTAGCGGCCTCGTGCGATGGTGGATACGTCCGTAGTTATCGCGAGGATCGGGATCGAACTTTCGTTCGCCTCGACCAAGGCGGGCAGGATATAGGTCGCGCCGCCGCCGGAAGGCCCCTCGCAGATGCCAGGCTTGCCGGTGACCCGCGCATAGCCATCCGCCATATAACCGGCATGGCGCTCGTCCCGGGTAAGAATGTGCTCAAAAGGACGGCCGAACCTTTCCAAAGCGTCATAAAAAGGCAGAGAGGTATCGCCGCACAAACCAAAAATATGACTGACATCGTGGGCTTGCAGCATGTTGACCATGGCCTCGGCGCCGGTCAGGGTGTTTTTTAAGGTATTTTGGGATTTATTTTTTGCCATGGATCGTCCCGCATAGAAGATCATCGATGATGAGAAAAACCCCTTAAGGAGTCAAGCAAACCGCGATTTTATAAGGGATTGGTTTGGGGTCATCTCAGGGGCATACAAGCTACCGTGAGTGTGCCATGATAACGCCGAACAAAAGGACGTGCGGGCTCACGTATCCGGGGCCTATGCAACGGGACAAGACCATGAACAAACGGGTGAAAGGCGGGACACCACTTTACGGAGTGGCGGTCGGTGTTTTGATGCTGGAGGCGCGGTTTCCGCGTATCCTTGGGGATATGGGCCATGCGCAAAGCTGGCCGTTTCCCGTTCACTATCGCGTTGTGCGTGGCGCAACCCCGGATCTGGTTGTTCGTCGTCGTGCCGAGGGCACATTGGATGCCTTTATCGATGCCGCACGGACGTTGGTGGCCGATGGCGTGCGCGGGATCACGACCAACTGCGGTTTTCTATCTTTGTTTCAAGAAGAACTTTCGCGGGCGGTAGCCGTGCCGGTGCTCACGTCGTCGCTGATGCAGGTGGCCATGGTCAATCGCTTGCTTCCGCCTGGCAAGCGCGCTGGGATTTTAACGATCAATCAATCCAGCCTCACGCCCGAACATCTGCACAATGCCCAGGTGCCCGAAGGCACACCGATTGCCACAACCGAAGGACGGCGGGAGTTTACTAGGGTGATCTTACAAGACGAGCCAGAAATGGACATCGCCGCTGCACGGCAGGATAATATCGATGCGGCAGGCGAGCTTGCGGCCAATCAACAGGTCGGGGCGATTGTCCTGGAGTGCACGAACATGACGCCCTATGTGTTTGATATCGCACGGACAACAAATTTACCCGTTTTTTCTATCTTTAATCTTGTTCGGTGGATGCACGAGGGTTTAACGCCGCCATCATTTTCTGTACCTTAAGAGCAAAGTGATTGAGATTAGGCGGTTTTATTAAGTGTACCTGCAAACCAAGAGATAAACGCGGCGCACTCTTCATCGCTGAGAAAAAGACCATGCTTAGTACGGCGTTGCAAAATATCTTCTGAGGTCATGGCCCATTCGGTTTGTGTAAGATAGCGGGCCTCTGCTTC
This sequence comes from Pseudomonadota bacterium, assembly GCA_039028835.1. GTDB lineage: Bacteria > Pseudomonadota > Alphaproteobacteria > JBCCHK01 > JBCCHK01 > JBCCHK01. The sequence continues at coordinate 45,367 of JBCCHK010000010.1, forward strand.
ATAGAACATGCCGCCAAAATGACGGCCTAAATCTTCTATCTTTTTGGCTTTGCCAAGAAGTTCGGTCATGCGGGTGCCATAAAGCCGGGCATAGTGCTTGCTAAGCGCGGTCGGTAAAAACGGATACGTCCGTTTCGCATGGCTGATGAAACGATCAAAATCCCCATCGGCCATATCGCCCCCTGGCAAGGGTTTGCGATCCGTCCAGGCTGGCCCCATATCGTCAAAAAACGGTGCCAGGCGATCCATCACGTCCAAAGCAAGTTTGCGAAAAGTGGTGATCTTACCACCAAATATTGAGAGTAAGGGTGGCTGGTTTGTCGGCGCGTCCAAATCAAACATATAATCGCGGGTAACCGCACTGGGATTTTGTGTATGATCGTCATACAAGGGACGAACCCCGGCATAAGACGAGATAATATCTTCGGCCTTGGGGGCGTTGCGAAAGTATTGCCCGAGCACATCCAAAAGATAAGCGGTTTCATCAGCGTCCATGGCGGCGTCTTCTGGAGTTTGTTCATAGGGCACATCAGTTGTACCGATGAGAGCGAGGCTCTCTAAATAGGGATTGACGAAGATCACCCGCTTGTCGGTATTTTGAATCAAATAGGCGTGGTCCCCGTCCCAAAACTTAGGCACGATAAAATGACTACCTTTTACGAGGCGAATCTGACGCGAGGTATTCATCCGCACGACACCTGAAAGGATATCATTGACCCATGGCCCAGCAGCGTTAATCAATGCACGAGCACGTACGATCCAGGTTTTGCTTGTTTGATTATCGTGCAAGGTAACATGCCAGAGATCTTTCTCCCGTTTGGCCGAAATACAGGTCGTTCTGGGGTATATCATCGCGCCCTTCTCGTAGGCGTCTAAGGCGTTGAGAACAACCAGGCGCGCGTCATCGACCCAGCAATCCGAATACTCGAACGCAATTTTATAGCCTTGCTTGAGTGGCTTTCCTTCTAACTCTTTATGCAGATTAATTTTTCTTGTTCCTGGTAGGCGTTTTCTGCCTCCCAGATGATCGTATAGAAATAAACCGAGCCGCACTAACCACGCAGGCCGGGCGATTGTACTGTGGGGTAAGACAAAGCGCATAGGCCAGACAATATGCGGCGCAAGAGCAAGCAAGACCTCTCGTTCAATCAGGGCCTTGCGCACGAGGGAAAAGGCATAGTACTCCAGATAGCGCAAGCCGCCGTGAATAAGTTTACCCGAACGCGAGCTCGTCCCTGCCCCCAGATCGTCCTTTTCGCACAACGCCACGCGCAGGCCGCGCCCGGCGGCATCCCGCGCGATCCCGGCACCATTGATGCCGCCGCCAATAATCAAGATATCAAAGGGCTTGTCTGGCATGGTGTTCTCAATAGGCAGGCTTTTGTGGTTGTACGCCGTAGGTCTCAAACCCCTTCATCGTTTTTTGGATTTCCTTTTTACTCAAGATCACCGGCTTACCGATTTGCAAGGACAGCATGTAATGCTTGGCGATGGTTTCAAGCTCAACCGCGCGCCATAGGGCCTGATTAAGATCGGTGCCCAGAGCGATCATGCCGTGGTTAGCAAGCAAACAGCCATGACGATCTTTTAGAGCCTTTAGGGCCAAGCGCGAGAGAGTCTTGGTGCCATAACGAGCATACCCCGAACAGCGAATGGTGTTACCGCCAAAGGCCGCGATCATATAATGACACGCGGGAATCGCCTTGCGATTAATCGCGACAGCGGTCGCATAGGGCGGATGCAGATGGACAATCGCACCAACATCATCGCGATCGCGCATGATATCGAGATGAAAACGCCATTCGGTGGAGGGTGCCTTCGGCCCCTGCCAAGCGCCATAATCCTTATCGATCGGCATGGAGGCGATCATTCGTGGGCGCATCTCATCATAGGCAATGGCGCTGGGAGTAATGAGCATTTTTTTGCCTCTGCGCACGCTAATGTTGCCGGACGTTCCTTGGTTGAGGTCGGTATCATTCATTTTCTTACAGCTATCGATCATAGCCTGTCGAAGTTTCATTTCGGGGGTTGGCATAGAAAAAAAGATCCTTTGTCAAATCTAAGGGATTGTTTTTTATGAAACGGGGTTTATAGGGGGCTTGTCGCTTAAAAACCTGTCGATCTCTTGGGCAATCATCTGGGCGGCGTGGGTCACCGTGCGTACCGACGCCCCGGCAATATGCGGGGTGAGCGTGACGTTTGGTAGGGTCAGCAACGGCCAGTCTTGCGGTACTGGCTCGATAGCAAAAGTATCAAGGACGGCGGCTTTGAGATGCTCGTCGCGCAAGGCCTGATAGAGCGCGTCATAGTCTACCAAAGGTCCACGCGCGGTATTGATAAAAATCGCACCTTTTTTCATCCTCGCAAAGGCGCCGGTATCGATCATCTGGATTGTTTGTTTTGTCACCCGTGGATGCATGGTAATCACATCACTGGTGGCAAGAATATCATCCAGGTCGGTCATGCCCACGCCAGCTTTTTGGTGAGCGGCGGTCAGCTGTACGTAAGGATCACACACCAATACCCTAGCGCCAAAAGCATTAAGCAAAGAAACAACCCGGCTGCCGATATAGCCATAGCCAATCACGCCGATGGTCATCTCGCTCATCTCACGGCCGGTATTATCCAAACGATAAAGATCACCGCGCCATTGTTTATCACGCATAGATTCGTGCCCTGATCTAATCAGGCGGGTTTCGCTGAGGATCGCGCCCAAGGTAAACTCGGCGACAGCACTGGCGTTACGTCCGGGCGCATTGACCAGGCGGATATTTTTTTGTTGACATGCTTGGATATCGATGTTGGTGGGGCCGCCGCGCGAGACAGCAATCATCTTAAGGTTTGGCAAACGCTCGAGCATCGCTCCGGTGACTGGCGCGAGGTGGGTGATGAAGATATCCGCCTGACCGATAAAGTCAGCAATGTGATCGGGCTTACCAAAATATTCCTTAAGATCATTCAGCCCTTCTTCTTCATAGCCATGCACCATCGGCTCATCAGGCCAGGGTTGTTGCTGGCTACGCATTGTGCAAGAAGAAGCGCAATGATGGCGAATTTGTTCCTCAAAAATACGCGGTAACATAAAAAGATCCCCGATAATAGCGACATCAGTCATGGTCGGGTCCTGGTATTTTCTATGGTATTTTTTGTGATATTTTCTATCTTTTGCTTAGGGCGGGTCATAGACTTCCAAATGGGCGCGAGCCCCTCGCGCGCCGCAAGATAGGACTCATACATCCCATCATAGACATGCACGAGATCATCACGCGGCAGTTCGGCGGGGCTGAGCAAAGGATTGGCCCAGCGGTCTGCGCAAGATTGCATGTCGCGATCATGCCCAAGGGCCAGACAAGCCATCATCGCCGCCCCCGCCGCCCCCGCTTGATCGCGCCCGGTGATGCGGATCGGCACACCAAGAATGCCGCCAAAAATCTCACGCAACCGCGAGCTTTGTGCCGCGCCGCCGGACAGACATACCTCGGCTGGCATCACGCCCATAATGCGGTAGCAATCCCGGCAGGCTAGAGCGAGCCCCTCGATCACGCTCCGCGCCAAGTCTGCAAATTGGTGCGAACTGGACAGGCCAACAAAGCCCGCGCGGGCATAGCGAGAAAGAAAGGGTCCTCGCTCGCCCGCCTCTAGGATATAGGGCTGATAGATAATCTGTCCCGGTGCGGCGCGATCAATCCAGTCATCCATCTGCGCGAGTAACATTTGTCGCGACCAACGCACACCAAAAGACTCCGCAACATCGACGAGCAGATCCAACAGCCAATCGATATTGATCGTACCCGCTAGGTTTGTTTGCATCTGGGCAAAGACACCATCGATGGGCATAGCCATGACATAACCGGTGCGTGCGTCGTTTAAGGTGACCTCATCAGGGCTAGAAGCAAGGCGGGTGTGCGCTCCGGTCGAGCCGACCACGGTGCATCCCCGTGCGACCCCCTTTTGATACAACCCCGCGCCCAAGACAGTGCAGACGATATCGACAAATCCTAGGCAAACGGGCGTGCCAGCAAGCAAGCCTGTTTGTCTCGCCGCTTGGGCTGTGAGCGGGTGGTGGTGCTGGCTACCATCCAGCATTTCAGGCAGCAGGTGGCGATGGGCTGTGAGCTTGAGAAGATCAATCACCTCATCGCTGTAGCGGCGGGTGCGAAAATCACCAAAGGTAAAGCATCCTTCGGATGGGTCGGTGACTCGTTCTCCGGTGAGTTTGAGATACAGCCAGTCCTTGCAGTGCATGGCGGTGACAGCCCTTTCGATCACCTCAGGGGTGTGCTGTGCCATCCAATTGAGTTGGGGGGCTTGCTGGCAGGCCGCCAAACCGCAGCCATTGATAGAAAACCGCCGCGTATCTTTTTCGTCTTGTCGGAATGTCTCAACCCACGTTGCGGCGCGGCCATCCAGCCACAGCCAGGCCGGGCTTACCGGTTGGCCGTCCTTATCGATCAGCCATGTGCCATCGCCTTGGCCGGTTACCGCCACGGCCGCTGTGCGATTGGCAAGATTGGGGATTTTATCGGCGAGGTCGCGCAAGGTCTTCGCTGTGTCCTGCCAATTTTCTGTCATGTCTTGCTGGATCGCAGCCCCTGCTAAGGTCTCATAGCGGTTGGGCGTAGAGGCGAGGGCTATTTGCTGGCCCTCTAGATCAAAGGCGACCGCCTTGATAATCGACGTGCCCGCATCTATGCCGATGATAAGGTCTTTCATGAGGTGTGCTCACGTCCATGCACCAGGGCCTTGCCATTTTGTGCATCGAAGATATGGATATGGTCCGGGTCAAGCTCGATGGTTATGGTTTCACCGGCTCGTAATGTGCTTTGCTTGTGCTCGATCATCACTAGAGTCTGTTCCGCCAGGCGCGTGATAATCAGGCTTTGATCGCCAATCCACTGGTTGGTCTCGACACGCACGGGCAAGCCTTGGCCTTGGGTGCGTGTCACGATATAGGGACGGACGCCGATGATGACTTGTTCTACGTTACGCAGTATCGATTGCACCTCATCGCTGAAGACATTGGCAGGATAATCGAGCATGGTCTCGGTATTCAGATGAAACTGCAGACGATTCTCATGCGCACGCATCGCGGCGTTAAAAACGTTCATCGGCGGCTCGCCGATGAACGTCCCGGTAAACAGATTGGTCGGATAGTTTTTAATGTTTTCGGCCGTATCGTATTGCTGCAAGATGCCGCCTTCCATGACAGCGATCCGATCCGCCAAAGCAATGGCCTCGGTTTGGTCGTGTGTTACCAGGATCGTGCTAAGACCTTGGGCTTTCATAAAGTGCTTGATCCGTCCGCGCAACAGCGTGCGCAGTTGCGGCTCTAACTGCCCCATCGGCTCATCCAGCAAATGCAGATCAGCTTTGCGGATGAGTGCCCGCGCAAGGGACACACGCTGTTGTTGGCCGCTGGAGATCGAGCTCGGGTAGCGATCGAGAATGTCTTGGATGTTGAGCATCTTCGCGACCGCTGTCACCTGTTCGGCGACATCGCGGGTGCCGGCCGAGCGCAAGGCAAAACCAATGTTATCGCGCACGGTAAGTGGCGGGTAGAGGGCGTAGCCCTCAAAGGCCATGGCGACACCCCGCTGGGCAGGGGGCAAGGTGTGAATAGCCCGACCATTGAGCTCGATGGCGCCGCGGCTGACGCTCTCAAATCCGGCGATCATACGCAAGGTCGATGTTTTGCCGCACCCGGACGAGCCCAGCAGGGCAATAATTTCGCCGCGCTTCACGTCCATAGAAAAATCTTGCACCGCATGGACACCGACAGACGGATTACCAAAGAACTTATCGACATGAGAAAGGGAGAGGATCACGTCGCTCATGAAGATGATTCCTGGTGTAGATTGTTTTGCAAGTTTTCACCGCTTGCCTGATCGAACAAGAGCGCTTGTTCGGGCTCGAAGGTCAAATAGGCCCGCTCATTGACCTGATCGGGTTCTTGCGAGGGTCGCGAGATAAGGAGCTCTTGTCCTTGCTCAGTGACAGCCAGGATGACAGTCTTTTCGTTGAGTGGTGTCTTTGCTTCGATGGTAATCGGTATGGCTCTGGGGGTATCTTTTTTTGCGAGAGAGAGAACCTCGGGCCGCAAACCTAAAAGACAGGGCCGATCGAGTCCCGCTTTGGCTTTTTTGAGCTCAATAGTGTGGCCGGCAAGATCGATAAGGGTCGTCTTATTGTCCTTGCGCGGCACAATCTCAAATAGATTAATCGGCGGATCGCCAAACAAGCGCGCAACCTCTACGTCTGCCGGGGTATGATAGATTTCCTGCGGGTTGGCAAGCTGAATGATGTGCCCATCACGCACTACCGCAATACGATCAGCCAGCGCCATCGCTTCTTTATAGTCTTGTGTGACATAGATCACCGTTGTGCCCTGTTGGGCGAGCAGGCGCGGCAATTCCAGGCGCATTTCAAAGCGCAGCTTGGCATCCACATTGCGTAGCGGATCATCTAATAAGAGTAGCGAAGGGGCGTTGACCAGAGCCCGCGCGAGGGCCGTGCGTTGTTTTTGCCCATTAGAGAGGGCACGCGGCAGGTGGCTTAGGACATGATCGATTTTCAATAAAGCAGCGATTGAGAGCACTGCCGTGGTAATTTCCTGATTAGTTTTTTTATGGGCACGCAGGGGGCTCGCGATGTTCTCAAAAGCCGTCATATGAGGAAACAGGGCAAAGTTTTGAAAGGCCATCCCCATGTTTCTATATTGAGGTTCTAAATCGGTAATGTCATCATCGTCGCGCATGATCCGACCCGCATCGGGCTCGATCATACCCGATATCATGCGCAACAGCACAGTCTTACCACCGCCGGAGGGGCCGAAGATGACCAGAGTCTCACCGTCGTTAACCTGCAGATTAAAGCGATCGAGAATCTTCTCGCCCTTATAGCTTTTGTCTACATCGATCAGGCGCAGGCACGGCACGGCACGTTATCCTTTCACCGCCCCGAGCGAGAGGCCTTCCACCAGGTAGCGTTGGGCATAGAGTGCAAGCGCGAGGGTCGGCGCAATCGACAGCACGATACTTGCGGCAATCTGGCCGTACTGAATGCCTGATGCGGTGACAAACGCAAGCGCGCCTACGGTCACCGGCTGCTTATCAGCCGAGGCGAGCACCAGGGCAAAGATAAAGTTGTTCCAGCTAAAAACGAAGGCGAGCAGACCCGCCGCTGCAATGCCGGGGCCCGCGAGCGGCAAGGCAATCTTGCGAAAGGTAGAAAACCAAGAATGTCCGGCAATACGATAGGCGTGCTCGATATCCGGTGAGATATCTTCAAAATAACTCCGGACGATCCACAAAATTAGCGGCAAAGAAATAAGCTGATAGACCCAAATTAAACCAAGATAGGTGTCGGCAAGGCCGATCTGCTGAAAATACAAAGATAAGGGCAACAAAACCAACAGCGGCGGCGCGAAGCGAAAAGATAACAAGGTAAAAGCAATATCCTCACTGCCGCGAAAACGATAGCGAGCAAAAGCATAGGCTGCTGGCATCCCGAGCAACAGCGCAAGAGCCACCGAGACAGTGGACAAGAGCACGGAATTGCCCAAGTTTTTCATGAAATCGATCTTGAGCGAAGCGGCCTGGGTCTTGAGCTCCCCGGTAATCAGGGCGCGATAATTATCTAAGGTGGGTTCGAACACAAGGGATGGCGGAATGCGCAAGATCGTCTCATTGGTTTGAAACGACATGAGGATGATCCACAGGATCGGGAACATAAAAAATGTCACCACCAAGCCAAGGGCGATCCCGCGTAAGACTCTTTCCAGTGTTGAGGTATGTTCCATTGTTATACCCCCTCACTGCGGGTGCGTTCGCGCAGGCGCAACCAGTTTTTAATAAAGATGTTGGAGATAAAAAAGGTAATTGCCCATAGGATAATCAACAACGCGGCCGATCGACCGATATTGGTAAATTGGAAAAACTCTAAATAGGCCTCGACTTGGAAAACGGTGAGGGAATCACCAGGCCCGCCTTGGGTCATGGCATAGATAATGTCGAATTGCTGAATGGATTCCAAAAGCCGGAATAAAGTGGCGGTGATGATATAGGGCAGAAGCATCGGTAGGGTGATGCGAAAAAACTGTTGGTGGCGCGGTACGCCGTCTAAGGCTGCCGCTTCAAAGGGCTGGGTTGGTAAAGCGCGCAAGCCAGCGAGTAGCAAGATCATCATAAAAGGCGTATAGACCCAGATATCGACCAAGATCACGGTAAACAAGGCGCTATCAGGTGAGGAAGCCCAGCGAAAATCTTGAACCCCAAGGAGGGTCAAAAAGTAGCTTAAGATGCCAAATCCAGGATTGGTCATCAGCTTAAACATCAAGGCCGCAAGAGCAGGTGCGATCATCAACGGCATGAGCAACATGATGGATAGAAAATTATTAAAAGCACTGCGCTTATAGAGTAAGAGAGCAATACCCAGGCCGAGTAATAACTCTAAGACCACGGTTAAAAAGGCGTAAACGAGGGAGACCTCGAGGGTATGCCAAAATCCGGGGTCACTTAAAAAGTTAAGATAATTCTCTCCCCAATTCATCTTGCGCGCCCAGGGCTGGCTGAGGCGATAGCGTTGCAGGGAGTAGTAAATCGCCGTCCCGAAAGGAATGAGAATCCCGCCGCATACCAACAATGCGGGTAAGCTGAGTACGTAGGGTAGAACCCGCTTGCTCAAGGCAAAGCGGCGCACAGATTTCACAGGCGGTCTCGCAGAGGTCATAAAGGCGTCATGATGGAGGGCGCACGAGCAACGCCTAAATCATAGAAGAAAAAGAGGTATGACAATAGATCAAAAAGGGCACAAGTGTCTGGCGGGAATGTACTTTGAAGGGGAGTTTGTTGCAAAGACATCCCCGCCAGAAATCACCTACTGCCTTAACCCAGGCCGCTCTCGCGTAGCTGCCGGTTAATGCTGTCTGCCAGTTGATCCAGACCCTCATCGACTGGGACCTCATTGGCCACCATCTTTTGCAAGGTGGCCGCCCATTCGGTGGTCAGATCAAAGAACAGTGGCTGTGCGGTGAAGTGAATCTTCGCGCCCGGGGCGGACACGTCGTGCATCTCCACATACCCTGGATAGCTGTCGCTCAAGCGATTGCGAAAGGTTCCATCAGCCCACACGGATTTGCGCACTGGGTTGACGAAGTTCATCTTGGTTGCACCAAAAAGGCCGTGCTCGGGGCCAGATGCCCATTGCAGGAAGTGCCAGGTTGCATCCTTATCCTGCGAGAACTTAGACAGGGCCAAAGACCAAATCCAAATATTCGGCGTTGGGGCACTGGCGCGGGGGTTGGCCGCGAAGGGCGCATAGGCAAGCTCACCTGCCATAGCGTTATCACCGCCGTTCATGAAGTAGCCGAGAATATCCGCGTCATAAATCATGGCAGATTTACCAGCTCCCAGGTCTGTGCCCACCTGATACCAGGTATGGGTTGCCCAGTCCTTAGCGCCAGATTGTTGGATCATGGCGACCCACTTGCGGTGGAAGTCTTTAGAGCCGGGCGTGTTCATCGCGGCCGAGAGTTTGCCGTTATCGTTGTTGAGATCCTTCTCACCAAAGTTGGCGTACCCAGAAAGGAAACCGGGGTGAATCGTTGCCCAAGAGCGCGAGCCCCGTACCCCGATACCATAGACATCACCACTGGTTAGGGTGGCCGCTGCATCGACCAACTCATCGAGGTTGGTGGGCACCGATACCCCCTTATTGCGTAGCATCGCGGCGTTATAAGACAGGTTATTTTGCTCATAGCCCCAGGGGATACACCACTGTTTGGCATCGGCCGAACCCAGAGCGCCACCGGGTTGGCCGTTCCAAGCACACGACGCGCGCACCCCTTCGAGCATGTCGTCCCAATTGTAGTTCGGGTTAGTTTTACTCGGGTCTTGGATCCACTCGTTGCAGTCTTCGATCCAACCGGCGGGACCGTACGTCCAGGTCATATAGGCTCCGGTCATGAACGCATCATACTCCGACGAGCCCGAAGACAGGGCGGCGACCACTTTATCGAAATAGACATCTTCGGGGAAAATATCATAGGTCACGTCCATTCCGGTGAGGGATTTGAAGTTGTCCAGATTGGCGATCATCGCGTCGGTATAGGGATGCTTATTCAGCAGCAGTTTGACGCCTTTGCCTTTGTGGGCTTGCCAGTCAAAATCGGCGGCGAGGGCTTTGGTTGCAATGGAGTTCATCAATACCCCAGCGGCCGAGGCCGTGATGCCGAGCTTGCCGAGTCTGCGAATCAGAGTCCGCCGACTCATCTGACCGCTGCGATATGCCTGGATCAGGTCTGTTTCTTTTTCATACATGGCTCAATGGATCCTTGGTTTGAGGAAAGGGTTACGGATGGGCATGGTGCCCATTTGATGAGGCGATCAGCGCCTTTGCTGAGAGCTCATCAGTGAGCAGGCCGCTTAACAAGCGACCCGTTAAGATAGCGCGGATGGCCGCTACCTTGTTCTTACCGCCTGCCACGGCGACGATCTTAGAATCGGACCATTGATCTGGTTCTAGGGCCATAGTGCGGTGGGATAAGGGGGTGTGACAAAGCTGTCCGTTGGCATCAAAGAAATGCCCCAGCAGCTCGCCAATCGCGCCCGCTTTGCGGGCCGCTAAAATCTCGTGCGCTTCGATCATGCCCGAATCCACCGTGGAGGCATCTACATCCACGTTGCCGATTCCCGCCAGCTTAAGCGAACTTTCCTGCGCCATGGTGAGCACGTCACGGACGCTTTTCTGACTGAGCATGATCTCCCGATCCTTGCGCGAGTCGGCATAGAAGGGCAGGGGTAGGGCAAAGGCTTGGGCGTCAGTCTTTTCCGCCAGGCGGTGGATCACGTCGTGCGGGTTGGCGGCAAAGCGGCGGGAAAAACCGCCCAACAAGGATACAAACTTCGTTTTAGAGGCGCGGGTCCGCGGTAGGTAGTCGATGCATGCCGCTAAGGTGCGACCATGGCCAACGCCGATCAATCGGTGGGCGCCATGATCGATCGCACGCTTAAGATAAAGCGCACCCGCCCGTCCCAGTGCGCGCAGGGGTAGATCCGAATCGTCAAAAGCGGGCACAACCTCGCAATAATCAAGGCCGTAACGCCCACTGATTTCATCTTCCAGTTCCGTGCATTGGCGCACACTGCCGTCGATAAAGACCTTGATCCGGCCTTCTTGGTTGGCCCGAGCAATCAGGCGGTGCGCTTTGAGACTGGTAAGGCCCAATCGTTTGGCCACCTGGCTTTGGGTCAGCCCGCCCGCGTAGTGCAACCAGGCCGCGCGGGTGACCATGCTGGTATCGTCTTCAGGAAGATAGGGCGCGTTCATCGCCCGCGCGCTGGCGTTACGGGCAAGCGCACAGGCGAGCATCCCGCCAGCGATTCTCCGCCGGGGATCGGCGTGATGGACGCTGGCGTCCAAACGCTTTTGTAGGCATGGGTCATAGCCTCCCCCTTCCTGTGGCGCGACCTTAAGGTCCCAAATGTAAGGGATAGCCTTAGGGTGTATCCCGAGACCCTATCGCGCAAAAATTATCCTCACATGATAAATATTTCATATGAGCCGTCAAGGACCCTCGCGCCGAGTGCACCCAAAAATAATCAAGATGCGTCGTTGGGCAGAAAAATAAGCACGTAAAACTAAGCGGACAGGCGTTGTTCGCTGACAGCGTCAAACAGGTGGGCTTTGCCGGGCTTAATGGCCAAACGCACCTCTTGCCCGGGGGCCATGTGGTGAGCATCGCGCGGCACCACCGCCACCAAATCCAGCGGCGCTTTATCATCTTCCAGGCGAATGTGCAGGTTTAAGTCTGCTCCGGTTTTTTCGTTCACCGTCAGCGTCCCATGTAGGCTCCCTTGTGGATCGATCTGCAGGTCCGCCGGGCGTACCCCGCAAATGACCTTCTCTGGGCGGGTTGTCAATGCAACATCAGGCAGGGCAATCTGCCCATAGGGGCTGTTGAACGTCCATTGATTGTGCTCTTGGCTTAGTTGGCCACCCAGAAAGTTCATGGCCGGGGCGCCGATGAACTCAGCGGTATACAGACAGTTCGGCACGTCGTAAAGCTCATCCGGGGTGCCCGTTTGGATGATTCGTCCCTCGCGCATCAGGACGATCTTATCGGCCATGGTCATGGCTTCGATCTGGTCGTGGGTGACGTAGATGGTCGTGGCTGCGAGCCGATCATGGAGCAAGCGAGTTTCCACGCGCATGTGGCTGCGTAGTTTGGCATCCAAGTTGGACAGCGGCTCATCGAACAAAAAGACCTTGGCATCCCGCACCATGGCGCGTCCCATGGCGACCCGTTGCCGCTGGCCGCCGGATAGCTCTTTGGGGTAGCGGCTGAGATATTCGGTGAGGTTCAGGATTTGGGCGATGTTCTCGACTTTTTCTTTAATTTGCGGCTTAGAGGTTTTGGCCACCTCAAGCGCAAAGCCGATGTTTTGAAATACCGTCATGGTGGGATACAGCGCATAGTTTTGAAACACCATGGCAATATCGCGATCCCGAGGGTGCACATCGTTGATCCGCCGCCCGCCGATAGAAATATCCCCTTCGGTGATTGCCTCGAGCCCAGCGACCATGCGCAGGAGCGTCGTCTTGCCGCAGCCAGAGGGGCCAAGCAAGACCGTAAAGGTGCCTGAGTCTATGTCTAGATTAAGGTCTTCGATCACCCTTACCGGGCCGTAGGACTTGCCGACATGGGCAAAAGTGACATCGCTCATAGGGGTTTTGCTAGGTTTGCTGTAAGGGGGCTTGTACTAGTAGGTTTGTGCGGTCGGGGTTAGGCAGATTTCTTGAATCAGGACCGATTGGGGCAGTTGATAGGCCGTGAGCAGTTGGTCTGCAACCACCTCGGCGGCCACACCGCCACCTATGCGTTTTTTATTCTCGCGATAGGCTTGCAAGGTTTGCTGATCCAGCACTCCAGAGAGCACTTCGGTTTCAATCACCCCGGGGGAGATCACCAAAACCCGCACGTTATAAGCCGAAAGATACTCACGCAAGGATTCGGCAATGCCATGAACGAAATACTTGGTACCGCAGTAGACGGTATGATCTGGGTAAACCTTACGCCCGGCAATGGAACTCATCATAATCAGGGTGCCACCGCGACGTTTCATCATGCCGTTCATCACCGCATGGACGCTGTTGAGCACCCCTTTGGTGTTGATATCGATCATCTCGTCCCATTCTTCGGGGGGTTGCCGGCTGATATCGGCCAAACGGGCGATGCCGGCATTGGCGAGCATCATATCGGTGGGGCCGTATTGGTCTTCGGCGTCCTGCACTGCCTGGGCGATGCTGTTTCTCTCGCGCACGTCTACTTGCTTGAGCACGGCGTTGGGCAGATTAAGCGCTTGCATGCGATCGAGTCGGCGCGCCATCAACAACAACGGATGCCCCGCTTTGGAAAAGGCTTGCGCGGTCGCCGCACCAATCCCTGAGCTTGCCCCGGTGATGGCCACCAAAGGCTTTGCGGAGGACGAAGACATGGATAAGCGCTCCCGATGCTTGTTTATGTATTTTTATGCGTTTTCTATGATAACGAAGGCTGCCGGGGCGCGCATAGGCGCCCCGGCAGGAAGCCTATGAGCCGACAATATCGTCAGCAGCGCTGGCGATGTCATCCATGGCCTGTTTTGCAGAGTCATAGTCGCCTGCAAAGTACTTGCCCAAACGCACGGGGATCGTGTCGTTAGACAATTCAGCCCATTGTGGTAGATCGGGCTCTGAGCCCATATCCATCGCAATAGTATCGCGGACCACATCCAAGTGACGGGTGGTGCCGGGTCCCACGCGCCGGTTGGCGATGACACGCGGATCGCTATAGACCGATTCGCGGGTGGGGCCGGTGCCGCCGCCCAAAGCGGTAATCAGGCTTTGGGTATCCGCACAGGTTGCCCACTGCATGAAGATCCATGCCGCATCCGGATTTTTCGAACTGCGCGAGACCGCGAGGGACGAGCCACCCTGGTGACCAACACCGGGGATTTCACCAAAGCCCGTTTCATTCACGGTACGCAATGCGTGCTTGGGTTTTGGGCAACGCACGGCTTCCATCAAGCCAGAGACCTTGGTGGCACTTGGGTCATCGAAGTAGGGGAAGAACTCACCCCAGCTCATCATGGTTGCGGCAACCCCTTGGGCGATGGATTGGCCTTGGCCGTCCCATGTCCAGCCGGTCACCCCAGGTGGCATGGTGTGGTACAGTCTGTCCCAATACTCCATGGCTTCAAGGCCACGAGCGTCGTTGCCCGAGAACTTGCCATTAGAATCAAAGATCGAGCCACCATGACCCCACAACCAAGCCGTCCAATCACACTCCAGGCTATAGTGCCCTGATTTCATCTGACCGGTGGCACCATAGAGGTCTGGGCCCATCTCGTCAGTGATGGCTTTGGCTTGTTCGTAGTACCCCTCTAGGGTGGTAGGCGCACTAAAGCCCATCTTTTCATAGATATCCTTGCGGTACATCATGATGAAGATTGGGATATCGTAAGGGACGCCGACCCAACGGTCTTCGTACTTGGCAATCCCGTCCACCAGGGCTGGCAGGAAGTCATCGATATTGTAGTTGGGCATGGCGAGATCGGGCTTGTCGGCGATCTGCTCGCGCGGGTCAAATACATCGCGGCTGACCGAGGCGGCCCAGCTTTGGTCGATATAGTAAAGATCATAGGTGCCAAGACCCGAAGCAATATCCAGGGTCATTTTTTGCAAGACTTGCTCTAGTGGCAGAACCTCGATTTCTACCGTCATACCTGAGGCCTGCTCAAAGTAAGATTTCAGGTGGGTGTTAATCGCGTTGGATGGCGGCGTTGATTCGGTCGCCAGCTTGAGTGTCGTTCCGCGAAATGGCGAAGAGACGTCCCTGGCCCAGTCCAAAATATCTTGAGAAGGCTCAAGGCCTTGTGCGTGGGCAGAAGAAATCAGCGAGGGACGGTTCATACCAAGGCCCAAAACCCCAGCCCCCAGGCCTAATTGTCCGGCTGTACGCACGAAAGTACGTCGGTCGATCTGTCGTTTGACATACTTGTCCGCTAGGTTGGCAAGATGTCGTTTTCTGTCTTGATCTCGCATAGATATCCTCCGTAATGCAAGGGCGTTTTGCCAAACGCCGGAAAAAGAATCACTGTTTCAGCGATCCCAGGGTTAGCCCGCGGACGAGATGTCGTTGGACAAGCAGAATAAAAACAAAAGCGGGAAGTATGGACGCCGTGCCGAGCGCGGCCATGTTTCCCCACGCGGTGCCTGTCGATGTCGCAAAAGTGGACGAGACAACCGGCACCGTCTTGAGTCCTGTTTGGGTAAGGGTAAGCACGAATAGAAACTCTGTCCAGCTAAAGATGAAGCATAGTACCGCCGTTGCTGACAGTCCGCCGCGCGCCGCAGGCAGGATAATGCGGCGGAAAATCTGCCACCGGCTGGCGCCATCGATAAACGCGCTTTCATCGATTTCTTTTGGTATATCGTCAAAAAAACTTTTCAGCAATAACACCGCGAGCGGCAGATTCATCAAGGCGTGGACTAAAATTATCCCTTGATAGGTATCCATCAGACCCGTATCTCGAAAGATAAAAAACAACGGGATCGCCACCGCCACCGGCGGCATCATGCGCGTGGAGAGCACCCAATTGATAAAGTGTTGCTTACCGCGCACCTCCATCCGGCTCAGGGCGTAAGAGGCTAAGGTTGCAATCACAAGCGCCAATGCCGTGGAGAGAACACCCACAACGATCGAGTCCCACAAGCGGGGCGCCATATAAAAGTTGCCGCCGCCGGGTAGCACGGCCTGATTTTCTGAAAAACCAAAGGAAATGCCAAACACTTCTTCGAAATTGCGAATGGTTGGCTCGAAAAAGATAATCTTCGGTGGATAGTTAAAGATATCTTTCGCATTACGAAAGGCGACGGTGATCCAGAAATACAATGGAAAAGCAAACAGCCCGACAATCAGCCAGGCGGCAATCGCCCGATACAAAGAGATAAAACGATGAAAAGGCATGATTACCAGCGAACCTTGGTGAGATAGATAAACACATTGGCGATGACGAGAATCGTCACCAGCGTAAGCAGGCTGATGGTGGCCCCATAGCCCCACTTGATAAAGCTAAAAGTCTGTTGCCAGGCATATAAAGACAATGAATAGGTCGACGTGCCAGGCCCGCCAGAGGTCATGACGAAGACATAATCAAAAACGCGAAACAAATCGATCCCGCGAATCACTACCGCCACCGCGATGACTTTTTGCATGAGTGGTAGGGTAAGCCTGCGAAAGGTCATCCACCAACCGGCGCCGTCGATCAAGGCGGCCTCAAAGGGCTCGGAGGGGAGCGAGCGTAACCCGGCGATGAAGATCAGCACCATAAACGGTGTCCATTGCCATATATCCGCCACCAGCACCCCTGCAAGGGCGGTCTCTGGGCGCGCTAAAATGGGCCGCGTGGAATCCAGCAAGCCCAGGAGCTCTAAGGCATAACTCATGATGCCGAACTCGGGATCTTCTAAGAGCAAGAAGATCATGCCGACGATAGCCGGGGGAATCACCAACGTCAGGGTCAAGACGCCGCGTAAAAAGCCATAGCCCGGCGCATCGCTGTCAAGCAAGAGCGCGAGGGCCATCCCGAGCACCACCTGGATGGTAAGGGCGATCACAAAATAGGTCACCGTCACACTAAAGGAGTCGATCAACCGCTCATCTTGGAAAAGTTTGATCCAGTTTTCCCAGCCAACGAACTCTATCCGGCGCTTGAAGGGAGCGTATTCATGGAAACTCAGCCAGATATTATAGAAAAGGGGATAAATTGCAAAAGCACACAAAATCGCAACCAGCGGGGCAAGCCACACAGCCGGGTAGTCTGAAATCATCCAGCGTTGTTTAGAGGCTTTAGCGGCCAATTTTTATCCCTCCCAAGATATGAGCACACAAAAAAGGTGCCTTGGATCGCGTTTCTTATCGCATCAGCCTATCCTATGGCGGCATGATCGTTTTCTATCACGTGCCCGTCACAAGACTATGCCCATCTCTGCCTTGGTTGGCAATGGTCTTGCTCGGTTCAGGCCTGCGCGCCTAGCGTAAGGCGAGCAGATGCTGGGTAATCTCGACAAAGCCGCTTGCCCCGCGAGCTTGGCTGATCCAGGCGGGTTTGGCAGTCATCTCGTCCTTAAAATCGCGCACGCCCGCGACGCCGCATCCGTGGGGAAAATAGGCAAACATCGGGCTATCGTTGGGGCTGTCGCCGCAAAAGATCACCTGGTCTTTGGTTTGTTCAAGATCACACTTGAGAATCTCTGCAAAAAATCGGCGGGTCATGGTGAGTTTATCGTACTGGCCAAACCAGCCGTTAACATGAATGGAAGAAACTTTGGCCACCGCGCCGGCCCCGGTGAAATGCGCGACAATCTTGGCAATCGCGTTTTTATCTAAGGGCGGAACATCTTCACAAAAATCGATCGCCAGGTCCGCCTCGCGGTAGGCTTGGTCGCTCGCAACCGCCGCGCCTGGCACGTCTGCCACAATGGTGTGGGCGAGCCGATCGAGCTTCTGACGGTTTTTGGTGCGCTCTTCATCGCTCGCAGCATAGAGGCGGCGCAGCGTTTTGGTCTCATGATCGTAAGCAAAAGCGAGCGCGCCATTCTCGCCCACCACGCCTGCGACCGGCCAAAACCGGGCGATCATATCGCACCAACCTGCGGGCCGACCCGTAACAGGCACGACGGTCAAGCCGGCTTGCCCTAGGGCTTGGAGTGCTTGGTAGCTTTCGGCGGGTAGGCGGCCCTCATCGGTAAGGGTGTCGTCAATATCGGTGAGGACGAAGCGAATGCGCCGGGCCTGCTCGGCGGTCATGTCTTGAATCGGGCGCATGAGTTTTAGGTCTCAGCAGCGGCAAGGTCGGTAAGCACGCCGGTGTGCGCGGCAATATCAGCAAAAGAAAAGCGATCGCGCATTTCATGGGCGTGAGAGATTGCCTCACGATAGAAAAGGGAATCCAGCCCCAACTCTTCGGCGGTGGTTGCGCCGCCGGCCTCGCACAACAGGTGAGTCATTTCCTCAATCGGGAGGGCCATCGTCAAACATTCGTCTCGTAGGTCGTCCCATATCTCGTTAAGGTGGCGGTTGAGTTTTGTCGCCGCCTCTTGATCCAGGGCTTTTTTCTTAAGCTGTTTGAGGCATTGGTCCGCTACGTCCGTGCCCATACGCCGGGCCATGCCGGCCGGGTCCAGAGCTGTGGGTGCGAGTTGCGGCGGTTGTGACTGAGATAAAAAGTGTTGCTGGATGCGCGCCATAGTCAGCGAGGCAACTCCTACCTGCTGGCCGTGCAGGCTGCCTGGGTGCTTTTTGCCCGCAAAGCAGTCGATATAATGAGAGATTTGGTGCTCGCCCATCGAGCCGTGGTGACTGGTGCCGGTAAAGCTGATGCCCAAGCCGCACAGGGTTAACACTCGATAGAGATAGCCGATGGCATTCGGCTCGCGCTGCGCCAGTTCGGTGACGTGGCGGTTGAGGATCTCCTCATCTGGAATCTCGATCAGGTAAGGCTCGGTCCGATAGAACGTGCCGAGCAAGCGATGGGACATCCACCAATCGATCTGCGCCACCGAGCGGCAAATGCAATCGCCAAACCCTGAGGCAATCTGATACGGCGGGGCCGACGCGCTGACCGACAGATCGACAAAAAACCCTGTTGGCGTGTGCGCAGCTAAGGATACCTTGAGCCCGCTATCCAGGTTCATCGAAGCGGTGCTGGAGGTATAGCCGTTCATCGTCGGCGAGGTACCAAACACGCAGTAGTGCTGGCCGTTTTGATGTGTTGAAAGCTTGACAAGGTCGTTGATCGTCCCCGAGCCAACGGCGATGATAGCGCGGCTGTTTTTAATCCGCAGGGCAAGGTCCGCAACGTGCGCCAGGCTTGCCTTGGGCGAGGGAAGAATCACCTCGGCGGGGGCTTGTCCGCTGTGCTCAAAAATCTCTCGGGTGATTTGCTGGCCGAGGATATCCCAGGTGTTGTGATCCGCCACCACCGTAAGCGGCCCCTCAAGGCCTGCGCGCTTTATCAGCTCTGGGCTTCGCCCCGCCAAAGAGTCGGCAAACTCGATGGCTTCATAGGGGGCGGGGGGGCATAACTCGCCTGTCAGCGGGCTCCGCCACTGCCCCTGACACAGCTCATCGATAAGAACCGTCCAGCCCCCGGCAGGAGGTGCGAGGGGTGAGAGAGGCGCGTTGGTCATAAAAAGATGCTCTTGCTCATGCCCTTAAGAAATGGTGCTCTATATGGTGCTCTAATTTTTGCGAAGACCCTGCAGGATAGGTGACATCTGTAGGCGTTTTTTGTCAATATAAGGGCCACTGTAGACCATCGGTCTCACGATAAAAGAAAGATAAAAATATGGCGGACGATTTCGTCATCGGCGTCGACAGCTCGACCCAGTCGACCAAAGCCATTGCCTGGACCCGCGATGGCCAGATCGCTGCTGAAGGGCGGGGCGTCGTGCCCCTGGATCAGCCTCAGCCCGGGTATGCGCAGCAGTCGGCGGCGGACTGGTGGGAATCGACCATCCAGGCTCTGCGCGAGGTCTTGCAAGCCATCCCGGCCGAGCGCGTTGCTGGGCTTGCCATCTCTAATCAGCGGGAGACCGTGGCGATTCTGGGCGAGAACGATCAAGAGCTCCACCCGGCGATCGTGTGGTTGGATGAGCGGGGGCGAGAGGAAGTATCGGCGCTGGAGGAAAAACTTGGCGCAGGGGTCATGCACAAGCTCACCGGCAAGCCTGTCGATGGTACCCCAGCGGTCTATCGCCTACACTGGTTTAGACGGCACCAGCCCCAAGTGCTGGATCAGGCCGTGCGCATTGCCGATGTGCATGGTTATTTGATTTCCAAACTCACGGGCACCTTTGTCACCAGCTGGACCTGCGGTGATCCTTTTGGCTTGATGGATATAGAAAATAAGGTCTGGTCTAAGCCGATTTTGCGCGCGGTGGGCCTGAAAGAATCGCAGTTGGCGCGTTTGATGTCGCCAGGCACTCTGGCCGGGACGACGACAGATGACGCCGCGGATAAAACGGGCCTGTGCACAGGCACGCCCGTTTATATTGCTGGCGGCGATGGCCAGTGTGCGGGTCTGGGGGTTAATGCCGTGGGCTCAGGCGAGGTCTACGTGAACTTAGGTACCGCGTTGATTACCGGTGCGTGGTCTGAGTCCTACGTGACGAGCTCTTATTGGCGTACTTTGGTCTCGCCTACGGGGGAGGGATATTTCCTTGAGGGGGTGCTCCGCGCCGGGACGTTTTTGGTCGATTGGTTTGCCGAGAACTTTGCCGGCGGTCGTGATGTGGGCACCTTTGCAGAGCTAGAAAAACAAGCCGCCGGTATTGCCGTTGGCAGCGAAGGGGTCACCGTCTGTCCTTATTTGAGCGGCTGCATGGACCCCCATTGGGATCCTTATGCGCGGGCGAGTTTTTCTGGTCTGGCCACCCACCATCGGCTGGGGCATCTCTATCGCGCGGTGCTGGAAGGCTTGAGCCTGGAAAGTGTGCGATGCCTACAAGCAATGGCCAAGCAAGGCTTTGACCCGCGTGGCATCACCGTGGTTGGCGGTGGTAGCACGAACAAGCTGTGGCTCAAGATGCTTGCGGATGCCAGCGGTTTGACTGTGCGTGTCGGCACCTCGCCGGAAATCTCATCTCTGGGGGCTGCGGTCACAGCGGCGGTCGGTGTCGGTTGGCATGACAGTTTTTCCGCCGCCACGGCCGCCATGTGTCACGCGTCCCACAGTCAAGAACCTGACCCGAGCGCACGCCCTGCGTGGGATGCCCTCAGCGCGTTACAGGCGCAAAGCTACCGACCAGGTCAGTAACGGGCGGATTGTCATACCCCAAAGATTTACGCTTGAGGTATGATATTCTTTTTCTATAGATCGAATGATGAGCGCAGGATCACAATAGCATGATTTCTATCTTCTTGACCTGGTGCGGGCGGCATACCCGGGTCATTATGCCCTGCGGCGTTCTCATCGCTTTATTGCTCCCCGGTCATGGCGAGGGAAGCAAGATTTTTGTCCCGTTGATTTTGATCGTGATTAACGGTCTGGCTATGGCGCGGTTGGATTTTTCGGCATTGTTGCGGCAAGCGATCCGCCCCCGCCGGTTACTCTACACCGGCTCGTCAGCGGCTGTGCTGATGGTGTTTCTGCCCATTATGGTCTTCACCCTTGCGCGTGTTTTGGGTTTACCTGATGTATTAGAGCCAATTTTGACTTGGTATTTGGTTGCCCCGCCGATTGTCACGGCCATCTGGATATGCGCCCTTGCAGGCGCGGACGTGGCCTTTGCGGTGGAGTTGGTGGTGCTTGCTTGCGCGCTTGCGCCTTTTACCGGTCCTTTTTTGGCGGATGCATTTTTGGGCGAGGCCTTGCCGTTGAGCCGTTTTGATCTTTTCTCGCGCTTGTTTGGCGTGATTGCGGCCGGCGTGATCTTAGCCTTAGCGCTGCAGCGTTTTTATTCCCGCCAGGCTCTTGCGAGCCCTGCGCTCGATGGTCTTGCAACCCTTGCGATGCTGGCGTTTTTGGTCCCGGTATTTAACGGCATTGGTCTTGTGGTGCTCGCACAGCCGATGCTTGCGCTAGGATTTTTAGGCTTGGCGATGGGGCTTAATGTCGGCTCGCAGGTATTTGTGATGACCGTGCTAGGCTTGGGACGCACGTGGGTGCCGCACCGCTATCGCCAGGTGCTCGCGATTGTGACGGGTAATAGAAATCTGGGTCTTTATTTTGGCGTCTTGCCGTTTGATCCACTTTTAGCTTTATTTACCGCGATGTATCAATTTCCTATTTATGTTACCGCGCTGTTACAATCGGTTTTCTATAGTGTAGATAGAAAAAAGAATTCCTAGGGTCGAAGCTGGAGTAGTTGTCCGGGATTTTCGTCGGTGAGCAGATAAAGCCAACCGTCAGGACCAGCACGAACATCACGAATCCGGCCAAACTCGCCGGTAAACAAGCGATCTTTTTCAGTAAAAATACCATCCACTCTCTCAAGCCGGGCAAGCGTTTGCCCGGCCAACGCCCCGACGTAAAAGCTGCCCCGCCAGAAGGCAAAGCCAGAGGGCGCAATCGATGGGTCCCAATAATATAAGGGTTGTTCCATGCCTGATTTTTTCGTGCCTTCGCCGATTTTCGCCCCCCAGTAGTGGCGCCCATAGGAAATCACCGGCCAGCCATAATTGCGCCCCGGGCGGGGTTGGTTGATCTCATCGCCGCCCCGTGCCCCGTGTGCCACGGTAAACAGCTGGCCGTCGTGCCAGAGGGCCCCCTGGGCGTTGCGATGGCCAATAGACCAAATCTCTGGCGCGCCTTGTTGACCATCGGCGAAAGGATTATCCGGCGGGATCGACCCGTCAGGATTGATGCGGATCACCGCGCCTGCATGATCGAAAGGATCTTGCGCCCGATCCCCGTCGCCGCGATCACCAATGGTGATAAAGAGCGTTCGATCCGGTGCCATTACCAAGCGAGAGCCGAAATGACGCCCACCGCCGGTTTTGCGGTTTTGTCGAAAGATGACCTCTTGCCCTTCAAGGCGAGGCGGGAAGCCGTCCCTTAGCCGTGCGCGCATCACCGCCGTGCCCGCCTGTCGGCCGTTGCTGGAGGGCTCGGCATAACTCAGATAGATCGTTTGATTATCAGCAAAGTCAGGATCGACCAGCACGTCCAGCAAGCCGCCTTGGCCATTGGCCCAGACTGTCGGCACACCGCTAACTTGGTAGCGGGCTTTTTGCGTACTGATATACAAAAGCTCACCGCCGCGCTGGCTAATTAGCATGCCCCCTTCGGGCAAGAAAGCGAGCCCCCAAGGATGCACGAGATCATCGATCATCACCTGAGCAGTGCGCGGCGTTTGGGCCAGCGGTTGTGCTTGTGCATGGACGCTTATCGCAATCAGGGCCAAACAACAGAAGAAAAAAGAACGTAGAGACAGAGTCATCGCGATAACCTTACGATAGAACCAAGGCCCATCGATCCGCTTGTTGTCTTTATGACCATGGGCACGATGGTTTGCCTTACGAAACAGGGGTCAAAACAAGCATGAGACTTGACGTGTGCTTGCTTAAGGCGTGTAGTGATCTGATGAGTAAAAATCATCAAACACTTATCATCTTAGCATGCGGTGGCCTGATTTTGGCTTTGAGTATGGGAGTGCGCCAGAGCTTCGGCCTGTTTGCTCAGGATGTCTCAAGTCAAGTCGGGATCGGCCTTGCAGGCTTTGGTCTTGCGATTGCCGTGCAAAATCTGCTGTGGGGACTCTTCACGCCGCTGGCTGGGATTGCCGCTGACCGGTTCGGTGTGCGCTTGGTGGTGGTCTTAGGCGGGGTGCTCTATGGGGCGGGCACCTTACTTATGGCCTGGGGCACCACCCCCGTAAGCCTTGGAATCAGTAGCGTTCTTGTCGGTTTTGCCGTAAGCGCGACCGGCTTCCCCTTAATTTTGGGCACAGTGGCCCGGGTGGTGCCTCCCCAAAGGCGTAGCATGGCCTTGGGCATCACCTCATCTGGGGGCACGGTGGGGCAGTTTATTCTCTCTCCCTTGGCCGGTTTTCTACACAGCTCGGCGGGCTGGGTCACCTCGCTCGTGGTCTTGGCTGTGTTGGCATTTGTTATCATGCCTTTGGCCTATGCCCTGGTTGTGCCCGCGGATCAATCCGCTACGCAGGAGAGCGATCAAACCATCGGCGAGGCGTTGCGCGAGGCGGGTGGACACCGTGGGTTTTTGCTCTTAACAGCAGGGTTTTGCGTCTGCGGCTTTCATATTGCCTTTGTTGGCACGCACCTGCCGGGATATTTGAGCAGTGCCGGCTTGCCGCTTTTGCTGGGAGCGACAGCCCTGGGGGTCATTGGTTTTTTTAATATCATCGGCACGTTATCCGCTGGGTATTTGGGCGATATTTATAAAAAGAAATATCTTTTGGTCATGATTTATCTCGTGCGCGCGGTTATCATCACGGTTTTTTTAATTGGCGGAAAAAATCAATTCACCGTTCTTATTTTTTCTATGGTTTTTGGTTTGTTTTGGCTCTCGACGGTGCCCTTGACCAGCGGTCTGGTGGGGCAGATTTTTGGCCCGCGTTATATGTCGACCCTCTTTGGTATCGTCATGCTCAGTCACCAACTGGGTGCCTTCTTTGGGGCATGGCTTGGTGGTGTCAGTTACGATATCACCGGCTCATACGATAGCATCTGGTATGCATCGATCATTCTTGGCGTCATTTCGGCCCTGTTGCATTGGCCGATTGCCGATGCGCCCGTGGCGCGCTTGGCGCGTCAGGCGTGATCAATCACGGGGGTAATCAAACAGGGCGGCTCTGGTAGGTGGGTATGTCATACACCTGGTGACGGATCGTCCTACCGCCACGCGCTTAGCTCATTGAGATCAAAAAAAGAGGAATATGACCGAAGTTTTTCGGAAGAATCCCTATCCTCCGATGGCATGGTGATGCGCACAAGCCATCAAGACCAGGGATGAGGAATGGCAACAGGACCCAAGATTGCCTTCATCGGTGCGGGCTCAACCATTTTTATGAGAAATATCCTGGGGGATGTTTTGCGCTTGCCGGCACTGGCCCGCGCGCACTTGGCGTTAATGGATATCGATAAGACGTGGCTCAGCGAATCCGAGGTGATCGCCCAAGCCTTAATTAAAAATCACGGCAGCGGCGCGTCCTATTCGGTTCATCACGATCAACGGGCGGCCCTCACAGACGCTGACTTTGTCATCGTCGCCTTTCAGATCGGTGGCTATGAGCCCTGTAGCGTTGCGGTGTGATAGTTGAGAAGGCTTAGGTGAGATTCGGCAAGGTTATATCCTTATCAAGGGGATCTTTTTCTATCAATTGGCAAAACAGATCAATAAAACGGGAAACCGCGTGACGCTTGATGGCCCCTTGCCGACTCACAATATAGAAATTCGAAAACCAAACCATTTTTTGTGGGCATAGGGTACGAAGGCGTCCTTGCTGCTCCCATTGCGCGGCATAGTGTGAGGGGAGCGTGCCAACAAAATGACCACTTAAAAGTAGGAGCATCTGGGCTTCCATGTTCGATACCAAAGCCCTACGGGCATGACAGCGGCCCTGATCTTTGGTTGTTTGATGTTCGTAGCTACGGTAGGAGCGAGGATACTGATGCAACTGTTCAGGAAGGATATCGCGTGATGGGCGATGAAACAGGGGGTGGGTGTCGGCGCAGTAGAGATGATGCCGCTCCTTGCCGATAGAGATGTAAGATAATCCCGTCCGACGATTCCAAAACGGCGCAATCGCAACGTGAATCGCGTTATTCAGTAAGTCTACTTCTAATTGCTTGGGTGAGGCGACCGTCATCTCAAGCGTAACGTCGGTGTCTTGATCGTAAAAAGCCCGAATTGTATCTTGGATGGGTAGGCTTTGATGGGTGAGTACCGTATCAACGACTCCAATTCTCAAGGTGCCCTTAAGAACACCCCGTAAAGCCATAAGTTCCGATTCAAAATCATCAATCGTGTTGAGCATCTGTCGGCATTTTTGATAGGCCTGGTTGCCGCGTTCAGTTAGGTGAAAGCCGCTGCGCCCCCGCTGGCATAAACGGTAGCCTAAGAGCTCTTCTAAATGGGCGATGTGGTTACTAACCGCAGGCTGACTAAGCGCCAAAATATCTTGTGCGCCTTGGAAGCCGTCGTGCTCCACCACAGCGCAGAAGGTCTTCCATAGTTTGGCAGTTTGCATACACGTTCTCTGGGTTGTCCGGTTTTCGTTAGGCGTTCGGGAGCGAGATCATGATATATCATAAAATATAATATAAACATATTATATTTTATGTTTAACAATGTATTCAAGTGTGCTCAACTAAGTATATCCGCGCAAATGCCAGAGGAGATTTCTTACGCATTATTCGGAGTTTTATTTGAAGAATGCGCGCGATGATTTTTAAGGAGATAGAGTCATGAAGACATTGAAAAAATATACGGGAATACTAAGCATCGGGGCGGTCATGATGCTCGCACCGTTTTCATCTGCCCTCGCAGAGGAGTGGCGTTTTGCGATCGAGGAGATTCCCGGATCCATTATGGATGCCTATGCACAAGAGTTCAAAAAGCGGATCGAAAGCGCAACCAATAATGAGGTGACCGTCACGGTGTATCCAATGGGCTCTTTGGGGACACCGACTGAGACGGTCGAGCAAGCCGCTGATGGGGTGATTCACTTCACCAACGTATCGATCGGTAATCTTGGGACAATTGTGCCCGAAAGCCAGGTGTTTTTGCTGACCTATGTCCTACCCTCTGATGCCCAAGCAATTTCCAATATCCTGACTTCGTCCAATTTTATCTATCAAGACCTTGCCCAGGACTTTCGCTCTAAGGGTCTAGAACTTCTTACCATGTATTCGGAAGGTCCGCAGGTATGGACCACCAACCGCGAGATTCGCACACCTGAGGATTTTGCGAATTTTAAGATGCGCGTGATGGTATCCCCCATCTTGCTGAAGGCCTATGAGGATTTGGGCGCATCACCAACGCCGCTGCCCTTTGGCGAGGTCTATGGTGCCCTCCAACTCAAAGCAGTGGATGGTCAAGTTAATCCTGCCGCGACGATCGAGGAGATGAAGTTCTATGAAGTGACCGATTATCTGATCTGGGCTGGCGAGCAAGAGCTGGTAACCAGTGTGCTTGCCGGTTCTGATTGGTTTGAGACGCTGAGTCCTGAGCGGCAAAAGCTGGTGCGCGATACAATGGCCGGGATGGTCGATTTCATCGATGAGGTCGTGGTGCGGTTTAATCAGGAAAAACTGGAGCGAATCAAGCAAGCTAAACCCGATATCAAAATCGTCGTACTCACCGAAGATGAGCGTAACGCTTTTAGGGCACGGAGCGTTCATACCCATCAAGCCTATCTGGATATTGCTGGTAATCGAGGGCGTCAGCTTCTCGATGCGCTGATGGCTGAGGTCGCGAAATACTAAATATCGCTTTATTTATCGATCGTTTATCACGTTTTGTTGTTATTTGTTTATTGTCCAACCGAGGAGCTGGCGCGGCCTAGTTCTCCGGTTGGACAACAACGCGAATAATAGACAAAAGGCCTGTGATAAAAAGTCTTAGCTTTTGTTATCTTTTCTATAATTAATGTCTGTCATAAACAGCCTGATAAAACTCGATCATTATTTGGAACGCATCGAATCTTGGATCTTGATTGCAGGCGTTCTCACAATGGCAGGCAACACGATTGCCAATGTCCTGGGTCGTTATGTTTTTTCCCAATCAATTTATTTTTCTGAAGAGCTCAACCAGTTCTTGGTCGTGATCGTTACCTTTATGGGGCTAGGTTATGCAACGCGTAAAGGCATGCACATCCGAATGTCGGCGTTGTTTGATATCCTGCCCCCTCGGACACGTAAGGTAATGATGATTTTCATTGCCTTTATCACGGCCGTCATGATGGCTGTCTTGGCTTGGTATGCCTTTGAATATGTTCAGAAAATCGCCGCACGTGGACGTGTAACGCCTGCTCTCCAGTTTCCTTTATATCTCACTTATATCTGGGTTATCGTGGGGTTGGCCTTAGCATCAGTACAGTATCTTTTGACCGCCCTTAAGAATCTTAATCTAAAAGATGAGAACGTCTACGTATCGCACAATCGGATCGATAGCTATGACGATCCCCAAACCGAATCCCTACTCGCACGCCAAGTTGATAACGGACAAGATTTTGACTCGCCTCTTAACGACAAGAAGGGCTCAAAGTAACCATGACGTTTTTAATGCTCACGGTGATGGTGTGTTTATTACTTATTGGCTTTCCAATGAAGATGCCGCTTTTGGCTGCGGCAGTACTTGGCTTCATGATTTTTATGCCGGACCTGAGTTTGCAGATCGTTATTCAGCAAATGATTGGCGGGGTTAAACCAGCGACGTTGATTGCGATCCCGATGTTTATTCTCGCCGCCGATATTATCACCCGGGGTCGATCAGCCACGCGCCTGATTGACTTGGTGATGAGTTTTGTTGGCCACATTCGCGGCGGACTCGCTATTGCTGTGACCAGTGCATGTGCATTATTCGGTGCGGTGTGTGGATCGACTCAAGCGACGGTGGTTGCAGTAGGCGGGGCGATGCGAGGCCGCATGCTGGAAACCGGCTATAAAGATAGTTTTACAATCGGCTTGATCGTGAATGCGGCTAATCTCGCCTATCTCATTCCACCGTCAATTGGGATGATTATCTATGGTGTTATCTCCGGTACATCGATCGCCGAGCTTTTTATTGCTGGTATTGGTCCAGGGCTTGTGATTGTCGCGCTATTTTCTGTATATTGCGCTTGGTATGCCAAGCGGCAGGGCATTCCCGTTCATCCACGTATCGCTTGGCGTCCCCGACTACGCGCATTACGACATGCCCTGTGGCCGCTTGGGTTTCCGGTTATCATCATCGGCGGGATTTATGGCGGGGTCTTCAGCCCCACTGAAGCCGCAGCAGTCTGCGTTTTATATGCTTTCGTGCTGGAGTTTGTGTTTTTTCGTTCGATACGCTTGAAGGACATGGCTGACATCGCTCTTTCAACTGGGGCACTTACATCGGTTGTATTTATTTTAATCTCGGCTGGGGCCATTTTTTCCTGGACCTTGTCCTATGCGCAGGTCCCACAAACGATTATCAACTCGCTTGGCCTTGAGCAAGCAGGTCCTTTGATGATCTTGCTGGCCATCAATATCGCCTTTTTCTTAGGCTGTATGTTTGTAGATTCGGTTGTGGTCATTTTAATTTTAGTGCCGATTTTCGCGCCGTTGATAAGTGCAGCGGGATTGGATCCGGTCCTCGTAGGGGTCTTTATCACTTTGCAAGTTGCAATCGGCGCGGCAACACCGCCGTTTGGCTGTAATTTGTTTACCGCCATTGCCGTTTTCCGGCGCCCCTTTATCGAGGTCGTTCGGGGTGTCCCGCCCTTTTTGCTTATCTTGCTTTTTGTGACGATTTTGTTATTGCTCGTGCCCGATATAGCACTCTTACTAAGAGATGCGGCATTCCGCTAGGGCTGCATGACTTCTATCAAAACAGAGACATGATCTATGCATGGTTACGATACAGGACGACTTAATCTTCCCTTTGTTGGGATTACGACGTTTGCAAAGCGACCATATCTGGAAAACTGGAACGACATTGATGCCGATGTTGCCATTTTAGGTGCACCATTTGATTTTGGCACACAGTATCGTTCGGGGGCGCGGTTTGGGCCGCGCGCCGTGCGAGAAGCGTCTACCCTGTTTTCTTTTGGTCATGCCGGAGCTTACGATCACGAAGATGATGCGACCTACCTCGATCAAAGTGTACGAATGGTTGACTTAGGCGATGCGGATGTTATTCACACCGACACCCAGCGCAGCCACCAAAATATAGAAAAAGGCGTACGTTCAATTCTTGCAAGTGGCGCCTTGCCGGTCGTGATCGGAGGCGATCATTCGGTCAATATTCCGTGCATCAACGCCTTCGCAGACTGGCAACTGGCGGAGGGTGCTAAGTCATTACCATTGCATATTGTACAAATCGACGCCCATTTGGATTTTGTCGATGAGCGTCACGGCGTGCGTTATGGCCATGGCAACCCCATGCGCCGTGCAATAGACAAGTCTTACGTATCGAGTATGACGCAGATCGGTATTCGCAATGTGTCTTCTACAGCAAAGGAAGGTTATAGCTACGCCCGGTCCCAGGGTAGTCGGATATTCTCTGTTCGTCAGACCCGGGTTTTGGGCCCTGCTGGTGTCATTGAACATATCCCGCCACAGTCCTCGGTATACGTGACTATCGATATCGATGGGTTTTGTCCTTCTATTGCGCCGGGAACAGGAACTCCCAGTCATGGCGGTTTTCTCTATTATGAGGTGCTAGAAATTCTTCAACATCTGGCTAAGGCGCACCATATTGTTGGTATCGATCTCGTAGAGGTCGCTCCAGATTATGACCATACCGGTAGCACGGCGATTCTCGCAGCACAGATTCTTCTTAATTTTATCGGCTTTATTTTTCATGAAAGAGCCTAAGCGGTAGACCACGCGGTAAATACGTAAAGTGTCACCGCGGTGATCGGCTCTTTAGCAGTGGATTGGCTTGTTTGCATCAAAAAAAAGAGGAATATGACCGAAGTTTTTCGGAAGAATCCCCATCCTCCGATGGCATGATGATGCGCACAAGCCATCAAGACCAGGGATGAGGAATGGCAACAGGACCCAAGATTGCCTTCATCGGTGCGGGCTCAACCATTTTTATGAGAAACATCCTGGGGGATGTCTTGCGCTTGCCGGCACTGGCCCGCGCGCACTTGGCGTTGATGGATATCGATAAGACGCGGCTCAGCGAATCCGAGGTGATCGCCCAAGCCTTAATTAAAAATCACGGCAGCGGCGCGTCCTATTCGGTTCATCACGATCAACGGGCGGCCCTCACAGACGCTGACTTTGTCATCGTCGCCTTTCAGATCGGTGGTTATGAGCCCTGTACAGTCACTGACTTTTCTATTCCTAAAAAATATGATCTGTGGCAAACGATTGCCGATACCATCGGCATCGGCGGGATTATGCGCGGCCTGCGCACCGTTCCACACCTTTGGCAGGTATGCGAGGATATGCGTCAAGAATGCCCGAATGCGTTACTCTTGCAGTACGTTAACCCTATGGCGATCAACGTTGGTGCGATCGCACGGCGGTATCCCGATATTGCCCATGTGGGTTTGTGTCATTCCGTGCCCTATACCATCGCGGAAATTGCGCGGGACCTTAAGATCGATCCAGCCAGTATAGATTACCAGTGCGCTGGAATTAATCATGTTGCCTTTTTTCTATCCTTAGAGCAAGCTTTACCAGGCGGTAAGCGTCGCGATCTCTATCCTCTCTTACAGGACGGTTATGCGCGCGGTGAATTACCGCGCGAGGGCAATGCCGCCACCGAGCGTTGCCATAATGCTGTGCGCTATGAAATGATGCGACGTACCGGCTATTTCGTCACCGAAAGCTCTGAACATTTTGCCGAGTATGTTCCGTGGTTCATCAAAGCCGGGCGCGAAGATTTGATCGAAAAATATAGAATACCGCTCGATGAATACCCTAAACGGTGTGAGGAGCAAATGGCTCGTTGGCAGGAACAGTTTGATGCCATTAAAACCGGCCAAGGCATCGATAACGAGCCAAGTCAAGAGTATGCCGCTCAGATCATCCATGCGGTTTGGACCGACAGCCCAGCGCAGATATACGGTAATGTGATGAACAGCGGCATCATCCCCAATTTGCCAGAAAACTGCGTCGTTGAAGTGCCCTGTCAGGTTGATGGTCACGGCATCGCACCCTTGCCCGTCCCGCCGATTCCGCCCCACCTGGTCGCGATCATGCGTAGCAACATCAATGTCCAAGAGCTCACCATCGAAGCTCTGCTTCATGAACGGATCGATCACATCTATCACGCGGCGATGATGGATCCCCACACCGGCAGTGAGTTAGACCTGGAGCAAATCTGGTCTATGGTGGATGAGTTGCTATTTGCCCATCGCGATTGGCTTCCGGCTTGGACACAAATGTCAAAGACACAGCACGCAAAAACATCCCCCACAGGACGGTCCGTTCGTCGCGCTTAGTAGCTCTTCCTACTCCGCGTCCCTAGCCCCTCGCATCGCCCTGTGGTAGGCTTGTTATACAATCCAACGCGAGATACAGGGTAGAAATAGATCACGTAGCAAGAAAGCACGTAGCAAGAAAGGACGATTCATGAAAACCCGAGCCGCCGTCGCTTTTGAAGCAGGAAAACCGCTAGAAATTACCGAAGTCCAACTCCAGCGGCCGCAAGAGGGCGAAGTTCTGGTCGAAATCATGGCCACGGGCATCTGTCACACCGATGAGTTCACCCTTTCTGGTGCGGACCCCGAAGGATTGTTCCCTACCGTCCTCGGTCATGAAGGCGCCGGCATTGTGCGCGAAGTAGGCGCAGGTGTGAAAACGGTGGCGGTAGATGATCACGTCATCCCTTTATATACCCCGGAGTGCCGTGAATGCGAGTATTGTCTGCACCCTAAAACAAATCTGTGCCAGGCTATTCGCACTACCCAAGGACAGGGCCTTATGCCCGATGGCACAAGCCGGTTTTCTACCTTAGACGGCACGCCAATTCATCACTATATGGGTACGTCCACCTTTTCTAACTTTACCGTCCTACCTGAGATTGCCGTTGCAAAAATCCGCAAGGATGCACCTTTTGATAAGGTGTGCTATATCGGTTGCGGCGTGACGACCGGCATCGGCGCGGTGATTAACACGGCCAAAGTCGAACAGGCCGCCCGGGCGATTGTCTTTGGTCTGGGCGGGATCGGCTTGAATGTTATCCAAGGATTGCGCCTGGCGGGAGCGATTCAAATCGTCGGCGTTGATCTCAATCCCGATAAGGTGACCATGGCCAAAGCCTTCGGTATGACTGATTTCGTCAACCCAAGTGAGATTAAGGATAATCTGGTGGGGCACTTGGTGGAACTCACTCAAGGGGGCGCGGATTATACTTTTGATGCGACGGGTAACGTTGAGATCATGCGCACGGCCCTAGAGGCTGCCCACAAAGGATGGGGCGAGAGCATCATCATTGGCGTTGCTCCGGCGGGGGCTGAAATTGCCACCAGGCCCTTTCAGCTGGTCACCGGTCGCAGTTGGCGTGGCACGGCCTTCGGCGGTGCGCGCGGTCGCACCGATGTGCCAAAAATCGTCGATTGGTATATGGACAAAAAGATCGATATCGATCCGATGATTACCCACACCATGCCCCTTGAGGATATCAATAAGGCGTTTGAGCTGATGCATGCGGGTAAGTCTATTCGCTCGGTCGTGCTTTACTAAGGCGTTGCTGATGTCGCTTGATACCGTCAATCAAACCGCTTGCTTTGGGGGCACCCAGGGGGTCTATCGCCATCCCTCGACGGTCTGTCGTTGCGAGATGACCTTTGCTGTGTTTCTGCCCGCCCAGGCGCGTAAGGTCCCGGTGCCTGTGCTTTGGTACTTGTCGGGTTTGACCTGCACGCACGAAAATGCGATGACCAAAGCGGGCGCGCAGGCGTGGGCGGCTCGCGAAGGGCTGGCGTTGGTCTTTCCTGATACCTCCCCGCGCGGCGAGGACGTGGCCGATCACGAGGATTACGACCTGGGACAGGGAGCTGGATTCTATATCGATGCGAACCAAGCTCCCTGGCAGCCGCACTTTCAGATGCGTCGGTATATACGCGACGAACTGTCTGCTCTGGTTCTGGGTCAATTTCCGTTACGCGCCGAGGCCATGGGCATCACCGGTCATTCTATGGGGGGACATGGTGCGCTGACCCTGGCTATAGAAAACCCAGCAACCTATCGAAGTGTCTCGGCCTTTGCGCCGATCTGTCATCCGACCGCAAGCGATTGGGGGCGCAAGCAATTCACCGCCTACCTTGGTGCGGACGAGACCGCCTGGCAGGCTTTTGATGCCAGCGTGCTGATGCGCGCCCACGGCTATGACGGGCCTGTGCTTGTCGATCAAGGGGGCGCGGATAACTTTGCGAACCTACTGATGACCGAGTCCTTAAGTAAGGCCATGGATGCCCGCGGCCAAGCGGGCCAGGTGCGGTTGCATGAGGGTTATGACCATAGCTATTTTTTCGTGGCGAGTTTTATGGCCGAGCATATCGCTCACCACAGTAAGATTCTTCACGCCGTCTAACCAGCGGTAACCTCCTCTCCTTCTGGATAGAAGCAGGCGCAAGCCTGGTCGTCTAACTCGGGCCGTTCGGCCATACAGCGGGGTTGCCGCTTCCAGCAGCGCGGACTAAAGGCGCAACCGGTGGGCACGTCAAGCGGCGAGGGGAGCTCGCCCTCCAGCTTAATGTGGGTGCGCGTACGGGTCGGATCGGCCACCGGCGTCGCGGAGAGAAGCGCTTTGGTGTAGGGATGGCGCGGATGAGCAAACAGCCGGGTTGCCGGTACGTGCTCGACCGCCCGCCCCAAGTACATCACCATCACCTCATCGGCCATGTGCCGCACGACGGACAGATCGTGGGAAATAAACAGGTAAGCAAGGTCAAGGCGGTCTTGTAATTCGGTCAGAAGATTAAGGATCTGCGATTGAATAGAAAGATCTAAGGCCGATACCGGTTCGTCGAGCACCAGCAGCTGTGGCGAGAGCATGAGAGCGCGGGCGATGGCGATGCGCTGGCGTTGGCCGCCGGAAAACATGTGGGGGTAACGTTCTAGGTGCTCCGGGCGCAAGCCGACCATCTTTGCCATGTCGTGGGCACGCGTCCGTCGTTCAGTGGGTGTCATTTTGGGGCGATTGATGACAAGGGGCTCTTGTAAGATGGTGCCGATTTTTTGGCGCGGGTGGAGTGAGCCGTAGGGATTTTGAAAGACGATCTGCACATCGTTGCAAAGGCGCCGGGTCTGCTCGGCAGGGGTGGACGCGTCGATGCGGTTGTCCGCGAGCTCAAAAAAGCCTTTCGTCGGCAGCTCGATCATCGTAATCAGGCGCGCGAGGGTGGACTTGCCGCAGCCGGACTCACCAACCACGGCGAGAGTCTCACCGGCTGAGAGGGTAAAACTCACCCCATCCAAGGCGCGCACGATTGCGGGCGCAGTGCCAAGTCGCCCCTTAACCGTATAATGCCGGGTAAGATTCTCAGCCGTAAGCAGGGGTGCGGTCATGAGCTCGGCACCCCATCGATCAAAGGCGTATGACACAGAGCCTGACCATGCGGGGCGGGAGCCCGGGGCGGAGTTGTCGTGCGGCAAAGGTCGGTAACGTATGGGCAACGCGGAGAAAACAGACAACCGCTGGGGCGGTCAAATTGGCCGGGCACGATGCCAGGAATAGATGGCAGTTGCCGGCTGGTGGCCCGTTCAGGCAACGCGGCCAGCAAAGCGGCGGTATAGGGATGGCGGGGATGAGCGAACAGGTCCTTGACCGGTTGTTCTTCGATCTTCTGCCCGGCGTATTGCACACAGACCCGTTCGGCGGTTTCGGCCACGACGCCCATGTCGTGGGTGATGAGAATAAGGGCCATGCCAGAGGCTTCACGCAATTGTATCAACAGATCGAGAATCTGCGCCTGGATTGTTACATCAAGGGCGGTGGTCGGCTCATCGGCAATCAGCAGCTTGGGCTTGCAGGCAATCGCCATGGCGATCATCGCGCGCTGGCTCATGCCGCCAGAGAGTTGATGGGGAAAGGCGTGTAGGCGCTTTTCCGGGGCTGGCAACCCCACCTGGGTGAGGAGCTCGATGGCTCTCTCGCGGCTTTGCTGGCGGTTCATGCCGAGGTGAAGACGAAGGGTCTCGCGAATCTGAAAGCCGATGGTAAAGCACGGATTGAGGCTGGACATGGGCTCTTGAAAGATCATTGTCAGGTCTTTACCGATGATTTTGCGTCGCTCTTGTGGTGTGAGGGCCGAGAGATCCTGGCCGTCGAACTCCATGTGATCTGCGGTCATAGTGGCGATGGGCGGTAGTAGACCCATCACGGCCATCATCGCCACCGACTTCCCCGAGCCGCTCTCCCCGACGATGGCGAGCAAGTCCCCGGGATCGAGTGTCAGATCCACGCCATCGACTGCGCGAAAGGTGCCGTCGTGGGTTTGAAAATCAACGCACAATCCGCGAATTTTCAAAAAGGCCACGGCTTAACTCCGGCGCAGCTTGGGATCGAGAGCATCGCGCAAGCCGTCCCCCATGAGGTTAATGGCGAGAACCGTAATCATGATCGCAAGGCCAGGGAAGGTGATGACCCACCAGGCACTTAGAATGAACTCCCGCGCTTCGGCGAGCATCGTGCCCCATTCAGGTGTCGGCGGCTGGGCCCCCATGCCGAGAAATCCGAGGGCCGCAGCATCGAGAATCGCCGTAGAAAAAGACAGAGCGGCTTGCACAATGAGCGGCGCAAGGCAATTGGGTAGCACCGTGATGAACATCAGGCGCAACCGGCTTGCGCCGATGGTGCGTGCGGCGAAAACGTATTCTTTGGTGAGCTCGGCCATGACCGCCGCGCGGGTTAAGCGCACGTAGTGGGGCTGTAGCACAATGGCGATGGCGATCATGGCGTTGGTGAGCGACGGACCTAAAATCGCCACCAGTACCAGCGCGAGGAGCAAGCTAGGAAAGGCAAGGATAATGTCCATCAGCCGCATGACGAGCGCATCGACCCAACCGCCAGCAAAGCCTGCCACCAGGCCAATCAAAATGCCGGAAAAGGCAGCAACAATCACCACGATGATGCCGATGAAAAACGAGTAGCGTGCCCCGTGTAGCAACCGCGAGTGAATATCTCGCCCGACTGCGTCCGTGCCGAGCAAAAAAGCCGAACTGCCGCCTTTTTGCCAGGCGGGTGGTTGTAACAGCGCATCGCGAAACTGTTCGGACGGATCGTAGGGCGCAAGAAACTGGGCAAAGGCGGCCACAAAGGCAAAGATTAGAAAAATCCCCAAGCCGAGCATCGCGCCGCGATTCTCGCAAAAGTATCCCCAAAACTCCTGCAGCGGGTGGGGCGGGGCGGATGGGGGAAGCGTAGTCGTCATCGCCTTAAGACCTGTGGCGAATTTTTGGGTTAATCAAGCCATAAAGGAGATCCACACTCAGATTGACGATCATGATAATCACCGCGATTAAGAGAAGCCCTCCTTGCACGACCTGGTAGTCGCGCCGCGAAATGCTATCGACCATCCATTTACCGATACCCGGCCAGGCAAAGATGGTTTCAGTCAGAATCGCCCCAGCGAGCAGCACGCCCACCGACAAACCGATCACGGTAATCACAGGAATCATCGCATTACGCAGCGCATGTAGGCCGTTGATACGCAGAGACGAGAGGCCCTTGGCATGAGCGGTGCGGATATAATCTTCGCCCAAAATCTCCAGCATCGCCGAGCGGGTTTGCCGGGCAATGACCGCAAGCGGAATCGTGCCCAACACCACGGAAGGGAGAATCAAATGATGCAAGGCAGATAAAAACGCGCCGTTCTGGCCTGAGAGCAGGCTGTCGATCAGCATGAACCCGGTGGGGCGATCAAAGAAAAATAATAAGGATATCTGCCCAGAGATCGGTGTGAGGTTTAAGATGCTGGAGAATACAATAATCATCAGCAATGCCCACCAAAAGATCGGCATAGAATATCCCACCAAAGCCGAGGTCATCAGGGCCTGGTCGAAGAACTTGCCGCGGTGAACCGCAGCAATAATACCAGCGGGAATCCCGAGCACTACGGCGATGATAATCGCGCATAAGGAAAGCTCGAGCGTGGCCGGGAAGAGGGTAAAAAACTCATCCCAAACGGGCCGCTTGGTCACAAAAGAGGTGCCTAAGTCCCCTTGCAGGATACCAAACAGATAATCCAGATATTGCCGCCACAAGGGCTGATCAAAACCAAACTGCTTAAGTAGCTCCTCATAGCGATCAGGGGAGACACCACGCTCGCCCGCGAGCAAGAGGATCGGATCACCCGGTAGCAAGCGAATAAATAGAAAGGAAATCAGGGTCACGCCGAAAAACGTCGGCAAGAAAAGACCTAAACGCCGTAGGGCGAAGATAAGCATTCATTGATTCCAAGAAAACAATCACCCCCGGCGCGATGATGCGCGCCGGGGGTGGATATTGTCTATCTTAGGTCAACGCCATAGAAAATATGGCCGCCGAACGGGTCGATGCGAAAATCCACGACCTCGTTGCGTACGGGCTTAAAGACCACCGAGTGCGCGATGGTCGCCCAGGGTGCTTGCTCTTTGAAGACCAGTTGCGCTTGCTCGTAGAGTTCAGTGCGCTCTTGACGATCAGACGTGATTTTCGCCTCATCGATCAACTCTTGGAAGGGCTGATAGCACCATTGGGCGCGGTTGGAACCGCCGACACCATCACAACCAAGCAGCACAGCCAAAAAGTTATCCGGATCGCCATTGTCTCCGGTCCAACCGAGCAAGACAGCACCATCCCGGTCTTCGGCTTTAGACCGGCTGAGGTACTCGCCCCATTCGTAGGAAACGATTTCCACCCCAACCCCGATTTTGGCAAAGTCGGCCTGAATCAGTTCGGCCATACGCCGAGCGTTGGGGTTGTAGGGCCGCTGAACCGGCATCGCCCATATTTTCATAGATAGGTTATTCACCCCTTCCTCGACGAGCATCTTCATGGCCGCATCGGGATCGTAGGGATCATCTTTGGTGGCCTCATTATAGGACCAGATGGTGGGCGGGAGCGGGTTTTTTGCAACCTTGCCGGCTCCTTGAAAGACCGCATCGATGATGGCCTGTTTGTTGATCGCCATATTGAGTGCTTTGCGCACCTTGGGATTATCAAACGGCGGCACCTGCGCGTTATAGGCCAGGTAACCCACGTTCAGCCCTTCTTGCTGCATGAGGTTGATCTCGGAATCATTAGCCATAGCGGCAAGATCAGCCGGATTAGGATAGGGCATCAAATGGCACTCCCCGGCTTTGACCTTTTGATAGCGTACCGAGGCATCGGGGGTGATGGCAAACACCAGGTTATCGATCGATGCTTTGCCTGCCCAATAGCTCTCGTGGGCTTGATAGCGCACCACCGCATCCTTTTGATAAGCGACAAAAGCGAAGGGCCCGGTGCCGATGGGCATCTGGTTAATCATCTCTGGTGTACCAGCGGTAAGCATGGCATCGGCGTACTCGGCCGATAAGATAGACGCAAAGTCCATCCCGAGATTGGCGATCATCGGTGCTTCGGGACGATTAAGAACGAAGCGGACGGTATAATCATCCACCTTGTCGATAGATTTAATCAGCGCGGGCATCGACATGCCGTTAAAGTATTCCCACGTGCCGCCGGAGGCGGTGTGGTAGGGATGGTTTTCTAGGCGCTGCCTTTCAAAAGAAAAAATCACATCATCCGCATTAAACTCACGGCTCGGGGTAAAGTCGCTATTGCTATGAAACGTCACTCCCCGGCGCAGATTAAACGTATAGGTCAATCCATCATCAGAGACCGTCCAAGACTCAGCTAAAGCAGGCACAATGTTTGTTGTACCGCGGTCGAATTCAACAAGACGGTTATAGATATTGCGTGACGATGCATCAAAGGTGGTGCCCGATGTATAAAGGGCCGTATCGAAGCCCTCCGGTGAGCCTTCGGAGCAATACACCAAGGTTTTTGCTGCTTGCACATCCATTGTGAAGGCGCCCAGGCCAAGGGCGAGCGTTGCCACAAGGGCAGGTTTGATCACAGATTTCATAAAATTAGTTCCTCCCATGTCGATCGATGGCGTGGGGGCTATCGCAATGATTGTGTGCCACCACACCTTTCTGATATCTGCCACGACGACATCTTATGACAGTCCAGTCTTTTTATCATATCCTACTTTGCGATCAAACAACCCCCTCAAGCATCGGTCCTATTCAGGTTTTGGCGTATGGGTGGCGATGCTGTCCGCAGGGTTTCTAGATGAAAGAAGCCCACCAAAAGTAATTTTATTGCGCTTTTATTGCGAGATTTTTGTGTTTTTTCATCTTTTTGCGTTATAAAAGTACCATTTTTAGCAAGAATCGTAGAAGACTTACCTCCAGCAGGTCTCTAGCCTTAATCCAAGGGGCGTGTGTCCCTTGATGTATTTGGCCCTAAATTATTGGTCAAAGTTGAACGATGTGGGAGGTCACAATGAAACAACGCAAGTTTATCAATCAGCCCAAGCATGTCAGGTGGGCGGGCGTTGCCCTTGCCTGCGGCATGATGGTCAGCGCGTCCGCTTTGGCTGGGGAGCTCACGATCGCGACCGTGAACAACGGTCATATGATCGAGATGCAAAAACTCACACCCCATTTTGAGGAAGCCAATCCGGGGATTACCGTCAATTGGGTCACGTTGGAAGAGGGCACGTTGCGCCAACGTGTCACGACCGATATCTCTACCAAGGGTGGCCAGTTCGATGTCATGACCATCGGTATGTACGAAGCACCGATATGGGGCGAGCGCGGCTGGCTTGAGGAACTGAGGTTCGATGCGTCTTATGATGTGGATGATCTTTTGCCTGCCATGCGTAATGGTCTGTCGGCGGGTGGTAAGCTCTATGCCGCCCCGTTTTACGGCGAAAGTTCGATGATTATGTATCGTAAAGATTTGCTGGACGGGGCCGGCATAACCATGCCAGATAACCCGACCTGGGGTCACGTGGCCGATGCCGCGGCGGCGATCCACAATCCCAATCAAGGGGTTTATGGTATCTGCCTGCGCGGCAAGCCCGGTTGGGGTGACAACACGGCGTTCATCACCACCATGGCCAACTCTTTTGGTGCACGGTGGTTTGATGAGCAATGGCGTCCGCAGTTGGATTCGCCCGCGTGGCACCACGCGGTGTCGTTCTATGTGGACCTACTGACAACCTATGGTCCTCCGGGTTCCAGCGGCAACAGCTTTAACGAGATTCTCGCTCTGTTTAACGAAGGCAAATGCGGGATGTGGATCGATGCCACGATCGCCGCCTCGTTTGTCTCCGATTCGCGCCAGTCCAAGGTCGCCGATCAGGTTGCCTTTGCGCAAGCACCGGTGGCGGTGACTCATCGTGGCGCCAATTGGCTGTGGGCCTGGGCTCTAGCCGTCCCTGCAGGAACGCAACAGGCCGACGATGCACGCAAGTTCATCGCCTGGGCGACCTCTAAGGCGTATATCGAGCTGGTTGCCGAGACCAACGGCTGGGGTTCGGTGCCCACCGGCACGCGCGCAAGCACCTATGAAAACCCAAACTTCCTAGATGCGGCGGTGTTTGCCGATGCGGAGCTTAAGGCGATTCTCTCTGCGAATCCCAACAACAGCACGCAAGATCCCACGCCCTATACCGGGGTGCAGTTTGCTGCGATCCCTGAGTTTCAGGCGATTGGGGTGGCTGTGGGGCAACAGATGAGCGCGGCTCTCGCAGGTCAGATCTCTGTGGCCGAGGCGCTAGAAAATGCGCAAACCGCCGCAGATCGTGAAATGCGCAAGGCGGGTTATTACTAACTCGGCGCGATGATAACGTAGGGTTCTGGTGGGATTATCACCAGAACCCTACCGTTTTCATTTTTTGCGTTATCCAGTGTCATGACGTCAGCACTTTCACGATGGCTCCAGACCCCGGCAGTCGTTCTTCTTTTTTTATGGATGGCGGTGCCCTTGGGCATGACGCTGTACTTTTCTATCATCCGCTATCACCTGCTCTATCCCGAGCGTTCAGGGTTTGTCGGCGCGGATAACTACACGTTTTTTATCACCGACCCAGCCTTTCCGGTGGCGTTACTTAACACCGTGGTATTGGTGGGCAGCATTTTATTTTTGACCGTTGGCCTGGGTTTGGTTCTCGCCCAGCTTGTCCATCGCCCGTTTTGGGGACGCGGAATTGTCCGTGTGATGTTGATCTCGCCGTTTTTCATCATGCCCACTGTCAATGCCTTGCTGTGGAAGAACATGTTTATGAACCCGGTTTATGGTCTTTTTGCCCTTGCGGGTGGTGCCTTTGGTTTGGAGCCCATCGATTGGTTGGCGGATGTGCCGCTGTTTTCCCTGATCTTGATGCTGAGCTGGCAATGGACACCTTTCGCGTTTCTGGTTTTTATGACGTCCCTCCAGTCCCAAGACCAAGAACAGCTCGAAGCTGCCGAATTAGATGGCGCGGGACCGTGGCATCGCTTTATCTATCTTACGTTGCCCCACCTTGCGCGTGCGATTGCCGTGGTGGTGATGATTCAAACCATCTTTCATTTGTCTATCTTTGCTGAGATTTTCGTCACCACCAGTGGCGGGCCAGGCTTCGATAGCACCAACTTAGCCTTTTTGATTTTCTCACAATCTCTCTTACAGTACGACGTCGGGGTCGCCTCTGCAGGCGGGGTGCTGGCGATTGTGCTCGCGAATATCGTGGCGATCTTCCTTATTCGGATGGTCGGTAAGAATCTCGTGGTGAGTGCATCATGAGTGCCGTTGTGCAAGAGCGTATTAGAGTCTTTATCGCCTGGTTATTGGCGGGCCTCATGTTTTTCCCGATTTTCTGGCTGGCCCTGACGAGTCTTAAGACCGAGCTGCAGGCCATCGCTGTGCCGCCGCTTTTTTTCTTTGAGATGACGCTGGAGAACTTCTTTTTAGTCCAAGAACGTAGTGATTATGTCTCCTATGCGCTTAATTCGGTGATCACCGCTTTTGGGGGCACGGCTTTGGGAATGGCCCTGGCGTTGCCGGCAGCCTATGCCATGGCGTTTCATGCTGGGCGTTTTACCAAAGATATTTTACTTTGGATGCTGTCGACCAAAATGCTACCGGCGGTGGGCGTGCTCATGCCGATCTATCTGTTGGCACAATGGACCGGCTTGCTCGATACCCGCCTGGTGTTAGTCATCATTTACGCGATGATTAACTTGCCGATCATCGTATGGATGCTGTTTAGCTACTTTCGTGAGATTCCACCAGAAATCCTGGAAGCTGCCCGGATGGACGGTGCGGGCGTCTGGCAGGAGCTCATTAATGTCCTGTTGCCGCTCAGTTGGGGGGGCATTGTCTCCACCGCACTGTTGAGTGTCGTGCTTAGCTGGAACGAAGCCTTTTGGTCGATCAACCTGACTTCGTCCGATGCCGGGACGCTCACGGCCCTTGTTGCGTCCTATTCCAGCCCGGAGGGGTTATTCTGGGCCAAGGTTTCGGCGGTCTCGGTGCTTGCCTGTGCGCCGATTGTGGTTTTTGGTTGGTTTTGTCAAAAACAATTGGTACAAGGTCTTACCTTTGGGTCAGTGAAATAAAGGGCCAGCCATAGGGGACTCGTGTGTCGCT
This sequence comes from Pseudomonadota bacterium, assembly GCA_039028835.1. GTDB lineage: Bacteria > Pseudomonadota > Alphaproteobacteria > JBCCHK01 > JBCCHK01 > JBCCHK01. Next base: position 88,185 of record JBCCHK010000010.1, read on the forward strand.
CATCCAGCCCGAAATAGAAATTGTCGACAGTTCAACCCAGAGTGTGCGTTATTTAGAGCACGGCTGGCCCAGTCCCTTGTGCCGTTGGCATGCCCATGAAGCCTACGAGCTGCACCTCCTGGTTGCCACCAAGGGTAAGGCGTTTGTCGGTGATTATATCGGGACGTTTGATCCTGGTAGTCTTTTTCTCACTGGCGCGTTGTTACCCCATAACTGGATCACGGATGAAAATCAGCACGAGCCTGTCTTGGTGCGAGATCGCCTCGTGCAATTTGATGCGAAGGGTATCTCGGGTTTGGCGTCATCCTATCCTGAGTTTCAAGAGCTAGATCATTTTTTAACGAGTGCTCGTTGCGGGATCGAGTTCATCGATTTTGATTTTAGTGAGGCCGATCAGCGTATGCGTGACATGCGTGATTGCAAAGGTTTAGAACGAGTCTTGTTATGCTTTGATTTCTTGCGCCTCTTGAATCGCTGGCCTCATAAAAAAACCCTGTCTTTTGAGCGTGTGATCAACAAATCAGTGAGCAAAACCTACGATAAGATCGTCGAGGTGATAGAGTTTACAGCCACCCATTACACCCGTCACATTACCCTTGAAGAGGTCTCATCGATGGCGGGGATGAGTCAAAGTGCGTTTTCTCGATCTTTTCAAAAAATGACCGGCAATCGTTTTTCTGACTTTCTTAACCGAGTGCGAGTCGGTCAGGCTTGTCGACGCTTGTATGAGACCAACGATCAAATCTCTCGTATATGTTTTGAAGTGGGCTTTCGCAATCTTGCGAATTTTAATCGACAGTTTGCAAAAATTAAGAGCATGACACCTAAAGCCTATCGCAAGCAGGCGCAAACCCATCTCTCATCAGAATCGGCATAAGAAATCATATAGTAATCAAAATTGTTACGTTTATATCAATGATATCGATGAATAGAAAACATGAAGAAAGGCCTGTCTTGCAACAGGCTAGGTATCGGCTGTCGGACGCTCGGGTTGGCGTCGTTCATGTTGGTGTGGGCGCCTTTCATCGTGCTCATCAAGCGATGTATTTTGATCGATTGATGGATGAGACCGGTGATTTACGTTGGGCCATCGCAGGTGTTAATCTGCGCGCCCAAGACTCGGCGCAGCTCCGGCGGATGCAGGAAAATCAAGGCCGCTATGTTCTTAAGACGCTCGCCCCTGAGGGAACGGTCGGCTATCGTTTGATCCAGGTGCATAAGGCTTTTTATGATTGGGCACATGCACGTGATGACGCTGAGGCCATTATCGCGAACCGGGATGTAAAAATCCTGACGATCACCGTGACCGAGAGTGGATATTATACCGATCATAACAATCAGCTTAATTTTTCAGACCCGGTGATCCAAAGCGAAATCACCGGCGGGGCGCCAGTCAGCATCTATGGTTATCTCTATGGTGCGCTTAAGCGTCGTGCCCAGGCCAATGCCGGGCCGATCATGATTTTGTGCTGTGATAATTTTCGTGCAAACGGGCTTCGCTTACAAGAAAATCTATGCAGCTATGTCCGTGCTAAAAAGGACGAGTCTTTACTTGCGTGGTTGACCGATCATGCAAGTTTTCCTTGCAGTATGGTTGATCGTATTACGCCGCGCACGACCGATGCCTTAGGCCAAGAAACTCAGGAGCTTTTTGGCGAGCCTTTCGCCGTACAGTGCGAAACCTTCACCCAGTGGGTGCTAGAAGACCGTTTTGCAATCGCCTCTCCTCCAGAGCTAGAAAAGGTGGGAGTAGAAATCACCGATGATGTACATCCTTTTGAAGAAGCCAAGATACGGTTACTCAACGGTGGTCATTTGGCCTTGGCCTATTTTGGCGCACTGCGTGGGTATGAGACATACGATCAAGCTCTTGCGGACCCGGAGTTGGAGGCTTTCTTAGATTGTTACAAACAAACCGAAGCGCGACCGGCCATAGATTCAGGTTCGCCCGTCGATCTTGTCGCCTACGACCAGGCGATTAAAAAACGCTTTGCCAATGTTGCCCTTGCAGACCGAAATGAGCGCATCGCTATGGATGGATTTAGCAAAATAAGTATTTTTATCAAGCCGACCATTGAGTCCTGTTTGGCGATGGCAATCTATCCCGAATATGCGATACGCATCATCGCCAGTTGGTATATCTTTTTGCGCCGCGTGACAGCCGGGCAAATAGACTTTGACTATCATGATCCCCAGCTAGATAGGGTGATTCCCTATTTGGCCACGGGACGGGAGAAGGATTTTGCCACATGGGCGTTTTTATGGGGCTCTTTACCTGCGCGGTACCCATCATTCGTAGATGGTCTGACGGATGCTATTGCCCAGGTGGATCAGCAGTATCCGTCGCGCTAGGCATGGCTGATCGGGCATGCGCTGGCTTTGGGGGGCCTATTCTTGTCTTGATGTGGAAATGAGTCTAGACTCACGCTTTTGTTGCTATGACTCACATAAAGAGAGGTCGGATATGAGAGTTTCGAACGTTTTTGCCCGCTTCGGCGTGGCTATGGCCATCGCGATGACATGTTTTGTGATTGCCCCCGCCCAGGCGCAAACCGAGCTGCGCATGACTTGGTACAACGATGGTATCGAAGGTGAGGTTATGCGCGATCTGCTGGATCGCTTTGAAGCGGACAATCGCGATATCAAAGTTGTGCTCGATATCGTGCCCTATAAGGCGATTTTAGAAAGTCTGCCGGTTCAGCTTGCTGCCGGGGAAGGACCTGACCTTGCACGGGTCACCGATCTGGGAGGGCTTTCTAAGTATTACCTTGATCTCACGCCTTATATCTCTGACCCTGATTATTGGGAGGCAAGTTTTGGGCCGTTCCTAAAATGGTTCCGCCCCAACTCGGATCACCAAGCGATTCCGGGTTTCATGACCCAACTGACGGTGACCGGCCCTTACGTCAATAAAACACTGTTTGAGCAAGCGAATGTTGCCATGCCTGGCGAGGGAGCAACCTGGGATGACTGGGCGCGTGCGGTCAATCGGGTCGCGCGCATTCTCGATATTCCGATTCCCATGGCGTGGGATCGTTCTGGTCACCGGGTCTCAGGCCCTGCTATTTCCATGGGCGCGAAGATGTTTGATGCAAACGGTGAGCCTGCTTTGGTGGACGACGGCCTTAAGGCCATGGCCAAGAGTCTCTATGACTGGCATCAAAATGGCACCATGGCAAAAGAACTGTGGGGCTCTGTCTCGGGTTCGACCTATCTTGGCGCGAATGAAGACTTTGCCAACGCAAAAGTTGTCATGTACATGAGCGGCTCGTGGCAGATTCCCCAGTTTGCCGATAAAATTGGCGATGCTTTTGATTGGTGGGCTGTGCCCGCCCCATGCGGACCTGCCGCATGCACAGGCATGCCCGGCGGCGCTGCGCTTGTGGCCCTGCGTGATACCAAGCATCCGCAAGAGGTCGGCCGCTTGATGGACTACCTTTCAAGCGAGGAAGTCTTGGCCGAGTTCTATGGTCGCACTTTGTTTATCCCCGGTCACCTTGGTTTGGCGGCTGGTGGCGTGGACTTTGACACCGATGATCCACGCGCTAAGCATGCGTTGGAAACCTTTGCTGGCGCGGTACCGACTATCTCACCGATTGCCTTTGATCTGCAAGGGTATGTCTATAACCGGGTGATGTTTAATGCGCTGATTTCTCGTTTGGGTGAAGCGATTGTGGGTGAGTTGACGCTCGATCAAGCCTATGATCGAATGACTCAGGATATAGAAAAAGAAATCGCCGAGAAAAGGCGCGAAAGCTGAGATGGTTAAAAAGGCCGATAACGCGTAACGTGTTATCGGCCTTTTTTATAATCTGTTAGCCAGGTTTTTATCTTTGGGGAGGTGTTGTTATTTCTCATCCTTTTGCTCAACCGCGCTCTCAGGCTCCTTCCAAGCCGTCCTCTTCCTTGCCCCCCCGATCACCTTTCTATGAGCAGGTTTTTGGTTTTCTCGCGCGCGTTATTTTCGGGGCGGTCGAGCCATTATTTCGCGGCTTGCAGCGACTGTTTGGCCTGTCGGCCATGCCCTATGCTTTTCTCTTGCCGAATCTGATTTTCTTCGGCCTGTTTGTTGTTATTCCCCTATTTATCAATTTTGCTTTTTCTCTTACCGGCGGTACCAATCTTTATTTGCAAGATCGCCCGTTTATTGCAGGCGAGCAGTATGGGTTTTTAGCGCAGTGTGAGAGCTATATCGATCCATCCACCTGCCGCGAGGATCGCTTTTGGCGTGGGCTTTATAACACGATGATCTTCGTATTTTTTCAGGTCAGTGTGATGGTGCTCTTGTCTTTGGTAACGGCGTTAATTTTAAATCGTGATATTCGCGCCCGGGGCTTTTTCCGTGCTGTTTTCTTCTTCCCCGTTTTGCTCTCCCCGGTGGTGGTGGCGTTGATTTGGAAATGGATTTTACTTCGTGATGGGGTGTTGAATGCAGCCCTTACGGGTATGGGGATCGAGCGTATCTTATTTTTTGTCGATCCTGGCTGGGCGATGTTTTGGGCGGTGTTTGTTTCTGTCTGGGCACACATGGGATTTTATACCCTGATTTTATTGGCAGGCTTACAAGCCATTCCGCCCGACCTTTATGAAGCGGCAGAGATGGACGGCACCGGTAAGGAGCGTATCTTTTTCCGCATTACCCTGCCTTTGTTGTGGCCGAATATGCTGGTCGTGATCGTTCTCGCGCTCATTAAATCGGTACAGATTTTTGATGAGGTTTACGTGCTCACTGGCGGTGGTCCTGGCACAGCTACCCAGTTCATCGTGCAATATATCTATACCACCGGCTTTGCAAACCAGGTCCAAAACTTTGGGCTTGCGGCGGCGGCCTCGGTGGTCTTGGGGGTTGTGTTATTTGCCCTGACCTTGATGCAACTTGCGGTCACCCGCAAGAAGGATGGTGGTTCATGAAGGCGTTTTTGCTTGCCCGCCGAGATCGCCAGGGATGGCATTGGACGGACATTTTTACGTATGTCTATTTGGCGGCCGGTTTGTTTTTAATGTTCGCGCCGGTGGTGTGGCTTGCGCTCTCGTCTTTTAAGACGCCTGCGGGCCTGCAGGAGTTTCCACCGACTCTCCTACCCTTGGGGCAGATCGATGTCCCGGTCAAGGGGCATGAGGATCCGTTGCCGCTCTATCACGTCACGATGGAAGATGGCAGTACCCGCGAGTTAGCGCAAGTCCGCCGAGTTGGCATCATTGCCCAGATGGTCGATCCGCAAAACCCTGAGAATATTATTCAGGTACCGATCGATCAACGTGAACCCATTCGGCAATTCCGTATGGCGTGGGAGAATTATACCAAGCCACTGGAGTCATTTAATTTTTTGACCTATCTCAACAACTCAGTGATCGTCACGACGGTGGCCACGATCATCACCTTGCTCATTAACTCGATGGCGGCATTTGGTTTGGCGATTTATGAGTTTAAGGGACGTAATGCGGTGATGATTTTTGTCATCGGCACCTTGATGATTCCCATCACGGTCATTTTGGTGCCTGTGTATCTCGTGGTCACGGAAATGGGCATGATTAACTCTCTTTGGGGTGTCATTTTACCAGGTGCGGCCACACCCACCGGCGTTTTTCTACTTCGTCAGTATATGCTGACGATCCCGCGGGATTTGATTGAAGCTGCGCGTATGGATCGGGCCAGCGAATGGTCGATCTATTGGAAAATTGTCATGCCATTGTCCCTGCCAGCGGTGGCGGTTTTGGCAATCTTTTCTATTATGTGGCGGTGGAATGATTTTCTATGGCCCCTTGTGATTCTCAATCGCAATGAGGTCTATACCCTACAGGTCGGTCTTAATGCGTTTCAGGGCGAGCTGGATGTTCAGTGGCACTTTGTTTTAGCAATGACGGTCGTCACGCTGATCCCGGTGGTCTTTGTCTTCGCATTCCTGCAGCGTTTTATCACTACCGGTATTGCCGCAGCGGGAGTCAAATAACCCCGTGAAGCCATTGATTTTTTTTGATCCCCATCCGCGAACCCGCGCGATGGTCTATACGGCAAAGGTCAAGCGCGCACTTGCGCCCATTGCGCGGGTGATGACCTATTTTGAGGGGCCCGCGCCAGACTCGTTGATTGAGAAAGTTCTGCCCCAGATATCGATCCTCATCGGTCAGACGAATTTGCCAGCCGCGCGTCTTAGGCGCGCACCGAAGTTGCGCGCAATTATCAATGTTCTTGGCAATTGGCGAGGGAACATCGATTACCACACCGCCCAAAAGGCAGGTATTCGGGTCCTCACAGTAGCACCGGCCATCGCGCCAGCGGTTGCGGAGTATTGTTTGGGGCAAGCCATTAACCTTGGGCGCGGTTTAAGACGGGCGGACGAGTTGTTTCGTTGCGGCCAGGAACGTTACGGGATCAAGGGCAACCAAAAGGTGACCAGCCTTTATGGCGCTAAGGTGGGGTTGATCGGTTTTGGTAATCTTGGTCGGGCACTTGTGCCGCTTCTTGCACCGTTCGGCTCTCAGATCAGTGTCTATGATCCGTGGGTATCGGCGCGCTATCTCTCAAACTTTGCGGTTCGCCAGGCATCATTAGAGGCGGTGTTAGAAAACAGTCGTTTTATTTTTATTCTGGCAGGTGCGACAGATACCAATAAAGGATTTTTAGATCGCAAAACATTGCGTTTGATAAAACAGGATGCTTGTGTGATCTTGGCCAGCCGCGCGTTGGTGGTCGATTTCCGTGCTCTCACTGCGCTTGCGCAAGAGGGACGATTTCGCCTGGCGGTCGATGTGTTTCCAGCTGAACCGGTGAGCAAGGATGCTTCGATCCGGGGTTTTGACCAGATTTTATTTTCTGCCCATATCGCCGGTGGCACGCGCGATTCTTATCGCTTGATGTGTGATATGATGATCGATGATATTCGCTTGATCTTATCAGGTCACCCGCCGCTTCATTTACAGCAAGCGGATCCAAATCTCGCCCCTCGTATGCGTAGCTTATAGTTTTTATCTCATCGTGTTGTACCTTTTCTATGACTGAAATTATCTTACAAAATATCCACAAGTCTTACGGTGATGCACAAGTGATTCACGGTATCAATCTGAATCTCAAAAGTGGTGAGTTTATTGTTTTTGTCGGTCCGTCTGGATGCGGAAAATCGACCTTGTTGCGGATTATTGCTGGGCTCGAGCAAGTCAGCGAGGGCGATATCCTGATCGATGGGGCGCGAGTCAATCACATCCCGGCATCCCAGCGAGGGTTGGCGATGGTGTTTCAATCCTATGCCCTATACCCGCATATGACGGTCTATAAAAACATGGCCTTTGGCTTGGAGAACTCTGATATGCTGCGCGAGGAGATCGAGCGGCGGGTGCATCATGCGGCTGATCTGCTCCAGATTACCCAACTCTTGCAACGCAAACCCAAGGCCCTGTCCGGCGGCCAGCGCCAGCGGGTGGCCATTGGTCGCGCCATCGTGCGCGAGCCTAAAGCTTTTCTCTTAGATGAGCCGTTATCTAATCTGGATGCAGAATTACGGGTGACGATGCGGCGTGAGCTGGCCAGCTTGCATGACTCTGTGGCATCGACCATGATCTATGTCACCCACGATCAGGTCGAGGCCATGACTTTGGCGGATACCATTGTCGTCCTACACGCGGGGCGAATCTCGCAGGTGGGTACGCCGCTTGCGCTGTATAACACGCCGCAGAATACCTTTGTCGCCGGGTTTATCGGCTCGCCACGGATGAATCTGTTGCAAGGTCGGTTGGTGCGTGAGGCAGAAAAAGTCTCGATTCATCTCGCCAGTAGTGTGTTTTCTATCCAAGGCATCGATCAATCTGTTAACACGCAGGAGGTTACGGTTGGCATTCGCCCCGAGCACATCGATATTCTATCTGATAAGGCGAAGAATGCGGATCTCACAATCACAGTGGACTTGATCGAGCAGCTGGGCGGTGAGACCTATCTCTATGGTCAGAGCGAAGATGGTCAATCCCTCACTGTGCACCAACCAGGGCAACTCACGATCCAAGCGGGTGATCGTCTTGACCTTGGTTTTCGACGCGATCATCTGCATCTGTTTGATGGGGATGGGGCGGTGATCTGCAATGGAACTCGCCGCGTATCATGATTGGGGTCGGGATCGTAGGCTTGGGCATGGCGGCAAAGCCCCATGGTTTGGCGTTGCAAGACCTCACCGCCAATCGCAAAGTCGCCGTGCGCGGGGTGTTTGCCCGCACCGCGTCCACGCGCGAGGTTTTTGCACGCACCTACGATTTTCCAATGAAAGATAGTCTTGCCGCCCTTGTTCAGGACCCAAAAATCAAGGCGGTGCTGGTACTCACGCCGCCTGATGCCCGGCGAGAGATCATCGCGCAGCTTGCCGACGCCGGTAAGCACATTCTCGTAGAAAAACCGATTGAGCGTACGACCAAGGCGGCCCAAGATATCGTCGAGTTATGTGAGGCTAAAGGGGTGCAGTTGGGGGTCGTTTTTCAACACCGCTTTCGCGACGCCTCGAAGGAGCTGGCAAGGCGTCTACCGGACTTTGGTGCGCTTTATTTGGTGCGGGTGAATGTGCCTTGGTGGCGCGACCAGGCCTATTACGACGAGCCCGGGCGGGGTACCTATGACCGTGATGGCGGCGGGGTGCTGATAAGCCAGGCGATTCATACGCTGGATTTAATGCTCAGTGTCACGGGCGAGGTCGCGCAGGTGCAGGCTATGACCGCAACAAGCAAAGTACACGTGATGGAGGCTGAGGATATTGCGGTGGCGGGATTGCGGTTTACCAGCGGCGCGGTTGGTACGGTGGTGGCAACCACGGCGGCTTTTCCTGGTGGGGCTGAGTCGTTGGCGATGGATTTTGAGCACGCCTCTATCCATCTGCAATCGGGACATTTGACGGTCAACTGGCACCATGGGCGGATCGATACCTTTGGCGAGGATCAAAAAACGGGCGGCGGGGCCGACCCGATGGACTTTCCTTTTACCTGGCATCGGGATTTGATTGCGGATTTTATCGATGCTGTGAGTACGGGGCGCCCGCCTGCGATTACTGGCCGTGCGGGTCTTAAGGTGCATCGTCTTATCGATGGCATGATCGAGTCTTCTCGCCAAGGGCACGTCATCACTTTATCGCAGGAGGGTGTATGAGTGCACCTAAAGTGGCCATCATTGGCGTCGATCATCGCCATATCTATAGCCAGCTGGCGGGCATGTTGGCGGTTGGCTGCTCTTGTGCGGGTTGGTGGAGCGAGTTCCCAGAGTCCGATATAGAAAATAACGTCATCAAGGGATTCATCAAGCGATTTCCAGAGATCGAGCGCGTCCAAGATCGGCGGCGATTATTGGATGATCCGAGCGTAGATTTGATTTTGATTGCGGATGTGCCGTGCCGTCGCGCCGAGCGCGCGATCGAGGCCATGCAAGCCGGCAAGGACGTGATGAGTGACAAGCCGGGATGTACCACCCTGGCGCAACTCAATCAATTACGTGACGTTGTGGCGCACACCGGGCGTATTTGGTCGATTGATTTTTCCGAACGTTTTGAAGTTCCAGCGGTCTTGCGGGCCGCCACATTGGTGCGCGAGGGGGCGATTGGCCGCGTGGTGCAAACAATTGGCTTGGGGCCACATCGTTTGAATCTGGCAACCCGGCCCTCTTGGTTTTTTGATCCGGCGCAGTATGGCGGTATTTTATGTGATATTGCCTGTCATCAAATTGACCAATTTCTACACTTTACTGGCGCGCAAGATGCGTACATTACAGCGGCAAGCGTCGGTAACTTTGCCAATCCCGATCATCCAGGCTTGCAAGATTTCGGCGAAGTTCTTTTGCACAATGAGACAGTACAGGGCTATATACGCGTGGATTGGTACACACCCGATGGTCTGCCGACCTGGGGAGATGGGCGGCTTTTTATCTTGGGTACGCAAGGATATATAGAGGTTCGCAAGTACGTTGATATCGCCCGTACGCCGAGCACCGACCATATTTACCTGGTTAACGGCGCACGCTGTGAGTATATCGATGCCTCGCGTGAGCCCTTGCCATACTTTGCCGATTTGGCGCATGATGTGCAGGCACGTACGCAAACGGCTATGGCGCAAGACCATGCGTTTAAGGTCATGGAGCTTGCCTTGCGCGCGCAGGCTAGCGCGCGTTCCATCAACCAGCCTCCTTATCACTCACCGACCGTCCCATACATACGGTCTTAAAATAAAGGAACGATTATCGATGTCCTCCAGTTTGTCCCAAAAAGTTCTCGATCAGCTTTGGTTTTCGGCGCGTAGTCATGTCCCCTATACGGATCAACCCATCGAAAAAGATGTCTTGCATCGGCTTTACGAACTTTCCGCCCTTGCGCCCACGTCATTTAACACCTGCCCGATGCGGCTTGTTTTTATTCAAAGCAAAGAGGCCAAAGCGCGTCTTAAGGATACGCTCAGTGAGGGTAACGTTGAGAAAACCATGGCCGCGCCGGTCTGTACGATCGTCGCGCGTGATACGCAGTTCCCCCAGAGTTTAGAGTCGTTTAACCCGCGGGCCGCAGGATTTTTCGCTAATTTCCCGGGGGCGGTGGCAACGACAGCATCGCGCAACGCCACTTTGCAAGGGGGGTATTTTATTATAGCCGCCCGTGCCATGGGGTTGGCTTGTGGCCCTATGTCTGGATTTGATAATAAGAAACTAGATCAAACCTTTTTCCCCGATGGTCGCTACCAGAGTGATTTTCTATGCAACATCGGCTATCCCGAGGATAAGGCCATGATGCCGCCACGTGGGGATCGGCCAGCTTTCGATCAGGCCTGCGAGATTCTCTAGCGAGATGATGTTTGCCCTTAATCATATCACCGTTCCGGACCTACACCCAAGCGAGCTTTTATCGCTCGCCCGACATTTAGGTTGCGATGGGGTAGAGTTGCGAGTTGATATCCCGCAGCACGATCTCACCCACGCGCGGACCTTGCGCCTGATAAAAGAACAGGCCGAGCGTTGGGGGGTGCGGATTTTTAGTTTTGGCCCTTTTCACAACTTCAATCATTGGAACGCCCGGCGGCGGCTCGAGGCAGATGAGATCATTGAATGCGCGCGTTTATGTGGGGCGCAGGCGATCACGTTGTTGCCATCCTTTGGTGAGGACAAACCCGCCCCATTGGATACACCAACGGCGCTGCGCGCACTCCAGCCGATACTCCAGCAAAACGGCATCCAAGGATTCATCGAACCGCTGGGATATCCCCATGCGTCTGTGCGAATGAAAAAAGACGTGGTCAAGATCATCAAAAGCCTGCCCCAACCTACGCCCTTTCGTTTGCTCCATGATACGTTTCACCATGCTCTTTCTGGTGAACAGAAGGTTTTCCCCGAGGCGACAGGGTTGGTGCATATCTGCTCGGTGGCGGACCCGGCTGTGAGTTTGCCTGAAATTGATCCGGCCCATCGGGTCCTGCTTGGGGCGGAGGACCGACTCGGTAGCATCGACCAGTTTGTTGCTTTACGAGATGGAGGGTACCAAGGATCTTTTTCTTTTGAGGCTCTTGCAGAAATAGAAAAACCCCGACGCGCGTTGACACAATCTATGGATTATATCCGCACCGTGCTCGCCGCTTGAGCTACATTGTTGTTTGTGGTAAAAGAATTGCTAAGGGGCGTACGAGTGCCCCGTGAGGCGACAGCCTAAATCTCGCATCCTTGTTTATTTTCTTAAATGTTAAGAGGAAAGGTTGCGTTATGCCGTCGCCAAACCAAATCACCCCCGCTCAACTCTCTCGCTTGATCGGCACGCCTGTGTGTCCTGTTTTGATCGATGTGCGTATCGATACGGACTTTGACACCTATCCACGTATGGTGCCGTCGTCCTTTCACCACCCTTTTGATGATGTGGTTTCTCTTGTCCCTGAATTAACACATCGACGTGTGGTTCTCATCTGTCATGAGGGTAAAAAACTCAGCGAAGGTGCGGCGGCTGTTTTGCGAAATTATCAAATTCGTGCGGAGGTTTTGGCTGGCGGATACATGGGCTGGCAAGACTCTGGTCATGATTTAATCAAGGCAGACCAAATACCAAAGCGCGCTGCGCAAGGGCAAACGGTATGGGTCACGAGGCATCGTCCTAAAATTGATCGCATCGCCTGCCCGTGGTTTATTCGCCGCTTCGTCGATCCGCGTGCACAGTTTTTATTTGTGCCACCCGCACATGTTAAAGATGTTGCGCAGAGATTTCATGCCACACCCTTTGATATCGAGGATGTCTTTTGGAGTCATCGAGGGCCCTTATGTAGCTTCGATGTCATGACGCGAGAGTTTGAGATCAAAAATGAGGCTCTTTCTCATCTGGCGAGTATTGTGCGCGCCGCCGATACGAGCCGTCACGACCTTGCCCCTGAGGCTGCAGGCCTTCTCGCAATTTCTTTAGGCCTTTCGCGAATGTATCGAGATGACCTTGAGCAACTTGAGGCGGGTATGGTGATTTATGATGCTTTATACAGGTGGGCTCGCGATGCTCAAGATGAGAGCCATGACCATAGCAGCGCGTTATCATCCAACCCGCAAACATAACGTTCATGCCCTCTCGCCCAACGCCTGATGTTGGCCTTACCGCCCCAATTTCTGCGCCGCCGACTCTTGCCCAGGCTCTGGTCGTCTGGCTTAAGATCGGTGTGCTGTCCTTTGGCGGGCCGGCCGGACAAATCGCCCTCATGCACCAGCAGGTGATCGAACAGCGCAAATGGCTTACGGAGTCTGATTTTCTGCGCGCGTTAAGTTTTTGTATGGTGCTGCCAGGACCCGAGGCGATGCAGCTGGCCACTTATATCGGTTGGCGATTGCATGGGGTTATGGGCGGACTGATGGCCGGGTTGCTTTTTATCATACCTGGCGCCTTGGTTATTTTGCTGTTGGCGAGCGGATATGTAATCTATGGCGAGGTGCCGTGGGTAATGGCTGCGTTTGTTGGTATCAAGGCGGCGATTGTGGTGATTGTGGTGCAGGCGCTGGTCCGTATGGCGCGGCGTTCATTATCGGGTTGGCTTGCCTGGTTGCTCGCATGCGGCGGGTTTGTCGGTATTTTTTTCTTTAGTTTGCCATTTCCCTTGTTGGTTATCATCGCGCTTATCATCGGTCTTGTTCGCCCTATCTCGCTTGCATCATCCGTCCTATCGCCTGGGCGCTCGATAGCGCAAAGCCCTACCCGAACGCTTGTCACCGCGATCATCTGGCTTGGCTTGTGGTGGGGGCCTTTGGCGTTACTGATTCTAGCCCCGCAGCCGGTATTATGGGAGATCGGTGTCTTTTTCTCTCAATTAGCGGTGGTGACCTTTGGCGGTGCCTATGCGGTGCTCACCTATCTTGCACAAGCGGCGGTATTTGAATATGGCTGGGTGTCGGCCTCGGCGATGATGGACGGCTTGGGCCTTGCGGAGACGACCCCAGGGCCACTGATTTTGGTGACCCAATTTATCGGCTTTCTGGCGGCGCATCAGGTGGGCGGTTTTGATCTTGCATTGCTTGCCAGTGCGGTGGTGTTATGGGCGACCTTTATGCCGTGTTTCTTGTGGATTTTCGTCGGCGCGCCCTATATCGATTGGTTGACGGCGAAGCCGCGTCTGAAGGCAGGCTTTGATGCGATCATGGCGGTGGTGATCGGTGCGATGAGTAACCTGATGGTGTGGTTTGCGCTGCATACCTTTTTTCAGCAAACTCGCGCGATCAATTGGGGGCCAGTGCAATTGTGGCAGGTGGATCAGTTTAATGGCATTGCGGTGATGATTACGCTGCTTGTCGTGTGGTTGTTGTTTTATCGCGGCTGGGGTGTGATGCGTATTTTACTTATCGCTAGCGTCCTTGCTGTGCTTGCTTATGAGCCGATGGTGCGAGGTCATGTTCTCTCTTTCATAGGAGCATAAGGATCATCGTGTGTCGTTAGAGCTTCTTTTTCTCTATGTCGTAACGGAGGTCTTATTTTGTATCTCACCGGGGCCTGCTGTGGCGATGAGTCTCTCGGCGGCAGTTATCGGACGGTGGCGTTTGGCCCTCGCCGTCATTGCCGGGATCAATGTGGGCAATGGGATCTTTTTTATAATCTCGGCAGTAATTTTATGGGCTAGTTTTTCCTATACCGATACCTTGTTTTATTGGTTTAAGTATATCGGTGCAGCCTATCTTTTTTATTTCATCATCGATCAGGCTATCCGAGCAAAAAAGCAAGACGACCCAGCGCCGCCGCCAGCCAATCGGTTTTTTCTCGGGGCGGTGATGATGCAGGTGGCAAACCCCCAGACTATCTTATTTTTTCTTGCATTCCTGCCGCAGTTCATCGACCCGGATATACCCTTGGCGTTTCAGTTTATGGTGCTTGCTAGTCTGACCTTTATCACCGAGACGATCGTGTTATCGATCTATGTGTGGCTTGTGTTGCGGGTGAGAGATCGTGCCACTCATCTTATGCCCAAGGCGGCCATTCGCTGGGCGGGTTACGCGACGATGGTGGTGGCGGTCGTTTGGAGTTTTGTACGTAACTGATCGCGATAGTGGGTGATCCGCGTTCGGATGAGTGTTTGATAGGCTTGATTTTCTATCCTCAGATCATCGGTCTTGGTCAATCCGCGGGAGAGGGGCACGAGAGCCACGCCGGGATTTGTAAGTGCACGCAAGGCATCCAGCTGGCCGCCCTGGGCGCCCACCCCGGGGGTCAAAAGCGGGCTGGTGGGCAGACAATCGCGCACCTGGCGCATTTGCTTGGGATCAGCGGTGGCGCCAATCACCGCGCCGATGGGGCTGATCTTGCCTTGCGCCATGGTGAACTGGGCTGTGTGGGCGGTGAGGTCCCCGATCAAGCGGGCGAGGTGCAGATAAACAGGCTCGCCCTGCAATTGTTTGGTTTGTAAGGTATCAGCGCCAGGGTTGGAGGTACGGCAGAGCACAAACAGACCCTTGCCATAGCGGTTCACCGCCTCGACGAATGGCATGAGAGACTCGCCGCCGAGTAGGGGATTAACCGTCAAGCAATCCCCTTCGAAGTCTGCGCCGTGTTTCAGATAGGCGCGAGCATAGGCGGCACAGGTTGTCCCGATATCCCCGCGCTTGCCATCGATGATAACGCCAATCCCATTCTCGCGCGCGGTGCGTATGGTACGTGCAAGGGCGTTCAATCCAGCCAGGCCTTCGGCTTCGAAATAGGCAAGTTGTACCTTAATAAATCCGGTGTGGCCAATGACGGTGTCTAGCAGAAAATCGCTATAGGTACCGATCCAATCATTTGTTTTGCGCAAGATGTGTGGGACATCATCCAAATGGGGATCGATCCCCACCACTAGGGGGCCATACTTTGTAAGGTTATCCGCCATAAGGCAGCACCAGGTGTTTGTTGAAAGATTTTTATTGTCGTTTTTAGAGTTTTCTATCATGGTCTTTTAGCGATTCAGGCTCGCGATGCCACCGTGGTGCGCCGACCAAGCCAGAGGCTCACGCAAGAAAGACTCGATGGTATCGATATCCTGATTGCTGTGTTTCCCGCGGGTGCGTAGTGATGTGAGAACATCCCACCAGGTGCACAGATAACCCAGCTTCATGCCAACCTGTGCCAGGCGTTCGGGTACGTTGGGGAAAATATCATAGTAAAAAATGGCAAAGGCATAACGAGGGTCAGCTCCGGCCTTTTTAAGGGTCTGGCCAAAGGCGAGCTTACTGCCGCCGTCGGTGGCCAGATCCTCCACCAGCAAGACTCGCGCGCCGTCTGCAAAAGTTCCCTCGATGGCCGCATCACGGCCAAATCCTTTGGGTTTTTTGCGCACGTAAATCATCGGTGCTTGTAGACGCTCGGCCAGCCATGCGGCGAAGGGAATGCCGGCAGTCTCCCCCCCGGCGATGATGTCTACCTCGCCAGTTTCTTTGCAAAGATAGGCGCAGGCATGGCCTATGATTTGTCGCCGGGCGGCGGGGAAGGAGATAATTTTACGGCAATCGATATAAACAGGGCTCATAAGCCCAGAGGTTAAGGTAAAGGGTTGATCCGGGCGCACGTGCACGGCATTGATTTCTAATAAGAGGCTTGCGATCTCTCGCGCTACGGTCTTATGTTCAAAGGCCGTGGTTTGTTTTATCTTGGTCATGGTCTCTGGCTCCCTGCGACGAGCATGACTCCATTTGTCCTTAACGACAATCGCTTATGATTGAGTTATGCAAAAAAATGGACATCATCCCATGGAGCTTGTTATCCTGGATGGTGATAAAGCCGATAGGAAAATCAATGAACAAGAGGCAAATCAATGAGCAGCTCAGACTTTTGGCGCAAGTTTTCTCGCCGGACATTCATAGCTCATATGACGGTTACGGTGCTTGCGCTGTTGACCGCTTGTGGTCATAAAGTTCGGGCCAGTGTCTCGATGCCCAAACACCACCAACCTGATGGCACCTTTCGTAACCGTTATGCCCAGCGTGATGGGTCTTTTTTCGATTTCTTGAAGTGGCAATGGGATGCCCCGGAACGCAAGCCTATAGCCTTTGAGCTGTCGGCCAATGATCCCGCTTATCTAGCGCGCAATCGGCAGGACCCGACCCTGACCTGGATCGGCCATGCGACGTTTTTGTTACAATACAGCGGGCTGAATATCCTCACTGATCCGCACTTAAGCGCGCGGGCCTCGCCCTTTACCTTCGTTGGGCCGCGGCGAATGACGCCGCCAGGGCTAGCTCTAGAGCAACTCCCACCGATCGATGTGGTGGTGATTTCTCATTCCCATTACGACCATCTGGATAGGACGACGGTGCGGGTTTTGGCACAGCAAGAATCGCCCCCTCATTTTTTCGTGCCCCTACGGCTCGCGGATTGGTGCCGTCGCCAGGGTGTGAAGACCGTGACCGAATTAGACTGGTTTGAATCTGTCTCTCACGGTGACTGGACGTTTCACGCAGTACCAGTTCAGCACTGGAGCAATCGCACCATGTTTGATCGCAACAAGACACTGTGGGCGGGTTGGGTCATCGAACGGCAAGGCTTTCGTTTCTTTTTTGCAGGCGATAGTGGCTATTCTAAAGACTTTCAAGATATCAGAGCGCGCTATGGGGATATGGACTTAGCAGCCCTTCCCATAGGGGCCTATGCGCCGCGATGGATTATGAAGAAACAGCATGCCAATCCCGCCGAGGCGGTGCAGATT
The DNA here is from genome assembly GCA_039028835.1 of Pseudomonadota bacterium. Classification (GTDB taxonomy): domain Bacteria; phylum Pseudomonadota; class Alphaproteobacteria; order JBCCHK01; family JBCCHK01; genus JBCCHK01. The sequence goes on from JBCCHK010000010.1 coordinate 105,309, forward strand.
CATCAGGATTTGGGCGCGCGATGGTCGGTGGGCATGCATTGGGGGACCTTTCAGCTCACGGACGAGCTACCCGACGAACCACCGAAAAAGCTGGCCCAAGCGCGGACACAGGCCGGGATCAAGCCGGATCGTTTTTTCGTCATGGGTCATGGTGAGACGCGCAAGCTAGATTTTTTGTAACCTTTTGCCCCATGACGTTAGTTAATGCCATCAAAATAATCGCTGTCGATTTTCTTGAGTTCTAACGTGCGATAAGCACGGACACCGATATCGTATTGTACCAGCATACTCGCAAGTTCCGCCCCGTCGATCATAATAAACTGTTTGGGGCTGTTGTGCGCATAGCGCAGGGCAAGTTCAGAAAAGCTACTGGTAGTGACAAAAACGCCTTTTTGAATACCGCGCACATCCAATGCGCCTGCGAACTCGCGAATTTTTTCTACCCCCACTTTTTTATCAGTCGTATACCGCTTGGCTTGCAGGTAAATCAGATCGAGCCCCAGCACATCGACTTTGATAATGCCATCGATCCCGCCATCGCGTACCCCGCCGACCTGGCGGGCGTCTTCCGCCCCGCCATAGCCCATGCTGACCAGTAAATCGATAACCAGTCGCTCAAACGCCGAAGGGGACATCTGTAGCACCCGCTCGATCAGTTCAGAGCGTAGTTTTTCATTCAGATGCTCGAACGAACCTTCGATATGTTCCTCAGGCGTGCGGCCATCAGCAAACTCATAAGCATAGTCATAAAGTTTGCGACGCTCTTGGTCGGGGCGATAGAAATCACGAAACCCCTTGTATTGCATCAAGTCGCTACTATCAATTTTTTCTACTTTCTGGTTGAGGATGGCTTGTCCTTCGTCGGTGATTGTAAAATACGATAAGCGTGGCCGTTTAATCAGGCCTGCTTTAGCAAGGTAGGTAATTGCCCAGGTTACCCGGTTGTGCAGGTAGGTTTGCTTACCGCTGGGCAGTAATACATCGCTATCAGCCGAACTCAGGTTAAACTCCTTGATGATTTTCGTAACGGCATTGAGAATATGAACTTCCCCCGTGGCGGCGATGCGCAGTAGGGGAAGCATGAGGCTTTGAAAGTCTGGGATCATCATGGGATTTTTGTGGATAAATGAAAACAAAGAAAAAATGTTGAGACATGTCAATCAAAAGTATATAAAAAATAGTTTTAAGAAAAATAGGTGATTGCTGCCTTAAACAGGTGCATACCGTCTGCTTCTTGTGGTAATTGTTTGCTTGCGCGTCGGGCAAGGGCTTTTCTAAGGGGCCAATCATCACGCTGATGGGTGTAGATTGCCCTCTCTGGATGAGGCATGAGCGCCAGCACGCGTCCCGTTTGATCGGTAAGCCCGGCAATATCATCCACACTGCCATTAGGGTTGGCGGGGAAGACCCCTTGCGCGTGGGTTCCGTCCTCGGCGACGTAACGCAAGGCGATTTGATGGCGTGTATGCAGTTCGGCAAGGGTCTGATCTGGCACCACAAAGCGTCCCTCCCCATGAGCAACGGGAAGATAGAAAAGGCTTTGCCCCGCCAGCCACGGACTTTTACTCGTGGTTTTTAGAGACACCCAGCGACATTCATAACGGCCATGGGTATTGGTTGTGATGGCGATATTTTGCTTGATAGAAGGTCCGTTGGTCATCAATCCTAGGCGAATAAGAATCTGACAACCATTACAAATCCCAAGCACCAACTTGTCTTGCGTAAGAAAACGGCGAAGGGCCTCTTGTAAATGATCGAACAATCGGCACGCTAGTGCATTGCCTGCACCTGTATGATCGCCATAGGAAAAACCGCCGGGAATCACGAAAATCTGCGCATCGCTTAGAAGTGTGGGCGTGGCGATCACGTCGTTGATGGGATGCAGGTGTGCGCGTGCGCCAGCTCGGGTAAAGGCCAGCTGCGTTTCTTGCTCGCAATTCAGGCCATAACCGGTCAGGATGCAAACTTCGGGCGTGCAGGAGGGCAGGAAACTCATAGGTGCGGGGTTGGGGTTTTATAAGCGGTGGTGAGCTCACCCAGGGGCAGATGAAGGGTTTGCGTGGCGGTCCGGATTTTGAGTTGCGGGTCTTGCGTGACGGTGCCAATGCGCTGGATCGGTGTATCTGCCAAATGCGCTTCAAAATCCGGGGCATCGTCTGGCGCGACGGTGCATAAAATCCGACCCGCGCTTTCACTGAAAAATAAGACCGGATCGGACAGAGCAGAAAAATCGTTGAGATCGATGCAAAGTCCGCACTGGCCAGCAATCGCAGTACGTGCAAGACAGGCAGCAAGGCCGCCTAAGTCTAAGCCAAGGGCCGAGGCGATCAGCCCTGCCTCGCTCGCACGGGTAAAGGCGCGATAGTGACCAGCCAAGGCTATAGGGTCAGGACAAGGTGCCTGACTACCTGAGGCCTCGCATAATGCAAGATACTCACTGCCGCCGAGCTCATCAAAGGTCTCACCCAAAAGATAGACATAATCACCCGGGATTTTAGCATCCAAAGAAATTGCACGACGATAATCAGACAATACGGCCACGCAAGAAATCAACAAGGTCGGCGGTATAGAAACTTTGATCGGCTTGCTGTGTTTATCAAATCCAGAAAAATCATTAAACATACTGTCCTTGCCGGAGATGAACGGTGTTTGATAGGCGGTCGCATAGTCATAACAGGCACGGGCGGCTTGCTTGAGTTGGGCAAGGCGATGCGGGTCCTCGCTGCTACACCAACAAAAGTTATCGAGCAAAGCCATCGACGTCAGTGATCCTCCTGCGGCAATGGCGTGACGGATAGCGGCATCGATGGCCGAGCCTGCCATGCCGTAAGCATCCAAGTCGCTATAGCGCGGAAATAACCCTTGGCTGGTGATGATCGCGCGTGGATTATCCAGCAGTGGGCGGGTGATCGTTGCGTGACTCGCGACCCGCCCCACCCCTTGCAGGGGTTTTAGGACCGAGCCGGCTTGCACCTCATGATCAAGGCGGGTCGCGATAAACTCTCGCCCGCGCAGGTTAAGCCGGCTCATCATGGCCAGCCAATCCTCACGCATATCACGTTGGTCCAGCGGCGGGGTGGGTTGGGTTTGAATAGACAAAGGTGCCGTCGTCAGTTTTTTTTGCGGCACCCCGTCATGGAGAAAATCCATCGGCAGATCGATCACAATTTGCTTTTGATAACGTGCGCGCAGATGACCATCGTCGGTAAACATCCCGATGACCCATCCCGATACCCCGTGCCGCTCCAGCCCCTTAAAAAGGGCGTCTTTATTTTCTGGTGGCACGGCCAGGGTCATGCGTTCTTGGGATTCGGAAATCCAAATTTCCCAAGGCTGCAAGCCAGGATACTTGAGCGGCACCTTATCCAGGTGAACAAGCGCGCCGCCTGCCTCACGCGCCATCTCGCCGATCGAGGACGATAGCCCGCCCGCCCCGTTATCGGTGATGCTGGTATAAAGATTTTGGTCGCGGAGTTCTTTAATCAGCGCATCGGACATTTTTTTCTGGGTGATGGGATCACCGATTTGTACGGCACCGGCGGGACTCGTGTGATCGAGTTGTTGAGAAGAAAAGGTTGCCCCGTGGATGCCGTCTTTGCCCACTTTACCGCCGACCATCACGATCAAATCACCTGGGCGAGCTTTTTTCTCATGGGCGGGTTTGCCCGCAATGTTGCGCGGTAGCAAGCCAATCGTGCCGGCAAAGACAAGAGGCTTGCCGCGATAGGCGGGATCGACATAGATAAATCCTTGGTTGGTGGGGATACCACTTTGATTGCCACCGGCCTCAACGCCGGCGATGACTCCTTGAGCAATCTCGCGGGCACTGGGGAGCGGGCTTTTTTGTCCTGGCTGTCGGTAAAGCTCGCTTGAGTCATTAGGGTCAGCCAGACAAAAGCCATAGCGGTTGAGCACAGGTTTTGCGCCCAAGCCAAAGCCGATGCAGTCGCGATTGACGCCAACAATGCCGGTGATCGCACCGCCAAAGGGATCGAGGGCGCTGGGCGAATTGTGGGTTTCGACCTTATCACAGATCAGCCAGTCGCGATCAAAAACGATCCCCCCGGCGTTATCGTGAAATACAGAAACGCAGAAATCGTCATCTCCGAGAGCGGCGCGAATTTCCTGTGTCGCACGTTTGATATAACGATGGTAGATGCCATTTTCTATCTCATCCAAATGAGCCGAGAAAATCAGATGTTTACAGTGTTCAGACCAGGTCTGCGCGAGAGTTTCTAGCTCTGCGTCTGTAGGGGGTAATCCTCGCTCGGTAAAAAAGGCGCGGATGGCTTTCATAGCTGGTAAATCGAGCCCCAACCCCCCTTGCGGTATGCCTGTCTCATCCGGTATGCCTTGGCTGGACAGTGCCAGCAGGCCCTCATCGTCAGCGGGTAGGTCTATGCGATGGATACGTATGCGATGGGTGAGTTTAACCTGCGGGACGGCCAGAGCGCTCTTAGCACAATAGTGTTCGGCGCGATAAGCCCTCCCGCGCTGAATCAATGGATTAAAGCAACGGGCAAGATAGGCGTGAGCCTGCGAATCGCTAAGCTCTGCGTCTAGGAAAAACAAATCGCTGGTATACACCCCTTGGGTGCCTTCAAAATCGGTGGCCAGATGGTCCTCGATCATTTGGCGTGCGGTCTGGCCGGTGTTATCGGTCACGCCGGGCAAAAATCCGATCTCAAGCACCCAAGAAAAACGCCCGACGGCGGCAAGGTAATCGGAATCGGGCGAGGTTTGCGGATAACGAATAAAAGAGCGATGACTCAAAGCTGGGCACAACCGTTCGGCGATGGTGCGTTGTTGGGCTGGGGATAGGGCTTTGGTGAGTGTATAGGCTTGTACATGCCGGATGGGGAGCTCGCGGGGAAGATGCGCCCAGAAAGGCAACGGTGATGCGCTGACAGGTACAAGCTCGATCCGAAACACCGTCACGCCCCGATCTCTTTTTTAGTGTCGAAAATGCCGAACACCGGTGGTCACCATGGCGGTGCCCCATTCATCAGCGCGCGCGATGACGGTGGCATCTTGTTTTGAGCCGCCGGGCTGAATAATCGCCACGACCCCGGCCTGGTGGAGCACATCGATGGAATCGGGAAAGGGAAAGAATGCATCGGAGGCGGCGACCAGCTGACCCGGGTTGTCTGCGACGACCTCACAGGCATGGCGGGCGGCATCCACCCGGCTGGTTTGGCCAAGGCCAATACCGTGCAGAACGCCCTGACGGGCAAGGACAATCGCGTTAGAGGCTGTATGTTTACAGATCCTCATGGCAAAGAGTAAATCATCGGTTTGCTCGGCGGTAGGCGCGCGTTTGGTGACAACGGCGAGCGCGTCGGATATCTTGCGGTCGATATCCTGCATGAGAAAGCCGCCGCTGATCGAGCGAATCATGTGCTTGGTTGGTGGTGTCTCAGGGGAGACACACAACACACGCAGGTTTGCTTGTTGAGCGAGAACCGCCCGCGCGCGCTCATCCACATCCGGGGCAAGGATCACCTCTAGGAAAATCTCGGTCAGTTGGTGCGCCGTCGTCACATCGATCGTTCGGTTAAGGGCGACCACGCCGCCGAAGGCCGAACGGCGATTGACCTGCAAAGCCAGACCAAATGCCTGTGCAAGAGAAGGGGCCGTAGCCGCGCAGCACGGGTTTGTGTGTTTGATAATCGCCGCGGCGGGCTTTTCGAACTCTTGAATCAAACCCCAAGCGGCATTCGCGTCATTGTAGTTGTTATAGCTAAGAGCCTTGCCTTGCAGGACGGTTGCCCCCACCACGCCGCCGCCGCCCGAGCGATAGAGGGTTGCGTTTTGATGGGGATTTTCCCCATAGCGCAGGTCACGCACGCGATGCCCGGTGATTGTGCGGGTGCGTGGGGATGGATCATAGCGGGAAAACCAATCCGCAATGGTGGCGTCATAGTGAGCCGTATGGGCAAAGGCGTGCGCCGCAAGCCGCTGGCGCAAAGTCTCATCAAGGCCCTGCGGGAAGGCGGCCATGACCTCGGCATAGTCATCGGGGTCAGTGACCACAGCGACGTGGCGATGATTTTTTGCCGCAGCACGAATCATGGTCGGCCCGCCGATATCGATCTGCTCTATACAGTCTTGCTCGGCCGCGCCTTCTTGCACGACGTGAGCAAAGGGATAGAGGTTGACCACCACCAGGTCGATGAGGGGGATGTCGTGCTCGGTGAGGGCCTTGCGGTGCTCGGCGCGGTCGCGGTCAGCGAGCACACCGCCGAGCAGGCGCGGATGTAGGGTTTTGACCCGTCCGCTCATCATTTCGGGAAATGCGGTCACCGTCGCCACATCGACCGGCGCGAGTCCAGCGTCGGTCAACGCCTTGGCGGTGCCTCCGGTGGCGATGAGCTCGACCCCTTGCTTGGCAAGAGAGCGGGCGAAGTCCACGATACCGCGCTTATCATAAACAGAGAGGACCGCACGAGAAGGGCGAATAACCATAGAAATCTCGGTAAAGAACAGACCAAAAATGATCCCACACAAAACATTTCTTGGTAGAAGGGCATCGGGCGGAATACACGCCTATGGCCATCAGCGTGGCCGTGCTATAAGGCGTTTTGTAGTCCTTGAGCTCTCATCCATGCTGCAGCGTGTGCATACTCTATCACCGCCTTAGAATGATGCGAACTCGCAAGCTGGAGTTTATCGACATGATTCCCCGCTATGCCCGCCAGAAGATGATCGATCTGTGGTCGGATCGGCGGCGATTTGAGATTTGGCTAGAGATCGAAACCTACGTCTGCGAAGTTCAGGAAGATTCGGGGCTCGTACCTGCGGGAACCACCAAAGCACTCAAAGCGGCAACGATTAAAGATAGGAGTGTGGCCGAAATCCAAGCAATCGAGGAGGAGGTGCGTCACGATATCATTGCGTTCCTAACCTATATCGAGAAGCAGGTTGGTCCCCCCGCCCGTTTTATGCACCAGGGCTTAACCTCCTCGGATATTTTGGATACGACCCTGGCGGTGCAACTGAATGCGGCCAGCGCGATGCTGTTGGAAGATTTGGATGATCTGCTGGCAGTTCTCAAGGCGCGCGCGTGGGAGCATAAAGACACCCTATGTATCGGACGCACCCACGGCATTCATGCGGAGCCCACCACTTTTGGCCTCAAGCTGGCGGGATACCACGCCGAGTTTGCTCGTAACCGGGCGCGCTTGGAGGATGCCCGGTGCGGCATTGCGACTTGCGCACTATCCGGGGCGGTTGGCACCTTCGCCCATAACCCGCCCGAGATCGAGGAGCGGGTGGCACACAAATTGGGCCTCGCGGCTGAGACCATCTCGACCCAGATCATTCCACGGGACCGTCACGCACATTTTTTCGCGGTTCTCGCGGTGATCGCGAGCTCAATTGAACGTCTGGCGATAGAAATCAGACATCTTCAGCGCACCGAAGTGCGCGAAGCGCAAGAATACTTTAAGCCCGGACAAAAGGGCTCCTCGGCCATGCCCCATAAAAAAAATCCAATCCTGAGCGAGAATCTCACGGGTCTTGCGCGAATCGTGCGCAGTGCGGTGATTCCCGCTTTGGAAAATGTTGCCCAGTGGCACGAGCGGGATATCGCCCACTCCAGTGTGGAGCGCATGATTGCCCCCGATGCTACCACCACCTTGGATTTTGCCCTTGTTCGCCTGACCAGTGTCATTAAAAATCTGATCGTACATGCGGATCGGATGCGCGCGAATCTGGAAAACCCACGGGGATTGATATACTCCCAGCGTGTCTTGCTCGCGCTGTGTGATAAGGGCCTGGCGCGGCAAGAGGCTTACACCATTGTCCAACGCCACGCCTTAAAGGCTTGGCAAGACGACAGTGATTTTATGCGAAACCTGCAAGATGATCCCCAGGTCAACACCCGGTTGAGCAAGCAAGAGCTTGTGGCTCTGTTTGATGCCAGGGTCTATACCAAACACGCTGATGCGATCTTTGCGCGGGTTTTTGGGGCGTCGGATGACGTGTCTCAAGATGAGTAAAAGCTACCGCGAGGCAGGCGTCGATATTGCTGCGGGCCAGCGTTTGGTTGCACATCTGACGCCGCTGGCCGCCGCGACTGAACGGGCGGGGAGCCTTGGCGGGCTGGGCGGTTTTGGCGGATTGTTTGATCTCACGGCTGCCGGTCATCAGGATTCAATCCTCGTCGCTGCTGCCGATGGGGTGGGCACCAAGTTATTGCTCGCCATCCAGGCCGACGATTATGAAGGGCTTGGCACGGACCTTGTTGCCATGTGCGTCAACGATCTCGTCGTCCAAGGTGCCGAACCGCTATTTTTTTTGGATTACTTCGCGACCGGTAAGATCGAATCCCATGCGGCCGAGCGAATACTGGCCAGTATTGCTGATGCCTGTCGCGCGGCAGGGTGCGCCTTGCTCGGCGGTGAGACAGCGGAAATGCCTGGGCTATACGAGCGCGGACACTTTGACTTAGCAGGCTTTGCGGTCGGCGCGGTGGCACGCGATGGGCTGTTGCCGCGCCCTGATATCGATTCCGGCGATCTGTTGATCGGTTTGCCGGCAAGCGGTCTGCACAGCAACGGCTTTTCTCTTGTGCGCAAGATTATCCGCGGCATGGATCTGGCGGCCCCGGCGCCCTTCGCCCCGGAGATCAGCCTGGGGCGCGCCTTGCTCACCCCGACGCGGCTTTACGTGAACCCTGGGCTTGCCGCTGCGCGCGTCGGGATCAAGGCGATGGCCCATATCACTGGCGGTGGGCTATCTGAAAATCTACCGCGGGTATTGCCCAAGGGGCGGGACGTGCAGATTGATTGGTCTTCGATCCCGTCCCTGCCGATCTACGACTGGTTGTCCGTGCAAGGCGGGCTTAGCCAAGAGGATATGCGCGCGATCTTTAACATAGGCGTGGGTTTCGCAATGGTCTGCGCCCCTGCAGACTATGAGCGTTTGCGCGACGCCCTTAGCCAAGCGAACACCGGTGATAGTTTTGTCTTTGGGCAGGTGGTGTGAGCCACCGAGTGGGGATTCTCCTATCCGGCCGCGGTAGCAACATGGCGGCTTTGGTGCGGGCGTGTCGCGAGGATGACTTTCCCGCTCAGGTCGTGCTCGTACTCAGCAACGAGCCTGATGCCCCTGGGCTTGCTAAGGCGCACGATTTGGGGCTCGAAGTCGCTGTGATGGATCATCGCGGACAAGTGCGCCAGGTTTTTGAACAAAAGATCGACCGAGCCTTGCGTGCAGCCGACGTTGACGTCGTATGTCTGGCTGGGTTTATGCGTATCCTTTCGCCTTGGTTTGTTGCGCGCTGGCCGATCCTCAACATTCACCCGTCGCTCTTGCCCAAACACAAGGGCCTAAACCCACAACAGCAAGCCCTCGATGAGGGTGTGGACGAATCGGGGTGCACGGTACATTTGGTGACGACAACGGTGGATGAAGGCCCTATCCTTATCCAGCAAAGGGTCTGTGTTTTACCAACAGACACCGCAGACACTCTTGCGCAACGAATTTTAGCCCTGGAACACCAATGCTACCCACAGGCTTTGCGCCTGTGGTGCGAGCAGCAGCCAAATGCGAACGCGCACGAATACGCGGACGCGCGCAAAGAGGACCCACCATGAGCATTAATGCCGTCGTCGGGATCAATTGGGGGGATGAAGGCAAGGGGCGGATGATCGATTATCTCGCTCAAAAAGCCGATGCTGTCGTACGCTACCAAGGGGGCAACAACGCCGGTCATACCGTGATCAACGATCACGGGACCTTTCACCTGCATCTGATTCCCTCTGGGATTTTTAATCCTCGTGCGATGAATGTGATCGGCCCTGGGGTGGTGGTGAACTTGCAAGCGTTATGCGCCGAGATCGATCAGCTACGCGAGAGCGGGATCGATACCTCGCGCATTCGTATTTCTCATCGAGCAACCATTTGTTTCCCCTTTCATCAGATGGAAGACGTGTGGGAAGAAGAACGCTTAGGCAAAAAGGCCTATGGCTCGACTCGCCAGGGCATCGCCCCGGCCTACGGTGATCGGTACCTTAAAAAAACCCTGCAAGTTGGTGAGATTCTAGACGAAGCGCACCTGCGTAGCCGAATTGGCTCGATCATTGTCTGGAAAAATCAGGTGGCCGCCGGGATTTACGGGAAAAAGGACGCCATCGATACTGAAGAGATTATCCAGTGGTGCCTCAAGTGGGGTGAGCAGTTGCGTCCACTCATCGTCGATACGACGCTGTTACTCGAGGACTTGGCGAGCCAGGGCAAAGACATTCTCTTCGAAGCCCAGCTGGGCGCGTTGCGCGATATCGTCTTTGGGATTTATCCCATGACCACCTCGTCCTCGACCTTGGCAGGCTATGCGTCTTTGGGTAGCGGCTTGTTTACCAAAAACATAGACTGCGTGCTGGGGGTGATGAAGGCGTTTTCTACCTGCGTTGGAGCAGGTCCTTTTGTTACCGAAGATTTTACCGACTGGGCGAATCGATTGCGCGAGTCGGCGGGCGAGTTTGGCGCCACCACGGGCCGCCCGCGTCGTATCGGCCACTTTGATGCGGTCGCTTCGCGCTTTGGTGTGCTCTTGCAGGGTGCACATGAGATTGCGCTGACCAAACTCGATAGCCTGACTGGCCAAGAAAGCCTGAAGATATGTACCCACTATCAAGTTGGCGATGAGGTGATCGACCATTTTCCTCTCACTCCCCAGCTGACAAATGCCACGCCGATCTATGAGGTGATGGATGGATGGGAGGATGATATCCGTGATTGTCGCAAGTTTTCTGCCTTGCCCCGCGCGGCGCAGCAGTATGTCCTCGCCCTAGAAGAAATGATCGACTGCCCGATCAAGTATGTTTCTTTGGGCCCTGAGCGTGATAGCCTGATTATCAGGTAAAATAAGTCATATTTTCTATGCCTTGCGACTCTTCTTTTTCTATCCCATCCGCAAGCCCGACACGCTATGGCTCGCTCCACGATGAGTGTGGTTTATTTGGTATCTGGCAACATCCAGAAGCGATTGCCTTGACCACTTTGGGTCTTCATGCGGTGCAGCATCGTGGTCAAGAGGGCGCTGGGATCGTCGGCCTTAAAGGACGAGCGTTTTATGTGCATCGCGCCCCTGGGCTTGTCGGTGATGTGCTCTCTGCCGAGCGCAACACGCTGGTCGATAAGGGGATTACCAGCGCGATTGGGCACGTGCGTTATTCGACCGCAGGCGGGAAAGATGTTCAAAACCTCCAGCCCTTTGTCGGTGAAACACGTTATGGTCCCCTTGCCGTGGCGCACAATGGCAACCTCACCAACAGCGCGCAACTGCGTAAAATGTTCTTAGATAAGGGCCGTACCTTTCAGTCCGACTCCGATACCGAAGTTATCTTGCATGCCATTGCGCTTAGTAATGCAGACACGCTCGCCGACGCGATTAGGGATGCCCTTGTGAAGATTCGTGGGGCTTATAGTTTGCTGGTCATGAGTCGGGATGAGGTTTTTGCCATTCGCGACCCTCACGGGATGCGCCCGCTGGTCCTGGGGGAGATGGATGACAATCTATTGGCAGGGCGTCTGGTGGCAGCCTCGGAGACCTGTGCGCTGGATATCATCGGCGCACGGTATCTGCGTGATATCAAGCCAGGAGAGATGGTGCGCATTTCTCACGATGGTTTGCAGACCATGACTTTAGGGCCGTCTAAGCCCGAACGGTTTTGCATCTTTGAGTACATCTACTTCATGCACCCTCACAGTGTCTTTGGCGGGCGTACCGTTGCCGCCGTGCGCGAGCAAATCGGCGCTATGCTGTGTCGTGAGAGTGCGATATCGGCCGATGCGGTCGTGCCTGTGCCTGATAGCGGGGTTCATGCCGCAGTGGGCTATGCGCAAGCGGCGCAGATTCCTTTTAAGCAGAGCATCGTACGCTCGCACTACGTTGGGCGTACCTTTATCGAGCCGGCGGATAAGATTCGTCACTTAGGGGTTAAACTCAAGCTCAGTGTGAATCGTGCGGCGGTTAAAGATAAGCGAATCATCCTGGTGGACGATAGCATTGTGCGCGGCACCACTATGCCCAAAATTGTTGACATCGTCCGCCGCTTTGGCGCACGGGAGGTGCATGTGCGCATCTCCAGCCCACCGTTTATGAATCCATGTTTTTACGGTATAGACACCCCTAGCCGGGATGATCTGGTTGCTGCAAACCATGATGTAGAGACGATTCGCAAGAAAATAGGCGCGGATAGCTTGGCGTTTATCTCCATCGATGGACTTTATCGAGCCTTGGGTGCGCCCGGGCGGGACGTTGCCGGGCGTAGCTATTGCGATGCTTGTTTTACCGGAGAATATCCCATCTCACTTGCCGGGGAAGAAAATACTGCCAAGGCTTCTTAGGGCTTGGCTAAAGAATGAGCGTTGTATCGTGGAGAAGGCGTGATGAAGGTTTTGGTCATCGGCAGTGGTGGACGCGAGCATGCCCTGGCGTACACGCTGGCGCGGGATGCACAAGTCTTCGGTGCGCCGGGCAATCCTGGTATCGCCCAGTGTGGAACTTGTGTTGATCTGAGCACGCTACAAGACACGATTGAGTTTTGTAAGCACCATGCGATTGACCTCGTCGTGGTTGGCCCTGAACAACCCTTGATTGATGGGCTCGCCGATGATTTGAGGAAGGCCGGGATTACTGTTTTTGGTCCGAGTGCAGCAGCAGCGCGGCTTGAAGGTTCTAAGGCGTTTATGAAAGAGGTTTGTGCCGAGGCCGACGTGCCGACGGCGTCCTATCAGGTCTATGATCGACATCAAGACGCGCGCAATGCGCTCAAATCAGCGGCCTATCCTGTGGTGATTAAAGCTGATGGCCTGGCCGCGGGTAAAGGTGTGTTTATTTGTCAGAACCTCGCTGAAGCACACGCCGTCGTTGAGGATTGCATGGTGCACAAGGTGTTTGGTGCGTCGGGTAGCCGAGTTGTGATCGAGACCTTTTTACAAGGTCAAGAGGTCAGTGTTTTCGCACTCTTGGATGGCACAGGACAGGTGCTGGCCTTGCCTTCTGCGCAGGATCATAAACGCGTAGGAGATGGCGATACGGGGCTCAATACGGGCGGTATGGGGGCCTACTCGCCGGTGCCGCTCATGACGCCTGCACTCACTGAGCAGGTGATCGAAACGATCATCCGGCCCATCGATCAAACCTTGCGAACGCGCGGTTGTCCTTATTGTGGGGTGCTTTTTGCCGGTCTGATGATTACGTCCGAGGGTCCGGTGGTCTTAGAGTTCAACATTCGTTTCGGCGATCCCGAAGCGCAGGTGATTCTGCCGCGGCTACAGACAAACATGCCCCAGCTGCTTCTTGCTTGTGCGCAAGGGCGTCTCGCGCAAATTCCGCCGCCCGTGATTACGTCCGCTTCGCAGGTCTGTGTGATTATGGCAAGCCGGGGTTACCCAGGTTCTTACGAGAAAGGTCAGGTGATTGCTGGTATAGAAGAAGCACAAGGTTTGGATGGTATCACAGTCTTTCATGCGGGCACTCGCGCCCAAGGGGCACAGCTTGTGAACCATGGTGGTAGGGTGCTTGCGATCAGTGCGCAGGGTAGTGATGTTCATGCTGCGCGAGATCGTGCCTACGAGGCCATTGGCTTGATCGATTGGCCGGAAGGTTTTTATCGGTGCGATATCGGTTGGCAGTATGAACTCTCACAAGAGAAAAACGCTTCGTAAAAAACACCCTATCATGACAGAAAAGTAGAAATAGAAACGTAGAAATAAAAAGTAGAAAGAGCTTACAATGACGGTGTTATCAGAAGGAAAAACCAAACGTATTATCGCTGGTCCCCGAAAGGGGACAGTGCTATTGCAAGCAAAAGACACCTTGACTGGCGGTGATGCCGCAGTGCGCGCTGAGATCAACCAGATTGGGGCGGCGAAGACCCGCCAGGCGGCCAAGACCATGGGGCTGTTGGCGCGCTGCGGGATTCCCACCGCCTTTATCGAGCAACAGGGCGATATTGCGCTGCTGTGCGATCAGTGTGAGATGCTCCCGCTGGAGTTCGTCGTGCGGCGCTACGCTTGGGGCAGTTTTCTCAAACGTCGCCCGGATTTTTCCCAGACCCAGCCCTACCGGTTTGACCAACCCTTGTGGGAGATTTTTCACAAAGACTCAGTTGTCATACCGCCTCATGTTCCTGCGCCCGAGCAAATGACAGAAAATCAGGCGCGTGAGAAATTTTTGACCCAAGAGGGTTGGCTTGAGGGAGTCTACACTGATCCCTATAGTGTATGCGAGGCGGACGGCTGGCACCTTTATAGCGCGAAGGCACCGATCAAAGGGACTCCCCTGATGACGATTGCGCCAGTTCTTAAAGCCGATGAATTGCGCCAGATTATAGATCAGATTGTCTTGCCAGCGTTTCTCGCCTTAGAAGAGGCGTGGGGGCAGATCGAAACGACGTATGGCCCCGTACACCTTGTCGATATCAAGTTCGAGATGGGCCGGCGGGCACGCGATCAGGCCCTCGTTATGGCAGATGTGGTCGATAACGACAGCTGGCGTATCTGGCCCGGGGGTGATCCCAAACGCCAGTTAGACAAACAATGCTTTCGCGATGGCGAGTCCCTTGCCTCGGTCGAGCAAAACTATGAGATTGTCACCCGCTTAACCGAGAAGTTTTAACCTTATAGAAAAAATATAGAAAAGGAGATTTTTATGACCACCCCGCTTGTAGGTATTATCATGGGCAGTAAAAACGATTGGGATGTGATGCAGCATGCCAGCACAGCCTTAAGTGAACTCGATGTGCCCCATGAAGGCAAAGTCATTTCTGCTCATCGCACCCCAGCGCGGCATCATGACTACGTCACTCGTGCGTCCGAACGGGGGCTTAAGGTGCTGATTGCTGGGGCGGGGATGGCCGCGCACCTTGCTGGGGTGACCGCAGCGCTTACGCACCTGCCGGTCTTTGGCGTGCCCTTAAAGGGTGGGCTGATGGACGGGATGGACAGCTTGTTGGCGACCGTGCAGATGCCAGGCGGGATTCCCGTGGGTACCTTGGCGGTGGGTAAGGCAGGCGCGAAAAATGCCGCCCTGCTGGCGTGTGCGGTGCTTGCGCTCTCAGATGAGGAGCTCACCAAACGCTTGATCGATTATCGCGCGCGGATGACCGCCGCTGTGCCAGAAAGCCCGCAAGGCTAAATCAGCCTGTCGCTAGTGATTATCACGCGGGAGGGTTTTGTGAATCTTTTGATACGCGGTGGCGAGCTCTAAACAACCCCCTTGCGCCAGTTGGCCTGTGTGGGCGCGATACATCTCTTGCCAAGGTGTTTGATTGTCGAGTTCGGGGGGGCTCCAGGCAGCTTTGCGTTGCGCCCATTGTGTTTCATCGACCAAGGCTATCAGGGTTCCGGCATTGAGATCCAGGCGCACGAGATCGCCGGTCTGCAATAGGGCGAGCCCGCCGCCCACCACCGATTCCGGCGAGGCATTGAGAATCGACGGACTTTCTGAAGTGCCCGATTGCCGGCCATCACCGACGGTAGGCAGATGGGCAATCCCCGCCTTAATAAGGTCATCGGGCGGATGCATGTTAACAACCTCCGCAGAGCCAGGATAGCCAAGGCAACCCACGCCACGAACGAACAGCATCGTGTTCTCATCGATCTTAAGATCGGGGTTGTTCAGGTTTGCGTGATAGTCCTCGGGGCCGTCAAACACCACCGCGCGGGCATCGTGGATGCCTTCTTTTCCCGGGTGAGATAGAAAACGTTTTTCGAATTCAGCTGAGATGACACTGGTTTTCATCAAGGCCGAGTCAAACAAATTGCCCGACAGCACAAGAAATCCAGCCTTTTCCCGTAGGGGCTTGGCGACAGTTTTGATAACCTCCTGATCCGCACTACGGACATTACTCAGATTCTCAGCCACCGTGCTGCCGGTGCAGGTGATCGCCTGGGGATGCAGGGCACCGACGGCAAGGAGCTCGCCCATCACCGCCGGTACGCCGCCTGCACGATAGAAAGACTCACCCAAATAGGTGCCGGCAGGCTGCATATTCACAAGCAAGGGCACGTCATAGCCAATGTCTTGCCAGTCCTGCACCGAGAGCTCGACGCCGACATGTCGGGCAATGGCTTGGAGGTGAGGTGGCGCGTTGGTTGATCCCCCCAGCGCCGTATTGACGATGATCGCATTTTCAAAAGCGTGGCGGGTAAGAATATCGGACGGTTTGAGGTCTTCATAAACCATCGATACAATCCGCTTGCCGGTTTCATAGGCCATGGCCATGCGTTCGCGATAGGGTGCGGGAATGGCGGCGCATCCTGGCAGGCTCATACCTAAGACTTCAGCCAGGCCGTTCATCGTGCTCGCGGTGCCCATGGTGTTGCAATGGCCAAGCGAGGGGGCGGAGGCGCAGACTCGTTCCATAAAGGTGTCATAGTCGATCACCCCTTCAGCAAGCAGCCGGCGGCTTTCCCAAACCACCGTGCCCGAACCCACCAGCTTGCCATCCCACCAGCCATCCAGCATCGGCCCGCCTGAGAGAACAATCGCCGGGATGTCCATGGTGGCCGCGCCCATCAGTTGCGCAGGGGTGGTTTTATCACAGCCGGTCGTCAGCACCACGCCATCCAGCGGATAGCCGTGCAACACTTCCACCAACGAGAGATAGGCAAGGTTGCGATCCAGGGCCGCCGTCGGGCGTTTGCCAGTTTCCTGGATGGGGTGGACAGGAAATTCCATCGGTACCCCGCCCGCATCGCGGATGCCGTCCATGACCCGGTCGCGTAAAATCAAATGGATTTTATTACAAGGCGCGAGATCCGAGCCGGTTTGCGCAATCCCGATGATAGGTCGATCATTCTGAAGCTCATCCTTGGTGAAGGTGTGATTAAGGTAGCGTTCGATATAAAGGGCGGTCATGCCCGGGTTATCGGGATTATCAAACCACTGGCTGGAACGAAAGGTTTTTTTCTTGGGCATGGATCGCGGCAACGCACGTCAGAGTATAGAAAAATGTTTAAGAAGACTCGGCCACGACGTTTTGTGTTTGTTCGCCTAATTTGTCTATACCCAAACGCACCTTTTGCCCGGCGCGCAGGTATACCGGCTCGGGTTTAACGCCCATGCCGACTCCAGGCGGGGTCCCGGTCGAGATCACGTCGCCAGTTTCTAGGGTAAAAAATTGACTTAAATAGTGCACAAGGAATGCCACACCAAAGATCATTGTGCCGGTAGAGCCGTTTTGGTAGCGGTGGCCGTCCACCTCTAACCATAGGCTTAAGTCTTGCGGGTCACCAACCTCATCCGGGGTCACAAGCCAAGGCCCCAGGGGGCCGAAGGTATCGCAGCTCTTGCCCTTGACCCATTGGCCGCCGCGCTCGATTTGAAACTCTCGTTCTGAGACATCGTGAATGACGCAGTAGCCTGCGACATGATCCAGTGCGTCGGCTTCGTTTACGTATTTTGCTGGTTTGCCGATGACAACCCCGAGCTCGACCTCCCAATCGGTCTTGACCGATCCTCGCGGCAGGACGATATCGTCATTCGGCCCTGAAATAGCGCTGGTTAGCTTGGCAAATAAAATCGGCTCTTTGGGAATCTCGGCCCCGGTTTCTTTGGCGTGATCGCTGTAGTTAAGGCCGATGCACATAAACTTACCCACGTCCCCCACACAAGGTCCTAAGCGCGGATCACCAGGCACTGCAGGTAAGCTGGCTAGATCGACGCCCGCCAGACGCCCCAGAGCGTTGGGCAACAGGGTATCTCCGGCGATATCCCGGGCGTGGCTTGAGATATCGCGTAAGACGCCCTGATCGTCGATGAGGGCCGGTTTTTCTTGGCCAGGCGCACCATAGCGAGCAAGTTTCATCGTTAAGGTCCTTCAAAAAGTGAATAACAAACAAAGAGTGATGCATTGTTTTTAGGATAGGCCCTCGGCGGCATTGTGCAAGTCTGTCATCATTTGCGTTGCGACCACCTTGATCTGCGCTATCTCGACGCCCGGACGGTACAGGCTGTTGCCCAGGCCAAACCCGTTTGCGCCCGCGGCCAGCCAGTCGGCGAACCCCGCACCATCGATGCCGCCGACGGCATAGATCTTGGTTGCGGGGGGCAAGACCGCGCGCATGCTACGCAAGCCCTCAGGGGCCAGGTGACTGGCGGGAAAAATCTTGAGTCCATCGGCCCCAGTGTTTAAGGCTTGATAACATTCACTTGGCGTGAAGGCACCGGGGAGCGAGATCAGGCCTGCGTCTTTGCTGGCAGCGATAACAACCGGGTCGGTATGGGGAGAGATGATGAGTTGTCCCCCAGCGTCTGCGATGCTGTACACCTGGGCAGCAGCGGTGACGGTGCCTGCGCCGATCACGGCGCGCCCGGCAAAAGCGCTTGCCAGGCGGGTGATGCTTTGGATCGGTTTCGGTGAGTTCATCGGCACTTCGATATGACGAAAACCGGCGTCGTAAAGAGCCTCGCCGATCTCGAGCACCTCATCAGGGGTGACGCCGCGCAAAATGGCAATGAGGCCCGGATCGGGCAACAACGATACGCTCATGTACGCCACACCCGAATGAGCCCATCGCAGGTCGCCGTGCGGCTGTCCACTTCGCGCGTCGCCACGCCGATTTCTTGAAAGGCCTGGCGATAGAGCGGTGCGAGCTTGCCGATAATGACGATCTGTTTGGTATCCGTTCTGCTACGCAAGCCTGAGGCAAGCTCAGCGCCAACAAGCAAGCCCGACAGCCGCGAGAGGGACGCCACGTTGGGCGGGTTATCGTCCAAGAGCTGCTGGGCGCGGATGCCGAACAAAAGCCGGGTCAAGTCCGGCGAATCGCTGTAGCCATCGTGCACCCCTTGGGCAAAGGCTTCGGCGTTTTCGCCGTCCTTGGAGGTGCTAAAGCGCAAGAGAGAATGATGATGAAGCAAACGAAAAAGCTCGCCCGTCATATAGGTGGCGAGCGAGGTAATCGTCCCGCCCGGCTGGATGCGCACCCACTTGCTGTGGGTCCCGGGCAAACACACCAGGCCGGTAAAATCAGGCTCTTTTGCGAGCAATCCGCCGATTTGGGTTTCTTCGCCACGCATGACCTCGGGCGGGCTGTCCTGGGCTACACCGGGCAGAATATGCACTGATAGGCGGGAGTCGGCACTGACCACGCCGATCGACTGGTTGAGAATCGGCGGTGTGCACGGAGTCTTAACATAGGGCGCTTCTTGCCAGCCTTGTCGTGCACCGACCATACCGCAGGTTACCACCGGCGTGGTTTGCGTTGGCGGAAGCCAGCCGCTCACCAAGGACATGAGCGCTTGTTCAAAGGGGTTTGTCGGCGAGGGATTGCGTTCGGGTTTGCGGGGGTCGTCCGGCTCGGCGGGAGCGAGACTCGCCATGCCCCGCGGGCTCGCGGCTTGAGCGATGACGTGGTTGTCATTATCGAACGCCCAGGCGCGCATGTGACTCGTGCCCCAGTCCACCCCGATCCATGCGGTCAGCGGGATGCTCACCCGGTAATCACAACACCGCCATCGATCACCAGGGCTTGCCCTGTCATCATCCGGCTGGTTTTAGAGGCCAGGAAAAGAACGCCGTCAACGATATCCTCACCATACAGATGCTCAGGCAAGCATTGCCGTGCGAGATGACCAGCAAGAGCCTCAGGCGTCGCCCACAGGTCTTTTTGTCGCTGGGTCAAGACCCATCCTGGCATGACGGCGTTGACGCGAATGTGATCGGGGCCAAATTCGCGCGCGAGGCTACGCGTAAGGCCGGTAATGGCAGCCTTGGCTGCTGTGTAGGCGGGGTATCCTGCATTGCCCATCATGTAGGAGATAGAAGAAAAGTTGATGATCGATCCGCCGCCCGCTGCCTTCATCGCCGGGACGGCGGCTTGAGCTGTGAAGAAATGAGGACGCAGGTTGATCGAGAGACTCTGATCCCAATCCTCAACAGAAAAATCCGCCGTCGTATGGCGTGTGTCGTTGGCTGCGTTATTCACCAGAGTGGTGATCGTCCCGTGCTTGTCTTGGGCGGTCGCCATGGCTTGCTGTAGAGTGTGAATATCAGTCACATCACAGCGAATAAAAACAGGCGGATGCTTATAGTCTTTGGTCAACCGGTCGACAAATGCCGTGCAGTCAGAGCGTTGTACGAACGCGACCTTAGCCCCTTGGCGCAAAAATCCTTCTGTCAGATCAGCGCCGATCCCCGAGCCGCCGCCGGTGATAAAAACGCTCGTGTCTGCAAGATCGTGATAGGTCGCATACATGCCTATTTTTCCTTTACGCTGGCAATAATTTTATTGATAAAGCAAAGAGCAGGTTAAAAGAGCAGGTTAAGAGCACAATACCCCAACGCCTGGTGACTAGGCGGATGAGCGCGTTTATGCGCATACTCACACTATAGCAAATCCAATCGGTTGCGAGAGAAATATCACATACGGCTCTTGGTTTTTCTAAGAGCGAACCGCAGGAATGAACCATGGCAAACCCGCGAAACGCCCCGCCGCACAGGTTGCTCCGCTGGGCCTTGATCGGCGGTGGTGAGGACAGCCAGATCGGCTTGATCCACCGCATGGCGGCACCATTGGATCGCCGGTTTTGTTTGGTAGCGGGCGCACTGGATAAAGATCCGGCGCGTGGGCGTGAGTTTGCCCAGCGGCTCGGGATTGCGCCCGCGCGGGCCTATGACGATTGGCGGGCCTTGATCGCTGGTGAGCGCGCGCGGGATGACCGGCCTGATTTGGTGACCGTGGCGACCCCCAACCAGACTCATTATGCGATCACCAAGGCTTTGCTAGAGGCAGGCTTTCATGTCTTGTGCGAAAAGCCCTTGACCATGACCGCAGAGCAGGCTCATGAGATTATCAAAATAGCACAAGACCGCGAGCGAGTTTGCGCCGTGAATTATGGCTATACCGGCTATCCGTTGGTGCGCCAAATGCGCGCGATGGTCACCGGTGGTCAGCTCGGGGATATCCGTATCATCGTGCCGACCTTTGCTGGTGGCTTTTTTGCTCAAGACCAGGATAACCCGCGCATCCGCTGGCGGTTTGATCCAAGCCAGGCGGGTAATTCTGCTGTCACCATGGATGCGGGGATTCATGCCCTGCACCTGGCGTGTTTTATCACCGACCAAGACATTACCCGGGTCAGTGCGGATTTTTTCACCGGTGTTGGTGGCCGCCAGCTGGAGGACGATGCCTGGATCGCCTTTCGGATGCGCACGGGTTGTGCCGGACGACTGTGGACCAGTGGCCTTGCGGTCGGTCGCACGCACGGGTTGGGGATCGAGGTCTATGGCTCGTTAGGGGGGCTACGCTGGCAGCAAGAACAGCCCAATCAACTGTTGTGGACACCCCTGGGCGAGCCCAGCCGAATCCTAGAACGCGGCGCAGGCGCCTTAAGTCCCGCCGCGCAACGTGCCTCGCGTGTCACTGTCGGTCATAGCGAAGGTATGACCCTCGCGTTTGCGAACATCTATCGTGATCTTGCCGAAGTGATTGCCGCGCGGCACAATAATGCGGCTCCCGATCCGCTCGCTTGTGACTATCCGACCGCCAAACAGGGCGGGCATTCTCTTGCGGTGATCGAGGCGGCCATAGCGTCCGCTGCGCGCGAGGGTGCGTGGGTGGATGTGGTGGATGAGGCCAAAGACGGATAAAAATAGAAAATCTGATACAGAAAATAGAAAAGAGAGCAAGGCAATTTATCTTGGGTTAGACATTGGCACCTCGGGCATTAAGGGCGTTATCATAGACGATCAGCAGCGCATGATCGCCACCGCCGAGGCACCGCTTAGCATTTCGCGCCCCCAGGCAGGGTGGTCTGAGCAAAACCCGGCGGACTGGCTGACAGCCACACAGCAAGTCTTTGAGCGTTTGCACGCCCAGCATGGACGTGCGCTTGCGGGGGTGCGCGGCATTGGCCTTTCGGGGCAGATGCACGGCGCGGTATTGCTTGATGAAAAAGACGTGCCCTTACGTCCCTGCATTTTATGGAACGATGTCCGCTCGGCGGCGCAGTGCGTACAGCTAGAGCAGGTGGCCCCGTTTCGTAAGATCACCGGCAATATCCTCATGCCCGGTTTTACCGCCCCCAAACTCGCTTGGGTGCGCATCCACGAGCCTGACATTTTTGCGCGAGTCAAAAGTGTGTTCTTGCCCAAAGATTACGTGCGCTTATGGTTGACCGGCGCGCGCGGCATGGATATGTCTGATGCGTCCGGCACCGGATGGTTGGATGTGGCCGCCCGCGCTTGGTCCCAAGAGCTCCTAGAGGCTGCCGGGTTGCCGCTTACGGGGGTGCCGCCGCTCTTGGAAGGGAGCGCGGCGGCAGGGCATTTGCGTCGTGCGCTACAAATCCGCTGGGGCATGACAGATGATGTCGTCGTTGCTGCGGGCGGCGGTGATAACGCTGCGACCGCTTGCGGGTTGGGGGTCCTCGATCCCGGGGTTGGTTTTATCAGTTTGGGCACGTCTGGCGTTGTTTTTGCGGCAACCGACTCCTTTGCCCCGAATACCCGCCAAGCTGTGCATGCTTTTTGTCATGCCGTCCCAAACCGGTGGCACCAGATGGGCGTGATTTTAAGCGCAACCGATAGCCTAACCTGGTTGGCGGGTATAGCCCAAAGCACTCCGGCTGAGCTTTCTGCTCGCGTGCCGGATGATGTCACCGCGCCCTCGTCGGTGTTGTTTTTGCCCTACCTCTCGGGCGAGCGGACTCCCCATAACGATGCGCAGGTGCGCGGCGGGTTTGTCGGTCTGGATCGTGCCCATAGCGCAGGTGATCTTACTCAGGCGGTGATGGAAGGCGTCGCCTTCGCGCTCGCGGATTGCCTTGCGGCGTTAACCGGCGCAGGCACGCATTTGCCCAGTGTTTATATCACCGGCGGCGGCGCACAATCTCCGGCGTGGTGTAGGATTATCGCAAATGTCATGAACATGACGCTCCTTTGCTGCGACGATGCGCATCGCGGCGCAGCGTTTGGTGCGGCGCGCTTGGGCATGATGGCGGCAATGAACGTCGAGTCAACAAGCCTCTGCACTCCGCCCGAGGTCAAACAAGAAATCACCCCCCAGGCGGATCTGGTAGGCGCTTATCAAGAGCGGTATGCGCAGTATCAGGCGTTCTACCCACCGCTTGCAGCGTACGGCACGACAGACAAAACATAGAAAAACAACCGTTGATATGTTTATAAAAATGTATTTATAAAAAGCGTCTAGGAAGAAGAATCAAACCTGCGCGGCAGAGAAAAACCATGATTCACATAAGTGCGGATAAAGTTCGCCAGTAAAAGGTGACCGTGGTCTGTGCAGATGCTTTCGGGGTGAAATTGCACACCCTCTAGTGCGAGGCTAGGGTGGCGCACCCCCATCACGTAACCGTCATCCGATGCGCGGGCGGTAATCTCCAGCGTGTCAGTGATCGAGTCCTCTTCCAAAACGAGAGAATGATAGCGCGTTGCCTGCAGGGGCTGCGGACAGCCCTTAAAGCATCCCATATTGTGATGATCGATGGGACTGGTTTTGCCGTGCATGAGGTGATCGGCGACTTTAATGTGTCCACCATGAGCCAGGCCAATGGCCTGCATGCCTAAACACACGCCAAAAATCGGAATCTGTCCCGTCACATGGTCCATAATCGCAAGATAGCGAGAATCCGCCGGATGACCGGGGCCGGGACCGAGCAAGAGAAAATCCGGGGCATCATTTTTAATTTGCACCGGTGTTATCTGATCGTTGCGCACCACGCGCGAGTTGACCTGTAAGTCCAGCAAGTACTGATGCAAGATATAGACAAAACTATCGTAGGCATCGATCAAAAGCGCGCGCATCATCGAATTTCCTTACCGGTGATAGCCCAATACCCGGCACTAAGCTTTGAGAGTGTTTCTTGCCATTCTTTTTCTGGCTGCGAGTCCGCAACAACCCCCGCAGAGGCACGGATCGCAAACTGGCCATCAGTATAGGTGGCGGCGCGAATGCACAACGCCGTATTAACAAAGCCAGCAAAATCGATCAGTCCCAAAGCCCCAGCATAAAGCCCACGCCGGGCGGTCTCCAGTTCTTCGATGATTTCCATGGCGCGCACCTTAGGGGCGCCAGTCATGGTGCCCGCAGGAAAAGTCGCTGCAATCACATCAAAGGCATCGGCATCCTCACGCTTGCGCCCGGTGACGTTAGAGACCAAGTGAAACACGTGGGAGTATCGTTCACTCTGGAGGAGAGCGTCGACACGCAGGCTACCGGTCTTGCAAATACGGCCAATATCATTACGGCAGAGATCGACCAGCATGACGTGCTCGGCGACTTCTTTTTGGTCCTCTCGCAGCGTTTTTTTCGCGACCTCATCCTCGGCGGCGTTCTTACCGCGCGCGATCGTGCCGGCCAGCGGGCGCATGGTCACCAAATCATCCTGAATGCGGACAAAAACCTCCGGGCTTGCACCCACCACGGTGACCTCGTCAAAGTCGGCCAAAAACATATAGGGTGCAGGGTTACGCGCACGCAAGCGGGTATAGACTTGCAAGGGTGAAGCTGGGGTTGTGATCGTCAGTTGATGACCCACCTGCACCTGATAGATATCGCCAATCTGGATATAGTGCAGAGCCTTTTCTATCTTTTTGCAGTACGAGTCTTGGGTGATCGAGTCTGTTATGCTTTGCGGGGCGTGTACCTCAAGGGGGGTAAGGTCATGACTCGCGCGAGCAAGGCAAGAAGCGATGATCTCAGCATCCCACGCGGGCCAGCCGTCTGAATCGGCGATAATCATCTGGCAGGTTTCGGCCACCAGATCAAAAGATAACAGCCCGCGATAGATCACCAGATGAATATCTGGGACGGCATCTTGTTTTTCAATCAGACGCGGCAGACGCTCCACATAGCGCACGGTGTCATAACCAAAATAGCCAAAAAAACCAAATCCAAAATAAGAACCTGGTGCCGGATGATCCACCGCAAAGGTTACCTGAATCGCCCGCAGAAAATCCCATAACTCATGGTCTTCGCGTAGCAGGATTTCGCTTGGGTTTTTTTGTGCGCTCGTTCGCGCATCTTGTGTGCCAATCTGTTGCGCGGCCAAAGATTGCCAGATTGCTCGGCAGGTGGCCTTATGACCTGCGATCTTTGCGCGTTGGTTTTTGATCGTAATCGTCACCAGCGGATCAAATCCCACGGTGGCGGTGCGGTTATCAGTCTGCGGACCGCTGAGTGACTCTAACAAATATACGTGCTTAGCGCCTAAGGTGCGCGCGAGCTCGAGGTAGGCTTGAGGCGGTGGCACGTAGGGCACAGAGGTTTGGCGAAGGCGCACTGCAAGCGGCACGGAAGGTCTCCGGCAGGCAAAAAAAGATGGGACAAGACAATCAGGGTCTTACTGTGCTATAGCACGAAGCAGGCCATCAGAAAACAGTAGCGCCATCCAGCCACGGCGCTGGCATGAGATTAACGTGAACAGAACCGTGATAAGGGATATTGATATGGGGCGTTTAGAGAACAAGATCTGTCTGGTGACGGCTGCTGGGCAAGGTATTGGTAGAGCCAGTGCGCTTGCGATGCATCGCGAAGGGGCTACGGTCTATGCCACCGACATCAACCCCGCACCGCTGGAAAGTCTGCAAGCCGAAGGGCTGGCGACGTTTATCCTGGATGTCCGCGACTCGGACTCAATCGCTACTGCTCTTGGTCAAACCGGGCCGCTGGATGTGCTCTTTAACTGTGCGGGATTTGTTGCGCACGGCACCATCATGGATTGCACCCAAGAGCAATGGGATTTTTCCTTTGACCTGAATGTGAAGGCCCTGTATCAGATGATCCGCGCTTTTCTCCCGCCCATGATCGAGCATGGCGGCGGGTCGATCATCAACATGGCATCAGCCGTGTCCTCGGTTCTCGCTGCGCCAAACCGCTTTGTCTATGGCGCGAGCAAAGCTGCGGTCATCGGATTGACGAAGTCCGTGGCGGCGGACTTTATCAACCAAAACATTCGCTGCAATGCCATTTGCCCCGGCACCGTCGAGTCGCCCTCATTAGAGGACCGGATTCGTGCCCAGGGCGATTACGATAAAGTACGGGCGGCGTTTGTTGCCCGCCAGCCGTTGGGTAGAATCGGTACGCCCGAGGAAATTGCTGCTTTGGTTGTCTATCTAGCGAGCGATGAGTCTTCCTATACCACCGGCGTTGCTCACGTGATCGACGGCGGCTGGACGAATGTATAACGATATCTTAAAAGGCGCACCGTTATGGTAAAAATCGGACTCTTAGGTTGTGGCCGCATTGGCCGGATGCATGCGGATATCCTCGCTCGTCATCCGCAGGTGACTCTCACATCAGTGTACGATGTTAACGCCGAGGCGGCGCGCGAGGTGGCACAAGCCTGCGATACCCAAGTTGCTGCGAACGCCGAGGATATCTTTGCTGATGGGTCAGTCGATGGCGTGCTCGTGGCCACCGCCACCCCAACCCATGTAGGCTTTATCGAGCAGGCTGTGGCCGCCGGTAAGCCGGTGCTATGCGAGAAGCCGATCGATCTGGACCTTGACCGGGTACAGGCCTGCGCCCAGATCATTCGCGGTAGCACCGTACCGATCATGCTTGGCTTTAATCGCCGTTTTGATCCCGGTCACCGGGCGGTACATAAGGCCGCCCATGGGGGAGATATTGGCGAGATTCATCAAGTCATCATCACCTCGCGTGATCCAGAGATGCCGTCCCATGCCTATATGCGGGAAAGTGGTGGTTTGTTTCGTGATATGACCATCCATGACTTTGACCTTGCTCGCTATATGCTGGGGGAAGAACCGGTCTCGGTCTTTGCTGTCGGCACGGCGCTTATTGATCCAGGCTTTGGCGCAGAGACCGGCGAGATCGATACGGCGATGATTCTCATGCAAACCGCATCCAGCAGGCAGTGCTGTATCAACAATTCCCGTAGAGCCGTCTATGGCTACGACCAACGGGTGGAGATCCATGGCTCAAAAGGGATGCTCTTAAGCGATAATCGCCGCAATCACGAAGCGCGTCACCATACCGCCACAGCGACGGGTATTTCCGAACCTTACGAGTTCTTTTTTATCGAGCGTTATGCTCAGGCTTACCGCGCCGAGATCGATGCCTTCATCCAGATCATAAAGGATAAAACGCCCTCCCCAGTGGGCTTTGAGGATGGGCATCGCGCGCTGGTGCTGGCTGAAGCCGCCTATAAATCTATGAAGGATAGGTCTTTGGTGATGGTCAGTGAAATAGAAAAGTAAGGGAGATAAGATTTTGATTTTACGATGGGCGTCGTCAATTTTCTTGGTGATTATCTTTTTCTGTGGATTGCCCAGCCTTGCGCAAAACAGTACGCCAAAAGAATGTCTACAAGAAGCCCGGGTGTATCTCGCGGATTGGCCGCAGACCGATTTTTCTAAGTGTCTTATCGATTTAACGGACGTGATCTCTGGCGGGCCGGGCAAAGATGGTATCCCAGCGATTGATCATCCCGTATTTGTACCGGTGAGTGAGGCGGACCTTGCGCCCAACGCGCCGGTGATCGAACTGGTCATCCGCGATCGTGCGCGCGCTTATCCCCTTGAGGTTCTCATCTGGCATGAGATCGTCAATGACCAGTTTGCCGGGACACCTGTAGCCGTGACCTATTGCCCGTTGTGTAACGCGGCACTGGTTTTTGACAGCCGGATAGAAGGCCAAGTGATGGATTTTGGTACCACTGGCAATCTTCGCCGATCAGACCTTATCATGTATGACCGTCAGACCGAGTCCTGGTGGCAACAGTATACTGGCCAGGCTATCATCGGGGAGATGGCCGGGGCACAACTCACTTTGCTTGCTAATGCGCTGGTGTCCTGGCAAGAGTTCGCCCGCGCCTGGCCGAAAGGGGAGGTGTTGGTGCCCGCCGATCCGATGTTTCGTCCCTATGGCGCAAACCCTTATGTGGGGTATGATGCCAGCAAGTTTCCGTTTCTATATCAAGGTTCTTTGCCTGAAGTTGTCCCAGCGATGGAGCGGGTTGTGGTGGCTGGTGATAAAGCATGGTCTTTTTCTTTCCTTAAGGCCAAGAAAAAGGTCCGTGATGAGGGTTTGGTCATCACCTGGGTACCCGGACAAGCCAGCGCTTTGGCCGCGCGTACTATCGATGAGGGGACGGACGTGGGTACCGTGCGGGTCCAAACCAAGGATGGCGATCCGGTAATCTATAAAATCACCTTTGCCTTTGTTGTCCATGCCTTTGAGCCAGACCGTCCCATTGTTCATGAGGATTAACTTACTTTTATGTTTTGCTTTTGTTAGATGAGCGTCATGCGTCGTATTTGTGTTTTTTGCGGGTCTCGTACTGGCGTTGACTCCGTCCATGCGGTAGCAGCGCGCGAGGTTGGTACCATGATCGGCCAGCGCGGTATCGAGCTTGTCTATGGTGGTGGGCGAGTCGGGCTCATGGGTATACTCGCTGATGCGGCGATGGCCGCAGGCGGTTCTGTGATTGGGATCATCCCATCATCACTGCATGAAAGTGAGATCGGTCACGACGGCATAAACGAGTTGATCGTGGTGGAGACGATGCACGAAAGAAAGCAGAAAATGGCCGATCTATCAGATGCCTTTATCACTCTTGCCGGGGGTGCGGGCACGCTAGAAGAACTCTTCGAGCAATGGACGTGGGCACAATTAGGGTTTCATGGAAAACCTTGCGGGGTTTTGAACATCAATGGGTACTATACTCATATGAAGGCCCATGTAGATTTCATGGTCGAGCAAGGGTTTGTTAGCCGCGAACACG
The DNA here is from genome assembly GCA_039028835.1 of Pseudomonadota bacterium. Lineage (GTDB taxonomy): Bacteria > Pseudomonadota > Alphaproteobacteria > JBCCHK01 > JBCCHK01 > JBCCHK01. Next base: position 134,032 of record JBCCHK010000010.1, read on the forward strand.
CCAGCATCCTTTTGTTCGCCGAGACTCCCGGCGCACTCATCGACGCCTTTGCAACATACCAACCACCGAGAAGAAAATGGTAGCCTTGCGCCAGTTTGTATTATTGATTGTTCTCCTAAGCCTTGCGCCGCCTGTGGGGGCGACTGATTTTAAGGTGGCCACCACCTTTACCATCATCGCGGACATGGCGCGGCAGGTGGCTGGTGCAAACGCTGAAGTGATCTCAATCACCAAGCCAGGGGCGGAAATCCATAACTATAGCCCCACACCGCGCGATATTCTGCGTGCTCAAGACGCGGATCTACTCTTATTCAATGGTCTTAATTTAGAGTTGTGGTTCGAGAAGTTTTTTGCCCACACGCCTGGCGTGCCGCGCGCGATCGTGAGCAAAGGCGTGACGGTGATCGATATTCGTGGCGGTAATTACGACGGGAAACCCAATCCTCATGCCTGGATGTCGTTAGCGCAGGCGTTTATCTATATCGATAACATTCGTGATGCCCTTATTGAGTATGATGTGGAGCATGAGGCGGATTACCGCGCAAATGCGGAGGCTTATAAAAAACGTCTTACAGACGCGCTACAGCCTTGGCGTACGCAGATCAAGGCCATCGCACCAGCGAGCCGTTGGCTTGTGACCAGCGAGGGGGCATTTAGTTATCTTGCCCACGATCTTAACCTGCGCGAGGCTTTTCTTTGGCCGATCAATGCCGACCAACAGGGTACACCGCAACAGGTGCGTGCGGTGATCGATCTCATCCGTGCCCATGAGATTCCTGCGCTTTTTTCTGAAAGCACCGTCTCGCCCAAGCCCGCTCAACAAATCGCACGAGAAACCGGCGCGCGCTATGGCGGGGTGCTGTACGTGGACTCGCTAAGCGAGCCCGAGGGTCCTGTCCCCACCTATCTTGATCTCATGCGCGTAACTTACCAGACAATCGCCGAGGGGCTCAGGCCATGACGAACTCCCCTCGTATTGGCCTGTCGGTTCATAAGGCGACGGTTGTCTATCGCAACGGACAACGGGCGTTGGTCAACGCGAGTTTTGAGATTCCCTCCGGCACAATAGCGGCGCTTGTCGGCGTGAATGGGAGTGGGAAATCTACTCTGTTTAAGGCAATCATGGGCTTTGTCAGCACCAGCAGCGGCCATATTCGTGTGCTCGAGCGTACTGTGGCGGCAGCATTGCGCGAGAATCTGGTCGCCTACGTGCCGCAAGAGGAAGACATCGATTGGAACTTTCCAGTATTGGTCAAGGATGTGGTGATGATGGGTCGCTATGGCCATATGGGATTTTTGCGCCACCCATCTGCGCACGATCATAAGGCCGTCGATCATGCCCTTGAGCAGGTTGCTATGGCAGAGTTTCGCATGCGGCAAATCGGCGAACTTTCAGGAGGGCAAAAAAAGCGTGTGTTTCTTGCCCGTGCGCTCGCGCAAGATGCCCAAGTGATTTTACTGGACGAGCCCTTTACCGGGGTCGATGTTAAGACCGAGGACATGATTATAGAAATTATGCGGGGCCTGCGTGATGAGGGCCGAGTCATGCTCGTCTCAACCCACAATCTAGGTAGCGTACGGGACTTTTGTGATCACACCATCCTTATCAAGGGCACGGTATTGGCTTTTGGGCAAACCGCCCAGGTCTTTACTGTGGCGAACCTCGAGCGCGCCTTTGGCGGGGTGTTGCGTCACTATGTCCTGGGGGGGACAGACCTGCATGAAGACGAAGACACCCGCCAGGTCACTGTCATCACTGACGATGAGCGTCCCTTGGTGCTCTATGATGAGGGAGGGGATACGCCATCCAATCAATCTCAGATAAATAAGCCCAAAGCCGATGAGTCACCTTTAACGAAAGGCGATTGATCGTGTGGGAACCCTTTGCCTATGACTATATGATTCGCGCTTTGTGGGTCGCCAGCTTGGTCGGCGGCATGTGCGCTTTTTTATCGGCCTATCTCATGCTCAAGGGTTGGTCGTTGATCGGCGATGCGCTGGCACATTCGGTGGTACCGGGGGTGGCGGGGGCGTATATGCTAGGCTTGCCCTTGGCGGCGGGGGCTTTTCTATCTGGCGGTTTGGCGACGCTCGCGATGCTCTTCATCCGTCAGCGTACGGGCTTGCGGATCGATGCGGTCATTGGTTTGATTTTTACCTCCTTTTTTGCTTTGGGTTTGTTTTTAGTCTCTCTCGATCCGGCCTCGGTGAATGTTCAGAGCATTATCTTAGGCAATGTGCTTACGATCACGCCCTATGATGCAGTCCAGTTGATTATCATCAGTGTTCTGGTGTTGGGGTTTTTACTCTTGCGCTGGCGCGATCTGATGGTCACGTTTTTTGACGAAAATCATGCGCGCACAGTCGGTCTTCATACTATGCGCTTGCAAGTCATTTTCTTTATCCTGCTTTCGGCTGCGACGGTGGCGGCACTCCAAACGGTGGGGGCGTTTTTGGTCATTGCGCTGGTCATTACGCCAGGCGCAACCGCTTATCTGTTTACCGATCGCTTTGGTATCTTACTGATGTTAAGCATGATCTTTGGCGTTGTGACCTGTTTTATGGGCACCTACATCAGTTACTTTCTCGATGGTATGACGGGCGGGGTGATTGTTTTGCTGCAAAGTGTGCTTTTTTTGCTCGCCTTTTGTTTTGCACCGCGCCGAGGTCATTGCGCATGATCGATACGCTTATTGTGCCCTGGCAGTTTGGTTTTATGCGTCAGGCGTTGGTGATTTCTCTGCTCATTGCCATCCCGGCAGGCTTATTGTCTTGTTTTTTGGTGTTACGAGGATGGTCGTTGATGGGTGATGCGATTTCCCATGCGGTCCTACCGGGGGTGGTGCTCGCGTATATCATCGGTTGGTCTTATGCAATCGGTGCATTTGCTGCGGGGATGATCTGCGCGATTTTGACCGGCTATCTCGCCCAGCGAAGCCGGATCAAGCAAGATACGATCATAGGCATCGTTTTTTCCGGGATGTTTGCTTTGGGTATTGTGCTGTATATAGAAATTCAAACCGATATTCATTTGGATCATATACTTTTCGGTGATATCCTGGGGGTGAATGATGTTGATATTATCTTAACCGGTTTTATTTGTTTGTGTGTGGCGGGCGGGATTTTGTTGCGCTTGCGTGATCTGATGCTCCATACCTTTGATCCAATGCAAGCAAAGATCAGTGGCCTTCCGGTTGGGGTTTTGCATTATGGTCTGTTGGTCGGGATTGCGCTCACGGTTGTAGCAGCCCTTAAAGCCGCTGGTATTATCCTGACGATTGGCTTGTTGATCGCTCCAGGTGCTCTCGCATTTTTATTAACCCGCCGGTTTGGCATTATGTTGTTTTTGGCCGTGATTATTTCTGTTGCGTCTTGTATTGCTGGTTTGTATGCAAGTTTTTATATAGACAGTGCGCCGGCACCGACGATTGTTTTATTAATGGCTATCTTTTTTATTATCGTATTTTGCTTTACTCTTTATAAAAATCGACATTTGGGGAGCGTCGATGGCTTATGATCCAGATGCGTATGAACGATTACAGCATGCCTTTTCTCAGGCTAAGTGGATGAGTGAGAGAAAAATGATGGATGGGGCTTGTTTTCTGCTAAAAGGTCACATGGTTGCGGGCGTTGGGGTATGAATCGGTGACGGAGGATTTATATTTCACATCGTTAGAGACCGGCAAGCCAAAGCCCTTGCTCACCCTGGGATACAGGTGGTGGAAATGGCGGGCCGGCAAATGAGCGGGATGACCTTGATTAATCGGCAGTCATGTGATGAACAGACCATGCAATCCTTATCCTTTTTGGCAACAGAGTTTGTCATGAGCCTACTGCCCAAGCTGGCTAAGAGACCTACCAAAAAGAAACACCCAATAATGCTATGACTGCGTCTGGTTTTTCGGCATTTGATCCTCGAGCCATCCAGTTCTTACGAGATATAGAAAAGAACAATGATCGAGTTTGGTTTGCATCTCACAAGCAAACTTATGAGACTTATCTTAAACAACCCGCTAATGAGTTTGCCCGGATTATTGCGCGGGAGTTAGAAGCCTTGACGGGCCTTACCCATGATCCTAAGGTGTTCCGCATCTATCGAGACCTACGCTTTAGCAAGGACAAGCGTCCTTATAACGCGCATATCCATCTAACCTTTTACTGCCGTGCATCGGTTGCGGATTGGTTTTTTGCCCTTGCGCCCGGGCATCTCACCTTTGGGGTCGGAACCTTTGGTTTTGAGAAGGATGCCTTAAAGACGTTTCGTGAACGGGTCATCAGTAGGCAAGGCACACAATTCGCACAGATATTGCGAACGATGGAGCGTAAGGGCATGCGCATCACACCGCCGCAATTAAAGCGCATCCCGGCAGGGTATCCACCCGATCATCCCCGTGCCGATCTTCTGCGCCATAAGGCGTTGACAGTATGGTCAGACATGCCTGACCCGATGGATGCGACGAAGCCATCATTTTTGCGTCATACGATGAAGCATTACATCGCACTTAAGCCGTTGTTTGATTGGCTCGGTCAACCTTAGAGGTTGTTGCGTTGCGTGGGGCACATCTTCATGTTATCATAAAAATAATCACTATATAGAAAAAATAGCTTTATAATAAAATGACTTTGTAGAGTAATGATTTACAGAAATATATAAGAGCGATTTATGATGACTCATGCACATGACCCAAAAACGATTTTTATTCTTGTTCACGGTTCTTGGCATGGGGCCTGGTGCTGGCAGCCGGTTATCACGCATCTCAATCAGGCAGGTATGATTGCACTCAGTGTGGAGCTGCCTGGGCACGGCTTGCAGGCTGACCCCCTGACGGCGGGTCAAGATCTTGCCACGATGGTTTCGCCTCTTGCGCAAGTTCCCACCGCGGGCTACACCGATGCGGTGATTAAGGCAGCTCGCCGTGCGCGCGCCATGGGAGCCGAGCGGGTGATTGCCGTTGGCCATTCCATGGGCGGGATGCCGATCACTTTTGCGGCCGCTAAGGAACCGGCATTGTTTTCCGGGCTCACCTATGTCTGTGCGATCATGCCGACCCCAGGTAAGCCTGCTGGTGCGTATCTGCAAACCAAAACCCATATCAACAGCAGTAAGATCGTTGATGTCTTGGTGGCAGACCCGGCTGTGGTGGGGAGCCTGCGCATTAATCCGCGCTCGGATGATCCGGCTTATCAAGATGCGCTCAAGCAGGCATTAGCCGCGGATATGCCGGACGATTTGTGGCGGGCCGTGGTGCATCTACTGACGCCTGATGCGCCTGCGGCATTCTATGGCGAGGAGGTAGATTTTACTGATGGTTTTGCGGCCCTTAAGCGGATTTCTATCTGCGCCGGTGAGGATCGTATTTTAGGCTCGGCGGTATCGCAGATGATAATCGATGACTTTAATCAGGCTTTTGCAGACCATCCCACCCAGCGGGTAGATATCAAGGGGGCGTCGCACGAAGTCATCTTCTCTCAGCCCGAGCGTCTCGCGCAAAATCTTATCTCAAAGATATAGTCGATGGCGAAGCGGTTGGTGATTTTGGGCGTTTTTGTAGCGGATACGTCCTACCGCGCCGCACGACCGCCGCGTATGGGTGAGACCATCTTGGGCGAGCGTTTTGCGCTTGGCCCCGGCGGTAAAGGCTCAAACCAAGCCGTCGCCGCCGCACGTTTAGGCGCAGATGTGCATTTCATCAGCAAGCTAGGGTGTGATCCCTTTGCCGATATGGCTGATAAGATATGGGCTGAGGCCGGCGTGAAACCGGCCGTCACACGCCACGAGGATAGTTATACCGGGGCGGCCTATATCTTTATCGAGGACTCGACGGGAAACAACGCGATTATCATCTGCCCTGGTGTTGCTGCTACCATATCGGCAAATGATATAGAAAACCAGGCGGGCTTAATTAAGGGAGCAGGGGCGTTCATGACCCAATTAGAGCAGCCTATTGAGGCCTGCCAGCGCGGCCTTGAGATCGCCCATCACGCAGGGGTCACGACGATACTCAATCCGGCGCCAGCGATGTCGTTGCCCGATGGTGTGCTGAGTTTATGCGATTATCTTACCCCGAACGAAACCGAAGCCCAAGAACTCAGCCACCTGGCGGTTACCGATCTCGACAGTGCCCGCAAAGCGGCTGATAAACTCTTGGCCAAAGGGCCCAAGGGCGTGATTGTGACTTTGGGGCCGCTTGGGGCGTTGTATCACACGGCTAGCCAGTCGGTGCATGTTCCCGCCATAGACGCTGGCCCGGTGGTGGAGACCACCGGCGCTGGTGATTGCTTTAATGGCGCATTTGCCACAGCGTTAATGCAAGGCCAAGACCCGTTGGCAGCCACCAGGTTCGGATGTGCGGCTTCGGGCATTTCTGTCACTCGCCCGGGCACCGCACCTTCTATGCCGAGTGTGCAAGAGGTGCGCACGCTTCTCCGCGCGGGTTAAGTACCCTCGCCCGCACCTCGCCCATGAGGGCAAGAGCGGTAAGCGGCGCAAACCTCTCGGTGAGAGTTAGATGGTTGGATCCAAGCGGCGATGGGCCAGGACTTGTAAGGTGGGATCAGTAGCAATATCCCTCAAGGACGCCCAGGCTCGGCGGGCATCACCGATCCGGTTCGTCTCTTCATAGTACTGTGCAAGGCTCAGGTACGCCTTTTCCTGAAAGGCTCGATCCGTGAGGGTCACGCTGTGAAATTCGTCGCTGTTTGTGAGCGGATTGGCAAGCCATTGCTCAACCATACTCATATCACTACTGGCCACCGCGTCGGTATTGAGGGTTTCATCAAGCTGGGCAAAGGCTTCCCCGCGCAGAAGGCGGATCCGAGGATTAAGCGGATCCATCATGATCGCTTCATTGAGGGTCTTAATCGCACGCTCACCATGCCAGCTACCGTACCATTTGTTGGCCAGCCCTTTGCTGAGCGCGCGCTGGGGGGTGCGAGCATACAGCGCGAGGGCGGCGCCAAAGTGAGCTTTGATGGTGGCGTCATCCGGGTGTTTTTTCGTTAGTTTGCCGTATTCATTCACGGCGCGCTTGATCCATGTCCGCTCGCCGGTATTTTGCGCCAATATAAATGCGGCATCAGCACTTTGGCGACGTTCCGCGGTGGTGAGCCAGATTTGGCGGTGGGTTGCCGTCTGATCGAAGGTGTATTGGGAGTCAAAGTTTTGCCGTTCCATCCCAGCGGTGGGATTGGGGCTTTGGCATCCGGCGAGCACACCCACAAGAGTCAGCGCGGCAAAGGCACGGGAAGAAAAGCAAAAACAAGCGGGAAAAGCGCGGTTGGGGCGGCGTACACCATCATCGCGTGCAGGCGTATTCAAGGCAAACATTGTCATGATCCATTCAAGCAGGCCTGCCCAGGCGTGATTTTACCATAGCGGTAGGGCGAAAAGTCAATAAAAACTTTTTGCCCGATGACGAAGCAGGAGGGAGGAGTCGGATTATCAGGTGGGAATACGCCTATATATGATACCGAGCTCCAGGCAGGCGCGCTCGATCCGGTATTCATAGGGGCCAACGTGCCTGTCGGTATCAAATATCACGACCACCGGGGTTTTGCCCGTGAGCCAGGCGAGGAAGGTGGCTTGTTGTAGGCTGTCCAGGCTGGATCGTTTATCCAGCCCCATTTCAAAGACATGGGTTGCGGTTTCACAATCGGCGATGACGTTGTGGCGCGTGTCGAAAATCTGGTAGGTATGGCGGACTTCGGTCTGGCCGCTGATTTTGTGACAGTAGGCGTGATTGAGCTCAAGCTCCGACGGGGTTACTGATTGGGATTGGCTGGGACTGGTGACCAGGAGTAGCCCGGTAAGGGCCAAGGACTCAAAAACAAGCCACAAAAGCGGTGGAAAGGTGGGCTCTCGGGTCAGGGCTTAGATTTCTTACTAACACGCCCCTGGCGGATTTCCTCATGCAGGTCGTTTAAGATGAGCGGGATGGTTTGGGTTAAATCGCTGTCAGTCTTAATCAGTTGGTTGACGCGTTGCTTAGCCCGTCGCAAGGCTCGCGAAGCATGAGATGTCTTGCTGGCTGGGCGATCTTTTCGCTGAGTGGGGACAACCATGGGCGTGTCTTTTATTATTATTATGCTGATGAGTGATTATCTCATAATAATTTATAAAAGTGTAGTATTAAAAAATAACAACTTAATTAATTATTTAGCCTGCTCGTGTCGGATCATTTGCAAAGAATGCTTAATAGCGGCGGTGTCTTAGTTAAGGCCCTGCATGTCACTTTTCCTGAAAAAACAGGATTTTATCATCGATTGCGGGAAATATCGTAAGGATACGGCAGCTGATCGGGCTTGTTGGTGAGGTAAAAGATTGATGGTAACGAGGGATGATTAAATGCGCTTTTATTCATTTTTCAACAAAAAATTGCTTTTTCTTTTGCAAAAACGAACTTTTTTATTGACATAGTAAAAAATATTCGTTATATAAAAAATACAAACACAAAGAGAGCCTCGGCCTGACAGAATCACTCATTCAGGTCATAGCCCGAGTAATGGCGGCCGAGATTCCCTCTTTTTCCTTTCAATCCCGTTTCCTGGCAAAGGATTAAAACACCTTTGGATCTCAATTCACGCTCTTAAAGTTTTTAATAAAGAATATAAAATACATGAAAAACGCAAAAATGTCACATGCTCCTTACTGTCAAGCCACCACGCGAAAAGCCAATGAGACTGGCACGTCAACGCGTACGCCAAGCCGCCAATCGACGGGCAAGACTCCATCCCAATCAGCGGCTAAAGTAGCCTGCAAGGGGCAAGCCGAGATCAAAAAAACCGCGACGCTCACCCACCGGCAGCGGCGCTTTGTCCAGGCATTCGAAGAAAGCCACGATGCCGTGCTTGCCACCCGCGAGGCTGGTTATAGTCAGGATTCACTCCTGCGGCAAGCGCGCAAGAACCTGCGCAACTACAAAATTAGAGATGCGCTGTCGATTGCGGCTCTGTCCGCCACCGCCTCAGGTCCCTTGACCAGCCTGATGCTGGATAGGAAGCCCATGCTGCCGCAAAACACCAGCAAGCAAGATACGAATCAAAGCCCAGCGCAAAAGATCGATCAAGATTCTGCCAAGGACTCTGTCCAAGACTCTGTCCAAGACTCCGCTCAAGATTTCGTCCAAGACGCCACAACAGCCCTGACGATCCTGCCGCATGAGGCGCCCATCGATACCTCGCCACCCAATATGCCGCCCTCTTCATCACCGGCGGAAATGCAGTCCGGCATGCCGGTCACGGCCCTTGCGGTGCTCAGCGAGCTCGCCCGAATCGGCTTTATGCAAGACACAGATAAAGCCTCAGAATCCACTCAAAACGGCACTCCAGATAAAAAAACCGATAAAAGGCGAACCTCCCGCAAGCAAGAGCTCGCGAGCAAAATCCAAGCCCTTAAACTCCTGGGAAATCATTTTGGGTTGTTTAAGACCACCGAAAACGAGGCCGATATCGACCTTGCCGACAGTCTATCCAGCGCCCGACAACGAATGGCACAAGATATCGACTACGACGAGACATCATGACCCGCTCTCCTGGTAAAGCCCGCCTGAGAAAAACACCTTCAGGTAATCCTCGTCCGGCAGGATCACAGGCAAAAAAACCACTGGCGATAGAGGCGCGCGGGGATGCGACCCGTGTCATGGCAACGGCTTTGCCTGGCGGGGTGCCCGCGACATCTGGGCGTCCGGCGGGTAAACAATCGTCTGCCTCTCAGGCCGAACTGGTACGCCAGATTGCCGCGTGCAGCGATGATCCATTGCGCTTTGTGCGTTTTGCCTTTCCTTGGGGTGATAAAGCGATCAAAGGTCATGCTGGCCCCGACCGCTGGCAGGTCGAGATTTTAACGGCCGTGCGCGATCGCTTACTTACCCCCGGACAAGCCATTCAAATCGCTGTCGCCAGCGGTCACGGGGTGGGGAAATCCGCATTGGTGGCCTGGCTCATTTTATGGGCTGTCTGCACCTTTGAGGACACCAAAGGGGTCGTCACAGCCAATACCGAAACCCAGCTACGCACCAAAACCTGGGCAGAATTGGGTAAGTGGTACCGCCTGTTGATCTGCCGCCATTGGTTTCGCTTGAATGCCACCTCGCTGGTGTCCACTGCCCGCGGCCATGAGCAAACCTGGCGGGTCGATATGGTGCCGTGGTCCGAGCATAACGTGGAGGCTTTTGCTGGACTTCATAACGTCGGCAAACGGGTGATCTTGCTGTTTGATGAAGCGTCCGCCATTCCTGATCCCATCTGGGAGACCGCTCAAGGTGCGCTCACCGATGCGGATACGCAAATCCTGTGGTTTGCCTTTGGCAACCCGACCCGTAACACAGGCCGCTTTAAGGCCTGTTTCGGCCGCTATCGCCATCGCTGGTATCACCGCCAAATCGATAGCCGCACGGTGAGTCTCACCAACAAAAGACAGATCCAACAATGGATCGATGATTATGGCGAGGACTCCGATTTTGTCCGCATTCGCGTCCGCGGTGCGTTTCCGCGCAGTGGCGCAAACCAGTTTATTGCCCAAAGCCTGATCGAGGCTGCCATCGAGCGCGAGGTCCCGCTCGATCCTCATGCCCCGGTCATCATCGGTGTGGATGTTGCACGTTTTGGCGACGATCAGACGGTCATTGCCACGAGGCAAGGGCGTGTTTTGACCGCGTTGCGCAAGCTAAGGGGGCGCGATACCTGGGAGGTCGCTCAATTTGTCGCTGAGATTATGGCCCGCACCGAACCTGATGCCGTTTTTGTCGACGGTGGCGGTGTTGGCGGCGGCGTGGTCGATAACCTGCGGCGTTCACGCAAGCGGGTGATCGAGGTGTCCTTTGGCGCCCGTGCCTTACGCCGGGACGAATACGCAAACCGCCGCGCTGAAATGTGGGGCGAGATGCGCAAGTGGCTCAAGACCGGGCGCATCATTGACGATAACGAATTGCTCGCTGACCTGGCTGGGCCTGAATATAGCTTTGTACGGGAAAACGTCATCCAACTAGAGCGCAAACGCGATATGAAGGCGCGCGGCTTGTCCTCGCCGGACTGTGCCGATGCCCTTGCGCTTACCTTTGCCCAACCGATGCACCGCTGGAACGACGATGAGAAAGGGCAAAGCGTCTATCGCGCTCAGACACACTTCAAGGTGCTGTCATGACTCATCCCTATTGGTATGTGATTTTTTGCAACACCGAGATGATCCCCAATGCGGGGCCTTTCGCACGTTTTCTATGTCGGTTGCTTAATATTCTTTTGCGCCCTGGGTTTAGGCATATTTTTCTCACACGCCCCACCGGAATCAATGGCGATTGGCTGGTGGTCAATCCTCATTGTGGCGGCGTGGATATCTATGAGCTCCCTGCGCGTCACCATTGCACGAGGCTCATCCGCCTATCCAAGGCCGGCAAGTACCGCATCGTACGCGTTCGCGAAGAGCCGCGGCGAGGGTGGCGCGTGCGTGGCATTCAGTGCTGTACCTCGGTGGCCGCCCATATTCTCGGCGATCCGCCAGGCTTGTGGCTTACGCCGTGGCGAATGTATCGCTACCTGCGCGGTAAGCCAGGCACTGTTGAAATCACCGGCTCTGATATCGAAAGAACTTTTTTCTATTCCAGCGATCACACCTTGCGTATGGGATATTCCCCACATGCATTCTCAAAACCTGGATTTTCAAAAATTCAGACACAATCCAACTAACACAACCCAACTCAAGGAGTACATAACTATGGGTGGTTTCAATCCTTTTCGTCGTCCTTCGAACGATGCGGCCGCGCAGGCAGCCGCGCAAGCAGAGCAAGCTCGTTCACGCGCCGAGGCCGAGGCCGCAAAACTCAAAAAAGAAAATGACGCGCGCCTGCGCAACCTTAAAAGTAGGCGACGCGGTCGTTCTTTGTTGGCCTATCACGAAACCGGTGAGCGGGGTGTCGGGCGCAAACTCAAACAAAAAATTGGTGATTAGATGAGCGCGTTGTCCTCTCACAAACATCCGACCCTCCAGCGGTTTGAACAAGCGGCGCACCGCCGTCGGCAATGGGACAATATTCTCCTTGATGCCTATCGCTTTGCCCTGCCCAATCATGATCCGCGCGAAATGAGCGTACAGGGCAATCAGCGCGATATGGAGGTATTTGATAACACAGCCGTGAATGCCGTGCAGTGGAAAAAAGCTCGCCTGCACGGCCAGCTTTTCCCGCCTTTTCGGCAATGGGTTGATTTTCAAACCGAGGAAATCATGCCCGATGATTTGCCCGATCAAGGAGATTTCGATCTCTATATGGGGCAAGTGAGGGAAAGGTTTCATCAGGCGATCGAGGTCTCGAACTTTCATATAGAAGTCGAACCGGCCCTTGGTGATGCTTGTATTTCGACCGGCTGTTTGATGGTCAATCAAGGCACCTATGATAATCCCTTGCGGTTTGAGGCTGTGCCGATTGCCCAGCTCATCCCTGAGGAAGGGCCGGATGGCATGATTAAGACGATGTTTCGTCACTGGCATGTACCTGCCCGGCACGTCACGGAGAAATGGCCCGAGGCAAAACTACCACCAGGCGTTGAGAAAATTATCGCCGAAAAACCAAACGAGAAGATCGAAGTTGTCGAGGCGGTGTTGCACGAACAGCAAGCAGAAAACTGTCGTTATGAAGTGTGGTTGTTGCGTAGCGGTGAGGCGAACAGCGAGCATTTGCTGGTGGAGCGTACCTACGAAACAAGCCCGGCAATTGTCTTTCGTATGGACAAAGCACCCGGCGAATGGATGGGACGTGGTCCGGTGCTCAATGTTTTGGGTGATATCAAGACCGCCAACAAGGTTGTAGAGCTTGTTTTGAAAAATGCGTCGATTTCCGTGGCGGGCATCTGGCAAGCGGACGATGATGGGGTTCTTAACCCAGCAAATATCAAGCTCGTGCCGGGCTCAATTATTCCCAAGGCGCCGGGCTCAAATGGCTTGCAGCGGTTAGAGCCCGCGACAAACTTTGACATGTCCCAGATGGTGTTACAACGCCTGCAAGACAGTATTCGCACCGGCATTATGGGGCCCTCGCTCCCGCCTGAACACAAAAGCACGCGTACCGCCCTGGAGATCGATATTCGCCACAGCGAGCAAAAAGCGGTGGAGCTGCCGATGACGTTACGGCTGCTTACCGAATTGGATTATCCCTTGACTATGCGGGTGTTATCGATCCTCTCAAGCCCGAGTATGATCGGCTCGCCATACTATATCGAACCGTTTCATCTGGACGGTAGGGTGGTGCGGCCGATTCCTCGTGCGCCGCTGGTACGGATGCAAGACCAGCAGGAGGCCGTGGAGTCACTGGAAATCTACACCCGTGCGGCGGATAAGTTTCCCGAACTCATCGATCAGATTGTCGATCGTCCGGCTTTTTTACGTAGCCAGCTGGAAAAATCCTCCTTTCCGCAAGAACACCTGAAAGCCAAACCCTCGCCCCAAGATGGTCTGATGAATGCACTGAAACAGGCCGCCAGTATGGAGGGGCAAGGCCAAGGAACAGACCAAGCAGCAGAACAAGGGATGGAACAAACGATGGGGCAAGAAGCGGGATTGCCGGGTATGGCGATGCCAGCGCACGCTGGCGTGCCCCAAAGTGTGCCGCTTGACTCTATGCCCCCCCAAGCCGAGGCGCGCGATGCAATGGCCCAAGAGGCAGAAAAACAAGACGCGCCAAAGCAAAGCTCGGTAAAACAAACCACCACCGAGAAAAGCGCACCCAAGAAAGCAGTCACTACGAAAGCGACGCCAAAGAAAACGCCAGCTAAGAAAACAGCACTTAAGAAAACGACAACTAAGAAAACCATCACAAAGAAAACAGCTGTCAAGTCGGCCGCAAAGGGAGGTCAAAATGATTAACAAGCTAGAAAATTACTGGCGACGTCGTCGCTCGTCATCGAATTCGGTGCAGGAACTGCGCCGATCCTTCGTCCGTTGTTTCGATCATGAAGACGGACATAAAGTCCTAGAGCATCTCTGGCGTATGACGCTAGATCAGGCAACAGGACCCCACATCAGCGATGCCCACCTGCGGCACTTAGAAGGCCAAAGGTACATCCTGAAATACATTCTCAATCATCTCACACCGTCAAGCTAGGCACAGAGTTAATGAAAGGAAAAAATCATGACGATTGATCAAGACACAACCCAAACCATCGTCGCAAACGATACAGATAATGACGGAAGCGACGTTACCGAACAAAACGACGAACGCATCGCCGAGCGGCCTGCACATCCTGTGTTGCGCAACGGTCGCCGGGTAGAGTTTAAGGGCCAACCTATCGAAGTCCCCGAAGACCTTTGGGACAAGGAAAACGGCAAGATCCGCGATGTGGCGGCGGTCAAGCGGGTGCTGGACTTACGCCGTAAGCTCTCGGAAAAACCGCCCGTCCCAGACTCATACGAGCTTACTGTACCTGAGGGATTGGATATCGACGCCGATGCGGAAGACCCTTTGGCACAATCGGCGATGGATTGGGCAAAAAAACACGGCCTATCACAAGAGGCCTTTGGTGAGCTTACGTCCCTTTTCTATCAACAAGAGGCTGATTTTGCGAAATCGTTGGATGAGCAACAAGAGCAGGACTACAACACCCTTAAGGAGATTTATGGTGATGGCACCAAAAAGAAACTGGGGGAACTCGCCCGCTGGGTCGATGGCGTTGTCGGGGATGCCACAGACGATAATCCGATGATATCCCAGGCCCTCGATACTCTGGTATCAGACGCTGGGGGGGTGCTGTTGTTGGATCGAATCCGCAGCCAGGTCGGCGAGTCGCCGATCCCTAGTCCCATCGATCAACGGCAACACGGCATCACGCCCGAGTCTTTGCGAGAATTGCAACACTCACCTGCGTATCTGGATAACAGCCATCCCGATCACGCTGCTGTGGTCGCGCAGGTTCGACGTGGTTATCAGCGTCTTTATCCAGATAAGTAGGGGGTAGGTTTGTATGAGACGTTCTTATTTGTACCGGCGGCACGTCCTTCGTAAAGAGGGAGGTGCCTCGGGCGGTGGCGATAAATCCCGTCATTTGCTTGATCTTGTCTATCGAGA
>JBCCHK010000011.1:0-89331 GCA_039028835.1 Pseudomonadota bacterium
ACGCTGGTCGGGTAGATTTAGCCAGCCATCAATGTTAATCGTGGCAATATTCAGATTTTGCTGGGCCAACAATCTTGCCATTTTGCTGGTGATGTAGCGTGGCAACCAGCATGCGGTCCCGAGTAAGCACTGGGCCGGTTGCTAAAAAGATCCAAGAGTCACGGGTCCCGAGGTATGCGAAGACCCGCACGGCGGACTTAACAAGGGCAAAAGCATGATGAACCCTCGGTCAAGGCCGCGCCTTGTCAGACGGAGTCTTAGCTAGATTAGAAAAAACTCTTGGTGAGTTGTGTTAAGAAACTATAGAAAACCATCATCATAAAGTTTTTTCTCACACGCTTGAGGAGGATGGGCATTTAAGGCACGCCATAACCGCCGCCGCCCGGCGTCTTCATCACAAACACATCATCCCGCGCCACGGTAATCTGGTCATTACCTGCCAGGTCGATGATCGTGCCATCGCTGCGAACCACTTGATTTTTACCGACCTTACCCGGATGACCCCCCGCCGCGCCGTGGGGCGGCACCCGGCGATGGGACGAGAGCACGGTGACGGTCATATCATCTAAGAAACGCAAACGCCGATGAATCCCATGACCGCCACGATGTCGTCCCGCCCCGCCCGAGTCGCTGCGTATAGAAAACCGATCGACGCGCACAGGAAACCGCGTCTCCAAAACCTCGGGATCGGTCATCAGAGTGTTGGTCATATGGCTGTGCACCGCATCCGTGCCGTCAAACCCCGGCCCGGCACCGGTGCCGCCGCCGATGGTCTCGTAATTTTGCACCTCTTGGTTGCCGTAAACAAAGTTATTCATCGTCCCTTGCGAGCCCGCGATCACCCCCAATGCGCCAAACAGGCTATCGGCAATTGCTTGGCTGACCTCGGTGTTGCCCGAGATAACGGCCGCCGGATAGCGCGGGTTGAGCATAGACCCCAAAGGCACATGAAGATCGATCGGCCTTAAGCACCCCTCATTCATCGGGATATCCTCCCCCACCAAGGTCCGAAAGACATACAAAACCGTCGCCCGGCACACCGCCAGCGGCGCATTATAGTTTCCTTCATCTTGCGGCGATGTCCCTTGAAAATTGATCTTAGCCTGACGCTTTTTTTGATCGACTGAAATGTTGACCTTGATCTGCGCCCCGCTGTCTAGCGGATAAGTAAAGGACCCCCCTTGTAAATCCGCCAGCACCCGCCGCACATTGTGCTCGGCATTATCTTGCACGTGCCCCATATAGGCCTTGATCCGCGCTGGGCCGTACTGTGCCAGGACCGCCTGCAGGGCGTGCATGCCGCTGGTATTGGCAGCAATCTGTGCAGATAGGTCTTTCATGTTTTGATCGATGTTGCGACAAGGATACGGTCCAGAAGCGAGCAACGCGCGCACCTGGCGGTCCTGTAAGACGCCCTGCTTAACCAACACCACATCATCGATCAACACCCCTTCTTGGTCGATATGGCGGCTGTCCGGCGGCGCTGAACCCGGTGTGGTGCCACCGATATCCGCGTGATGGCCGCGCGAGGCGAGATAGAAAATCACCGCTCCATCTTCAAAAACCGGCGTGATGACCGTCACGTCTGGCAGATGAGTACCGCCCTTAAAGGGGTTGTTCATCATAAAAACATCCCCCCCACGCATCTGGCCGGCACGATGATGGTGGATCGTGCGCACGCACTCACTCATCGAGCCCAGATGCACTGGCACGTGCGGCGCGTTGGCCACCAAATCCCCTTGCCCATCGAAAATCGCACAGGAAAAATCCAGCCGCTCGCGAATGTTCACTGAGTAAGCCGTCTGCGCCAAGGCCACCCCCATCTGCTCGGCGATCGACATAAACAAATTGTTAAACACCTCCAAGAGAATTGGATCGACGATACAAAGGTCATCATCAGAAGCGACGGACACGGCCTTGGCCGCCGCCGCCCGTTGGCTGACCAGCAAACTGCCGTCCGCCAGGGCATCGGCCTGCCAACCTGGGGCTATCACGTTCGTGCCGGTCGGCTCGATCACCAAAGCAGGCCCCGGCACCGGCGCGGTGATTGCCTCACGCGCCATGAGCGGCACCTGACACCACTGCCCCCCCAGATACATCGACACCTGGTGCGTTGCCGGAGCCTGATCGGTGTCCGGCGGCGGGATGCGTATTTCTTTGCTGACCGCGCCAATGGCCTCGACCGCCAGCACATCGATGATTAAATCATCCCCCGCCGGCGCAAAACCAAAACGGTGACGATGCGCGCGGATAAAGTCCGCACGCATGGTTGCCGCATCGGCAAAAGCAATGGGCAAACTATGGTGCGAGCCGCCGGTGCGAATGTGCGCCGTTTGCACAGCGGTGATTTGATCGGGCGTGATGGCTTGCTTGAGCACCTCCTGGCGCGCAGCTTTCGTGAGTTGATCGAGGATGGTGCGCGCTTTTGTGATCTGAGTCAGAGGAGCCTGAAACTGATGCTCTGAGAGCACCCGCACATCAGCCAGTCCCATGCCCAAGGCCGATAACACACCCGCAAAGGGATGGCTGTAGATGCGGGTGATCCCCAACAGCGCGGCAATGTCGCACGCATGTTGCCCGCCGGCGCCGCCAAAACAGTTCATCGTATAATCCGCCACATGGTAACCGCGCTCGACGCTGATCTTTTTAATCGCTGCGGCCATGTTTTCGTTCGCGATGCGGACAAAACCCTGGGCAAGATTTTCTATACTCATTTGCGGCGTGTCGGTCTCGCGCGCGATGTCTGCTGCCAAGCGCGCAAACCCCTCGCACGCGCACTCGGGATCGATCGGTGCATCCCCATCGGGACCAAAGACATGGGGAAAGTGCGCGGGCTGAATGCGCCCCAAGACCACATTGGCATCGGTAACGGTCAAGGGTCCGCCCTTTTGATAACAAGCAGGCCCAGGGTCCGCCCCCGCGCTTTGCGGGCCGACCTGCAAACGGCCCTGGCGAAAGGATAGAATCGAGCCGCCGCCCGCCGCCACCGTGTGGATGTGCATCATCGGCACCCGCATGCGCACCCCGGCCACCTGCTTTTCATAGGAGCGTTCAAAATCCCCGGCGTAGTGACACACATCGGTGGAGGTGCCGCCCATATCAAAACCGATCAACTTGTCAAAACCGGCCTTTTGCGCCGTGCGCACCATGCCCACCACGCCCCCGGCAGGCCCCGAAAGGATCGCGTCTTTGCCTTGCATCTGCGCGCGGTCGATCAGGCCGCCATGGGACTGCATGACCCGCACCCGCTCACAGCCCTGCCCCAGTTCGCTTGCGAGTTGATCCAGATAACGCCGCAGGATCGGCGAGAGATAGGCATCGAGAACCGTCGTATCGCCGCGCGCCACCAGTTTAATCAGCGGGCTCACCTGATGACTGAGGGAGACTTGGCTAAAGCCGAGCTCACGGGCAAGCGCCCCCAAGGCCTGCTCATGGGCCGGATGGCGATAGCCGTGCATCAGCGCGATGGCAGCGGCGCGGTAGCCTTTCTCATAAGCAGTTCTAAGGGATGCCCGCACGGCGGCCAGATCAAGGGCGGTGATGACCGTCCCGGCGGCGTCGATCCGCTCGGGGACTTCGATGACCTTCTCATATAAAACCGACGGCAGCCGGATATGCAGATCAAACAATCGTGGGCGATTTTGATAGCCGATCCGCAACAGATCTCCAAACCCTTGGGTGATGAGCAAGAGGGTGGGCGCCCCGGTGCGCTCGAGCAACGCGTTGGTGCCTACCGTCGTGCCCATGTTCATCACAGCAATGCGCCCGGGCGGGATGGTGGCACAAGGCGCAAGACCCAGCACATCACGAATGCCCTGCACCGTTGCATCTTGGTAACGTTGCGGGTTTTCCGATAAGAGCTTATGGCAGATCAGGTGCCCATCGGGCCGCCGGGCGACGATATCAGTAAAGGTGCCGCCCCGGTCGATCCAAAATTGCCATTGGTCCGTTTTAGTCATCGTGTTTTATTTTTCACGCATCCGCTTTTGTTTTGGATATGCATCAATAGAAAAGCTCAGGTAACCACAGAGCTGTTTGCGGCCAGATAATCAAAATGGCAATCATCACAAACATAGAAAACACAAAAGGTAAAGCCCCAATAATGACATCGCTCATCGAGCCTTTGTCACGAATACCTTGCACCACATATAAATTAATACCAATCGGTGGCGTGATGAGCGCGGTCTCCAGTAACACCATCAAAAGAATACCAAACCATACTGGATCATACCCTAAAGATACAATAATAGGAAACGTCAAAGGCGCTGTCGTTAAAAGCATAGAAAGGGTTTCCATAAAGCAACCCAAAATAAGATAGAAAACAACAATCATCAATAACGTCATAAGCGGCGTTAAGCCAAGGCCAATAATAAAATCTGTTAAAGCTTGCGTGAGTCCGATAACAGAAAGAACAAAGTTAAGAAAAATAGCCGCTAAAATGATCAGAATAATCATCGCTGTGGTACGCATGGTCCCTTCAACCGCATCTCGTAGCATAGCAAGAGAGAGTTTCCCATAGCCCAAAGCTAAAAATAACGCCGCCACAACCCCAAGTGCGGCCGCTTCAGTCGGCGTTGCCCAGCCAGCATAAATAGAACCTACCACCGCCACAAAAATAGCAAGCGGCGGCACGAGCGGCGGTAAAGCGGCAAGACGCTGACGAAAACTCACCTTAATCGGGATGCCGCTCCATGAAGGGAAAATCATGCACGCGACCATGATCGTCGTCATAAACACCATCGCCAAAATAACCCCGGGAATAAAACCAGCCAAGTATAAAGCGGGAACAGACGTGTTGGTGAGCAGGCCGTATAAAATCAGATTGATCGATGGGGGAATAAGAATGCCCAAAGTTCCGCCCGCCGCAACAGAACCTAAAAACAATCGATGGTTATAACGGCGGCGTTTTATTTCCGGTAGAGCCACCGTACCAATGGTCGCCGCTGTCGCCACACTAGAACCAGATGTCGCCGCAAACAGAGCGCTTGACGCAATATTGGAATGCATCAAACCACCCGGTAGCCAGTTCAGCCATTTTGCCATGCCATCATACATGCCTGAGGCTATGCCCGTGCGTAACAAGATCTCGCCCAAAAGGACAAACATGGGAATTGCCACCAGCAAAAAATCTGATCCGTTTTGCCAGGCCAAATCGCCCAAGACACGATGAAGCGGCATAGCCGAATAAAGCGATGTCAAAGAAAGTCCCAACAGCCCCATCGCGGCAGCAACAGGCACGGCAGCGGCCACTAATGCCACCAAAAGACAAACGGCTGTAATCAACATCAAGTCGCGTCCTGCTTTTCTTGGATCGTTTTAACGCCCACCAACTGGCTCGCCGATCCAGGCCCGTAACGATAAAGCCGCATCAACGTCACGAAGAAAATCAACACACCCGAATACACAGCAAACAACCAACCTATAAACCAAGGCAGATGGGGAAAAATCAAGGGCACTTTAAGTGGCGTGATAGATCTTGAGCTGTGGGTGAGTGTATCGATCACCAACCCACCAGCCATCCAAGTCACCATCGCGGTAAAACCAGTCAACAACAGCAAGCCGGCAATATCAGAAACAATACGCCAGCGCGGGGAGAAAAATTGATACAGCACATCGACGCGAATATGCGCACGCTTGTACAGCACAAAAGATAAAGAAAGCGCAGTGCCTACGGCAAAGCAATAGCCCGTAATTTCATCTGCCCCGGCCAGACTCACGTTAAAAAACTTGCGGGCAATAACATCACCGGTAACCAAAAAGGCTGACGCAAGTAATAAAAAACCTGCGCCCCAACTACACCAGCGCGATATTCGGTAAGATGCGTCTAGCAATTTTTCAAGCATCTCCCCATCCTCTTATATTTAAGAGCAGTTTAGAGCAAAGCTAGCCTGTAGGACAAAAACTATAGGTGGACTTTTGCGTCACTGCACAATCTCTATAGTCAAGCAAGCATGAACGCTTGCTTGACTATAGATTAAGGGGTTGAGTTTGCGGCTTAGTTCACGCGAGCCGTTCGGTCCAGAACTTCGCCTACCGTACGGTTCCAATCCGCGACACAGTCGGCCCCGCATCGCGCGGCCCAACGATCAAGAATTTGGTCGCCAATATCCCTGAGCTTGTTTAGATCAGAAGCGCTGGGCTCGGCTAAGACCATGTTGCCCTTCTCGCCGATATCGCACGTGCCGCCGGTGATGCACGAAATAGCGATGGCGTCTTCAGTCGCTGTTTCCGCCCACATCTCGTCGTTAAGCGTCGCCAACTCCCGGGTCATAATCCCACGCTGGTCGTCACTCAGGCTGTTCCACTTGTCCAGGTTCATAGCCCCGAACGCCAGCCCCCAGCCAACACGCAAAGTGTAAGCATAATTTGCGACTTGATACCATTTTGCCGTATACGCGGACATGGTGCCCGTGACACCGCAATCCACAACGCCTTTTTCCAAAGCCGGAATAACCTCAGCAAACGCGACCGTCACGTTGGTTCCCCCCACCACTTCGGCAAAGTCACCTAAGGTGGCTGAATAGGTACGGATTTTTTTCCCCCTGAGATCATCAACGCTTGTCACTTCATCGCGGCACCAAAGAGTCTGACTGGGGAAAGGATACAGCATCAAAAGTTTGGCGTTGTAGACGTCCTCAAATAGCTTTTCTAAAACCGGAAAGTACGCCTCGGCCACTTTTCGCTGGGTATCAATGTCTTGGGTCAGCGTGGCAAGATCGGCCCCATCAAAGGCTGACGTTTCCTGAGCAACATACCCAGGTAAGCCAAAGGCAAAATCAAATACCCCATTTTTCACAAGACGCATAATCTCAAAACCTTTCAAGCCCAATTCCGTTTGTGGCTTGATATCACCGATAAGTGTCCCGTTGCTAACCTGCGCCAGACGGTCATTGAAAAAGGGACCCTCATGCTTGAAATAGTTCGTTAAGTTAGCCCACGTGCCGACGGCTCTTATGATCGCTGGCTTGTCTGCCGCAAGGGCAGTGCTACTTATCACGGTTCCCGCAACGATAATAGCTGTGAGTGTTTTCCACATAGTATCTACTTATCCTCCTTAATGAATCCTAAGACGTAGAATGATGGTGTGATGACTCTGACAACTGCTCATGCAGATCAGCAATCAGCATGCATCCAGGCTTGTGCGTTATGCATATCTTGGGCCTGGCATTTTGTATTGCGTTTTGCGGTGTGACACCGCATCCCCAAAAAACGGGCACTTCGCCGGGTTTAATGGTCACGGCGTCTCCCCAGTTGGGTCTGTCGATATCTTTGATACCGATTTTAGCCGGATCCCCCTTGTGCACCGGGGCGCCGTGTGCATGGGGATATTCCCGCGTGATGGCGGTTGCTTGTTCAAGGCGGTCTTCACGAATGGGACGCATGGACACCACCATGTTCCCAGAAAAAGGGCCCGCAGCTTGGGTGGGTAGCGATGTAAGGTACATCGGCACCGTTTTGTTTTCTTCGTGGTGGCGCATAGAAAAACCCGCGGCCAACAACGCACGTTCATAGGTAAAAGAACAGCCCAAAGTAAACACGACCATATCCTTGTCCCATAAATGATCGATCGAGGTTACAACCTCAGTGAGCGTACCGTGGCGGTAAACATGGTATTGGGGCACATCAAAGCGCACATCCACCTGTCCTACCGAGGACAACAACGGCTCGCCAGGATCACCCATGGCAACCAAAGGACAGGGGGCCGGGTTATTCTGGCAGTAGTCATAAAAATCCTTTGCCCATGCCGCCGGCAAAATCACCAGGTTGAGCTGCTGATAACCAAACGCAAGACCCGCCGTATGACCTACGTAGTGGCCAGCACGAATAGCGGCGCGAACATCATGAACGCCTAGGCCTGCCAATCTCTTGTAGGCGTGCGCTTGATGATCGAGCTTGCGTTCTTTGTCTTGTTTTTGCGACTCGCCCCGCTGCACCTTTTGCAATGCTCGCTCCCCTTTTGCGTGGACGCCTTACCACCGCCGGGCCTGGCTGATGAGCCTGGCCTGTGTGCACGATGGGTTCATACCCATGAACTGGACATGTTTAGGACGTACCATGGGGCGCACCATGGTATAATTTTGGTATAATGTCTAATTATCATTTATGATACTTATTGATAACTTTTATGAATACGTTCCTCTTCCCTCGATCCTTTTTCGGTTCTCTATATCCCCACCCTGGGCCCCCACCCTGGCGTCTTATTCTCATGAGTTCATTGTCATGATTGGCCTTACCCTTCGACAACTTGAGTGTTTCGTATGGACGGCGAGTTTGGGAAGCTTCCGTAGCGCGGGCAGGCACCTGCACACGACCCAGCCTGCGATTTCCAACAACATCCGATCCCTTGAAGAACGCCTTGGCGTACGCTTATTGGATCGTTCTGGAACGCCCGTACGACTCACAGCGGCAGGGCAAAAGGTGTTTGCCCAAGCGCAAAAAGCTCTCGAGCTGACCGCTTCTATCGATGCTCGGGCGATTCTTACCGACCACCATCGCAGCACATTGCGCCTGGGTGTGTCAGAGACGATTGTACACTCTCTCCTGCCAGACTTTCTCAGGCACCTTCGGGAGTCTTTTCCTCTCGTCGATGTGGACGTGAGTGTGGATGTGACCAGCACTCTACGAGAGGAGCTCATGTCTCATAACATCGATTTAGCCTTTCTTATGGGCCCCCTTTCCCATCACCGCGTCGATAACTTACGTCTCACGCGCTTTGCTTTGGTATGGGCCTGCGCCCCGGAGATTGCCTTGCCGAAAGCACGAACGGTTGCCTTTGAGGATATGCTCTCTTTTCCGATCATCACTTACGCTCGCAACACCCGTCCTTTTCAAGAGATTCATAATCGTTGCAACGCCGTGGCCCACCGTGCAGGGCGCATTTTCCCTGTTAGCTCATTAGCGGCCACCTTACGTATGGCGCGGGATGGGATCGGCGTTGCGACCTTGCCCGCGCAAATGGTCCAGCCCTATATAGAAAAAGGCGAACTTAAGTGCATCGACTGTGACTGGCACCCGGCAGACTTGTCTTTTACTGCATCCTACCTCATGCAACCGTCCCACACTTTGGTGCACAAAGTTGCCCGTATGAGTCAAAGTTTGGCACGGCGTTACGAGAAGGCCACCTTGAAAACCTGGCCTGCTTTGGATATCAAGGCCGGCAAGGCCGCCAAGAGGTGATGACGACCAGGTGATGACGAGGTGATGACGACCATACGCCAGCGTATCTTGCGCTTTTCTAGCAAGCAGGGACGGTTCAGGTGCCCCTTTGGACAGGGTCGCGCTTGGCCCGAGAAAGGGGGGGGAGGCTCTCTCCCCCTTTCTTCATCGCCCACCGGCAGGATGGTCCGGCCCTTGGCGGTCAGGCTATATTCGACCCGAGGCAGGACTTGCGCGAAAACCTTGCACGAAAACCTTGCGATGAAGCAAGCCATCGCCTTCCAGCTGGCGCAGGTTTTGGGTGAGCAGGTGCTTAGAGATTTCGCCGCTTTGGCGATGCAACGCGCCAAAATGATTCACCCCGCGGGCGATAAGAAATAAAATCAAGGGCTTGTCCTTACCGCCGATCACCGCCAAACACTTGGTGACGGGACAGTTTTGTGCGCCCATTGCGCCTTTTGTGCCTGGCACGTTTTTCACGCCTTGGGCAGGTTGGGCTTTAGCGAGGGTGCTGGCTTGCGGCATGAGCTTGATACAATTTCTTGAGCTAGGGACTTTTGATTGCGATTTATGAAGGTTTTTTGCATGTTTTTTTGCATGTTTTTTCGATGGTTCAAAAAATATGACGACTTGTATATTTAATAAATATGACGCATAAATGCCCTTATTAATAATCCCCCCTTCCTTTTATTTTTCAGGATTCTCATGAAACACTTCTCCCCCTTCGTCTTATGTCTGGCTGTCATCCTCACCCTCACCAGCTGTAAGACGCGCGATCCCGCCGATATGATGCTACAGGCCTCTACCCGCGCTTTCGAGTTAACTCAGGCTCAGCAATCGGCCATGGCCTTGATGATCGATTCAGGACTAGAAAATTATCAAAGCCAGCAGGTAACGAACAAAGAAATCTATGCCCTGGTGCAAGAAGGCTTCGAAAGCGGTACCCTGGACCAAGACCAGCTGATGGATTTGATGAAAGAGCGGCAGACCGCGCAGTTGGCCCTGCTAGAAAATGAAATGCCGCGTTTGGTGGCGATGCTGGCGAGCCTTTCCCCCGACCAGCGCGAGAAAGGTACTGCGCTGATGGAAAAAGCCCGCGAGAGATCGAGAGTCGTGCGCTTTATGCTTGGTGATTTTGACAAGACGCGGTCGTGATCGATTGTTCATCGTGCGTCGGTGTTTGTTAGAACGGCCGCACGTGTCTTTGTGTGCATCGCGATGGCATAACCAGCAACACTCCACGGCGCACGACTGGAGACATTTGATGAGCGAAGCTCATCATCCCGTTGGTGGCCACAAGGGCGGATAATGACACAGTTTTGCCTGCTGCGTCGAGCGAGCGAACTGTGGGGAGTTTTTTTCTATGATGCTTTATAAAATGGCGGCCTTTAGCGATGGCGTTTTGGGCGGCAATCCCGCCGGGGTGAGCCTTGCTACTGATCGCGGTGCGCGCTTGCCGCGAGGGGCAGACATGCAGGCAACGGCCAAGCAGGTCGGCTTTTCTGAGACCGCCTTTGCCGTGCCGGCACGGGATGGCTGGCGGGTGCGTTACTTCGCGCCGGAAAGCGAAGTGCCCTTTTGCGGTCACGCTACCATTGCGCTTGCTGCGGTGCTCGCTCAGGTCATTGGCGAGGGGCGGTATACCTTGTATCTCAATGATGCGCAGATCACCGCGCAAGGCCAACGCGTACCGCCCATCCAAGCGCAGGCTAAAAAGACAGAAATGACAAAGGCAAGTCAGGCCCTTTATACCGGGGCCTTGACCGCCCCGCCGCCGTCTCATACGCTGCTGCCCGATGCGCTCTATGCCCAAGGGCTAGGGTTGTTTGGCTTGCGGGCGGACCAGTTAGACCCGCGCTTGCCGCCGGCGATCATCCAGGCCGGGGCACGGCACTTGCTCTTGCCGCTACAATCGCGCTCGGACCTGGCGGGGATGACGTATGACTTGGCGCAAGGCCAGGCTTTGATGCGCGCCTATGATCTCATCACCATCGCGCTTGTCCATGCTTCGTCCGCGCCGTTGTTTCATGCGCGCAACGCCTTTGCCTCGGGCGGTGTGTGGGAGGATCCGGCCACCGGCGCGGCGGCGGCGGCTTTGGGTGGATACCTGCGGGCGCGGGCGTGGCCCCACAAGGGCGCGATAACGATTCTCCAGGGCCAGGACATGGGGATTCCCTGTCGCCTTGAGGTGATGATTCCGCAGGAGGGACCCGTTACCGTATCGGGCACGGTGCGTATGCTTGCCGGGCCTTAACGTCTGCGTATCCCCTAAAGCCGTGATACGCTTTCTTGCGCTGGATATCGGAAAGGATGGGCCATGGCCTCTTATAAAAAAGACACGCAGCAAACAAAGGTGGGCACGGATCGTCTTCTGCCCTCAACGCTTGCTTTAATCAAGGAGCGGTACGGAAAAATTTTACTCACTGGCGCGGCGGGCGGGGTTGGGCAAGCCTTGCGCGGTCGTTTGGCGCAGGATGGCTTGGACGTGCGGGCCTCGGATCGGGCGCCGATGACGCCGCTTGTTAAGGGCGAGGAGATAGTGCCGTGTGATTTGGCTGATCTTGAGATGGTGGAGGACCTTGTCCGCGGTTGCGGCGGCGTTATTCATCTTGGCGGTAAGTCTATCGAGGGAACCTTTGAGGAGATTTTGCAAAGCAACATTCGCGGCACCTATAACCTTTTTGAGGCGGTGCGTCGGTGCATGCGCAAACACGGCGTGCGTCCCCGTATTTTCTTCGCCAGCTCTAATCATGTGATGGGGTTTTACGAACAGAAAACCCAGGTGGATCATTTGGATCCAATGAAACCTGATAGCCTGTACGGTGTTTCCAAATGCTTTGGCGAGAATCTGGGCTCCTACTATTGGCATAAGTTTGGCATAGAAAATATCAGTGTGCGAATCGGTGCGTGTTTTGAAAAGCCGACCAATCGGCGTTTGATGACGATGTGGTTGAGTTACGATGACTTAACCAGGCTCATCTATGCGATTTTTTCGGCGCCGCGGGTGGCGCACACAGTCATGTATGCGACCTCTGCCAATGAGAGCGGCTGGTATGATAACCGCAACGCGGCGTTTTTAGGGTGGCAGCCGCAAGATACCTCACGGCAGTTTCGCCAAGACATCGAAGAAGATGAGGTTACCAAGACTGCGGCGGTAGATATCGATGATCCAGCAGTGATCTATCAAGGAGGGGGTTTTGCCAAGGCGCCGCATTTTGAGGACCCAACATAAGCTGCGCGGGGCGAAGAGGCTAACGCACGTGCAAGGTCGGTGGCATGCCGCCCTTATCCCCGGCACCGATCTCTCGCGTCGAGCGTGGCTGTAAGTGCGCGAGCCAGCGTTGCTCGCTATAACGAAAGACGCGGGTGATAAAAAACACCAAGATCATATAAAGCACCGCGGCGGTGATGAACCCCTCATATGCAAGGTAATAGCGACCATTAAGCCAGCGTCCGACCCCGAGAATGTCTTGCAAGGTGATGGTGCTGGCGATCACCGAGCCGTGCAGCATAAAAATCACTTCATTAGAATAGGCGGGCAGGGCGCGGCGCAGGGCAGCGGGTAAGATAATATGGCGCATGCGCCCGGCAGCCGAAAACCCACAGGCGATTGCTGCTTCCTTCTCGCCTTTGGGGGTGGCCTTAATCGCACCGCAAAATAATTCGGTGGTATAGGCGGTTGTATTAAGGGTAAAGGCGATCAGGGCACACCACCACGCTTGCGAAAGGATCGGATCCCACAAGAGGCTCTCGCGGACCCAGGCAAATTGCCCCAAGCCAAAATAAATCAAGTAGGTCTGGATCAACAGCGGTGTGCCGCGAAACAGATAGGTATAGCTGGCCACTAAAAACTTGCCGATACGGTGGTCGCTCGCCAGGATGATCGCCAGAGGAATGGCGAGCATGGCCCCCAGTGCAAGGGAGAGAAAAGTCAGCTCTAAGGTCACCAGCACGCCGTATAGAAAACGATCAAAGTTTTCTATAATGACGATGACATCCAGTGGCGCGTAGGTCTCGATCAATGTGCGCAAGGAAGACAAGAAGGATCCGTTCATCGTGTGGCGCTTCTCATGTCCTTGCTGTAGTATCGCCCCAGCCAGCGCAAAAACACATCCGAGATTGCGGTTAAGACCAGATAAATCACCAGCACCGCAAACATAAAGGTAAACAATTGACGGGTGGTGCGTCCGGCGACAAAGGCGTTGTAGACCACGTCATGCAAGCCGATCACCGATACTAGCGCGGTGGTCTTGAGTTGCACCAGCCAGTTGTTGGTAAAACTAGGCAGGGCATAGCGCACCATCTGCGGGGCGATGATGCGATAGAAAACCTGAAACGAGGTCATGCCGTAAGCGAGGCCTGCCTCGATCTGGCCGCGCGGAATGGCTAAAATGGCGCCGCGAAAGGACTCGGTCATATAGGCGCCGAAAATTACCCCGATGGTAAAGACTCCGGCGATGAACTGATTGACCTCTATATAGTCCCACCAACCGGTAACCCCGCCCAGGCTGTTGAGCAGTTGCTGGCCACCAAAAAACACCAACAGCATCAACACCAAATCGGGCACGCCGCGCACCACGGTGGTGTATCCGTCCGCGCAAGCGCGTGCGGCGGGGCGTTCTGAGAGCTTGGCGAGTGCGCCGAGCAAACCCAAACCCACCGCTATGAGCAGCGAGAAAAACGCCAGCGCAAGGGTAATCAGTATCCCATCTATCAGGGCCTGGCGGTATTCAAACAGCGCATCCATGAGGGTCTGTTACGCCTAAGGATAATGGCGTTTCATCGTGCGCCGCTTAATCGCCATAGATATTAAAATCGAAGTATTTGGCGTTAATCTCTTGATAGACGCCGTTGGTGCGGATGGTGTTGATCGCCGCAGAAAAAGAATCGCGCAGGTCTTGGTCTTGTTTGCGCACCGCCACGCCGACGCCTTCACCGTGACACTCGACGTCGATGTGATTGCCACCCATGAAGTCAAAATCTTTCCCCTCATCGGTGTTCAAGAAGCCATCGAGAGCCACG
This sequence comes from Pseudomonadota bacterium, assembly GCA_039028835.1. Lineage (GTDB taxonomy): Bacteria > Pseudomonadota > Alphaproteobacteria > JBCCHK01 > JBCCHK01 > JBCCHK01. The sequence continues at coordinate 14,179 of JBCCHK010000011.1, forward strand.
ATGGAATCAGAGAGTTGGGCGTCGATGCGGCCGATGAGAAGGTCCGAAAAGACCTCTTCTTGGGTGGGGTAGAGCACTGGCTGAGCATCAGGAAAGGCTTTTTCAAGGTAGCACTGATGGATTGTGCCGCGCTGGACACCGATTCGCTTGCCTGCCAGAGCGGCGGCGTTATCGGTCAGGGCCGTGCCTTTTTTCGCGACGAAACGGGCGGGGGTTTGATAGTATTTTTCAGAAAAGTCGACCCGTTTTTTCCGTTCCTCGGTGATCGACATGGACGCGATGATGGCATCGTACTTGCGGGCCAGCAAGCCAGGGATCATGCCATCCCAGTCTTGCTCGACCAGCTCGCACGTTGCGCCCATTTCTTCGCACAAAGCCCAGGCGATATCGATATCAAAACCGAAGAGCTCGCCGTCTGCGGTCTTGGCGGAAAAGGGCGGATAGGCGCCTTCCACGCCGATGCGGATGTCTTTTGCGAGCGGCGCGGTGCTGGCCATAAGTACAGCAAAAGCGAAGACGCTGGGAATCAACACGGGAATCGTAAAACGAGTGAACATCACAAATCTCCTGAACAAAAATAGAAAAAGATAGAAAAAGATAGAAAAGGTAAAATAATGTTGTTAGATGTTATTAAAAGAAGGTTTTATAAAGAGGTTTGGGCAAGAAACTTTTCCATGCGCGGGGTAGGCGGCGAAGAAAACAGCTGATCGGGCGGGCCTTGCGCATCGATCTGACCTTGGTGAAGGAACACCACGTGGCTGGAGACATCCCGCGCAAAGGCCATCTCATGGGTGACCACCAGCATGGTGCGCCCTTCTCTTGCCAGATCGCGCATGACCTGCAACACCTCGCCCACCAACTCAGGGTCCAGCGCCGAGGTCGGCTCGTCAAACAACAACACGTCCGGCTCCATCGCCAGGGCGCGGGCGATGGCAACCCGCTGTTGTTGGCCGCCGGACAGGTGGGCGGGATAATCATCCTGGCGGTTTGCCATGCCGACTTTCTCCAGCAAGGTTTGGGCGCGCTCGATGGCTTGCGGCTTGGCGATCCCCAATACATGCACCGGGGCCTCGATGATGTTATCCATCACCGTCATATGCGCCCACAGATTAAAGCCTTGGAATACCATGGCGAGCTTGGTGCGCAGATGCTCGACCAGCTTTTGATCGGCAGGCACCGGCACCCCGCGAGGGCCATCGATCATCTCGATGGTACGATCGCCAACCTGCACGGTGCCGCGGTCAGGTGTTTCCAGCAGGTTAATACAGCGTAAAAAGGTGCTCTTGCCCGAGCCGCTCGAGCCGAGAATCGAGATGACATCGCCCCGCCGGGCGGTGAGCGAAATGCCGCGCAGGACCTCAAGGTCACCGAAACGTTTGTGTAAATCGTCCACCACCAAGGCGGGGGCATCATCTATTCCCGCGTCCGTCTCGGCCGTTGCGCCCGTCGCTGGGGCTGCTCCATGAGAGCGGGTCATGCTCTTCTCATCATATAAGGTCCTCCACGCCGGATTATGGTGACGAAGAGGGCGCAAAAAAGCAAGGGCAGCCCACCCGGCGCACAAAAACGCGGCACGATTGAGAAAAAAGGCGGTTTTGCGCTATAATCAAGCCTGCTTGATGCCATAACCCCTATGCTATAACCCCATCATGTGAGTGTCATGGCGATCGAAGACGTGATCAAAAAATCCTATCCCCGCAATCAACGCGCTGCGGCTGCCCGCCTCCAGGCTGCCGGGGTCTATGATCCGCGCGAGGAGCATGACGCCTGCGGGGTCGGGGTCGTTGCGGCCATCGATGGGGTGGCATCACGCCGAGTTGTATCCGCCGGGATTAAGGGACTTAGCGCTTTGGCCCATCGCGGCGCGGTCGCCGCCGATGGCAAGACCGGCGATGGGGCGGGTATTTGCCTTGATATTGCGCAAGCGTTTTTTGCCCGCGAGGTAACCCGGACGGGCCATACGGTCAGTAAGACCCCCATTGCGGTGGGGATGATTTTCTTGCCGCGCACGGACTATCAGGCGCAAGAGGCTTGCCGGGCGATTGTCGAGACCCACGTGGTGGCCGCAGGAATGCAGATCTATGGCTGGCGGCAGGTGCCGATCAACGATCATGTCTTGGGTGATGCGGCGCATGCCAGCTGTCCGGCCATCGAGCAAATCTTGATCGATAGCCCGTCTTCGATGAGCTCTGTTGATCTGGAGCGTGGCCTATATATTATTCGCAAGAAGATAGAAAAGGATATCACCCAGGCGGGGATTAAAGATTTCTATATTTGCTCGCTCTCAGCGCAAACGGTGGTCTATAAGGGTTTGTTTTTGGCCGAGCAAATGCAGGCTTTTTATCCTGACATGCGGAGCCGGCTTTTCGTCTCTCGCTTTGCAATTTTCCATCAACGGTTTTCTACCAACACCTTTTCGACCTGGCTTCTGGCCCAGCCTTTTCGCTGTCTCGCCCATAATGGCGAGATCAACACAATTCGCGGCAACGTCAATTGGATGCATGCGCACCAGGGGGTGCTCGCCAGTGATATCTTGCCGGTGGAGGACCTGCTCCCCGTATGCGACCCGCAAGCCTCGGACAGCGCGATTTTAGACTCGGTGTTTGAGCTGTTGTGTCATGACGGGTGCCCGGCGCCGATGGTCAAAACCATGATGGTCCCGCCCTCGGCGAATATGGTCGCGCCTGCGCATGAGCCACTCATTCACTATTGCAACTCGGTGCTCGAACCGTGGGACGGGCCGGCTGCGCTTGCCGCCTATCACGGTGACTGGCTGATCGCCGGGATGGATCGCAATGGCCTTCGCCCCATGCGCTTTACCGTGACCAAAGACGGTATGCTGATCGCTGCCTCGGAAACCGGCGTTGCGCACATCGCACCCAGCGAGATTGTCTGCACAGGCCATGTCGGTCCCGGCGAGATGATTGGTGTGAACTTCAACGAAAAGCGTTTGTATCGCGATCAAGAACTCAAAGATGCCCTGCTTACCCTCCATCCCTTTGCCCAGTGGTGCAAACGAATCACCCCGCTCGATGACCTGCTCAAAAAAGAAAAGGTCAGCATAAAACGGCGGACCGGCGATGGGTTGCGTCGCGCGCAAGTTTCTTTTGGATGGACCATGGAAGACTTAGAGCTGATTTTGCATCCGATGGTCAAGGATCAAAAAGAGCCTGTGGGCTCCATGGGGGACGATACCCCGCTGGCGGTGCTCTCGGGCTGCTACCGGGGTTTACAGCATTATTTTCGTCAGCGTTTTTCCCAAGTCACCAACCCGGCCATCGATCCGCTGCGCGAGCGTCAGGTCATGTCCCTGCGCACCCGCTTTGGGAACTTGGGTAATATCTTGGCAAGGGATGGCACATCATGCGATGTGCTGCAATTGGAATCACCCGTGCTCACCAACCAACAGTACGAAAATCTGCGTGCCTATATGGGCGAGGATGCGTATGCGTTGGATGTCACCTTCACCGTCGACGGTAAACAACCCCCAGGGGTGAGTCTGCGCAAGGGTATAGAAAAATTACAAAAAACGGCGGCACGAAAAATTGCCGCTAAACCGGGGCTTCATATTTTTCTCTCAGATGAGAACGTCGGTAAAAAACGCCTAGCAATTCCGATGATTCTCGCGGTCAGTGCGGTGCATAGTTATCTCGCACAAAAGGGCCTGCGCACCCATACCTCACTCAATGTGCGCTCGGGTGAGTGTATGGACACCCATACCTTTGCTGTGCTCATCGGCATGGGGGCAACGACGGTCAACGCTTACTTGGCCGAAGATACAATCGCTGCGCGTCACCATGCTGGATTGTTTAAGGGACTTTCTTTGGCTGAATGTCTGACCCATTACCGCAAGACAGTGGACGATGGCCTGGCCAAGATTCTTTCTAAGCTGGGGATTTCTATCATCAGTTCCTATCGCGGTGGGCGTAATTTTGAGGCCATGGGCCTCTCTCGCGCTCTGGCGGCAGAATACATGCCCGGCATGCCCAGTCGCATCTCCGGCATTGGTCTTGCCGGTATCGAGCGTAAACTTACCGCGATCCATCAAACCGCCTTTGCTCAAGCTGAGGTGCATTTGCCGGTGGGCGGCCTGTATCGCTACCGTCATGGTGGCGAGCGGCATGCTTTGTCCGGTCCTGCAATTCATCAACTTCAGCAAGCCGTTAACAAAGAAAACTATCAAGGTTACAAAGCCTATAGCCACATGATGCTGGAAGTGGGACCGATTAACCTGCGTGATATTTTGGATTTTTCTATACCGCCAGAAGACGAAAAACAAAGTGTCTCATTAGACCAAGTGGAGTCGGTCACGGACCTACGCCGCCGGTTTGTCACCCCGGGCATGTCACTGGGCGCCTTGGGTGATGAGGCCCACGGCACCTTGAATGTGGCGATGAATCGCATCGGCGCGAAATCCGACAGCGGCGAGGGCGGCGAGGTCCCCAGTCGCTACCAGCGCGCCCCAAACGGTGATAACTGGAACTCCAAAATCAAGCAGATTGCCTCGGGACGTTTTGGCGTGACGGCGCGCTATCTCAACGAATGTGAGGAGATAGAAATCAAGGTCGCGCAAGGGGCAAAACCAGGCGAAGGCGGCCAGTTGCCCGGCTTTAAGGTCACGCCCTTGATTGCCAGCCTGCGCCATGCCACCCCTGGGGTCATGCTCATCTCGCCGCCGCCCCACCACGATATCTATTCCATCGAAGACCTCTCGCAACTCATCTATGATCTCAAGCAGATCAACCCCGCCGCACGAGTCACCGTCAAGCTGGTATCCTGCGCTGGCGTGGGTACCGTTGCGGTCGGCGTTGCTAAGGCCGGTGCGGATAACATTTTGATCTCTGGGCATGTGGGCGGCACCGGCGCGAGTCCGCAAACCTCGATCAAGTATGCCGGGGTGCCATGGGAAATGGGCTTGGCAGAAACCCACAAGCTGCTGGTTCTTAATCATCTGCGCCACCGGGTGCGACTACGCACCGATGGCGGCTTGCGCACCGGACGCGATGTGGTCATCGCCGCGATGCTTGGCGCAGAAGAGTTCGGTGTCGGCACCCTTTCGCTGGTGGCGATGGGGTGCATCATGGTGCGCCAATGTCATGCCAACACCTGCCCCGTGGGCATCTGCACCCAAGACCCCAAGCTTCATGAGCGCTTTACCGGCACCCCCGAGGCGGTGGTTAATCTGTTTACCTTTATGGCGGAGGATGTGCGCGAGCATTTGGCGAAGCTCGGCTTTACTCGGCTCGAGCAAATTATCGGCCGCAGTGATTTACTCCGGCAAGTCTCGCGCGGCAGTGCTTATCTGGATGACTTGGACCTTAATGCCTTGCTCTCTCGCGCTGAAATCACGGACGAGCCGGTCTATTGCACCCGGCAAGACTCGCTGCCGACCACCGCGCCGCTGGATGAGCAGATCATGGCCGATGCCGCCGCGGCCCTGCAATCGGGCCAGCGCATCCAACTTTCCTACACCATCAACAACACGATGCGCACCATCGGCACCCGCACGTCGGGCTGGATTTTGCGCCGTTGGGGAGAGGATTACCTCACCGATCATCATCTTTGTGTTCGCTTAACAGGGCAAGCGGGTCAATCGCTCGGCGCCTTTGCTTTGCGCGGCCTACGGCTGGAGGTGATCGGCGATGCCAACGACTATGTCGGCAAAGGCTTATCAGGGGCCGAAATTATCGTCCGCCCCTCACCAGACTCGCCCATGCAAGCGAGCGAGAATGTGATTATCGGCAACACGGTGCTTTACGGGGCCACCTCGGGGCGATTGTTTGCCGCCGGCGGTGCAGGGGACCGCTTTTGTGTGCGTAATTCAGGGGCTTGCGCCGTGGTGGAGTCTTGCGCCAATAACGGTTGTGAGTACATGACCGGCGGGGTTGCGGTGATCTTGGGATCGATTGGCTATAATTTTGCGGCCGGGATGACCGGCGGCATGGCCTTTGTTTATGACCCTGACGGCGTCGCGCAAGACTATATCAACGGTGAAAGCGTTCTAACGCAGTCTTTAAGTGATCCAGTCTATACCCGCTGGTTGCGGCGGTTGTTGGCCCAGCACGCGCGTCTGGCCCATTCGCACAAGGCGCAAGAGATTTTGGCAGATTGGTCTGTCCAAGGACGTAAGTTTTTACAGATCATCCCGCAAGACTCACGCGCACGCTTGCGTCGCCCCCTTCGCGATACGCACCACGCCGCGCGTTCAGCCTAGTTACAGCAGACAGCGCAGGATGCGGCGTGGCTGCCGTGGCGGCGCATGGTGTCAAGGCTAACCTGTTCATAGTCATGGGGCAGGGAGGTCGCAAAGGCATCGATCTCATGAAGAGCGCGATACCACGCCACGAATCGATCCTCCAGGAGAGGCTTGCCAACCATCTTGCCGATCATGGTGGTGCGGCGCATGACCGGATACCAAAAGGCGTCGACCATCATCGGGGCCGCCCCAGCAAAAAACGGTCCCTTATATGCGGTAAGCACCGGCGCCATGGTGCGGGCAAGGTCTTGTGTTTTTTCGGCAAAGGCAGCGGCGTCTTTTGTCCCGTAAGCAAGGCTATAGGCCTGGCTGTAGGTGCTGTCGGTGACGAGCATCCAGGCCCGGTGCACAGCACGCTCGTGGCCCTTTGGGGGCAGGAGGTTCGGGGTTGCGGTAGCCTCGTTAAGGTATTCACAAATCGCCAGGCTTTCAAAAAGTGGTCCTTGCTCGGTATCGAGCAGCGGCACCCGGCCAAAGGGGGAAAGGTCTAAAAACCAGTCGGGCTTGTCGGTGAGATCGATATAGGTCATCTCAAGGGGTAGGTTCTTCAGGCGCGCGATAATCACGGCGCGCTGAACAAAGGGGCAGGTACGGGAGCCAATGATTTTCATGATCCAAGCCTTATAGAAAAAAAGAGAATAGTATCGAGATGATCTTCGTAAGAAGTCCTAACAAAGCGCGGCGAGACCATTATAGAAGATTATAGAAGATTTATAAAGCCGTTGGAAAGACACAGTTACAGATAGTGGCGCTCATGATCGATGGTCGGGGGGCGCCTTCGATGGTTCTAGGCGGTTGAATTGCCAGGAGATAAGCGTATCGGCCTTAAGCGGCGCGGCATAGGAAAAACGCGAGAGAATCAATTGGCGGGTTTGTTGGTGGGTGCTTTGGTTATCGATATAAACGCTAGGGGCGTGGCTTAGGCGTGCGCCCGTTGCCGAAAAGAGCCAAAATTGGCGGCGATTGATCTGTAGGATCGCATAGGTATCATGTGCGGCGTGAATATGGATGCTCGGATCCAAATGAAAGCGAATCATGATCTTATGGCTTTGGGCATCGGGGGTGATCGGGGTCAGTCGGTCGGTGCCGCGGAGCTCATGGCCATCGGCGGAAAGCTCGATCAGGCGGCTGGTGCGTAGGCCCGTTTGGCTCACGAAGCCATCGTGTTGACTGCCGACCTGATGAGGATCGGGCTCAGTCATGACTAGGTGATCGATGCGTGGTTCGATCATCTCCAGGCACAACTGGGACGCACCGCTCGCCCCAGCCAGGGCGTGACGCCAGGCCCGGGTAAGCCCGGCGACGCTTGCCGCGCAATTGCCCATGATGCGCTGGCGTCCCATCATCAGCTCAAACGAGCCGGCATGATGATGATGCGCTTGCCCAGCGGGCTTGCCGGCATGATAAACCAAGCTTAGCGAGCCGGCACTGCGGCGGGCAAACCCTGAGAGAGGGGCGTGGCGCATGATGCGTCCTCGGCCATAGGCCTGAATGAGGATCGGCACAATGGCGCGGGGTATCTTGGCATAGAAATCTGGGCAGGCGTTGCCGTGAAAATCAGCAAAGCTGATATTGCGATGGACGAAAATACGCAACCAGGACACCAAATGACGCAAGGAATCATCCAGCGTGATAGGTGGGTCTTGCAATCGTTTCATACAGTTTTCTATATCAATCAGGTGCAAGAGAATCGATAGCTGGACTTGCACCGAGCCTGAATGATGACCGCCGTCTGCAAAAAACTGTGCTTTGATCGCACGGGTAAGCAACAGCGCAATCGATGATGATGACCAGGGTGCACCATCCGCGCGCATAATCACGATATAAAGGGCCGCGCGTAGATATAGAAAAACGTCTTGTGATTTAAGCGCACGCTCGTCGGGCAGGGAAAGCAGCTGGCTATGAAAGACCATAAGGCGCATCAAGGCCTTTTGGTCGATCGGCTTCGCACTATCCCAAAAAAACTCAAAATGAGAGACCCAATAAATCAGGCGCACCGCCACCAGTTGCGGGGTGAAGGCGCGCGCCGTGCGCGCAGGTGAGCGCAGCAATTCGCGCCGCCAGGCGCGCGTAAACTGGCGGCCGGTCCTGCGCGCCTCATGCCCGCCGACGGTGCGCAGATCGCGCAACCAAGCAAAGCTATGCCAATGATCGCCCGTCATCGCCTCGCGCGGCGTCATGCGCATGAGTCGCTTCCCGTGGTCTGGGTCGCCGGGAAGATAATCTTGCGCAATGCGCGAGGTATCGAGCCGGTGATCCTCGCCCCAAAGGGCGCTGATAATCAGCTTGGGGTAGAGCATGAACGTAAGGCAACAATCATCTGGGCGCGATTGCGGGCACGAAAAAAACTCGTGCCCGCAATCAAAGTCGTCGCGCCGGCGGCCAGGGCCGCAGGTGCGGTCTCAAGGGTGATGCCGCCGTCGACCGAAAGGCTTAAGTCCGGTGCGTGGGCGCGCAAGGTCCGCAGGTGCTCCAGGGCAGCGGGTTGAAAAGATTGGCCGCCAAAGCCAGGCTCGACACTCATAACCAGGACATCGGCGATGTCATGCAGGTAAGGCAAGATGGGCGCTATAGGCTCGGTGAACTTGAGGGCCAACGAAGGCTCGGCACCACCGTTGCGAATGGCGGCGATCACCGCCCCAAGATCGTGCGCGGTGCTCGGGTGGATGCTGATTCGATCCGCCCCGGCGCGCAAGCTGGCCTCGATCAGGGGCTCGACCGGCGTGACCATCAGGTGCACATCGAATGGCAGGCGGCTGTGGGCGCGCAAGGCGGCGATCACCGGCGGACCGAACGAGAGATTCGGCACGTAATGGTGATCCATCACATCCAGATGAAGGCGATCAGCGCCGGCGTCTTGAGCACTGGCAAGCTCAGTGCGCAAGTCACTAAAGTCAGCCGCCAACAGACTCGGGGCAATGTGAATCGGGGGGCTCACAATACAATCCTTACCAAACCCTTAGCAACCTCTAGCAAGGTCCTATAAGAGCAATCGTGAAACAAGGGCGACCCCGGCGCGACTCGAACACGCAACCGGCGGATTAGAAATCCGCTGCTCTATCCTGTTGAGCTACGGGGCCGCACAACGGTTGGGCCGAGTCCCGTTCATGGTGTGCGAAAGCGATCACTGTAACTGCGCGGGGTGACACGCCGGGTTGCGGCGGGCTTGACGTGATAGTCAAGCCCGCGTCGCTGTGCGAAGGCCTTGGCGTGCTCCAGGCTATCAAAGTGCACCCGCACCTGGTTAGTGCAATCCCCTGCCGTCGTCCAGCCCATCAAGTTATCCGGCCCGCGTGGGCTTGTCGGGATCATCTCCAAGACCCACTGACGGGTCTTGCGGCGTCCTGATTGGGTGGCGGTTTTCGCCGGCTGGTAGATGATCGCGGCCATGGTTAACGTTGCCCGGGGTCCCGCACCTGCCGAAAGTACGGCTTGGGTGATTTCCAGCCTTCGGGGAACAGCGCTTTGGCTTCCTCATCGCCCACCGCAGGCAAGATGATGACATCATCGCCGTGATTCCAACCGGCCGGGGTGGCAACCTTGTGCGCGGCGGTCAGCTGGAGGGAGTCGATGACCCGCAGCAATTCCTTAAAATTGCGTCCGGTTGCCATGGGGTAGGTCAGGCTGAGTTTGATGCGTTTGTCGGGGCCGATGACAAAAACCGAGCGCACCGTTTGGTTGTCCATCGGGGTGCGCCCCTCATAGGTACCAGGCTCGTCCGCCGGGAGCATGCCGTAAAGTTTGGCAACCTTAAGATCGGTGTCGGCAACGATCGGGTAGCCAGGGCGGTGGCCGGTGATCTCATCGATGTCCTCAAGCCAACGGTGATGATCCTCGATGGGATCGACGCTGAGGCCCATCACCCGGGTGTGACGGGATTCAAACTCTGGTTGCAGATGCTGCAAAGCACCAAGCTCGGTTGTGCACACAGGCGTGAAGTCTTTGGGGTGGGAAAATAACACGGCCCACTTGCCCTCAATCCAGTCATGAAAGTGAATCGTGCCTTGGGTTGTCAGAGCGGTGAAATCTGGGGCTAGATCGTTGATACGTAAACTCATGGTCGTTCCTTATAAACTTAGGTTAAGTGTTGTAAGTCACGTGCATGGGTCACGTGGATGGTCGGAGCGGCGGGATTTGAACCCACGACCCCTTGTCCCCCAGACAAGTGCGCTACCAGGCTGCGCTACGCTCCGCGTGCGTTTACCATACTCCTGATTCGACACTGATCTCAAGGCTTGGGTCAGGGTAGCATCTCGAAAAGAGCCTGGTTTTTGCGATTGCCGTAGGAAAGCCCGGTGATCGTATCTTGCACCGTGGTTTGCGTCGCATAGTACAGATCGTTCGCCTCTTGATCGATCACCAGGCGTGAGCCTTCTAACACGCCGCCGATGTACAGGCCCTCCGAACGGTTAATCATGTACATGTCAGAAGGGCTGGTGATCTCAGTTTGCACCCCGATCCCCGCACCGAACGTTAAGGCCGAGGCGGAAATATCGCCCCCAAAGGTGAAACCGCCATCGGTGATCGCCTTTAATCCTCGGTCGGTCATAATCACGACCATGGATTGGGCAATTTGGCTGCCGAACTGCAAGCCGAAGGTCACGCCGCCGATCCTGACAAAGACCGGTTGGCTCCAGCGTTGGTCATCTTTGCGCATCACCAACAGGCCGCGCCCACCGCGCCCGCCGAAGAAAAAGAAGCCGCCTTTAATCAACTTTGGAAAGATCAGCAAGCCCTTGGCTTGTTTGATGTAGGGTAGGGCCGCAGGGATTTCTGGGTCGGCGAGGATTTCCCTGAGGGCCACAATCGAGTCATCGAGCACGACCTCTTCACGGGTTGGTGCGGGTGGCGCGGGAGAGGTGGTGCTTGTGGTCTCTTGCGCGGGCATGGGGCGCGCGATGAGGGTGAGGATGAAAAGTAGGAAAATCAAGCGCATCGGGAGTCCTCCGGCTATGGCCTCCGGGGATCAGGCAAAGGATGCCGAGGTGAGGTTCACCCCGGCGACCCGCCATTGGGACCTATTGTCGCCTGGACTGAGCAAGTGATCAAGACGGGTAACGGAGAGAAGGTGTATCGAAAAACCCAAGGCAGTTTCCGGCGTGACGCCTGCTAGGGTCAACGCCGCGCGAATCGAGCCGCCATGGGCCACGCAGATCAAGGTCTCCCCGCCATGGTGGCGGGATATTTGCTCTAACGCCGGGGCGACGCGGGCGGTCACGTCAGTGAAGGATTCGCCCTTTTCCGGACGTTGGTGGGCAGGGCATTCCCAAAAGGGATTTTGCTCCCGCTCGGGCACCTCCTGACTGCGCCGGCCCTGCCAGGTGCCAAAGTTTTGTTCAATCAGTTCTGGTATCGGGGTCATATCACGCCCGCCCAAGCGCCGGGCTGTCTCCATCGTGCGGCTCAGCGGCGAGGCAAACCACCGCCCTTGCTTGGGCAACAACCGGGCGGCAGCGGCAAATAATTCAGGGCGGCTGGTATCTAAAGCCACGTCCTTTTGCCCGTATATTTCTTGGCCTGGGTTGATGACCGGACCGTGCCGAATCAACCACCAGGAGGTGACGATCATCGGTGCGGTCATGGCGTCCTGTTTTTGAGTCATCAGCGGGGTTATCTCTGGTTGCGGGCCTGCGGTTGCTAAAGTAAACGCAGACACGCAAGCAAGGCAAGAATCTCAGCCGCCTGTTGGCAAGCCCCCAGGGTATCGCCGGTCATCCCGCCGAGCCACGTCTTTAACCCTTGGGCGACGAGCCAACCAAGGCCCATGGCCCCGGCAGTCAGGCTCACCGCAATGGCAAGGCTTGTGCCCAGCCAAGCACCGAGCAACACACTGATCGCCGCCAGCGCAAGGATAGGGGGACGCACTTCGGGCATGGCGGCGGCGACGCCGTCCTGTGTTGCCGGAGCACTGACGGCCATGGTGGTGACCATCGCCAGGCGGGAGAGACCGCCGGCGAGCATCCAGGCCACCACCAAAAATCCTGCACCAGCGGTGGCGACCTCGATCAAGGCTAGAGCGCGCAAGGCTAAGGCGAGCATAAGCCCCAGGGCGCCATAGGTGCCGAGATGAGAATCGCGCATGATCTCAATAGCGCGCGCACCGCGTGCGCTCATCCCATCTAAGGTGTCCGCCAGGCCATCCTCGTGTAACCCGCCGGTCATGACGATGTGTGCGCTCAACGCAAGAAGGATGGCAAGCGGCACACTCATCCCCAGAGCCATAAGGCCGCTGGCCACGATCGCGGCGAGCAGTCCGGTAAGCGCGCCGACACAAGGAAACCAGGCAAATCCATCAGCCACAGCCCCCTTCGGCAAGGGTCCTGTACGCGCTTTGTGTCCCACGGGCCAGCGGGTGCAAAAGCTCACAGCAGCACAAAACCCAGCGCGCGGGCGCGAGAAAAAACGAGGACTCAAACGAAGACTCATTTGTCTATATCGATCAAGCCGCGCACGAACCACCGCTGAAGGAAAATCAAAATCAGCACCGGCGGGAGGAGCGAGAGAATCGATGTGGCCATGATGACAGGCCAATCGGCTTCTGCATCGCCGACGTCCATCATGCGCTTAAGACTCAGGACGATGGTATCCAGATCATCAGCCACCAACAAAGGCCAGAGATACTGATTCCAGCCGAAGAGAAACATAATAATCGCCAAGGCCGCGATATTGGTGCGCGAGAGCGGCAGTAAAATCCAAAAGAAGAACGCCATGGGACTCGCCCCGTCCATCCGCGCCGCATCGATCAGGTTCGCCGGGATCGTCATAAAAAACTGGCGGAACAAAAACACGGCCGTTGCCGACGCCATCAGCGGGAGGGTCAGGCCCGTATAGGTTCCGACCAGATTGAGATTGGCGACCACCTCATAGGTGGGGATGATGCGAATTTCTACCGGCAGCATGAGGGTCAGAAAAATTAACCAAAAGGCTGTCTTGCGAAAAGGAAAGCGGAAAAACACAATCGCAAAGGCCGCAAACAAAGAGAGGGTGATCTTACCCACACAGATGATCGTGGCCATCAGTGCGCTGTTGAGAAGCAAACGCCAGGCCCGCAGATCAGCTGAGGCGGTTTGCGGGCCTTCATTCAATGCCCGAGTATAATTCTCAATCGCAAAAGAGCCGGGTAGCATCGGCATCGGCGCAGCTAAGATTGAGGATAAGTCATGAGTCGATCCGACCAATGCGACCCAGACAGGGAGCAAACAGATCACCACAAAGCCGATCAAGGTGAGATGACAGATGATATCTAAGATACGATGGTGCTCAATCATCGCTCATACCCCTCATCGCTCATACCCTTGGTGTTAGGGGCGTGGTGGCGTCTACCCATAGTGCACCCGCTTACCGATATAGCGAAACTGCACCACCGTTAAAATGCCGACAATGACCATGAGGATGATCGATTGCGCGGCGCTCGAGCCATAGTTCAAACCGACAAAGCCATCGCTGTAAACTTTATAGACCAGCGTGGTCGTGGCCTGATAAGGTCCGCCCGAGGTCATGGTATCGATCAGTGCAAAGGTATCGAAAAACGCATAGACAAGATTAACAACAACCAAAAAGAAGGTGGTCGGTGCAATCAAGGGCAAGACAATAGAAGAAAGCCGGCGCACAGGTCCCGCCCCATCCAGCGCGGCGGCCTCGATGAGGGATGGCGGCACGGCCTGCAAGGCGGCGAGAAAAAATAGAAAATTATAGCTGATTTGTCGCCAGGTGGCGGCTGCAACCACCAAGGTCATGGCCTGACCGCCATAGACGTGATAATTCCAATCGATCCCGGCTTGTTTGAGAACAAAGGCGAAGTAACCCACCAAAGGATTGAACATCAACAACCACAAGGTGGCGGCAACCGCCGGCGCGACCACATAAGGCCACATCAACAGACTTTGATAAATCTTGCGTGCGCGCCACAAAACCCGGTTGGCCATCGCCGCAAGGATCAGCCCGAGCGATACCGAGAAAAACACCACCAAGCTAGAAAAAATCACGGTGGTGATAATGGCCTGATGATAGAGTGGGTCGGTCAATAAAATAGAAAAGTTTTCTAATCCGACGAAAATTTTGCGCCCGGTGAACACATCAACCGACCGGCTGACCGAATACCATAGCCCCTGCGCAGAAGGCACGAGAAAAAAGATCGCGATGATCGCAAGCATGGGCGCAAGCAAGGCCAAAGCAAGCGCTTTGCCGGAAAAATAAACACGAGGCATTTAAGACCTCATGCTCTAGGCGCTTCAGCTACACCCGGTGGTGCTGCCGCAGGTATCACACTTAAGGCAGGTACCGTTACGCACGAGGGTCACGTTCATACACTCGGGGCATTGCTCGCTCTCATAACCGCGCGCCCGCGCCTGTGCCCGGGCGGTCATGGCATCGTGCGCAGCGGTATGGGTTGTTGCGCTGGATTGGATCATCCCGCCCTGGGCCACCTCTCTTTGGGCGGCCTCGGCCTGGGCCGTGTCTTGTGCCTTTTGATTTGTGGTGAGGGTTGAACGCGAGAGCCGCCCCCCTTGCACCACCCGTAACGAGTTACGGATAAAGCCTGTGGAGGTTTTGGATTTATCACTGATCGTCTCGCGCGGCGCATTGTCATCGCCAGAAGGACCCTCGTCCTTGCTTGTGCCTGCTGCGGTGGTGATGGCATCGGGGGCAATCAGGTCTGCTGTGGTCACGTGCGAGAGGTCATCGCGTCCGAGGTAGCTGATCCCCAGTTCCCGGAAGATATAATCCAACACCGAAGAGGATAGCTTGACCGCATCGTTGCCGATCACCGGCCCTGAGGGTTCGAACTTCGTGAAGGTGAAGGCCTCGACGAACTCCTCCAAGGGCACACCGTACTGCAAGCCAATCGACACGGCGATGGCGAAGTTATTCATCAGCGAGCGAAAACTTGCCCCTTCCTTATGCATATCGACAAAAATCTCACCCAGGGCACCATCGGCATACTCGCCGGTGCGCAGATAGATTTTGTGGCCAGCAATGGCGGCCTTTTGGGTGTAGCCGGTGCGGCGGGACGGCAGGGTGTTGCGATGGCCGCGGTCTAAAAAATTGCGGGTTGCCTGTATGGCCACCGCACGCACCTTCTCGGGCTCTTGCTCACCGACGTGCAGATCATCGTCAAAGGCAATGGCATTGAGCGGCTGGGATAGCTTAGAGCCATCCCGATACAGGGCGTTAGCCTTAAGTCCAAGCCGCCAGGACAGATCATAAGCGTTCGCGCAATCTTCCACGGTGGCATTACCGGGCATGTTGATGGTTTTGGAAATCGCGCCCGAGATAAACGGCTGAGCGGCGGCCATCATGCGAATGTGGCTATCGATGGGCAAAAAGCGTTTGCCCTTACGCCCGCAAGGGCTGGCACAATCGAAGACCGGCAGGTGCTCGTCGCGCAAACCCGGCGCCCCTTCTAAGGTCATGGTGCCGCAGCAATAGTCGTTGGCCTGATCGATTTCCTCGGGGCTAAAGCCAAGGTGGGCGAGCATATCAAACGCCGGATCGTTGAGTTTGACGGCAGGCAGGTTCAGCACATTGCGGCAAAAGTCTTCGCCAAGGGTGCCCTCGTTAAACAAGAAGCGAATATCAAACGCCGCTTCCGCGCCAGCGGCAATTTTAGCCAAGGCTTCATCGTTAAAGCCTTTGCTACGCAGGGTCTCGTGGTTGACGCCGGGGGCGTTTTCCAAAGACTTATGGCCGGTCGCGTATTGTTCAATCGCACTGATTTCTTGATCGCTGTAGCCCAGTTTGCGCAACGCCGGGGGCACGGACTGGTTGATAATCTTAAAGTAACCTCCGCCAGCGAGTTTTTTATATTTCACCAAGGCAAAGTCCGGCTCGATGCCGGTGGTATCGCAATCCATCACCAGCCCGATGGTGCCGGTGGGTGCGATCACGGTGGTTTGTGCGTTGCGAAAGCCATGGTCGGTGCCGGTTTCAAGGGCACGATCCCAACTCTCGCGGGCGGCGGCAATCAGGTCCTTAAGCGGGCAGGCGGCAGCATCCAGCGGCACCGGCTTCATCGACAGGTCCTGGTAGCCTTCTTGGGCGCCCTGGGCGGCGCGTCGGTGGTTGGCGATGACCCGTAGCATATCGGTCTTGTTGATCTGGTAGCCGGGGAAGGGGCCGAGCTCCCGCGCCAACTCGGCGGAGGTGGCGTAGGCCGTGCCGGTCATCAGTGCCGCAATCGCGCCGCCGATGGCCCAGCCTTGCGGGCTGTTGTAGCTGATCCCCATGGTCATAAGCAGGCCCCCAAGGTTGGCGTAGCCAAGCCCCAAGGTGCGAAAATCAAAAGAGCCTTGCGCAATAGAGCGCGAGGGGAACTGCGCCATGGTGACCGACACGTCCAGAGCCAGCGTCCACAAACGACAAGCATAGGCAAAGGCGGCCTCGTCAAAACCGGCGTCGTGGTAGAAGGTCTTGAGGTTGAGCGAGGCGAGGTTGCAGGCCGTGTCGTCTAAGAACATGTACTCCGAGCAGGGGTTGGAGGCTTCGATTCGGCCAGATTGCGGACAGGTGTGCCATTGGTTAATCGTGGTATCGAATTGGATCCCGGGATCGGCGCTATGCCAGGCGGCCAGACAGATTTTTTCCCACAAGTCCCGCGCGGGCAGAGTCTTGACGGCCTTGCCGGTGATTCGAGCGGTGAGATCCCAAGAGCCATTGTCGTGCACGCGGTTCAGGAAGTCGTCATTGACGCGCACGGTGTTGTTGGAGTTTTGCCCAGAGACGGTCAGGTAGGCCTCGGAGTCCCAATCGGTGTTGTAGACCTGGAAGCTGGTGGCGTCGTGTCCTTGGCGGACGAGCTCGATGGTGCGTTGGATGTAGTTTTCAGCGACGAAGGCCGCGCGCGCCTGCTTGATGGCTGTGCGCAGGGCGGGGTTATCGGTGGGATCGAGCGGATCAGCCTTGGCTGGCAGGGCGTCGCTCTGGCAGGCCAGGGCAATGGCCTTGAGGTGTTGGGCGATGGTTTTAGAGCCCGCCACCAGGGAGGCGACCTTACGCTCTTCGATGACCTTCCAGTCGATGAAGGTTTCGATATCCGGGTGGTCGACATCGACGACGACCATCTTGGCGGCGCGGCGGGTGGTGCCGCCGGATTTAATTGCGCCTGCCGCGCGATCGCCGATGCGCAAGAAACTCATCAACCCGCTGGAACGGCCGCCGCCCGAAAGGGGTTCGCCTGTGCCACGCAGGCGTGAGAAGTTCGTGCCAGTGCCCGAGCCGTACTTAAACAAGCGCGCCTCGCGGGTCCACAAGTCCATGATGCCGCCTTCATTGACCAAATCATCATCGATCGACTGGATGAAGCAGGCGTGGGGTTGGGGCCGCTCGTAGGCGTTTTCGGCCCGTTTGACCTTCTTGGTTTTTTCATCGACGTAGTAGTGGCCTTGGGGGGGGCCTTCGATGCCGTAAGCCCAATGGAGGCCGGTGTTAAACCATTGGGGGCTGTTGGGGGCGCCGATTTGATGCAGCAGCATATAGCGCATCTCGTCAAAAAAGGCGGCGGCATCATCGGCGGTGTCGAAATAGTCGTGCTTAAACGCCCAATAGGTCCAGGTGCCTGCCAGGCGGTCGAAAATCTGCCGCACGGAGGTCTCTTGCCCATAGGGCTCTTTCATGTCTTTAAGGGCGTCCCTATCGGCCTGACGACGCCAGAGAAACTTGGGCAGGCCCTTCTCGGGCACGGCGCGCAGGGCCTTGGGCACCCCGGCCTTGCGCAGGTACTTTTGCGCGAGCACGTCGCAGGCCACTTGGCTCCAATGGGCGGGGACTTCGATATCTTGGGCATGGAAGATCAGCTCGCCATCGGGGCCGCGAATCTCGCAGGAGGTCTTGCGAAACGATGTGGTGTCGTACACGGCGTCAGGATGGTGGGGTAGGCCCTTGGTGAAATGCCGTTCGATACGCACGATTCTACCTCCTTCGTAGATGGTTACAGGCGTTGCAGGACCGCAAAGGGAGAGTCGCGGGGATCATGGTTCAAATCACGTCCTAACCCACGGCCTAAACTCGGAGTCCAACAGACATGCCCAAGGGACATACCATGATACACCGGAAACGGGGTCATGCTCTCCTAACGGCGCGCCCTTGCGACGTTAGTTTTTGACGATGAATCCTGGGCGGTGCCACCGCCTGGCTTGACCATGAACATCGTCATGAACATCGTCATGAACGTTGTCATAAGCGTTGCCATGGGCTTTGCGCTGGGTGCGCTGCGCTTAAGGCGAGGGTTAGGGCCCAAGATTCTGGTTGGCGGTATCAGTCACCGCGCCAGGAAGGCCATCATGTCGCTTTTGTCCTGCCCCCGCAAGACGCCGGCAGGCTGTCGGTGCAGGCAAGGCAAGCGTAAAGTGGGTTTGCACAATGGCTGATAATCATTTGATTTTGAAGATTTTTTAACCGTTTGTTCATGGTCCCGCACGCATCGGCGGACCCGTTCATGAAGGGTCGAAATCCACAACTAAAAATCTCACCAAAGCCTCACAAAAACCTCGCAACAGGGTCGGCAAAACCGGTCGTAAGCCGCCTCATGCTTGCGCTCAAGTGCTGAAAGGGGCGCGCGCACGAAAGGGGAGAATGAAAAACCATGTGGATAACTCTGGCTTGCAACGCCGCCTCGGGGTGGGCGGTTGTGTCGCACTTGAGAATAGGGTCTTATAAAAGAACGATGCTTAGGATGATCGCTGGAATCGGCCCCTTGCGGGGTAAGACAAATCGCAAAAGCGATCACCGCGTCCTCGAATCACCCTAAAGACCCACAGGGATACCCACACCGAGACTCAACGCCCTTTCAACCTCAGGCCCCTCACATCCCAACCCATCAGGAGTTGCCCACCCTTATGTCTCATGCCACGCCCCCTCTCGTTGAAAACCTCCATCGGTTAGGAACCGAAACCGCCTTTACCGTTCTTGCGCGCGCCCACGCCTTGGCCCGGGAAGGCCATGACGTTATTAACCTTGGTATTGGCCAACCGGACTTTAAGACGCCGCCCCATGTGGTGGAGGCTGCGATTAAGGCTTTGCGCGATGGTCATCATGGGTACACGGACTCCAAAGGCATCCTAGAGTTGCGGGAGGCGGTCGCGCGGATGTTGAACACGCGTTATAAAACCACCGTGCCCGTAGATCAGGTGCTGATTACCCCCGGCGGCAAGGTCGCCATGTGGTTCGCGATCAACGCCTTGGGCGATCAGGGTGGCGAGATTCTCTATCCCAATCCGGCGTTCCCGATTTACGAGTCGGCGATTCACTACAGTGGCGCGAAGGCGGTGCCCTACACCCTTAAAGAGGAGACGGGCTTTGCCTTTGATGCGCAGGATATCCTGAACAAAATTACCGATAAAACCCGCCTGATTATCGTCAACAGTCCGGCCAATCCCACCGGCGGGGTGGTGCCCCGTCCCGTTATCGATGCGCTGGTCGCGGGTCTTGCGGATCGTCCAGATATCTTTGTCCTGAGCGATGAAATCTATAGTCGCATTCTCTATGACGGGCGGGAGCACGTCAGTCTGTTGACCTACCCTGAATTACAAGACCGGCTGATTTTGCTGGAGGGTTGGTCTAAGACCTATGCCATGACGGGCTGGCGGCTCGGCTTTAGCGTGTGGCCGACTGCGATGATCGAGCCGCTCAATCGTCTGGCGATTAACATTTATTCTTGCACCAACGCGGCGGCCCAGTACGGCGCCCTTGCGGCGTTGGAAGGGCCGCAAGACTTCGTCGATGAGATGTGCCGTGCCTTTGATGAGCGGCGGCGGATCATCGTCGCGGGCCTGAATGAATTGCCGGGGGTGTCTTGTGTGGATCCCGGCGGTGCGTTCTATGCCTTTGCGAACATCACCGGCACCGGCAAAACGGCGCAGGCGTTACAATCAGAGATGCTGGAGAAGGCCTACATCGCCACCATCGCAGGCACCAGCTTTGGCGCGTTTGGCGAGGGGTATCTGCGTTTTTCCTATGCCGCCAGTAGCCAGGATATCGAAAAGGCGCTGGCCCGTCTGGGCGATTTACTCGCCTAGTTGTTTGCCTGATCGCTTGTTTAAGGCTATGGGTCGCGGGCGCTTGGCGGGTTTGTTGGTGGACTTGCGGTGCGTGCCGCCAAGGGTGACCGTCCCCTCACCGACCTGCAACCGAGCAAAGTCCTTAGACCGGCTGGCGGTGGTGCCGGTCATCCAGGTCTGGCCAACCCGGTGGCGCACGTAGGTTAAAAGGGCGGCCCGGTTGGCTTGATCTAAGTGAGCGAGCGCATCATCTAAGAGTAAAATGGGCGCGCGTCCGGTTTGCTGGTGTAGCAAGGACGCGGTGGCCAAGGCCAAAGCGAGAATCATCGCCTTTTGCTCGCCGGTGGAGCCTTGCATCCCAGGGATTGTGCCGCGCGCACGTTTCAAACTGAGATCAAAGGTGCTGCGGTGGGGACCGCAACGGGCGCTGTGTCCTTGCTGGGCGCTATGGATATCAGTTACGCGATCCTCGCGGAGCTGGCGGGCGAAGGCCTCTTCCACCTCGAGAGCCGATCGATTGTGCAAGGAATCCTCGATCTGCCCTGTGAGATGCAAATGACAAGGGCTAAGAGGCGCAATTGCCTCCCCCTCCAGGAGGAGATGAAGCCGCCTGATGACATCCAGCCGGGTGGCCGCGATGGTGGTGCCGACCTCAGCCAGGGTGGTCTCAAGGCTGTCACACCAGGTGGATTGCCCAGGATCGCGCGTAAGAAGGGCGGTGCGCTCGCGCAAGGCGCGCTCATACCGGCTCAGGTGCGCGCGGTGAGCGGGGGCGTACAGGCTGACGGTCTGGTCTAAAAAGCGGCGACGGTAGCTGCCGCCATCATAAAAGAAACGATTCATCTGTGGTGCCATCCAGACGACCGAGAGATAGGTAAGCAGGGCCGCCTGGTGCGAAAGCGGCGCATCGTTAAGCTGCAGGAGTCGTTTGGAGGGGGCTTGGGCGGTGATTCCGGTGCGAATCTCGATCCGATCAGCCAGGGGCGGAAAGCCGATGCGGGCGACGAGCCCCCAATGATCGGCGTTTTTATGGGCGATCTCGGCCAGCTTAGCGCGGCGCAGACCGGTGCCCAAGGTCAAAAAAGACACCGCCTCTAAAAGGTTGGTTTTCCCCGCCCCGTTGGGCCCGTAGAAAAACAAGGGTTGATCCGGCAACGCAAGGCGCAACGCGCGGTAATTACGAAACCGCGTCAGGTTTAGGTGAAGGACGGCAGGGTGTGCAGAATCTTGCAATCGGCGGGGCGCCATCGGCATAAAGATCGGGACGTGCGCCCAGGGCGCATCAGCGACGCCTTAGATACGTAGAGGCATGACCACGTATTGGGTCTGGTCATCACCGGGATCGAGAATCAGGCACGGCGAGGTGGGGTCCTTAAAACGCAGAACCATATCATCAGCCTGCACGGCTTTGGCGACATCCAGAATATAGCGGGCGTTAAAGCCGATCTCCAGGTTTTGCCCGGCATAGTCTAGGGAGGTCTCTTCGATGCCGTGGTTTTGCTCTTCATCGGAGGCCGAGACGATCATGGTTTTCTCCGCCAGGGCGATTTTAATCGCGCGGCTTTGGTCTGACACGACGGTTGCGACCCGATCGATGATATGGACGAACTCTTCACGGTTGATGGTGGCCTGCTGGTCGTTATCGTTGGGGATCACCCGTTCGTAGTCGGGATACTGGCCGTCGATGAGCTTGGATGTCATGGTGGCGCCCGCAAGGACGAACTGGATCGAGCCTTCTCCCGCGCTGATCTGAACATCCTCATCGTTGCCTTCAAGAAGGTGAGAGAGCAGGGTGACGGTCTTGCGTGGGATGATGATGTTGGGCAGGGGCTCGCCTTTTTCTTGGTAGGCCAGGCGGGTGACCGCCAGGCGGTGGCCATCGGTGGCGGCGACCTGCAAGACACCGCTCTCTTTCTCACTGCGTTTTTGCACCGACAGGCCGCCCAGATAATAGCGGCTGTCGTCTTGCGACATGGCGAAGGTTGTGCGCCCGAGCAGGGTGCGTGTGTGTTCGGCGCTTAAGGTAAAGCTGCACGGCATGTTGGTGGCGGACAGCTGCGGGAAGTCCGTCGGGGCCAGCATGCGCAGATCGAATTTCGCGCGGCCCGAGCGCACGGCGCAACTATCGTCTTTGCTTTCCAGGGTGATCTCGCCGGGGGGCAGCTTACGGATAATGTCGTGCAGTTTGCGCGCCGGGAGGGTGCCCTCGCCGGCTTTCTCGATTTTGGCCGCCAGGGTGATGGCGACCTCCATTTCCATGTCGGTGGCCGTCAGGACAACCTGGTCCTTTTCTGCCTTGAGCAAAATGTGCGAGAGGATCGGCATGGTCACGCGCTGCTCGACGACCGAAGTGATGGAGCCAAGCGCCCGCACCAGATCGCGATGATCGATCTGTAGTTTCATGAAGGGGCCTCCCTATAGCCTTATCGATACCGTTGTGATGCTTTGGCGTGGGATATCGACCCTCTACGGATCATCCGGCGAGTCAACATCTTATCCCGGCACTTTGACCAAGTACCTTACATCTTACGTGTATAGCAACCTGCCCCCGGTGCTGTCATCCCTTGCGTGGTGATAAGGCGGGCAATAATGCACAAGAAAGGCGCCCAGCGGGGAACGGCGGAGGACGGCAGGGAGGGAGCAGGGAGGCAAGACTAGGAATGATCGCGCTCGAATCGGCGCAAGAGTTCATTGCCGCGGCGGGTGGCATCATCCAGGGCCTGCTGGGCGGTTTTCTTGCCGGCCCATAGGGCCTCCATTTCTTCATTGATAATGTCGCGAATCTGGACAAACGAGCCAAAGCGCAACCCCTTAGAGTTTGCTGTGGGGGAGTTGCCGGTGACTTGGCTGATGGCCACATCAGTACCCGGATTTTGCCGATAAAAGCCGCTTTGTTCGGTGGCTTTCCAGGCATCCAGGGTAATCGGGAGGTAGCCGGTAAACTGGTGCCAGTCGGCCTGGACATCGCGCGATGACAGATAGCTAAAGAACCGCGCCACGCCGTCATAGGCCTCATGTCCGCGCAGCACCCACAAGGTTGCCCCGCCGATGATCGAGTTCTGGGGCTCATCGATCAGTTCAGGCCAGTAGGGTAAGGGGGCGATGCCGAAGTCAAACTCGGCCGTATCGCGGATCGAGGCATAGCCCGCAGAGGAATGAAACCACCCGACGCACGCGCCGGAGGTAAACAAGCCCTGGCCATCGCCCCGTCGCCCGCCGTAGCGAAAGCGCCCATCTTGGCTCCATTCGGCGAGGGTTTTGAGGTGGTTAACGTGGGCGGGGCTGTTGATGACCAGCTCGGTGGCAAGGCCGCCGAAGCCGTTTTCTTGGGTGCCGATGGGCAGGTTGTGCCAGGCGGAGAAGTTCTCGATCTGGATCCAGCTTTGCCAGGCGGTGGAAAAGCCGCACTCATAGCCCGCGTCGCGCACCGCGGCCATGGCTTGTCCCATCTCGGGCCAGGTTTTCGGCGGCCTCTCAGGGTCTAGCCCGGCTTTGGCAAAGGCATCTTTGTTGTAATAAAACACCGGGGTTGAGCTGTTAAAGGGCAGAGAGAGCAAGCGCCCGTCGGTGGTGGTGTAGTAGCTCGCGACCGCAGGCAGATAGGCATCGGGATCGAACGGCTCGCCCACATCGGCCATGAGTTGATAGACGGGATAGATGGCGTTTTGTGCTGTCATCATGGTGGCGGTGCCGACCTCAAAGACTTGCACGATGTGGGGCTGGGTGCCTGCGCGGAACGCGGCGATGGCGGCGTTGAGAACTTCGCTGTAGTTGCCCTTATAGACCGGGCGCACGGTGTAGGTGTCTTGGCTGGCGTTAAACCCGGCGGCCAGAGCATCGACCTTTTGCCCCAATTCGCCGCCCATGGCGTGCCACCAGAGGATTTCTTCATCCGTATGGGCCGGGGGCGCGGCCAGGATGAGCAGAGCGGCAATCAGGCTGATCGCCGGGGGTAGGGAAAAGCGCGTTGAAAGACGCGCCGGAAAACGAGCATAGGACATGAGCGGAGACCTCATCTGGTGGGTGTGGATGGACTCTAGTTTACCCGATCGGCGGCGATGGGGAAATATCACGGCGGTCATGGCGAGAGAAAAAACGCGCCATAGAAATTTCGAGAAATTTCGGGAAAACGGTTGGTCGAAGCACGTTCGGGCGGGTTAGACTCTGATGATGAATCGATCACGCGGATCGATCAAAAAAAGGAAGATGTTCGTGCGGGCAGCGTTTGATCCCATGCAGAGCAAACCGCGCAAGTCGGGCAAGCCGCGTCAATCGTGTAAGCCTGCCGCCCCCGCCCAGAGCCCCAAGGCCCGCGCTGTCCCGTCCTGTGGTCTGGTGTGCGGTGATGTGATCGACACCTTAGATCGTTTGCCGTCGGGGGTAACCTTCGATCTGGTGATTGCTGATCCGCCCTATAACATCGGCAAGGATTTCGGCAATGAATCTGATCGCCTGCCCTTGGCCGATTATCTGCAATGGAGCCAGCAGTGGCTCGCTCGGTGTCTTGATCGCCTGAGCGAGAATGGCCTGATTTACGTCTATGGTTTTCCTGAGATACTCGCGCGGATCGCGGCACACCATCCGATCGATCAACAGCGGTGGCTGGTCTGGCACTACATCAACAAAGCGGTGCCGTCTTCTACCTTTTGGCAACGCTCGCACGAGTCTATTTTATGCCTGTGGCGCGGCGGGCGGCGCCCGGTGCTGGAGATCGATCAGATTCGCGAGCCCTATACGGATGGTTATCAAAAGTGTATTGGCCGCACCCGTGCTGGTACCGATTCGCGTTATGGTGGTCAGCGCGGGCGGCGCACGACCTACCGTAATCACGGCGGGGCTTTGCCGCGGGACGTGATTAAAATCCCGGCCCTGGCGGGCGGAGCGGGGGCGTCCGAGCGATGGTTTTTATGCCGGGATTGCGGCCGCCGGGTTTATCCTCCTGCGCAGATTAAAAACCATCGGGGTCATGATATCCTCAAGCATCCGACGCAAAAGCCCATGGCCCTCACCCGACGGCTGATCGCATCAAAGATGAACGGCGGCGGCGGGCGAGTGCTGATTCCTTTTGCGGGCTCAGGTTCGGAGTGTCTGGTGGCCCAGCAGATGGGCTATGATTGGCTTGGCATCGAGCTTAATCGTGAATACGTCGCGTTTGCCACCCAATGGCTCGAGCAGATCGAGCAAAGCATTGCATGCGATGCGCAGGACAGAACTAAGATTAAGTAGAAAAAATAGAAAAAACAGAAAAAAGTAGAAAATTATTTTCTATCTTTTAATAATAGAAAATTATTTTTAAGGCGGGTCCGAGGGTATGCCCCACAGGTGACGGCGCGGTACCCAGCCCATGACATCACCGCTGCGCAACAAACACCATAGAGCCGGTTGCTCGCTGCCCTCGGCGTTGCCAGTGTCGCAGCGAATAAACCTCGCCACCGCGCGCGGCTCGATCCAGCCCACCTGCCAAGAGTCGAGATCAGGCCGGCGGTAGATCGCCAAGGTGCGATCGCCCAAGACCAACACCAGTGATCGCTTACTCGATAGATTAGAGATATGCGTCCAGCCCTCCACCCACGCCGGGGACTCGCCCGCATTGTCCAAATGGCGAATGCGCCGCCAATGATCAAAAGCATCGGTAATCTCTACCGGATACCAAGCGGGCACCATGCGATAAACCGTGGGGTAATGCAGGCCGGGCCCCAAGCGCACTCGGGCGGTCGCTTTGATCGCCGCAAACTGTGCATGGGCCGCGCTGGTGATCCCAGCAATCAGCACACACAAGGCAACCAGACGAAGAAAAGAGGCCATCGATGAGTCTGCTAGGTTTGGGCAATGGCCGAAAAATCCGCCAGGTGTTCCATCTGGGCACAGAGCCGATCAAGGCGCAGCAGGCGCGCGGCTCGCAAGGCCGGATTTGGGTCCATCACCATGACAGACTCAAAGAAATCATCCACCGGCGCGCGCATGGCCGCTAAGGCCGCGAGGGCCGCCGGATAGTCCTGGGTGTGGGTTTGTAGGGCCTGTTCGCAGTTCGCTAAGGCCTGCGCGAGCGTCCGGTCGGCCTGGGTTGCGCCGTCGGGCTGATCGGTAGGATCACCTGGCAAGCCGCGGGAGGGTAAAATCCCGCAGGCGCGGCGATAGGCGGTCAGCAGGTTTTGTCCATCCTCGCTGGCCAAAAAGGTGCTCAACGCCTCAGCGCGCTCCACCACCACAACCGGGTTGTGCGCCGGATCAGGCCCCTTAGCGGGAGGAGTGCCCCCTTGCACCGCCGCCACAATGTCATGGCGCACGTCCCGCCCGCGCAGGATGATCCGCAGCCGGTCGGCAAAAAAGCCTAAGACTTGGCTACGCACCTTAGCCGGAGACTCTTTGGTCTGCGCGTCTTGCGCCTTGTAGGCGGCAAGGGCTTGATCGGTCAGGTCATCCAACGCCAACGACCAGCGGTGCTCCAGCACCGTCCGTAAGAGGCCCAAGGCCGCCCGGCGCAGGTTATGCGGATCGGTCGAGCCGGTCGCTCGCCCCCCCACAAGCCACAGCCCTACAAGGGTATCGATGTTCTGGGCGATAGAAAGGATCGCCGCCGCCGGATCTTCAGGCACCGCATCGTTGCCGCCGAGCGGTCGCGGGTGGGCGCGCACGGCCGCCACCACGGCGGCCGATTCTTGTCCCTGATGGGCGAGGATCGCGGCGCCGATCTCGCCGTGCAGATGGGCGTGCTCGCTCACCGTTTGGCTGGCAAGGTCGATGAGCGCAAACCGCGCCGCCTGTCTCGCCGTCTTCGCGGTGGTGATCTTAACCCTCAGGGTGTCGGCTAAAAAGGAACTCAAGGTGCCAAGGCGCGCGGTCTTGTCTGCCAAGCTGCCGAGCCCGTCGTGAAACAAAACATCGCCCAGTTTTGCCGGCCAGTCGGTGACCGCAAGGTCCTGTTGCCAGTAAAACAGCGCATCGGCCAGGCGGGCGCGCAGGACCTTCTCATAGCCGTGCACCAGGCTTGGATCGGCGCTACCGTCCGCGACCGCGATGAAGAACGGGGCAAGGGTGCCGCTTTGGTCTCGGCAGGCGAGATAACGCTGATGCCCGCGCATGACCGCGACCAACAGGGCAGGCGGCAAGCTCATGAAGGTCTCATCGATCTGGCCAAGCAGGGGGACTGGGTCTTCGGTCAGGCCGACGATTTCATTCATCAAGCCCGGGTCTTCTTGTGCCGTAAGGTCGTGCGCCTTGAGCTGTTCTGTGATGCGGGTTGCGAGCACATCCCGCCGCTTATCGGGATCGATCACCACGCCCGCCTGGGCAAGTCGTGCGGCCAGGGCCTCAGCCGCATCGGCGGCGTTTTTCTTGGTTTTCAAGGTGACCGTGTTGTCCTTACCCATCCCCCGGTGCCGGTGACCGAGCACATGATCGCAAAAGGGCAGGAACATCGCGTGATCGCCGGGCTCCTTGCTCCATCCTGGGGCAAGGGCTGGCTCGATGCGGCCCAAGCCATAGCCGCCGGGCAAACCCACCCCGTCCACACTCGCGGTGATCCGCCGCAACGGGCGCACCCAGCGTTGTGCTGCCTCGCCCCAGCGCATGGACAAAGGCCACACAAAGGTATCGATGATCTCGGCGACCGCGTCTGGTAAGAGGCTGGTGGCCGGTTGTTCGGGCTGGGGGATTTGCGCAAACCAGGTCTCGCCCTTGGGGGTCTCACGCTGGATGCACTGGTCAAGGCTGACGCCGGTGGCGCGCAAAAAGCCTTGCATCGCCGCCTCAGGCGCGCCGACCCGGGGGCCTCGTTGCAGGTGTATGCGTCCAGGCCGGCGTGCTGGTATCCCGTGCGCCAAAGCGAGCAGGCGGCGCGGCGTAACCCACACCGTAAGGGATTGGGGGGCGAGCTCCCGCGTCGTTAGGGCGATCTTGAGCGTGCGCGTCATATGCGCTGCGGCGCCTGCCTGCAGGCGGGCGGGGATTTCTTCGCTCATGAGCTCGAGGACAAAATCAGCCATGGGGTACCAAGGTCTGCGGGCGTGAGAAGATATATAAAGATATTGTTATATTTTGATACATATGCGATGGTGACGATGGCATTTCACAATGCGCGTTTTTGCTTTCGCTCTCTGGTATGAGGATCTTCTATGGTGCGTTCGATACAAGTCCTAGATGATGTTTTGTCACCAACCTGCACGATACTCAAGGCCCTTGCCTCGCCGGCGCGGCTTCGGATTGCCCTTTTGTGTGCGCGCAGTGAGCTGTCGGTCGGCGAGCTCGTTACGGTGATCGGCCACAGCCAGCCGCGTGTCTCCCAGTATCTTAAGGTACTGATCGAGGCGGGTGTTCTTACCCGCACCCAAGAGGGTGCGCGGGCCTATCATCGCGTGGTGGATGACCCGCCTGTGCGGGCGTTGCTGACCCGCGTGGCGGCGATGCTGGTGGATGATACGACCTGGACGAAGGATCTTGTGGGCCTGAAATCGATTTGGGTACAACGCCAGCGCCGCGCCGAGGCCTATTTTGATCGCCACGCCCGCCGGTGGGATGACATTCGTCGCCGAGATATTGCCAGCGAGGCCATCGATCAGGTTTTCGTCCGGTTGGTTGATGACCTGCGCCCTGGCAGGGTTTTGGATATCGGGTGTGGCACGGGGCACTGTATGGCTTTGCTGGCCGAACGCATCGAGCCCGCTGGGGCAGCCCCAGTAGCCGGGACGGGCATGGCGGGGGCGGCGATGAGTATCACGGGGATCGATAACGCCCCCGCGATGCTCGCTCTGGCGCGCTCCAAACTCTCAGGTCTTGCCCACTGTCACCTGCGCCAGGCGGACATGATGCGCCTGCCCTTTGTGGATCAAGCCTTCGATATGGTGCTGGTCAGCATGGTCTTGCACTATGCTGATGATCCTGGCCAGGCCCTGCGCGAGGCGCGGCGTGTTCTTCGCCCGGGTGGGGCGATTGTGATTATCGATCTGTGCGAGCATAACCGCATTCAGCTTCGTGAGAGCGAGGGCCATCGCTGGCTCGGGTTTTCCGATCAAGCGTTGGCGGATTGGCTTACCCCGGTGACCATCACATCGATCATCGTGTCGGCCAAAAATAGAAAAGAATATTGTAAAACCAATAGAAAAACCGATCATAAAACCGAGCGTAACATCGGTTTAGATTGCGGCGTTTGGTGGGGCCGGGTGCCTCAGAGCCATGAACAAGGGGACGGTCATGCGCGGGCTTGATCTTTTGAGTTTTGAGTTTTTCCCGCCGAAAAAACAAACCCAAACGAACTCACAGGCGGATTTATGGGACGCGGTGGCGCGCTTGCGCCCGTTAAAGCCCGATTTTGTCTCGGTCACCTATGGCGCCGGCGGCGGCGTGGACAGTCAAGCGAGCGATCATCTCGTGCGCACTCTGGCGGGCAAACAAGGCATGACGGTCGCCGCACACCTCACGGTGGTCGGCGCGGCGCGCGGTCAGATCGATGACATGCTACGCGGCTGGTATGATTTGGGTGTCCGGCATTTGGTCGCCCTGCGCGGTGACGTGCCGGCGGATGAAACCCGCTATAGGCCCCATGCGCAAGGGTATGAGAATGCGGCCGCGTTGGTGGCCGCGGCGCGCAAGATTGGTGATTTTACGATCTTTGTTGCGGGCTACCCCGAAGGCCACCCAGACTCGCCGACCATGGCTGCGGACATAGATAATCTCAAGCGCAAGGTCGATGCCGGCGCGTCCTATATCATCACCCAATATTTTTTTGATCCGGAGATTTTCTTGCGCTTTCGGGATCGTGCTGAGCAAGCGGGGATTTCTATTCCGATCATTCCCGGGGTTCTGCCAGTCACCAACTTCCGCACGTTAGAGGCCTTTTCAAAGCGGTGCGGGGCAAGCATTCCGCCATGGCTAACCCAACGTTTTGACGAGTTGGAAGACGCGCCGAGCATGCACGCGATGATTGCGGTGGGCACGACCGTCGCCTTGTGCTGGCGTCTGCGCCGAGAGGGGATCAACCGCTTTCATTTCTATACCCTTAATCGGGCACGGCTGGTGTACGCCATTTGCCGCTGTTTGGATGTGAGTCCGAGCGAATCCTGGGTGGCGAGATAGAAAACGATCATGGCTTCTAACACATCCCATGCCGCCCGGACCACCCGCCTTAAACAGCTGCGGGCCTTGCTCGCCGAGCGAATTATCGTCACCGACGGCGCCATGGGCACCATGATCCAAAAGGCCCGGTTGCATGAGGATGATTTTCGCGGCGAGATTTTCCCCGATCATCCGGGCAGCCTGCAGGGCAATAACGATCTGTTGAATCTGACTCGTCCTGCGCTTATTCAAGATTTGCACGACGGGTATCTTCGTGCCGGGGCGGATATCATCACCACCAACACCTTCAACAGCACAGCCATTTCCCAAGGGGACTATGGCCTGGCGGATCGCGCCTATGAAATCAGCTATGCCGGGGCGCGTTTGGCGCGCGCCGCGGCCGATGCCTATGGCTGCTCGCCGCGCTTTGTTGCGGGCTCGCTCGGGCCCACGCCGCGCACCGCATCTCTCTCGCCTGATGTGAATGATCCCGCCGCCCGCAGTGTCGTCTTTGACGAACTCGCAGATGCCTATGGCGAGGCGGCGCGGGGCTTGATCGACGGCGGGGCGGATATCGTGTTGATCGAAACGATCTTCGATACGCTCAACGCTAAGGCCGCCATCTACAGGTTGCTTAAACAAGAGCCTGATATCCCGATCATGATTTTAGGCACCATCTCCGATGCGGCGGGGCGGATTCTCTCTGGGCAAACAATCCAGGCCTTTTATTATTCGGTGGCCCATGCCCGGCCTCTCGCGGTAGGACTCAATTGCGGGCTGGGCGCCGCCGAGCTCCAGCCCTATGTGCGCGAGATGGCCCGTTTTCTTGCCGCGCCGCTCATTGTTTATCCCAATGCAGGTCTGCCCAATGCGTTCGGCGCCTATGACCAGTCACCCCAAGACATGGCGCAATTTCTTGGGGCTTGGGCACAGGAGGGGCTCGTCAATATCGTCGGTGGGTGTTGTGGCTCTACCTTTGAGCATATTAAGGCAATTGCTGATGCCGTGCGTGGCCACCGGCCACGCCCCATCCCGCAGGCGGCTGGGGGACTGACCCTTTCAGGGTTGGAGGCTTTTACGGTATGAGCACCCCCGCGCCGCTTTCCAGCCGCTTTATCAATATCGGTGAGCGCACCAATGTCACCGGCTCGGCCCGTTTTCGCAAGCTGATTACAGCGGGTGACTTTGAGGCGGCCCTTACGGTTGCTCGTGACCAGGTAGAAAACGGCGCACAGATTTTAGACGTGAACATGGATGAGGGGATGCTCGATGTGCCGGTGGTCATGCGCACGTTTTTGAACATGCTCATGTCAGACCCAGACGTCAGCCGGGTGCCGATTATGATCGACTCCTCAAAGTGGGAAGTCATCGAGGTAGGCTTACAGTGCGTTCAGGGCAAGTCGGTGGTGAACTCGATCAGCCTTAAAGAAGGCCGATCGGTGTTTATAGAGCAAGCCAAAGCCACGCAAGCCTATGGTGCGGCGGTGGTTGTCATGGCCTTTGATGAGTCCGGCCAGGCCGAAACCGCTGAGCATAAGTTTTCTATCTGCGAGCAAAGCTATCGCATCCTCACCCAGGAGATTGGCTTTGCGCCGTATGATATTATTTTTGATCCCAATATCTTTGCGGTGGCCACTGGCATCGAATCCCATAACGATTATGCCAAGGCTTTTATCGACGCGACGAAGATGATCCGGCAACACTTGCCGGGCGCAGGGGTGTCTGGCGGCGTGTCTAACGTTTCCTTTTCTTTTCGCGGCAACGATATCGTGCGTGAGGCCATGCACGCAATTTTTCTATATCACGCCATTCGCGCAGGCATGACCATGGGGATCATCAACGCCGGGCGTTTGCCGGTCTATGAAGATATCCCCACACGCTTGCGTGAGGCGATTGAAGATGTTTTATTCCATCGCCACCAGGACGCGACGGAAAACCTCATCACCCTGGCGCAAGACTACCAAGGGCAAGAAGGGAAAACCGCGCACACCGGCGCGAGCCTTGACTGGCGGGAAGAAAATCTTTCATCTCGCCTGAGTTATGCTCTGGTGCACGGCATCGATGAGTTTATCGAGGGCGATGTCGATGATGCCCGCCAGACGATGGACAGCCCGCTCGCGGTTATCGAGGGTCCTTTGATGGACGGCATGAACCAGGTTGGTGATCTCTTTGGCGCGGGTAAAATGTTCCTGCCCCAAGTGGTCAAAAGCGCGCGGGTCATGAAAAAGGCGGTTACCCGTCTCTTGCCTTACATGAAACAGAAAAAAGGCAGCAATAAAAAAGGCAAAATCGTCATGGCCACGGTCAAGGGGGACGTGCACGATATTGGCAAAAACATCGTCGGGGTGGTCTTACAATGCAACAACTATGAGATTATCGACCTCGGAGTTATGACGCCGTGCGAGAAAATTTTGCAGACCGCTCGCGAACAGCGTGCCGATATGATCGGCCTATCAGGACTCATTACCCCCAGCCTTGAGGAAATGGCCTTCGTCGCGGAAGAAATGACCCGCCAGAACATGAGCCTGCCGTTGTTGATCGGCGGCGCGACCACCAGCAAGATTCACACCGCCGTTAAAATCGCCCCACAATACGAAGGTTTGAGCGTCCATGTGGAAGATGCTTCCCGCGCGGTGGGAATCGTCGATGCGCTGATGGGGCGGCGCAATCAGTTTGGCGAGGAAATCAGCACGCAGTATGCCGCCCTGCGCGATGGCTATCATCGGCGCGGTGATGCCTTGCTCGATCTTGTAGCCGCGCGCGCCGCTGCCGCGCGCTTGGATTGGGATACCCCCTGCTCGCGGCCCAAGACAATGGGCCTTACGGTGCTGGAGGGCATTACCCCCGCGATGCTAGAGGATTGGATCGACTGGCGGCCTTTTTTTCAAGCGTGGGAGCTGGCGGGCACTTTCCCGGCCATCTTCGATGATCCCAAGGTGGGTGAGGTCGCCCGCAACCTTTATGCCGATGCGCAAGCAATGCTAGCGCGCTTGCGGGAGAAGATTACCCCGCGCGGGGTCATCGGCTTGTGGGCAGCGCGCCGCCAGGGGGATGATATTTGTCTATATACAGATGAGAAAGATCAACAACCGTTTGGCGTCATTCATACTCTACGCCAACAAATGCGCCGCTCGTCTGATCGTCCGAACTATGCCCTGGCGGATTTTATTCATCCCAAAGCGACCGATTACGTAGGCGGCTTTGTCGTCACCGCCGGGGCGCAGATAGAAACCCTCGCACAAGCCTATAAAGACAAACAAGACGACTATCAGGCAATTTTGGTGCAGGCCTTAGGTGATCGTTTGGCCGAGGCCTTTGCTGAGTATGCGCACTTTCTCGTCCGCACCCAATACTGGGGATATGCGCCGGGGGAATCCCTCTCGCCTGAGGATATTATCAAAGAAGCCTACCAAGGCATCCGTCCGGCGCCGGGCTATCCCGCTTGTCCGGACCATAGCGAGAAGATATCGTTGTTTGACTGGCTGAAGGCCGATCAAAATGCCGGCGTGCATTTAACGCCGGAGTCTTGTGCGATGATCCCGCCCTCATCGGTGAGCGGCTATTATTTTGCCCACCCACAAAGCCAGTACTTTGGCTTGGGGAAAATCGGCGCGGATCAGTTGGCTGATTATGCGCGCCGTAAATCGATGGATCAAAAAACCGTCGCTCGTTGGCTCGCCTCGAATCTAGCGCGGCAGGTGAGCAAGCAAGACATCGAACGAGAATAAGAACAACGCAGATCAGCCGGTCTCACGTATCGTTTTCAATCATCATGGTCTTTAGCGGCAAGGTCTTCGGGGCTGTTGAAGTTCTCAAAAGGATCACCGCGGCAGGTAGAAAAGTCTACCTCGTGATAGCTATGGCGATCCACCCACGCCAGAATTTTTTTACTCGACTCAGGGGCCCTCAGATAAGTGCGCAAATCATCAGCCAAGCGTGTAGGCCACAAGCCAACCACGGGATGGGTGCGCCCGTCGCTTCTGGCGAGCACAATATCCTGCGGAGCTTGGCGGGCGCGCATCAAACGCGCAACCAGATCACGGGGCAGAAACGGACAATCGCACGGATAGCTGGCGATATTCTTAAAACCGGCATCCTTTGCGACTATCATGCCGGCAAGAATCCCCGCAAGGGGGCCAGCATAAGCGGGCAAATCAGGAGGGTCCTTGATAATCGGCCAAGCGTCCTGGGTGCTCAGAATAGAAAACGCCTGCGCAGACGCATTGCTGTTAATCAACTGCCCAGAAACCTGCTGGTTGGTGCGCGCTAGGACATGGGCGATCAGCGGCTTGCCGCGAAAGGGCACCAGCGCCTTATTGACATAGCCCATGCGGCGGGCCTGCCCGCCGGCCAGGATAACCCCGACAGGCAAATCAGCTGGCGGTGGCCAGGCGGTCCGATTCGGCTTCATCCAGGTAATCGTCGATCACCTTAGAAAGGGTGCCCATATGATCGGAAAAGAAATGATTGGCTTGGGGCACCAGGTGATAGCGCACCTGCACAGCATCACAGTGACTGAGTTGTTTGGCCAGCTGTTGCACGGCTTGGTGATCGACAATCTCATCACAGCCACCCTGCACCATCAGCCCCGAGGTCGGACAAGGGGCAAGAAAGGTAAAGTCATAGGTGCCGGCGGGCGGGGCGACCACGACAAAACCGCGAATCTCTGGCCGGCGCATTAACAATTGCATGGCAAGCCACCCGCCGAAAGAAAAGCCGCCGACCCAACAATAGGCGGCTTGCGGATGATTGACATTCAGCCAGTCCAAAATGGCGGCGGCATCGGTAAGCTCGCCCTCGCCGCGATCAAACACCCCTTGCGAGCGACCCACGCCGCGTGAGTTATAGCGCAGTGTGGTAAAACCGCGCGCACGAAAGGACTTGTGCATGGCAAAGACGATTTTGTTGTTCATCGTGCCGCCCTGTTGCGGGTGCGGATGTAAAATCAGCGCCAGTGGCGCCTTGGGGTCCTCCGCTGGGGCGTAGAGAGCCTCGGTGCGCCCGGCAGCGCCGTTCAAAATAATCTCAGGCATAGCCTCAATCCTTAATCTCAGTCCTTAATATAGAAAACGACGTCTTAGTCTCAATATATCTAGTCTTAAATATATCTATCCTACACATCTATCCTGGGCGGCAGGGACAGTTGCTCCATTCGCGCGGGCATAGACGGGTTTTGTCTGTACCTCCTGGCGCGGTTTTGTACGCGCCCTGGTTCATGGCCTCAAGGGCGCGGCGAACCAGATGCCCAAGACCTGCGATAAAATCAGGATGAATCCCCACCACCGGCACCCGAACATAGTCTTTGATGCCGGAATTTTCTGCCAGCTCTTTGTACTCGATGTCCAGTTCCACCAGGGTTTCAGAATGATCGGAGACAAAGGCGATGGGGACCACCATCAACGCGACGCCATCGCGGCTAGCCCGTTGGATTTCATCTTCGGTAGAAGGTTCGATCCATTTCTTCGGCCCAACCCGACTTTGATAGCACAAAACCCACTGATTGTCATCGATCCCGGCGGCCTGGGCGATGGTTTGAGCAGTCTGCTCGCATTGCCACTGGTAGGGGTCACCGTCCTTGATGATCGATTCGGGCAGACCGTGGGCGGAAAACAGGACGCGCAACGGGGCATCGGCAGGCATGGTTGCGCGCGCCTGGCGCATAAGATCGGTCAGGGCGTGGATAAAGCCATCCTCGTGCGGATAACAGCACACCGTCTGGGAAGGTATGGCCTCAAGGCCATGGATGCGCGCCATCTTGTGCCATTCGCGCAAAGATGAGGCGGAGGTGGTGCTGGAAAACTGCGGATAGAGCGGTAAGAGGATGATCCGGTCCGGCTCCCACGCCGCCACGTGACTCGCGGTCGCATCAGCGCGGGGATGCCAATAGCGCATACACATAAAGCCGCGAAAGCGCGTTCCGGTCTTGTTGTTGAGGTCTTGCTCGAGGGCTTCGATCTGGGCTTGGGTGTTGGGCACAAGCGGCGAGCCGCCGCCCAAATGGTCATAGATTTCCCGTGCGATGGGCGCGCGCTGGCGGGAAATAAGCTGCGCAAGCAACCAGCGAAAGGGCTGGGGGATGCGGATGATTGCCGGGTCATGAAACAGGTTAAACAAAAAGGGCCGGACACTGTCGGGCCGGTCGGGTCCGCCAAGGTTAAACAAGACCACAGCAACTTTTTCGGCGCTTTTGTCAGGAGTCCGCTCGACCGTCTGTTCGGTGGCCTTTTCGGAACTCTTTTCAAAACTCTTTTCAGTGGTTTTGGGCACAAGTGCTCTCTTTGTTCAGTGGCGTTGGCCTTATGGCGAGGGCTGGCGCAGGCGGCGCACGAACCGCGCCACATGCTCGGGCGGCGTTTGCGGGACCACCCCGTGGGCAAGGTTGGCGATGAGCGGATGATGAAAACCATGGGCGGCCAGGCGATCCACCTGGCGATCGAGGGCCTCCCCGCCGATCATCAGGTGCATGGGGTCTATATTTCCCTGCAGCGGCAGGGACGTCAAGGCAATCGCCCGCGCCAGGCGCACGGTGCTATCCAAAGTGACGGCGGTCACCGCGGTGCGCTCAGCAAAGTCCAAAGCGGCAAGCCCAAGCCCACGCGGAAAGCCGATCACCGGCGCGGGGGTCTCGCTTTTTGTGATCGCCTGGACGATGGCCCGGGTTGGCGCGATGAGCCAACGCTCTTGCTTATCAGCGGGGATCAGCCCCGCCCAGCTATCGAACAATTGCAGGACCTGCGCACCCGCACGTACTTGGGCGATCAGGTGGTCTGCCACCAAGGGTGTGAGCAAGGCGATCAACTGATCGATCAGTGCCGGATTGGTCCGCGCGAGATTGGCAGTGCGGGCAAAGTTGGTCTCGCCTGAGCCGTCGATCATATAGCACGCCAGCGTCCACGGCGCGCCGGCAAAGCCAATCAGACTCGGCGGGCTGGTGCGCGCCGTCCCGTCGATCCCTTCGGCCAGGGCGCGGCGGGTGAGCGTGATCGCCTCATAGACGGGGGTGAGCCGCTCCAGCCATC
Source organism: Pseudomonadota bacterium (assembly GCA_039028835.1). GTDB lineage: Bacteria > Pseudomonadota > Alphaproteobacteria > JBCCHK01 > JBCCHK01 > JBCCHK01. The sequence goes on from JBCCHK010000011.1 coordinate 51,498, forward strand.
CCTCGGGCGGGCCCTCGGGGATCGTCTCGCCCACCGGCTCCAGTTGCGGGGCCTCGTTATAGGTCAGACCAAAGCCCAAGGCGTAGGGGATCAACAAAATGTCGCTAAAGATGATCGCCGCATCCAGGTCAAAACGGCGCAGGGGCTGGAGGGTCACCTCGCGCACCATCGACGGCGTCAGACACAGGTTCATGAAATTGCCCGCGCGGGCGCGCTGGGCACGATATTCAGGCAAGTATCGGCCCGCTTGGCGCATCAACCAAACAGGCGGCAGGCCCTTCGTGCCTGCAAGGCTGGCCAACAGATCCGCAGTCATCGCCCGCCTTTTGCGATCAGCAACACAAGAAGATGGAGGCGCGGGTCGGAATCGAACCGGCGTACAAGGATTTGCAGTCCTCTGCATGACCACTCTGCCACCGCGCCATCCTCGTCGTGTTTTAGAATCCTAAACCTATCCGGTCAATGGCGATCATCGTGCTCATGCCGCTTATAACGTTCATCGCGTTACCGGCCCATGATCGCACGGGCTTGATCGGTGAGGGTTTGCACCGCCGCCACGGACTTATCGAACTGGGCGCGTTCTTCATCGTCCAATTCAAGCTCGATGATGTCCTCCACGCCGCCCGCCCCGATGATAACGGGCACCCCGACACACAGGCCCTCTACGCCGTAGGTCCCGTGCAAAAGGCTCGCAGCGGGTAAGACTCGCTTGCGATCATAAAGATAGCTATCGACCATCGCATAGATGGACGCCGCCGGGGCATAGAAGGCCGAGCCCGATTTAAGTAGGCTAACGATTTCCGCGCCGCCGTCTCGGGTGCGCTGGATGATGTCATCAATCTGTTGTTGGCTGATGCGGCCCATCTTCATCCAGGTGGCAAGGCTGATGCCCGCGACGGTGGTATGGCGAATCAGGGGCACCATGGTATCGCCGTGGCCGCCTAAGACGAAGGCATGCACGTCGCTGGCGTTCAGGTTAAGCGCTTGAGATAGAAAATGGCGAAAGCGTGCGCTATCCAGCACCCCGGCCATGCCTGCCACGTGGCTGGCGGGCAGGCCTGAGGCTTCCAGCATCACCCCGGTCATGGCATCCAGGGGATTGGTGACCACGATGACGAATGCGCCGGGGCTATGGGTTTTGATATGGCCGCCGATTTCTGCCACGACCTTGACGTTGGTTTCAAGCAAGTCATCGCGGCTCATGCCTGGCCGGCGCGGTATACCGGCGGTGACGACGATGACGTCGGCGCCCGCCAGGTCTTGATAGGAGTCCGCCGCGCGAATCGTGCCATCAAACCCGAGTACTGGCGCCGCTTGGGCAATGTCTAAGGCCTTACCTGCGGGCATGCCCTCAACCGCATCGAACAGGACGACCTCGCCGATGTTGTGTTGGCGAGAGAGAAGGGCGAGGGTGCCGCCGATTTGACCGGACCCGACCAGGCAGATTTTGTGATGCGCCATTTCTAAAGGTTCCTTCGTGTATCAGTTTGTCTATCGGTTTGTCTATCGGTTTGTGGTCTACACACTTGTGGGTTTTTGCTTATAAGGGCAACCGCCATAGGATAGCATGAGCATAGAAGGCCCTCAAAGCACAGATAAAGCACGCAAGAGTCTTTTCATCGTGTGCCCGCGACGCTTAAAAGAGGGCTCGCGTGAGGATTCATGAAAGTTCGCCAGAGAGGAATCTATGCCATCCGCAGCCGCCTTACCCCCCCGCACCCGTAGCGCACTGGACCGCAACCTTGCGCTGGAGTTTTGCCGTGTGACCGAAGCGGCGGCTTTGGCCGCGGCAAAATGGCTTGGCCGTGGTGACGAGACCGCCGCCGATGCCGCCGCCGTGCGCGCCATGCGCTGGGCGTTAAGCGGTCTTGATATCGATGGCCGGGTCGTCATCGGCGAGGGCGAGCGTGACCAGGCGCCGATGCTGTATATCGGCGAGCAGGTTGGCACCGGGCGCGGCCCCAAGGTCGATATCGCGCTCGATCCCCTGGAGGGCACCACCTTGTGCGCCACCGGTGGCGACAATTCTATCACCGTCATGGCGGTCGCCGCCGAAGGGCATTTTCTTGCCGCCCCCGATGTCTATATGGAAAAGATCGCTGTGGGCAATGATTTGCCCGAAGGGGTTGTCGACTTGGATGATTCGCCGGCACGCAATCTGCGTAATTTAGTGCGGGCAAAAAAAATCGATATGCCCGATGCGGTGGTGTGCATTCTCGATCGCCCGCGTCATGAAGAACTGATCGCCAAGGTACGGGAAGCCGGCGCGCGGATTCGTCTGATTCGCGATGGTGATGTCGCCGGGGTCATGGCCACCGCCCTGCCCGAAAGCGGGATCGATATGTACATGGGCATCGGCGGTGCCCCTGAAGGGGTGCTGGCGGCGGCCGCCCTATCGTGCACCGGCGGGCAGATGATGGGACGGTTGATGCTAAGCACGGCCGATCACATCGCTCGGGCGAAAACCATGGGGGTGACGGACCCGAACAAGGTCTACACACGAGAAGAGATGGTCGCAGGTCACGTCATGTTTGCCGCCACCGGTGTGACTGATGGGACGATTTTGCGTGGCGTGCGACGCAATCGCCAAGGGGCACTCACCGATACGCTCGTCATGCGCTCGCAGACCGGCACCGTGCGACGCATCCAGGCCACCCACGACTACACCCGCAAGACGCTCGCGTCCTAAGAGTTCGGGTCCTTAGCCCAGGGCTTTGATAACCGCATCGCCCATCTGCTCGGTCGTGGCATCCCCATCCAGATCCGGGGTGCGTAAGCCTGCGGCGAGGGTTTGTTCCACCGCTGACTCCACAGCATCAGCGAGATCGTCGCGCTCACAAGAATAGCGCAGCATCATCGCGACCGAGAGAATCATCGCCAGCGGGTTGGCTTTGTTTTGTCCGGCAATGTCCGGCGCACTGCCGTGCACGGGCTCGTACATGGCGCGTCGCCTGCCGCCGTCGATGCTCAGGCAAGCCGAGGGGAGCATCCCCAGTGAGCCGGTCAGCATGGCGGCCTGATCCGAGAGCATGTCGCCAAACAGATTATCGGTGACGATGGTATCGAACTGGCAAGGGTCCCGCACCAGCTGCATGGCGCAATTATCAGCGAGCATGTGGGATAGGCGCACGTCTGGAAAATTTTTGTGCGTCGCTGTGACCTCTTCTCGCCACAGCCGCCCCGCTTCCATGACGTTCATCTTATCGGCCGAGCACACGGCGCTGCGCCGGGTGCGTGCGAGGGTCAAGGCTACCTGAGCAATACGCCTGATTTCCGCGGTGGTGTAGCTGTGGGTGTTGATCCCCCGGCGCCCCCCGTCGGGCAAGTCTTCGATGCCGCGGGGCTCGCCGAAATAAACCCCGGCGGTGAGTTCTCGCACGATGAGGATATCCAGGCCCTCGATGACCTCACGCTTGAGAGTGGAGCGATCCGCCAGGGCTGAAAACAGCTTGACCGGGCGCAGATTGGCAAACAGGTCCAGTTCCTTACGCAAGCGTAGCAAGCCCGCTTCGGGTCGTTTATCGAAGTCCAGGCCATCCCATTGGGGGCCGCCGACTGCGCCGAGCAAAATTGCGTCAGAGTCTCTCGCGGCGGCCATGGTGTCGTCATGCAAGGGTTGACCGTGGGCATCAAAGGCGCAGCCGCCGACAAGATCTTCGCGGATATCGAAGGTAAAATCCGGGAGATGATCCAGCACCCGGCGGGCTTGTGCCATGACCTCGGGGCCGATGCCGTCGCCAGCAAGCAGGAGTACAGAAAAGGTCGTCATGAGATCGCTCCATGGGGAGAAAGAGAAGGCGACAGGGGCGAAAGAGTAAAAGAACGGCGCGCCGGTATTACCGGAGACAGGAGTTCCTTGCGGGCATCGATCACGATCACGCCCGCCAGTTGGCGAAACCAGCGGCGGATGACAAACGCCGCCACCAGCCATGCGCCCCGCTCGCCGCCGCGGGGTGGCGTGGTGAGCGCCCGGCGATGCCCCTGGTAGGTCAGCATGCTCTCGGCCAGGAGGTTTTGCAACTGGAGAAGGGAGTAGGGACGGCCATGGCCAAAGGGTGTGTCCTCAGCGCGGGCCCACAACCCCAAGCGATGGGGTGCGACGATCATCAGGCGACCCTCGCCGTTAAGGACGCGCCAGGCTTCGCGCAGGAGAGCGCCGGGATCGGTGCTGAACTCCAGGCAATGGAGCATGACCAGGCGATCCAGGCAACCATCGGTGAGGGGCAGGCGTGCGTCCATGACAATCGGCGCACTGGGGCGGGCCCTTTGAGAAGAAGAGGGTTGTGAATGGGAGGATTCAGGGGGGGCGACCAAACCCGGCGGCAAGCAGGCAGGCTGAAGGCCGATCATCCTGTGCGCGTTGAAATCATCCTTATCAAACGGCGCCCCGTAGCCCAGCACACACACTTCGGCCAGATGCTCGCCCCAAAGCTCAGCAATCGCCGCTGTGATTGCCCGGTGTGTCTCGTGCCCGCGAGGGCTTTGGTAAAAGCGATCAAAAGCATTGCCGCCAACAGCATGATTCATGGCGTTGCTGGGCCTGGTGGTCATGAGTCGCGCTCGTCGCGAGGCTTTAATGTCTCCAGGCGATGGCGCGGATGGGCGCGCTGATGAATCTCGCGAAGCTCAGCCGGGGCGACACCGACATAGACTTGCGTGGCGCGCAGGCTTTCATGCCCAAGAAGCTCTTGAATGATCCGCAGCTGGCCACTGGATTGCAGCAGGTGGGTGGCAAAGCTGTGGCGCAGAGTGTGGGGGGTGATGGCGGTGGGAAGTCCCAAGCGGCCCGCCAAGCTCTTGAGGCGGTCTCGTGCCACCGCCGGGTTGAGCCGCCCGCCGCGTTGGCCAACGAATAACGGCGCGGCATTAGTGTGCTTACAAGGGTTGGCCGCACGGGTATCGGGGTCACGGGTGTTATGCCCATGAAACGGGCAACAGCGGCGATACTCCTCCAGCCAGCGGCGTACGGCGGGAAGTACGGGAATCTGCCGAGTACGTCCCCCTTTGCCAGTGACCCGCAGCACGTCCTTAAGAGCCTGGTTTTCGGACAGGCTCAAGGCTTCAGCCAGGCGCAAGCCGCACCCATAAAGCAAGCCAAATAGGGCCCGGTCCCGGGTGTCTTGCCAAGAGGTCGGCTGATCTTCTTTGGAATCATCGATGGTGAAGAGCTTGGCGAGTTGGCCTTTATCCAAAGGTTTGGGCAAGGCTGGGGCGATGCGCGGGCGGCGCAGCAAGGAAAGGGCGGGGGCTTCAAGCCCGGTGCGCTCGGCGAGAAACGTGAGGAACGAGCGCAGGCTGGATAAACAGCGGCCCCGGCCCCGGGCACCCAGGCCGTTGCGGGTTTGCGCTGCAAGGAAGGCGCGAAAGTCAGTCACATGAAGGTCGGCCAGGGCCTGGCCGGTGGGCGGACCCTCCAGATGCTCAGATAAAAAGGTCAAGAAGGCGCGCACGTCACGCTGATAGGCCCGGCAGGTATGGGGCGAGAGGCGCCTCTCGCGCGCTAGCCAGCGTTCCCACGCAGGCAAATGCGCCTGAAGAAGCCCCTCTTTTTGAGAATCATCCGCAATAAAGGGGGTGTTATCGGATAAAGATGCGGACTTCGTTGGTCGCGGTGGCACTGCTCTTGGCATCGGATAAGGTCATCTGATTTGCCGGCAAGCCAAAGCCCACCATCGACCGCAGCACCTCTTGGGCGCGGGTAAGAGCGACCCCAGCCTGGCGTGAGGTAAAGGCGGTATCGCCGATGTTTGTACTCACGGCCACAATGTCGAAGATCGTGTTGGGGTTGTTGCTTAAGGCTTGGCGTGCGGCGTTGTAGAGGGCCCCCTGGTAGTCGATATCCGCGCCTTCAAAGCGCAGAGTCACGAACGGTGTGCGGTTACGCAAGTCTGCTGCACTAGAGATCTGCTGGGCGGTGCGGACGCGATCTCCGGCCATGGCGGCGGTGCGCAGACTGCCGCCATAAAGCTCACCGCTATCGATGGCGACCCGCAAAATGCGCAGGTTGTCTTGTTCGACCGACAGGTAGGTGCTCTGGCGCGCAATCTCATCGGTGATTTCATTGAGCAGGCGATCCAGGTCCACGACGATCCGGCTGATGTCGTCTTTGAGTTGATCGATCCGGGCGTGGTCGGCGTCGACGGCGCCAAACAGGCTATAGGCCGAGGTTAGGCTCGCAGACAGATAGGCTGCCAGCGAGTTATCGCTGGAGACTTCGCCATAGAGAGTCTTAAGGGTCGTCACGTCATTGGTGACCGAATCCAGCACGGCTTGCGCTTGCGTAATCCGATTGGTCATCAGCGGGTTGCCTGGGGTCGTGCCGGTGCGCAATTTGGTGTTCATCGCCGCCATGTGGGTGTAAAAGGCGGCGGCCCGTTGGATGCCTGCACCTTCGATGGTGGTCAGGGTTTGGCGGCGGGCTTGCACGTTGGCGCGCAATTGATCGACGGTTTGCGAGAGTTGGCTGACGTGCTCGCCTACAGCGGTGCGCTGCTGCCCTTCGCGGACGGTGGCATCGGCGACCATCTGGGCGGTTGCGGTTTCAAGGGCGGTGTCCTGGGCGACGGTGTCTGGCTCACGGGCGGCGGGCTCGCTCGTGGCGAGGGAGGCACTGACGGCGGGGGTCGTGGTTTCAGCTTGCTCGTTTTGAGCCTGCTCGTTTGGCACCTGCTCATTGGGGACCTGCTCATTGGGGACCTGCTCTTGGGCGGCGGTGTCCGCGCCGCCAGACGGCCAGAGCGGCTCGCCCTTAGAGGCGCGGGTTATGGCGTCGGAAAAGCCGCTACAGCCTGACATCATAAGGCCAAGGGTGAGCAAGCTGACCAAGGAAAGGCCGCGCAGGCTTTGCCGGCGGATGGAATCATCAAAAGAAAAGGAACGCGATGGGGTCATGTCAAAATGGGTGCGGTTACGTATTACGAGCAACAATATAGGGTCTTCACCAAAACGATCAGGCGTCGAGAACCGATCATGAGATCATACTAAGACGGCGGGTGATCTATGGATCAAACAAGGGTCTAAGAAAATCCTCACGGGGAAAATCCTCACGGGCGTAGCCTGTGAAGGCCCCTGCTCATAAGGTAAATTGTCAACACGGCTCCTATTTGGTACTTGTACAAGGTGGGGTGCACGCAAGGGCAGTGCCAGCAGAGTTTACAATAGCAGGTTTTTCTGCGCGTGGGAATGTCGCAGGCCCGCCAGCATGGCTGACCTGCGTAAACCACGCCCCGCATCATACCTGCTTGCCTACGCTGCGGCAAGCCTTACGCGGGTCATCGCGGTCCTTGGGCGGCAGGTCATGAGGGTCCATGAAGGTAAGGGAGCCATCGCCCATGTCAAAAACCGTACAAGTCGTCGGGGTCGGTAATGCCATTGTCGATGTCCTCGTGGATGCCTCAGAAGACATGCTCGCCCAAACGGGGCTTGAAAAAGGCACGATGACGCTGCTTGAAGAGGATAAATCCATGGCGTTGTTGCGCTCTCTTGATTCTTTTCAGGGGGCGTGTGGTGGGTCAGCCGCCAACACCATCGATGCCCTCCAGCGTTCTGGCATGCAAACGGCGTTCATCGGCAAGGTCAAGGACGATGATTTGGGCCGAATTTTTATCCGTGACATGCACAGCGCAGGCGTCCATTACCAAACCACGCCGCTCAAGGACGGGCCGGCGACCGCCCGGTGCATCGTCTATAGAACGCCCGACGCCGAGCGCACCATGGGTGTGTTTTTAGGGGCGAGCAGTATGATTTCTGCAGATGATTTACAAAAAGAGATCATTGCAGAGAGTGATGTCCTTTATATCGAGCTTTATCTGTTGGGGCATGCCGGCGGCTGGCGTATTTTTCAGCGGCTATTGACTCTTGCGCGGAGTGCCGGGGTGCGCATTGCTCTTAATCTGTCGAACATCGAGGCGGTCAAAAAACATCGCGCGGCAGTGCTCGGGGTCTTGCGCCAAGGGGTGGATGTTCTTATTGGCAATCAAGAAGAAGTCACCTACCTTGCCTCGGCAGGGACTGTGGATAAGGCGATCATCTGGTTGCAAAGCCATGTGGATGTTTCGGCCATTACCATGGGCGCGCAAGGCTCATGGGTGGTTGGCCGGCACACCAAGGAAAAAATTAGTGTCACCCCGCCCCGCGAGCTCGTCGCAACAACCGGTGTGGGGGATTTCTATGCCGCGGGTCTGATTTACGGTGTCATCCGGGGGTTGCCCCTGGCCACCTCTGGCCGTCTGGCGAGTGCCTTGGCTTCTACGGTCTTGCCAAGCTTCGGCGTTATCCCTGATGAGCCCCTGCAAGACCTCATACAAAAAGTTCTATCACAGAGCGCGTGAACGATTATTAGACTAATTATAGAAATCTTTTCTATAGGTTTTGTACTCACACAACGAGGATCGCATCGACGCTTTTTGATTCAATGGCCAAAATGAAACAAAAGAAAACAACCCTGAAAAAACCGTCTGCGCCGCGCGCCACCATCGACGTGCTGGCCATTGGTAATGCCATTGTCGATATCCTAGCAGAAGTCGATGAGGCATTTATCAAAACGCACAATCTTAACAAGGGCACCATGACCTTGGTGGATGCCGCGCGTTCGCAAGAGCTGTGCGAGCTTGCCGGTATGGACCGTGCCGTGTGTGGCGGCTCGGCGGCCAATACAGTGGTCGGCCTTTCCCAGATGGGCGGGCGCGGCGCCTATATCGGCAAGGTCAAAAATGACACATTCGGTTGGCAATATCGTGAAGATATTCGCCGTCATGGCGTGCTCTTTACCACGCCAGCCACCCAAGAAGGTCCGCCCACCGCGCGCTCGGCCATCTTTGTCACGCCCGATGCGCAGCGCACGATGAATACCTATCTGGGGGCGTGCGTCGATATCAGTGTCCAGGATATCGATGCGGACCTGATTGCTACCGCAAGCGTGACCTACCTAGAAGGATACCTGTTTGATCGCCCCAGCTCACGTAAAGCCTTCGCCAAAGCCGCAAAAATTGCCAAAAAAGCAGGACGCTTGACGGCGATGACCCTATCAGATCCTTTTTGCGTAGAGCGTCACCGGGATAACTTTGTTAGCTTTATCAAGAGCAACGTTGATATTCTGTTTGCCAACGAGCAGGAGATGTTGAGCTTGTTGGGCTGTAAGACTCTGCGCGAGGCAATCCCATGGGTGCGCCAGCATTGTCAGATTGCTGCGCTAACCTGCGGGGCACACGGCTCAACGGTCGTCGATGGCCAAGAGGTCGTCGATGTGCTTGCTGTCACTCCGCAGATTTTGCGCGATACCACCGGCGCCGGTGATCTCTATGCGGCGGGTTTTCTATATGGCCTTGCGCAAGATCAACCCTTAGCCCTGTGCGGCCGCCTGGGGAGTGCTGCGGCCACCGCCATCCTGCCTCTCTACGGCCCACGCGCTCATGTCGATATGCAAGATCTAGCAACCCGTACAATCCAAGCGTATCTTTCGCCATCACCTCGATCATCATCCACACACCCGCAGGAAAAAGCCAGTTAAGGGTGCTTGTTAGGGGCGTTTGGATTGACGCGGACGCAAGGCACCGAATAGAAAACAACGATATCAAAATTATCTTATAACCATCTTATAACCTTCTCACACCAACGTCTTGACTAAAGGATTATCTCATGCAGGTTTCATTTATCGGTCTGGGAGTCATGGGCGGCCCCATGGCAGGCCACCTCGCCAAAAACGGTCATAAAGTCTGCGGCTATAACCGCACTGCCGCCCGCGCCGAACGTTGGGCGCAGACTTATAAAGCGCAGGGTGTCACCACCGCGAAAACCCCCGCTGACGCAAGCCAGGGCGCACAGATCGTCATGGTCTGTGTCGGCGATGATGATGATGTGCGCAAGGTGGTCTATGGCGCTGATGGGAGTCCCCAGGCGCCCGCCGCTGATGGTATTCTCGCTCAGCTTGCCCAGGGCGCGATTTTGATCGATCACACGACCGCCTCGGCAAGTCTCGCCAAAGAACTGGATGCCGTCTGTAAGGCCCGCAAGATCGACTTTATAGACGCGCCGGTCTCTGGCGGACAAAGCGGCGCGGAAAACGGCGTCCTAACGGTCATGGCGGGCGGCACGCCGCAGGTGTTTGCGCGCACCCAAGAGGTGGTCGCAAGTTATGCCAAGTCCTATGCCTTGCTCGGTCCGGTCGGCGCTGGCCAACTCACCAAGATGGTCAACCAAATCTGCATCGCCGGGGTTGTGCAAGGCCTTTCAGAGGCGATTCACTTTGGCCAGAAAGCCGGCCTTGATATCGATAAGGTGTTGGCGATCATCGCTGGCGGAGCCGCCCAGTCCTGGCAGATGGAAAATCGCGGCAAAACCATGGCGCGGGACGAGTTCGATTTCGGCTTTGCCGTGGATTGGATGCGCAAAGACTTGCGCATTATTCTAACGCAAGCGCGGCAAACCGGCGCGAGCCTGCCCATGACTGCGGCGGTCGATCAATTCTATGCCGCGATCCAAGCGCGCGGCGGCGGACGGTGGGATACCTCTAGCTTGATTCGGCTTCTTAATAAAACGCCTTAAAACGCCCTCACTGTTCGGGTTATGACTCTGGCGACGCCTCTGCAAGGGTTTCTACGTAGGTCAAAAAGGCGTCCTCCGGCAAGGCGCGGCTGAAGAAAAACCCTTGTACCTCATGACAGCCGTGTTCGCGCACGAAGGCCAGCTGCTCTTGGGTTTCCACCCCTTCGGCGATCGAGCGCAGATCAAGCTCGCGCGCCAGGATCAGCAAGGTCTTGGTAATCGCCGCGCTTGCCCAATCATCCGGCAGGCCCTGAATGAACGAGCGATTGATCTTCAGGCAATCCACCGGCAACTTTTTTAAGTAATCCAAACAGGTATAGCCAGAGCCGAAATCATCGATCGCCAGCTGTACGCCAATCTCGCGCAGGGCTTGAAACTTGGGAATCGCGCCGGTGACATTGTGCATGACCGCGCTTTCGGTGAGTTCGAGCTCCAGCATCGACGGGTTCACGCCGGTCTGGGTGATGATCGTGGCCACCTGATCGATGAAGTCATGGCAGGCGAGTTGACGCGCCGAGATATTCACGGCGATTCGCTTAGGCGCTACAGGATGATCGCGCCAGGCAATCAACCGCTCACACACCTCTTGCAGGGCCCATATTCCCGCCGGCACAATCAGACCGTTCTCCTCTGCGGCGGGGATAAAGACATCCGGGCGAATGAGGCCACGCTGAGGATGAAACCAGCGCATGAGGGCCTCAGCGCCCGCCAGGCGGCCTACCTTGGTTTCAGTGAGCGCCACCTGTGGCTGAAAATACAGTTGCAATTGACCTTTTTTCATCGCCGAGGCAAAGGCCGTATCGATAAACCGCCGCCGGCGGGAGGTCATATCCATGTTTGGGTCGAACATCATGGCCTGATTGGGACCCAGCGCCTTGGCTTCTTTAAGGGCAATCGTCGCCTTGCGTAAAATCTGATCGGGACTCTCATCATCAATCGGATACAACCCGCCGCCGGTACAGGCTTCTAAGGCAAAGGGCTTGCCGTCCACGATGATGGGGCTGGCCAGCGCGCCACGCAACTGGCCAATGCGCTCCAGCGCGTCCGATCCATCGGCCTGACAAAGCAGGGCCATGGCGAACTCATCATCGCCGATCCGGGCAAGGACCTCCTCTTGGGTGAGCAGGCTGGTCAGCCGCTGGGCCACCTGGGCAAGCACGTCATCGCCAACAGCAAAGCTGCTGTGGTTGTTGATTTGCTGGAAGTGATCGATGTCCAGCAACACCAGGGCGAGGATATGACCCGCTTTGTCGGCCTGCTGGGCCAGGACTCGAAAACGATCCATAAAGCCCTGTCGGTCATGGGGCGGCGGGGCAAGAGGCGCAGAGGACGAAGGAGACCCCGCCAACGCCGTGGGTGGGGCGGGCTGCATCAGGTGAAATACATCCAGTAATTGTGTAAAACATCAAAAACACACTAAAAAATAGCGCCAAGAGCTTAATAAAGCGTGAATCGCCCTCTCTCGTCGGGGGAGGCGTGCGTGCGGCAGCGAGGGCGGTGCTAAGGGTGAAGGTCAGGGCAAAGATAGGGATTGATGGGCATCCCACGCAAACTTTCTGCTATACTAAGCCCCTCAACTAAGCCCCTCAACTAAGCCCCTCAAGGCGATGTGCATCGCAAACGGGGCCAACAGGGGCAAACGAGCATCATCAGGCGTCTTATCGTCATGGTTTGATTTATGGACGTTACTGTTCTTCCAGCTTTGGCCGATAACTATATCTACCTGCTGCGCGAGAGGGGCGATGCCTTCGTCGTCGATCCCGGGGTGGCCGCCCCGGTCCGTGACGCCTTGGCGGCGCAAGACCTTACCTTACGCGGCATCATGCTCACCCATTATCACAGCGATCACATCGGCGGGGTGGCGGCGTTGCGCACGGCATTCCCGGGCACAACGCTCTACCTGCCCAAGCACGAGGCCAACGAGATTCCCGGCGTTAAGCCCGATACAGATCATCTGCTGGTAGGCGGGGATACCTTTGTCTTGGGATCTTGGTCGTTTCGCGCTTTGGCCTTGCCCGGTCACAGCAAGGGCCATATGGGATTTTACACGTCCGGGCACCTGTTTTGCGGGGATGTGCTCATGCCTTTGGGCTGTGGGCGGGTGTTTACCGATGATTATCGCGCGGCGTGGGAGAGCCTGCGGCGGATACGCGCATTACCAGACGAGACCCTCACCTACTTTGGGCATGAATACACCGGCTCCAACCTGCGCTTTATGCAGCATATCGGGATGGACATCCCGCCAGAGATCATCGCCCAGGCGCAAAAGGAAAAAACGGCCCCATTCTTGCTAGGAATTGATAAGGCGTATAATGGTTTTTTAAGAGCTGATCGCCCGGAGGTGGCCGCGCTGGTAGGTTTAGAAAACCGGCCAGGGTGGGAAGTTTTCAAAACCCTCCGGCAACAAAAAGACGCCTTTTAGCCAGCAACGGCCCGCCAACAACAGGAGCACAAAAACAATGGCCCCCGAAGACAAAAGCCTGTTTTGGCGTTACGTGGTGGGCGCGAGTCTGGCCATCGGCGCGATCGGCCTTTATGACCTGTTGGTGTTGATTTTGGTCTTGGTCGGGGTCATGCCTTCGGTTTTGGCCTATATGCTCGATCGCCTCCAGCCCCGCTACGGTTTTGCCATGGTGGCGATCTTTAACACCGCCGGGATCATTCCCATTGTGGTGTCCTACGTGCTTAAACGTTTTAACAGCGATTTGGCCACTGATGATATCGGTGTGAGTCTCTTTTCTGCACAAAATATCATCATCATCTGGGGATCGGCGTTTATTGGTTATCTGATTTTTCTCGTTGTCCCGCGTATGATTAACCAGTATCACCTGCGCCAAAGCCAGCAGGAAGTCAAAAAAATGCAAGAAAGACAGGCTGAGTTGCGGGTCGAGTGGGGTGATGAGGTGGCGATCATGGAAAATGTGCCCACCGCCAAGCTGTTGCGGAAAAAGAAATAACCCAGCGCTTAGGTCTTTGTGCTTAAGGGCCCCTCTTTGTTTCTTTGGGGCACTCACCATTGACGCAAAATTGACGCAAAACTAACGCAAAGTCCCTTGCAAAATCACGCTCGGGGGTTTATGACAAACCATCGTGCCCCTTTGGGCGATGATGAACCCTTGTATACGTCAATCCTTTACTCTGCACGCCCTATCGTGCATCGGTTGGCGTCCCACTAACCAGAGCTTGCATCCAGACCCTTTCCCCAGAGTGCTAATCCCCTCGCGCCCTCATGACGACGCAAGGGAGTCGTGCCTCGCAAATACCCAGAAGGACCTTCCTGGACGTAGCCCGATCCTAAGTAAGACACCCGTGGCCCAAACAACAACGCAAACCTCTCCCACCCTTGAGCACCCCGAAGACGAACTATTTACCAATCTGCTGAGCGAGAGTCTCGGCGAAGAAAGCAATTTTGAAGGCAAGGTTGTAACCGGCAAAGTCATCGATATCGACAAAGATACCGTGGTTGTCGATATCGGCTTAAAATCTGAGGGGCGAATCCCACAAAAAGAGTTTACGGCTGAAGACGATTCGGTCCAGGTGCAGGTCGGCGACTCGGTTGAGGTGTATATCGAGCGGATCGAAGACCGCCATGGCATGCTCTCTTTGTCGCGCGAGCGCGCGCGCCGGCAAGAGGCTTGGGTCAAATTGGAAAAAGCCTTTAAGGCCGAAGAGCCGGTCTTGGGTAAAATTTTTAATAAGGTCAAAGGCGGCTTTACCGTCAAACTTTCTGGCACGGTGGCTTTTTTGCCGGGCTCGCACGTCGATATTCGCCCCGTTAAGGACATCACGCCGCTGATGAATGTCCAGCAACCCTTCCAAATCCTCAAGATGGATCAGTCCCGCAACAATATCGTTGTTTCGCGCCGGGCGGTGCTTGAGGAAGCGCGCGCCGAGGCGCGCACCGAGTTGATCGGCAAACTCGAGGAAGGCATGGTCATGGACGGCATCGTGAAAAACCTGACCTCCTATGGGGCGTTTGTGGACTTGGGCGGCATCGATGGTTTGCTTCACGTTACGGACATTTCCTGGCGCCGGGTCAATCATCCGTCCGATGCATTGCAGATCGGCCAAGCAGTGCGGGTGCAGATCATCAAGTTCAATCAAGAAACCCAGCGCATCAGTCTCGGGATGAAACAGTTGGACAGCGATCCGTGGTCGCAGGTTAAAGAAAAATACGTCCAAGGCGAGCGCTTCACCGGCCGGGTGATGAACATCACCGATTATGGTGCCTTCGTCGAGCTGGAGGCGGGCATCGAGGGTCTCGTGCATATCTCTGAGATGAGCTGGACGCGCAAAAATATGCCTGCCGCCTCCATCGTGTCCAAGTCCCAAGAGGTCGAGGTGATGGTGCTGGAGGTGGACGCCTCGCGCCGCCGTATTTCCTTAGGTCTCAAGCAGTGCATGGAAAACCCGTGGGAGAAACTGGCGCAAACCCATCCCAAAGGCGAGGTCGTCACCGGCGTTGTCAAAAACATCACCGACTTTGGTTTGTTTGTGAATCTCGGCAGCGAGATCGACGGCATGGTGCACATGTCAGACCTAGCCTGGGGCGATAAACCTGAGGAAGTCCTCGCGGGCTACAAGGTCGATGATGAGATTACGGTCAAGGTGCTCGATATCGATATCGAGCGCGAACGGGTAAGCCTGGGGGTCAAGCAACTCACTGAAAGTCCCGCCAGCCAAACCTCTGGCCTTAAAAAAGGCACGGTAGTCACCGCTTTGATTACCAAAGTCGGGGAGAGTGAACTGGAGGTCTCTATGCAAGAGGGGACCATCAGCGGCTTTATCAAGCGCAGTGGTCTTGCGCGCGAACGCAGCGAACAACAGCTATCCCGCTTCGCCGTTGGCGAAAAAGTCGATGCGCAAGTCCTCAAGGTAGAAAAGTCAGGCCGTGTCCAACTCTCGATCAAGGCGCGTGAGATCGAAGAAGAAAAACAAGCCATCGCCGAATATGGCTCGACCGATAGCGGCGCCTCGTTGGGTGACATTCTGGGTGCCGCCTTGCGCGCCGACGATGACCCGACGAAAGGTGATAAGAAAGACGATAAGAAAGATGATAAGAAGGCCGTGGGCAAAGATACAAAACCCCAAAGTAAGCAAACAACAAAGCAGGATGTAAGCAAAGATGAGCTTGCCCAAGAAACTGAAGATAAGGCGGGCAAACAGGACAGTAAAAAAGCAGAAAAAGAAGAAAAAGTAGAAAAAGCCGAACCAAAAAAAGAGACACCGAAAAAAGCCGTAACGAAAAAACAAGACGACAAGGCACAAAAAACGGACAGCCCGGCGAAAACCACAAAAGCGCCTTCATCGGACGGCGATGTACCTAAAAAAGTGGTTCCCAAAAAGGCGGTCACAAAGAAAACCAAAGAAGAATCTGACGTATGAGTGACCGAATCTATGACGTTCGCTCTGCGGCGTAGAATAAAAACAATCATGGATCGTACGCAGGAGTAAGAGCGCATGAAAAAATCTGAACTCATTATGCTCTTGTCTAGAAAAAATGAAAACTACTCCTTGGAGGATGTAGAAAAATCTGTTGCGGTCATGATCGCGGCCATGACCGAGTCTCTCATGGCTGGTGGCCGCGCGGAGTTTCGTGGCCTTGGTTCTTTTTTCTGTCGCCAGCGCCACGCCCAAGTCATGCGCAACCCGCGCACCGGGGAAAAGGTGAACGTCACTGCCCGCGCCTACCCCAGCTTTCGCACCAGCCCGGCGCTGCTCAAAAAACTCAATAAATAATATCGATGAACGTGCTGGACATCACACAAGACTCCTGTCCTATGACCTTTGTGAAAACCCGGGTCGCCTTTGATAAACTTAAAGACGCGCAAACCCTTGTGGTGCGCCTGGTGGGCGAGGAAAATCTGCAGAGCGTAACCGGCGGCATCGCCGAATGTGGCGGCGAGGTCCTGCGGATCGACACCCCTGAGCAAGCCCTAAAGCCCGACCTTTATGAGATTCATATCAAGCGCAAACCCCAAATATAAATTTTAGGCCCGCCGCCGGCTGCTAGCTCAGCGGGTTTTGCCGCTACGGGTGATGCGCGGCCGCGTGCCATAAAGAGCCCGCAAAGGGCGCGTTCGGGAGCCAACCAGGGCGGCGGCCACCCGCACCATATCCAGTACAGGATAGGCACACACCTGGGCGTGCAGGTTTTCTATCCTCGCGAGTGACTCGAGTTCTTGGGGCTCGCGCCCGATGAGCACACAAGGCTGCGGACCGATGGCTTGGCGTTTTTTCTGCCACGCGCGTCCTCCTAGACGGACCAAACGACCCCATGGCATCCCTTGATAAAACACCAATCCCTTGCCCGCCCCTGCCGCCTTGCCAGCGGCGAGAACCAGCGCCCAATCAGGCGCATCAGAGCCATCGGGCGCACAAGCATGCAAGGCCTGGAGGCTTGTGATGCCCGTCAGGGGAATCTTATGGGCAAAAGCGAGACCCATGGCGGTGGCCATGCCGGCTCTGATCCCGGTAAAAGAACCGGGACCGGTTAGCACGGCAATCCGCGCAAGCTCGCCAAGAGCGCGGTTTCGGTCAAGCAACGCCGCCGTTATGCGCGGCGCTTGATCGGCAGGCTTGTCCGGCGTGATTTCTTGATCGATCAGCTGGCCATCCCTCACCAAGGCCACGTGGCAAAAACGCGAGGTCGTATCGATCAGGAGTATGGCGCGAGGGCGCGCGCGATCAGAGGATAAAGCGCTCAAGACTTTCGTTGTCGGTCAGGGGAATGATTTTCTCGCGCACATCATCGACGTTGATCTCAACCGCCTCGCCCGTGAGGTCACTGGCGCGAAAACTGATGTCCTCGAGCAAGCGTTCGAGCACTGTGTGCAGCCGCCGCGCACCGATATTCTCAACCAGCTGATTGATCTTGCTGGCCAGGGTGGCGATCTCAATAAGGGCCTCATCGGTAAAGGACAAGGTCACACCTTCCACCTTCATCAGGCCCTGGTACTGGGCAATCAGGTTACCGCGCGGCTCGGATAAAATGCGGTAAAAATCATCTTTATTGAGGTCCTTAAGCTCCACCCGCACGGGCAGGCGTCCTTGCAATTCGGGAAGCATGTCCGAGGGTTTGGCGAGATGAAACGCGCCCGAAGCGATAAACAAAATGTGATCGGTACGCACCGTCCCGTGTCGTGTGGTGACTTGACATCCCTCGATCAAGGGAAGCAAGTCCCGCTGCACCCCATGGCGGCTCACGTCGGGGCCGTGTCCTTCGCCCCGGGCGACGATTTTATCGATCTCATCGATGAAGACGATACCGTGTTGCTCGACGCGGGTGATGGCGTCTTGCACAATCGCCTCTTCATCGATCAGGTTTTGCGATTCCTCGCTGAGGAGAACGTGATAACTTTCAGCGACGGTCATTTTTTTGGTCTTGGGCGTACGCCCCAGGGCGTTGCCGAGCATGTCGCCGATGTTAATCATGCCCATCTGCGCCCCAGGCGCGCCGGGAATATCGAAGGTTGGCATGGATTTAGCGCGACTTTCTTGGATGGTGATTTCTATTTCACGCTCATCCAATTCGCCCTTGCGCAGTTTCTCGCGGAAGGACTCGCGGGTGGTGGTTGTGGCATTTTCTCCGACCAGGGCATCGAGTACACGCTCTTCGGCTTTTACTTCAGCCTTGGCTTTAACGGTATTGCTATGCACCTCGCGCATGCGGCTGATGCTGTTTTCCAGCAGGTCTCGGATGATCTGTTCGACATCACGTCCAACATAGCCGACTTCGGTAAACTTGGTGGCCTCGACCTTCAAAAAAGGTGCGTCGGTGAGTTTTGCTAGTCGTCGCGCGATTTCTGTTTTGCCAACTCCGGTGGGGCCGATCATTAAGATATTTTTGGGTAAAATCTCATCACGGAGGTCGTCTTCCACCTGAAACCGTCGCCAGCGATTGCGCAGGGCAATCGCAACGGCACGTTTGGCGTCGTCTTGGCCGACGATGTGCCGGTCTAATTCGCCGACGATTTCGCGCGGCGTGAGGCAGGATTCATTGGTTGTCATAGAGTGTTACACAAAATATAAAAAATAGAGTATAGAAAGTAGAAAATCGATTAAGACTCAGGAATCTCTTCGATGGTGACCTGATCGTTGGTATAAACGCAGATTTCTGCGGCGATGGCCATGGCACGCTGCGCGATATCTCGTGCACAAAGATCGGCAACGTTTTCATCCTTCCCCATCAACGCGCGCGCCGCAGCCAGGGCAAAGGCCCCACCCGAGCCAAGCGCAATCAAACCATCGTCCGGCTCCACCACATCCCCTGCCCCGGTGAGCATGAGCGATACATCTTTATCGCACACGGCCATCATCGCATCGAGCCGGCGCAGGTTGCGATCCATCCGCCATTGTTTGGCGAGCTCGACACAGGCGCGGGTCAATTGCCCGGGGTGTTTGCTGAGTTGCTCTTCCAGCCGCTCAAATAAGGCAAGCGCATCGGCAGTGGCGCCAGCAAAGCCGGTGATGACCCCATGGTTTGGCAGGCGCCGCACTTTGCGCGCGGCCCCCTTGATGACGGTGGCGCCGGCGGTGACCTGACCATCGCCCGCAATCACAACGCGGTCATTCTTACGCACACTGATGATGGTGGTGCCATGCCAATGGTCGGCTGAGGGATATAAAGCAGGAGAATGTAGAAAACGATCAGGCATGGGCGGAAAACGAGTCGATATATGCGTCGCGTAGCTTCGCAGTCAGAGGGCCAGGTTTGCCCGTACCGATGGGGGTATCATCGATGTGCGTGACGGGAGTGATAAAGGCGCCTGCGCCGGTGATAAAGGCCTCATCCGCAGCCCGAGCCTCCTCACGGGTGAACGAACGTTCAACCAGCGGGATTTGATGATTTTCGATAATGGCGCGCACGCTCATGCGGGTAATCCCTTTAAGGATTTGATGGTTGGCCGGGCGGGTGATGAGGGTCCCGTCCTTGATAATCCAGGCGTTAGAGGATGCGCCTTCGGTGATGGTGCCATCGGTATCGACCTGCCAGGCCTCACCGACGTTATGCTCGGCGGCCTTTTGTTTGGCCAGCACTTGGGCAAGCATCGATGTGGATTTAATGTCCCGCCGTTGCCAGCGAATCTCATCCACGGTGATGACCTTGATCCCGGTTTTCCCGCTAGGGGGCGGAAGCTGCTTAGCCCAGGCGGCAATCATCAAATTGGCCACGGTGTTGGGCGGGAAGTGAAAATCCCGCGCCGCTGTCCCGCGGGTGACCTGCAGATAAACAAGACCATCGATGATCCGATTACGGCGCACGACTTGCCGGAGTAAAAACCCAAGGGCTTTACGCCGGGTGCCGAGGTCAATCTGTACCTGCGCGAGGGAGCGATCTAGGCGCTGGAGGTGACCGTCCTCGTCAACCAAGGTATTTTGGCACACAGCGATGACCTCATAAATGCCGTCACCGAATAGAAAAGCGCGATCCATGACTGACACCAGAGCATCTGCACCGTCTAGATATTGGCCATTGATATAGATTGTGTGAGGTAATGACATAGAAAAATAGATCGAGAAAAGTAGATCGAGAAAAATAGAACAAACGTTAGGACTGTCCCGCCAGCGCTGCCTCCACTTCTGGTAAGGACGCCCGCGAGGCAAACAAAATAACCCGGTCATTGGCGCGCATGACCACATCAGGCCGGCCGATGATGATATCATTCTCACGAATGATGGCGCCGATCCGGACATTGTCTGGCATGTCCGCATCCCCCAAGCGCACATCGATCCAGCCTGAGCCTTCGGGCAAGTTGGCATCGAGAATCTCTGCCCGGCCATCGAGCACGGCCAAGGCTTGCCGGATATGCCCACGGCGGACAAGCCGAAGGATGCTAGAGACTGTAATCTCCATCGGTGAGATCAAGGAGTCAACCGCCAGATCAGGCAACAGCATGCTGTAGGTATCCTTGTTGCTCAGGGCCATGGTGTGATGTACCCCAGCGCGCCGGGCGAGCAGGCATGCCAGCACGTTGGTTTCATCATTCTCAGTCACGGCAATCAGAGCATTGCACGTCTTAGGCTCGCTTTCTTGCAAGGTCTCATGGTCCAGAGCGTTGCCGTGGATCACCACCAGGCTGGGGTTGGCCACGGCGATCTCTTTCGCGCGTGCGGCGTTATGCTCGATGAGCGTGACGGTCAAATCCTCAAAACTTTTATTCAGGCGGCGCGCAAGACCAGAGCCGATGGTGCCGCCGCCGACCACGGTAATGCGTGAGGGGGTTTCTTCCTCATAGCCAAAAACGGCCATGGCGCGGCCAATATGGCTCGCAGGTACGGTGAAATAGACGTGATCGCCCGCGATCATCTCATCATCACCGGAAGGAACCGATAGAATCCCATCGCGGGTGATGCTTAGGATTTCTATCGCCAGATTGGGAAAGACGCCGGTAAGGTGGCGCAGGGGCGTGTTGATGATCGGACAGTCCTGGCGGCAGCGCACCCCTTGGACATGCACCCGCCCATCGGCGAGAATCAGGGTTTCCTGGGCACCGGGCACCCGTAGCCGTTCGGTGATGCTGGCGGCGATTTCCTGCTCGGGCGAGATGATGTAGTCGATCGGGATATTGTCATCGTTAAACAACCGGATATAACGCTGATGCAAAAAATGCTGGTTGCGAATGCGGGCAATTTTGACCGGCACGTCAAACAAGGATTTGGCCACCTGACAGATAATCATGTTGACCTCATCAGAGCGGGTGACGGCGATGACCATATCGGCGTCGCTTGCGCCTGCTTTATCCAATGTCTCAGGCAGAGCGCAGTGACCGATCACGCTGCGCACATCGATGGACTCGGCCAGTTGATTAACCAAGGCTTCCGAGCGGTCGATCAAGGTCACCTCGGAGCCTGCTTGGGTGAGGTACTTGGCGATGGTGACGCCCACCGCACCTGCCCCGGCGATGATGACTCTGCTCATGATGATCCCATCGCGCGTCCCGGGCGTTTTTCCTTACCCACAGCAAGGCCCAGGAACTTGAGTTTGCGATAAAGGGCGGCCCGTTCCATCTGGATATGCGCCGCGAGTTTGGTGATGTTGCCAGCATACAACGTCAGCTGTGCTGTAAAGTACTGTCGTTCGAACGCCGTGCGGGCAGGACGCAGGGGTTGGGCGAGAATCTCGGCGGGGATTTCCCAGCTGCGGGCGGGCCCTTGGTAGCTGGGCAAGTCATCGACCGTGAGAGTCTGCCCTGGCTCGCTTGCGATCACCAGGCCGCGGATCGTGTTTTCTAGCTGGCGGATGTTGCCGGGCCAATCCATGGACTGGAGTTGAAGAATGGCTTGGGGATCCAAACAACGTTTGGGCGTATCGAGCTGGGCGGTGATGCGCGCGATGAAGTGCTCGCATAACGCAGGAATATCACTGCGCCGCTCGGACAGACTCGGCAAGGTCATGGTCACCACCGCTAGGCGATTGTGCAGGTTTTGGGAAAGGTTTGCAGGGTCTGTGCTGGTCGCAAGAATACGCACATCAGCGTGTAATCGTCTCGTCCCCTCAAGCCGGGTATAGCTCATATCTTGTAGGGTGTTGGTGAGTTTCGCTTGGATCGGCGGGCTCAGGGCATCGACGTTTTGCAGAAAAAGAGTCCCGCCGTGTGCTTGTTCAAACGCGCTGGTTATCAGGGGAACGCCTGGGTTTTCTAGGTCGCTGCGGCCATAAAGGGCACGCTCGATATCGTCATCCCCGCGGCAGTTCAGCACCACGAAAGGATGGCTGCGTCGCGGTGAGAGGCGATGAATCATGCGCGCGACGTGTTGCTTGCCGGTGCCGATGGCGCCGCTAATCAGCACCCGGCTTTCGCTCGGGGCGACCTTGCTGATGGTTTTTTTAATCGGATTGATTTGTGCGCCCACGAGGTCCCCATCGAATTCTTGATAATCTCGCAGGGCGCGATTTTCCCGCCGCAACTGGGAAAGTTCCAGGGCGCGCTGGACAACGAGAAACAACCGAGAGGTCTGGAAGGGTTTTTCTATCACATCGAACGCGCCAGCCTTGGCGGCGGAAACAGCGGTCTCGATGGTGGCGTGGCCGCTGATGACGATCACTGGAATATCGGGGGCGATTTTTTGCGTCAGGTTAAGAATCGTCATGCCATCGTCCCGCCCAGGCGAGAGCCAAAGATCGAGCAAGATCAAATCAGGCTGTCTTTCACCTAAAGCGTTGCGGCCTTCCTCGGCGGTGGCCGCCGTGCGGGTCACGTAGCCCGCATCCTCCAGCACGCCACAAAGCTGCAGGCGGATATCCTGTTCGTCATCGATCACCAAAATCTCAAAAGGCATAAACCTACACAACAATCATTCGTCCGCCCCATCCGGGCGTAAGGGGAGTCTCATTGATACCAGAGTGCCGTGCGGATGATGACCCCGCAAGGTCAGCGAGCCCTTATGGTCTTGGATAATTTTTTGCACAATCGCAAGCCCAACGCCAATGCCTCCTTCCCGGGTGGTCATATAGGGCTCGGTCAGGCGATCCACATCCATATCAGGCGGCAAACCAACACCGTTATCTTGAATTGTGATGGTCAGGTGATTGGGCGCGGCGGGGGTGGGGGGCATGACGGTGATGACGATCTCGCCGCGCCGTTCACTGCGTTCGATCCCTTGTCGTGCATTGTCGATCACGTTGTTCAGCACTTGGGTGAGTTGCCCCTCATCGGCCTCGATGGTTACCAGGTCCTTGGGTATCTCGGTGCGAATCGTGATCTGATCAAAAGCGGTGGCCTGCACGGCCGCAACGTCTTTAATTAGCCCGATCAGATCAACAGGCGCAAAGGACGGCTCGGGCATCCGGGCGAAGGCCGAGAACTCGCCGACCAAGCGGCCGATAATCATGACCTGGCGCAAAATCGTGTCGATGCATGAGCGGGCAATCTCTATATCCAGGTCCTTATCTTGATCCAGGCGTTTTTGCAGTCGCTCGGCGGCGAGCTGAATCGGTGTAAGGGGGTTTTTGACCTCATGGGCGATTCGCCGGGCCATATCAGACCAGGCGGCGGCGCGCTGGGCGGTGAGGAGGTCCGTCACATCATCGAAGGTCATCACATAACTGTGTAGGGTCCCGCTGTCGTAGATGGCCGAGGTGCTCACGATCCATCGGTGAGTGCCATCGGCATCTTGAATCTTGACCTGATGGGTGGTGGGTTTGGCTGGCTCTTTGGCTCTGCCGGGTAGCAAGGCGGCCAGTTCAGGCACCACCTTATGGATCGGCTGGCCGATGACCTCGGGGTGTTTAATCATTTTGTTGGCGGCGCTGTTGGTCATTTGCACGACGCCTTTATGATCGAGGGCTAAGACCCCGCTGGTGACTCCTGCCAGGATCGTCTCAGTAAAGCGGCGGCGTTCTTCTTGTTCTTTGTGGGTTGTAATCAGGTTATCGCGCTGGTCTTTGAGTTGCTCGCTCATGCGGTTAAAGGCCAAGGTCAGATCGCGTAGGTCCTCGATGGTCTCAGGGGTTTGTACGGTGACGCCCAGGCGGCCAATGCGAATCAGGTTGGCCGCGCCAATCAGGCGCGCAATCGGCTCGGCCAGGCGTTCGGCAAAGCGCATGCCCCACCACATAGAGGCCAGCACCAACAGCGCGGCGATGGTCAAATAAATGATCGTCAGGCGGATTTGCAGATTTGCCGTTTGTTCTTGCAGGCTGCGGAACTCTTGCTCGGCGACGATCACGTCTTGCATGTATTGGATGACCTGCTGCTCGATATCTCGGCCAATAATCAAAAATGTATCAGGGATATTGCGGAGTTGGACGAGAGTCCGCACGCGGTCATTTTCCGGGCTGGTCCACTGCAACACGCCACCCTCGCGGGCTTGGGTGATGAGGCTTTGCTCGAGGCTTTCAAACTGCAGGCGCAAGGTCAGCTGGGCGCGGGCGAGAATATCGCCGCGAGAGGAAATGACCATCGCCTCAGATAAGCCACGTAAAATGGCCTGGGTGGTGATGAATTCATTGAAATCAATCTCACCGATTTGTAACGCTGTGGATTGATCGTTGATGTCGTTGGCCATGGCCAAGAGATCGTTGTGCAAGTTCCTTTGGTGCTCATCAAGGTAGGCTTGAGCGACCGATAAGGATTGGTTGACGGCTTTTTCGACCCGCTCGGAAAACCAGGTTTGGACGCCAAAATAAAAGAATAAGGCAGAAAACAACGCCAAAATCAACGCCGGTAAGGCCGTAACGATGCCAAAGGTAATCAGCAGTTGGGTATGCAGGCGCGCCCCAGCGTCCGCCCGGCGGTGCTGGCGAATGCTTAGAAAAATGCGCCGCCCGATGAGCAACAGCAACGCCAGGGTGAGCGCCAAATCTAGGTTGAGCAATACCAAAAGCGTGTTCGTATCGCCCCATACCGTTGGCGGCTGTACGAGCATGATGTAGGTAGCGATCCCGGCCGCCACGGCCATCAAAAAGAGCAGGCCAGTCAGGATATCGCCAGAGGTGAGGCGGCGCGGCGAGGCGATCACAGCCAAGGTCACGGGTCCTTCATCGGATCAAGAAAAACAGGGAGCAAGCCCCTATGATACCCGATTTTGCCGCCCTGTGCGGCCTGATGTGCGGCATTGACGCTCTGCTTACCAGGTGGAGCAGGAAGTGATACACTGCGTCATCTTTTTGCCCGTCTTTTTGCGCGTCCTTTATTCATCTTGATTGGTGGGTCTTTGCTGGCGTGCGCCCCGGAGGATAACTGTGCTGACCTTTTTTGACTTTGAAAAATCGGTGGCCGAACTGGAAGGCAAAATCGAAGAGCTACGACGATTGGAAGATGGCGAGGGTCTTAACATTGCGGACGAGATCATGCGTCTGCAGCAAAAGCTGGATAACCAGCTTCAGGTCGTCTACCGCAAACTCACACCAATGCAAAAGGTGCAGGTTGCGCGGCATCCCTTTCGTCCGCATTTCGGCGATTACGTGAATGCGTTGATCCAGGATTTTACCCCGCTTGCGGGGGATCGGGTGTTCGGCGATGACCTTGCGATGATGGGCGGGCTTGGCCGCCTGGGCGATCATCGAGTCATGATTATGGGGCACGAGAAAGGACGCGATACCCAAACCCGGGTAAGGCACAACTTTGGTTCCGCGCGCCCGGAAGGGTATCGTAAGGCACAACGGCTGATGCGCATGGCTGATCGCTTTGGCCTGCCGGTCATCACCTTGGTGGATACCGCTGGCGCCTATCCCGGAGTCGCCTCTGAAGAGCGAGGCCAGGCCGAGTCGATTGCCCAAAGCATCCGCACCTGTCTGGATATCAAGGTCCCCATTATCTCGGTCATTATCGGCGAGGGCGGCTCGGGCGGGGCGATTGCAGTGGCGGTCGCCGACCGGGTCGCGATGCTCGAGCATTCGATCTATTCGGTGATCTCGCCTGAGGGGTGTGCCTCGATCCTTTGGCGCAGCGCGTCCTACAGCCAGGCGGCGGCGGAAGCCCTCAATTTAACAAGCGAGAACTTGCTCCGTCTCAAGCTTATCGATCGGGTGATCCTGGAGCCCGCAGGCGGGGCTCATCGCCAAGCAGACGTTGCGATCAAGGCGGTTGGCAAGGTGCTACGAGAAGAGCTGGAGACCCTTGCATCGATGAAACCAGATGCGTTAGTGGCCGCGCGCCGGGCCCGCTATCTGGCGATTCAGGGATAGCCTGAAACTCCCGCCTTTTTCGATAGTTTCACCGTGCTGTGCGCGGCGCAGGCCTGTTTTACTCACTCGGCGGTGCTTTTGCTATGGTGGTGGCTGGCGGCCGCTGGGAGCTCACTGGTTGCTGCGTGAGGGACGCTTTCTTCAAGCTCATTTTCCTGCGGCGGGTTCTGCACGGCCGCCGTGGCCGCGCTTTCGACAGGGGTAGCGGGAGAGGCAAGAGAGGCGGGAGGCGCGTCGTCGCCAGCACGATCCATCTCCCGTGCGGGCGCACGAGCTCTGTGGCTGTGGCGGTCGGGTCGCTCGTTACGCTCATCAAAATCAGGCGCCGCGGGCTCTTGGGCCGGCGGCGGGACATCTTCGATGTCTTCTTCACTTAGCCAACCCGCCGCAACCCGGGCTTTAAGGATCATGTGATGCACCCATGTCGGCTGTTTGAGGCTTTCATCATTAATGAGGTCGACGATCTCTTGCAATTCGTCATTGGCCAGGCCTGCAAAATCTTCTAGGGACAGGATGTCCTGCTCGGCAAACACGAGCAGGTGTTTGGCAGGTAAGCCCAGGAAGTCTATCAGGTCCTTTTTCATGTTTTTCTTTTCACACAACGCCATCGCCTCAGCTTCGCTCTGGGTCAAGTGAGCGCGCGCACGATCGAGTAACTCTTGGGCAATGTCGGCATCCAGGCCCTCGGTGTTAGCAATCTCATCTACCGAGACGGCGTTAATGTCTTCAATCGACGCAAAGCCTTCTACGGCCAACAGGTTGGCGAGCACCTCATCGACGTCTAGCGCATCGACAAAGATTTTCGTGCGCTTGGTCATTTCTTCGGTGTGTCGTCGTGCTTGCTCATTCTCGGTCATGATTTCTATATTCCAGCCGGTCAGCTGGGAGGTCAGGCGGACGTTTTGCCCGCGTCGTCCAATGGCAATCGAGAGCTGATCCTCGGGCACGATAATTTCAAAACCGTGGGAATCTTCGTCCACCACAACTTTGAGAACTTCAGCAGGGGTCAGAGCATTGACCACAAAGGTGGCCGGGTCTTCGCTCCAGGGAATGATATCGATCCGTTCGCCTTGCAGTTCATTGACGATGGTTTGAATCCGGCTGCCGCGCACGCCAACACAAGCGCCAATGGGATCGATGACCGAGTCATGAGAAATGACCGCGATTTTCGAGCGGCTACCCGGATCGCGAGCCACGGCCTTGATCTCGATGATGCCGTCATAGATTTCCGGGACTTCCATCGCAAACAGCTTTGCTAAGCATTGGTTGTGCCTGCGTGAGATAAAAATCTGCGGCCCACGCTCGGATCGAGTGACCTCATAGATATAGGCCCGGACCCGGTCGTTAATCTTAAAGTGCTCGCGCGGCAATTGGGCCTCCCACTGCAGGACGGCCTCAGCGCGGTTTTCTATATCGATGATGACGGTGCCGTGATCGATACGCTTGACCACGCCGCTAATCAGCTCACCGACGCGATCTTTGAACTCTTCATACTGGCGTGCGCGCTCGGCATCACGCACCCTTTGCATAATCACATACTTGGCAATGTTGGCGGTCGACCGCCCCAGATCCATCGGCGGTAGAGCCTCTTCGATGATATCGCCGATTTTACTTTTCGGGTCACGGTCATGGGCGTCGGTCAGCGCAATTTGCCGGGCTTGCTCTTGCACGGTCTGCACCACCTCCAGCCGCCGAACCAGCTCGATAGCACCGGTTTGTCGACTGACCTGGGCTTTAATGTCGTTTTCTAAACCGTACTTAGAAAGGGCGACCTTCTCCATCGCGAGCTCCATCGCGGTAAAAACCTCGTCCCGCGGGATATTTTTCTCGCGGGCGACACTATCGATGACTTGAATTAACTCCATAGCAATTCTTCAGTTAAACCTCAGTTAGATCGCTGCGGCGAAACGGTGCGGCGTAAGTTTGGATTTTTTAGGTGAAGTGTGGGCTTCATCACAGGCCCCGCGCAGCGTTTCATACAAACGCGCTCGCATTATGGGCTGTTTTACCTACAATCTCAAGTTTGTTACGCAAAAAAGAACCGACGAACAAAACCTGCGACGGTTCAGGATTGCCGATCAGGCGCCATCGATGGCGGTGTGGCGTTTGGTAGCGTGACGATAAAGGACGATATGCCCTGTTGTTCGAGCAGGTGCTCTTGTCCAGGGTGCTTATCAGACAAGGGTCCAGATAAAGATCCAGATAAGGGTCCTGATGATGCTCTTGATAAGGGCGATGACTCGATGAGGGTCCCGCCCAGCGCATGGACCAGACGCTGGGCGAGCAGGAGGTTAATGCCAGGCTCGCGCCGCCGCGCGCGCGGAAAGGTCAGGCGAATCTGTAATCCGGGCTCTTGCCCCGATGGGCCAGGCGCATCGGGCATAGCCCGAGAGGCCGGCAGACTCGTCTCGCTCAAGGTCAAGCGAATCCCTCCACGGCCTGGGGCCATGCGGCGAATCGCCTCGCCAGTCAGGTGATAGAGCACCCCATGCATCAAGCGTACATCGGTATAAAAGGCGATATCGTGCAAGGCATCTGCCCGATCATCAGGAGACTCATCCGCTAAGCTCACCCTAAAGTGCAAGGTGAGCTTTTTTTCCTCCAGTTGGCGCCGGTGGCTTTGCTCGATCTGCGCCACGAGAGGGGCAAGGGTAATCTGCTGGGGTTGGGCGTTCATCAGCCCCGTTTCAAAATCGGTCACCAGCAGAGTGTTTTGCGAGAGCTGCGCGAGGTCGTCCGCGGCTTGCCGCGCGCTGTCCAGGTAGCGATCAAGAGGCGGGGGAAGGGGATGACCCGGCGTGCGGGCGATGAGATCCAAGTACCCCAAGATTGTCGTAAGCGGCGTGTGAATATCATACGCTAGGCTTTGCAGGAGCGTGTTTTTGATCTGCTCGCTCACCTTGCGGGCGGCCTTCGCGTCTGCCAGGGCACGGCGTACCTGATGGTGAGCGGTGCGATCAATAAAACTCAGCAGGCGACCCCCGTCAGGCAGGGTGATGGTCTCATGATCCAGCGTCCGGCTATCGCGGGTAATGAGGGTGCGCGCCCCGGGCTCGCCGCTCAGCGGCGGGGGCGTGCGAACCCTCGCATTGATATGGCGCAGAACATCGCGCACAGTGTCTTCAGGGGCAGGCGGCGGCATGCCCCAAAGCTGGCGAAAGGCGCGGTTCATCAGGGTAATATGGCCGTCCTCGGCAATCACGCAAATCGCCTCAAACAGCTGATCCAGGCTATGGGTATAGACCTGCAGGCTCGTGTGATACTGCCGTTCGATGCGGCTGGTGTGGCTTTGGTCTTCAAATAAAGCCACCCGCCCGCCTGCCGGATCGATATGCATCGCAAGCTTGATGATGCGCTCGTCCGGTAGGTGCAGGATCATCTCGCCTGTCTCTTGCCACAGGGACAGCAAGTCCTGGCGAAAGGCAGGCCAGTCGCTTTCTTCTGGAAGATGCCGCCGATGGTGCAAGTCATCGAGCAAGTGCGGCCAAGACAGTGGAGCCTTCGTAAGGTGCCAAAGCTCTAGCGCCGCAGGATTGGCAAACGTGACCGCCATAGTCTCATCAAAGGTCATCAACCCGTTGGGAACGGCCATAAGGGCGGTTTGCAAAGCTGCCGTTGGCGGGTTGGCCAAAGAGGTGTTAGGCGGCGAGGTGGTCGGGGCAGGCGGCGCGAGCCGGCGGGGCTTGGCGGGGCGCATGAATCCCCGAGGCGCGTACCCCGCAATGAAACCGATCAAGGCGGTTGTACCGATGGTTAGGATCATCACAGTGAGGGTCAGCGGTGTCATACCGCACCAGGATACTGTTTTGTCCGTATTCTTTTATTAACAAAGGCTTAAAAAATGGCAAGGTACGGCCCTGACCAGGTGTTCATCGTGCCTTTGCCTTTGTTACATCCGCCGCGCGGGTCTTTACTTACATCGCGCAGGAATGACGGGAGTAGCAACACTGTCTGGCATAAGACTGGGGACAGGGCCTTTGTCGATCACAATCACAGATATGGACGGAATCTTGCCTCTCGCGACTAGCGAGCGGAATCGAACCGGGGATCGCTACTTCACGGAGTGCAATCCGATCGTGTTGCCTTCAGTATCAATGATGATCGAGATGAAGCCGTGCTCACCGATAGAAAACTTGCTCTGGGCAACCGTGCCGCCGAATTTCTCAACGCGGCTTTCTTCTTGGGCGCAGTCCTCACACGAAAAATAGACCATGACACTGTTTTGTCCTGGTTTCACGCCATCCATCTTAGCCAGCGCCCCAGCAGCGCCATAGGCGGTCATATCACCGGTCCAAGCGTGCATTTCCAAGCCCGGCTTGCCAGCGGGAATCGGTTCGGTTTTTTTCTGTAGAACGTTTTCGTAGAAGTTTTTGGCGCGTTCCATGTCGGCAACATAGATTTCAAACCAGCCAACGGTATTCATGAGTTCCTCCCCTTTTCTTATCGGTTGTCGGGATTCG
This sequence comes from Pseudomonadota bacterium, assembly GCA_039028835.1. Classification (GTDB taxonomy): domain Bacteria; phylum Pseudomonadota; class Alphaproteobacteria; order JBCCHK01; family JBCCHK01; genus JBCCHK01. The sequence goes on from JBCCHK010000011.1 coordinate 82,131, forward strand.
CGCTTTGATCGTGGGAATCCCTGGCGTCCCCTACGGGATTCGAACCCGTGTTGCCACCGTGAAAGGGTGGAGTCCTAGGCCTCTAGACGAAGGGGACACGCCAAGCAGACTTAACCACCTTTGGGGAGTTCGTCAAGATTGAGCCGGTAGGCATAGGCGGCATCGATGATGACCAGCTGGCTCTGGCCATTCATATCTTGCTCGATGTGCCCGGCCAGGTGTAAAGGCATGCGCTCAGGCGCCAGCAAGGCTTGGCCAAGGGGCTGATCGGCACAGCGAAAAGCAATCGCCCGGAGCTCATCGCTGCCGGTAGCACCCGCCGCGCCCGCGAGGCGCGCCGAGACGTGATCTGCGCCGACAACCCGGGCCTCGCGCACCTGGCAATGGGGAAGAACGATCAGCGGTGCGGCGTGACCGTGACCGAAAGGCCCCAAGGGTGCCATCCACGTCAACAAATTTCGCCGGGCTTCGCTGATCGTGCTGACATGATCGATCCACAGGCGCGGCCTTGCGGTTTGGCTGGCTTTCAGGGTGTGGGTCAAAAACGCCCGTAAGGCAGGCACTTGGGCGCGGGTGCAGGTCAAGCCCGCCGCCGCTGTATGGCCGCCGCCCCGCTCGATCAAATCGCCCGCCTGACGAATCACAGCGCCGATATCGATTCCCACAGGGGATCGAGCCGAGCAGATGACCTGATCGCCCTTAATGCCGCCGATAATCGCCGGACAGGCAAACCGCCGCGCGAGCTGCCCGGCGATAATGCCCACCACCCCGATAGGCCAGCCTTCATCGATCTCGAAAATAAAGGGCGGGGTGGGCATTGTCTCTAGTCGTGTGCTTATGTGGCGAATAATGTTTCGCTCTATGTGTTGGCGGCGGGTGTTGCGCTGATCCAGATGAAGAGCCAGGGCTGTTGCTCGCTCAGAGTCGTCACACAAAAGAAGGTCCAAGGCAGGTTGCGGATGACCCAAACGGCCCGCCGCATTCAGCCGAGGCGCGAGGGAAAAGGAGATATCCTGTGCTGCCAGGGGCGGCCGCCGTCGCGCAACGTGCAGAAGGGCTGCAAGGCCTTTGCGGTGGATAATCCGTGCAAGCCCGTGCCGAATCAAAGCCCGGTTGAGCGGCGTGAGGGTCATACAATCAGCAACGGTCGCCAGGGCCACAAGGTCGAGTAACAGCTTAAGATCGACCTCGCTCAGGTTTTCCTGCCGCCGCCGCCGATTGAGTGCCACCAAGGCCAAAAATACCAAACCACAGGCGCATAGTGCACGGGTTTCGGCGCGAGTTTCAGCAGACGTTGCGGACTCACGCTCGCCAGCGTCCTTCATATGGGGATTCACAATCTGGACGAACGGCGGCACAGTCTTAGCCACCGCGACGTGGTGATCGATCACCAGAACATCCATACCGTTTTCATGCGCGTGGGTCAGTATGTCAGGCGCATTCGCCCCGCAGTCGACGAAAATCACCAGATCGTGCCCTTTAAGGCTGTTGACGCCGGCGATAGACGGGCCATAACCGTCGGTATGGCGATCAGGTAAAAAGAAGGTGGCCGCAATCCCCACGTCCGCCAAGTAACGCCCGAGCAACGCAACGCTGGTGACCCCATCCACATCATAATCGCCGAAGATCGCGATCTTCTCTTGCGCTATGATCGCCTTGTGCAGGCGGGCAATCAGCGCATCCATCCCCGATAGGTGTGAGGGATTGGGCAGATGCTCGCGCAGTGTTGGATGGCAAAGGCCGGCCTGAGGCAGATCGCGCAATTGAGCGAACTTTTGTGCAAAAGCGTCGGTGTCCTGAACGGGCACTTTTGCGGCGTCGGGCAAAATCCAATCCTGTTCCTTAAAGGAGGCTGCCGCCGATTCGCGCGACGTGGCCTGGTCCGATGATTGCGAGGAGGTGGTGATGGGGCTCATGGCCCTATCAGACCCAAGGAACGCGCTAAGATCAAGCCATGGCGGTGGGCAGCATTACCCTTTGAGGGATGTCTTGACGGGCGAGTCAATTATTGTCATGGGTTAGATTGTCAGCCAAAAATTACCGCGGCGTCGTATCCTCAACAACCAAACGACGCAATCACAGCACAACGAACCAAGAAAAGACACAAGAGACGCCCCATGTATAAGAACTTTTATAAGAACTTTGTATTTACCAGTGAGGCTGTGTCCGAAGGGCACCCGGATAAGGTCTGTGACCGTATCTCTGATGCGATTGTCGATCATTATTTGGCGGCTGATTCGGCTTCTCGGGTGGCTGCCGAGGCGCTGGTGACGACCGACCGGGTGGTGATCGCCGGTGAGGTCCGCGGCCCCGCAGAGATCACCCCGGCCGTCATCGAAGACCAGGCTCGTCAGGCGGTGCGGGCGATTGGCTATGAGCAAGACGGTTTTCATTGGCAGCACATGCAGGTCGAAGTCCTGCTCCATCAGCAATCTTCTGATATCGCCCAAGGGGTGGATGCGAGTGAAGGGGCGAGTGAAGGGGCCGGCGATCAGGGGATCATGTTCGGTTTTGCCTGCCGGGAAACCGAGGCGCTCATGCCTGCGCCGATTTTTTATGCCCAGCGGATCGTGCATTCCCTGGCACGCGCCCGCCACGAGGGTGCCCTGACGATCCTTGGTCCCGACGCCAAAAGCCAGATCAGTGTGCGTTATGAGGACGGTCAGCCCGTCGGCGCTGACGCAATTGTCGTGTCCACCCAGCATATCGATGCAGTCTCCACCCAGGAGGTGCGCGCGGCGATCACCCCATTGGTCCACGCGTCCTTGCCTGAGGGGTGGATGTGCCCGCCCGAGCGGTTTTACGTTAATCCGACGGGCCGCTTTGTGATCGGTGGGCCGGACGGTGATGCGGGCCTGACCGGGCGCAAGATCATCGTCGATACCTATGGCGGTATGGCCCCGCACGGCGGCGGCGCGTTTTCCGGTAAGGATCCCACCAAAGTTGATCGTTCGGCGGCCTATATGGCGCGCTACTTGGCGAAAAATATCGTTAAGGCTGGGCTGATGGATCGCTGCACCTTGCAACTCAGTTATGCCATTGGCGTGCCCGAGCCGCTGTCGATCTACATTAACGATCACGGTACAACCCAGATCGATATCCAGGCCCTGATCTCATTGATACGGGATACCGTGATCCTCACCCCCCGTGGTATTATCGATCATCTGGGGCTCGCCCGGCCTATATACGAGCGCACCGCTGCCTATGGCCATTTTGGTCGGGCGGTCCAGGCTGATGGCGGGTTTTCCTGGGAAGGCACAGACCTTGCCGGTCATCTGGGTCAAGCGTTTGGCGAAAAGGCTGCAGGCTAATGGTCTTGTGTGCCAAAGATTTTATATATTTTATATAAAAGAGTGTACCAAAAGATGTCCAAAACGACGCACCGACAACAGACCGTAAAAATTATGACAGAACAAGGTTTATGAAGCGTTTTTTCTATCTTTTTGCGGTGATTTTTCTATTGATCGGCTGTGGCGGTGCATCCCAAGACACGAGCACGGCTGAACAAGAGGGCGGCTCAGCTGAGGAGCTCTATCGCCTTGCTTACAGCCAGTTGCGCGACCAGGCTTACCGCGCGGCGGCCAGGAGTTTTACCGACGTGGAACGCCGCTACCCCTATTCCCGTTGGGCGGTGCGCGCCCAGTTGATGGCATCGTACGCTTATTATATGAATCAAGATTATGATGAGGCGATTTTGCTGATCGATCGGTTTTTGCGTCTGTACCCCGGTAACGAGCAGATCGCCTATGCTTATTATCTGCGCGCGCTGAGTTTTTACGATCAAATCAACGAAGTACGGCGCGATCAGACCGCCGCGCAACATGCCTTGGAGGCCCTCCAGCGCGTGGTAGATCGTTTCCCGCAAAGCGAGTATGCGCGCGACGCGGCCTATAAGATCGATCTGACCTACGATCAACTGGCCGGCAAGGATATGGTGATCGGTCGGTGGTACCAGAACAAAAGCGAATATGCCGCCGCTTTGGGTCGCTTTAAGCGGGTGGTTGATCTGTATGAGACCACCAACCACATCCCCGAGGCCTTGCATCGGATCACGGAAGTGTATCTGCAATTGGGTTTGATCGATCAAGCCCGGGCTAGTGCGGCCGTGCTGGGCCATAATTATCCGGCGAGCCCGTGGTATGGCGATAGCTACGTCTTACTGCAAGACGTGTTGGCAACGGACGATCTGGCAGTTCCGCAATAATCGATAAAAAAAGCGATCACAAGCCCGGTGCGCAAGGCTTTGTCGCGTTAGGTTTTATAATGGTCACGTAGGGCTTGTGCGACCATCGGGCTGACAAAATCGTTCACATCGCCGCCAGCTTGGGCAATTTGTTTGACCATGCCAGAGGAGATAAAGTGGTTATTACCTGAGGCCGCAAGAAAAATTGTTTCTATCTTTTCTTGTAGGTAGGAGTTCATGCTGGCCATTTGGAACTCATACTCAAAATCTGAAATGGCGCGCAGGCCGCGCACAATCGTGTGGGCATCTTGTTCGGCAGCGAGGTTGACCAAGAGTCCATCAAAGATGATGACGTGCGCCTTGGCAAGGCGATGCGTGTGCAAGATATCAGCGATAAAGCTCTGTCGCTGCAGGGCAGAGAATAAAGGGGATTTTTGCGGATCGCGGGCAATCGCAACCAGTAAAGACCCGCAAAAATTATGAGCGCGCAGTAGAATGTCCAGATGTCCGTTGGTAAACGGATCAAACGTGCCGGGGTAAATCGCGATCATCATAAAAAAGATAGAAAACTACAAAGAGAACTTTTCGCCCAAGTAAGTATCGCGAACTTTTCTATCTCTAGCGATAATATCAGGAGTGCCGGTTTTGATAATATGCCCACCGTGCAGAACATAAATCCGATGGACAAGGTCCATCGTCTCCCGTGCATTATGATCGGTAATCAATACGCCAATCCCACGCTTACACAAGGATTTTACCAGGCCCTTGATATCATCCACAGCAATCGGGTCGATCCCCGCAAGGGGCTCATCGAGCAAGATAAATTGCGGATTACAAGCAAGGGCGCGCGCGATTTCTACCCGCCGCCGCTCGCCACCTGATAAGGTATAGGCCGGCGCGCGACTCAGATGAGACAAGGAGAACTCAGCCAGCAGGTCACCCACGATTCGGGCATGTTGGTGCCGTTCAACTTGGGTGAGTTCTAACACCGCTTGAATATTTTGGCTCACCGAAAGGGTGCGAAACACCGAGCTTTCTTGGGGCAGGTAGCCCATACCCAATTGCGCCCGGCGATAGAGTGGCAAAGGGGTAATGTCCTGATCCGCAAGCAAAACCGAGCCCGAATCAGGCCCTAAAAGCCCCATCATGATGTGAAAGCAGGTGGTCTTGCCCGCCCCATTGGTCCCAAGCAAGCCGACGGCTTCCCCCGGCTCAACATACAAACTCACGTCATGCAGAATCGGTCGTTGTCCAATCACCTTGGTCAGGTGCGCACCGACCAGACATCGCGAGGCTTTCTCGCGTGCCGGTTTCTCGTCGCTGGATCGAGCCGTTTTAAGGGGAACAACGCTCATGAAGGGCAGAACAAGCCGGGGTTATAAGGTTTTTCAGGTATCACCTCGCGTCCCAGTGTACACGAAATCACAATCCGCGCCTATAGGCTGTTTTCTCGAGTGTTACCTTTGCGCATGATCTGGGGTGAGGGCCGTCAAGAGGCTGCATGCAGGGCTGGACGATGGGTGCGAAAAATCACCATGCCGATCACCAGCGCGGCCAACGCGATCAGCGTGAGGATTGGCACCATGCTGGTAAAGGGCAGATCAGGCGCGAAGGGTAAGGTGGTGGTGCGTTGGTAGCTGTAGCCCACCACCATGAGGGCCAACGGCTGAACTCCGAACGCCCCGATGTACTTGATGCCATAGACGGTGCCCTGCCATGCTTGCGGGGTGATCCGCAGGATCAGCAGGCTTTCCACGGGGAGCGAGGCGGTCAAAAAGAAGGTCTGAAGGGCGAGCACAATAATCAACGGAACCCCGGCCACATAGCCCGCAAGAAGAATAAAAGGAATATGCAAAAGCAGGGTCATCAGATAAACGCCCAGAGGGTTAAGCCGATCGGATAAGCTGCCACTGATGATTTGTCCAGCGCTGGCCAAGATATAAACAAAGGTCACCATCAGTCCCACCTGAAGAAAGGACTGCTGAGGCAGATTTAAGGCAAACCACTTGGGCATGGCGATATTCAGGCTGTGCCAGACGGTGGCATTGAGTGCCACGATCAGGAAAAACCCGAGCAGAAGATAGCCCATCATCGGCGTGGCCGGACGGCGGGCTTGTTTTTGCTGCACGATTGGTGCATCCAGGCGGCGGGCAAAGACGGCAAGAGCCACGCCGGCGATAAGGGAAATCAGCGCAAAAACCAAGAACATAGCGCGCCAGTTGGCAAGGCTCTCGATTCCTGTGGCGATCATCGGCGATAAGGCGACCCCCATGGCACCAAACACACCGTTGATGCCCAAGGCGCGCCCTCGGTGGGGTGCGTCTTGGCTGGCGACCCAAGGAATCCCCACCGGGTGGTAGATCGCGGCGGCAAGCCCGAGACAAATCAAGCCCACCTTAATCTGCACCAGGGTTTGCGCAACGGTGATGACTCCCAGGCTGACGCCGGTGAGCATAAAAAAGATCACCATCATGCGTGCGCGGCCGATCCGGTCCCCCAACCAGCCGCAAATCGGTGCCCCGCCGCCGACCAGCAACGCACCCCACCACCATTGGTTGATCAACACGTCATAAGTGATCCCCCAAGCGGGCTCGATAAACAGCACCGCCGTCAGATACAGCCCGACCGTGACGTGCATGATGAAATGCCCGAGGCCGGAAAAGATCAGAGTTAAGCTCGCAGGGTGCATCAAACCGGGTTTTCTGTGGGTCGTTACGCCACGGGTTTAACGGGTTTAAGGGGTGATGGGCGATAAAAACAGGGAAGTTTACCTGTCATCAAACCCCAAGGTACGCCTGCCTATGTCCGATAACAAGGCGCGGCTTTGACAAGGCAAAGCCTTGACCGATTGTTCACAAGGCGCGGCCTTGACCGAAAGTTCATCGTACATCTGCACCCATTGATGCCGCCGTGCGGGTCTTTGCCTACACCGCGTTGGCTGAACCTTTTCCTGGATTCCCGCCTTCGCGGGAATGACAGAGTGCGGCTTTGCCTACGCCATGCGAGAATAACAGCAAC
>JBCCHK010000012.1:0-62423 GCA_039028835.1 Pseudomonadota bacterium
ATCGGTATTCGGAGTTTGGTTAGGTTTGGTAAGGCTCGCGCCCCCCTAGCCCATCCAGTGCTCTACCCCCGATGGTAAACACCTGACGCACTACCTCAATAGTTTTCGCGGAGAACCAGCTATTTCCGAGTTTGCTTGGCCTTTCACCCCTAACCACAGGTCATCCCCGAATTTTTCAACATTCGTGGGTTCGGTCCTCCAGTGCGTCTTACCGCACCTTCAACCTGCCCATGGCTAGATCACCCGGTTTCGGGTCTAATGCATGAGACTTGGGCGCCCTATTCAGACTCGCTTTCGCTGCGCCTACACCTATCGGCTTAAGCTTGCCCCATACACTAAGTCGCTGACCCATTATACAAAAGGTACGCAGTCACCCTGGGCGCCAGGCAAGCCTGACGCTTAAGGCTCCTACTGCTTGTAGGCATCCGGTTTCAGGAACTATTTCACTCCCCTTGTCGGGGGACTTTTCACCTTTCCCTCACGGTACTCTTCACTATCGGTCGCATGGGAGTACTTAGGCTTGGAGGGTGGTCCCCCCATGTTCAGACAAGGTTTCACGTGCCCCGCCCTACTCATGGACCTGGCTTTTGACTTCCGGTACGGGGCTATCACCCTCTATGGCGTGCCTTTCCAGACACTTTCCGTCGTCTCTTGCCAGGCCACTGGCCTGGTCCGCTTTCGCTCGCCACTACTCACGGAGTCTCTGTTGATTTCCTTTCCTCCGGCTAATGAGATGTTTCAGTTCACCGGGTTTGCTTGACAAGCCTATGGATTCAGCTTGCCATACCCCACAAGGGGGTGGGTTGCCCCATTCGGACATCTGCGGATCAAAGGGTGCTCGCGCCTCCCCGCAGCTTATCGCAGCGTGCCACGTCCTTCATCGCCTCCATGCGCCAAGGCATCCACCAAATGCCCTTTGTCGCTTGATCGATTTTCTCAGTTTATTGACCATTGCCATCGTGTCCGGACGAAAACTTCTTTAATTTAAGAGCCTCTTTTATGAGAACTTTTAGTGAGAATCTCTTGTCTGGGTCACAGATACAATGGCCCGCAAACGCTTGGCTTGTGATCGGCGCGCATAAGCCCGCCGCGCACGTCCAAGCGCGTGTTTTACCAACTCTTCACCTTATCAATAGGCTCCAGCGAACGCCCCCATCCGGTGGATGTTTGCGCCCGTGTTTTAGCAGGCAAAAACCCGCGCAAACACGCCAAACCAGCACGCTAAACCATGGCCTGAACACCCACGAAGGCATCCACAGCCGCAGCGCGACTCTTTCTGGAGTGATCCTGGTTTAGCGTTTTTTGCCGGCAAGGTCAAGCAGGCGGATGCATTTTCTTGCATCTTAGTTGGGCATGAATTGAGCATCGTTGCGAGTCCCAATGATGATGATCCTCCGATGACATCGGTCCTCTCCGGAGTCGCTTGGCAGAGAACCCCAAGGCCACTCAAATTGAGCGCGCTTTCAGCCCGCGCCGTCAAGGCAACCCTTGCCCCTGGTTATACCAGCTTGTCTTATACCCGTTTACCTCAAAAGCACCATTTTGATCTATGGCTTGTAGATGGTCCCGTTCAATCATTGTCTTGCACACCAGCACCAGCACCAGACAAGCGCGAGGTCTCACTGTCGGGGACATACGTCCGCTCAGCAAAGACCTCTAAGCGCCGCCAACATTTGTCCTGGACATTAATCTGGTCTCGTGCGGTAAGAGCTGCCTGAGCCACGACATCCTTGTGCAAACCCTCCTCTTCTAGGGCGCGGCACGTCATGCTCACTTCTGGCACGTTATCTACCAATAAATCATCACCGCTTATATGCCTTAAATCGCGGGGCGAGCAGGCGATGATGGCCCCTTCCCAAGTCACCGTCACGCCGACTTGCCCTACCTGCGCAACGACCCTCGCGGCGGCGGCCGTCAACAAGGGCACGTACACAGATTTCATCACCAATCCACCAGCCTTGATAATCAGGTTTGCATAATCTGCAATCGCGCACCCCGCAAGCACGCTACATAAAAATCCTTCCTGTGCTTGCCACACGGGGAAAGACGATGAATGGAGTCTTGCCGACACCTGTGGCCGATGCTGTTGCATTTGATGCCAAGGAGGCCCTGCCATGATCTGTAACAACCGACACAAACCGGCCACCCCCGGCAGACCATAGCCAGACAGCACCGCCGTCGCCACCCCAGCTTCCTGGGCAATCCCCCAAGGGTAGCCTGCTCCTCTCGTCGCTTTGAGACTTTGAGCGGCTATCTCTGAGAGAGAATAGGACATGAGTCCATTCACAAATTTTCTATTTTTGATCTTAAACGACATGGACCGAAGGGTTGTTATGATGCCCACGCTGCAATTCGTATGGAAAGGGTTCATTTTCATACATGCAAATACGTAGCCAACGATCTGAGCGTGGATCAAACCGCGTCGCACCGAAAAAGGAGAGTTTGCAGCGCAACAGATCAAGCGGATTGAGACTTTGCGCAAGTAAATTGTCTCGTATTTCAGCGTAGGGGTAGCGTTCTATAAACTGCACACGTCGTACGACATGACGATGTTGTGGTTTTGCCAACAGAAAATCAGCCACAAGGCGAGTAGGCGAGTAGACCTCAAGGGCATGAGCCAAGGCTTGCATATCCCGGGCAATGCCAAGCGGCAACTCCATATCGCTACCCGGTTCTTCGTAACGCAAGCCCAAACGCGGTTCCATTTTTTCCTGCGAAACATACCAAAACTTCGCATTTTCTTTTCGGTTGGAAAAATCAATCGCTAATGCCCAATCGTAATGCTTAGCGATCAATCCCTTTAAGGTCTTGACGTGCATTCCGCCGTTGATAGAAAAACCTGCCTCTTCATCGGCGCTCATGGATGCGTTTAGATCATCAACCAACCAGCCATAGGGTTCTATCACTAAGGAAACTAGCTGTTCTTGGCCTTCTAGCGTTAGATGCCCTTCACTCCAGTAGATCAATGCATCCCATGGATTCACCTGGTCAAAACCTTGCGTTTGACAATGGCGCATCAGAACCCCCATATCCTTGCGCAAGTCCGCAATTTTTGCTTTTTGTAGCGGATGGTCGCAATGCCATTGATGGATATCAGCCCTGGTACGATCCAAGGCTTGCAAAAAAGCCTCTCGTTCCTCTTGGGTTGGACGAGTTACCGCCCGCACCCGCGCGAGTGCCTGCTCACGAGCCATAATCCAAGCATGCAACAATATCGGATGGTTGACTAAGAAGGGTGCCATACCAAGCCCCGTAGAGTTGCCGATCCCAAATAGTCGCCGCAAGCTGGGGGTGAGCGCGACCGCACGATCGCCCCCCTTGGCCCGCGCACAATGCTCCACCAAGTCCATGACAAAAGCGCGAATAAGGTACACAGATAAAAGTTCGGCCCGGAAAGGTAGCGCCAGCACCTTACGGTCTTTGATCACCGCCCGATCAGCAGCGCCAAACTTGCCTGATCCATAGACCGCCGTCGTGCGCATGAGATAGCCAACTTTGCGGATCATCGCCTCCTCTGGTTGGCGGCCTTGGGCTAAAGCGTCGACCACGTAATCCCACAACCGCACAGAGCGATTGGCCCGCGATAAGGATAATTCACGATCCGTAAGGCGCCCCGCTTCTTGTTTTGGCACCTGGGCGGCCAAGCGCTCAAGATCATGGCGATCAGGAATACCGTCAAACAGGCAAAAGGTGCAGTCCCAGGCGGTGGCGATGACCCGGTCTGAACGCATGTCAGCAGGCAAATCATGGGCAAAAGCCACCAACGAGTAGGTCCGGCGGGGGCCGCGGGCGGTATAAAGGGCCTGCCCGACCCCTGCTGCATCAACGTCCCACAAAGGCCGGGCAAAGCCCCACCGTTCCTGCCTTAATTGACGTAGCAAGGCAGGCATGAAGCTCAAGCGGGTTCGATGAAAGCTGCCCAGACGCGCCAGACGCATGACCTGACGGGCCGGGCGAAGACGCTTGCCTACGCCACCTTGGATAGCCATCGGCGTGACGCCCTCCTCACTCTATATCACAAGGATATTTTACGCACCCTTTTCTCGCACAATGCGCAGAGCATCCCACAAAGATGGTAGCAGGACCAAAGACACCGGCACCGCTGTCACCACGATAAAGGACTGCAGATTGCTGACCCCACCGGACCCTAAAGAAATCAAGACAATAGCCATCAGCCCCATGGCAACGCCAGCAAACACCCGTACGACCACAGAGGGATCGCCGTCTTGAGACATTGATGTAGAAATCACGTAAGTCATGGAATCGCCTGTGGTGGCCACAAACACGGTGGTGAGGACCAAAAACAAGAGGGAAATAAGAAAGCCCGCCGGCAGGGCTTGGGTAATGGCAAGCAAAGCACCCGGCAGATTAAAGCCGGTAAAGGGCTCGGAAATAATGCCTGGGGTCTCCCGTTCAAGGCCAAGACCCGTACCGCCAAGCACTGTGAACCAAAACATGGTCACAAGGGGAGCAATAATAGACAGCATAACGATGATCGCACGGATCGACCGGCCCCGGCTTACACGAGCAATGAACATCGCCATCAAAGGACCATAGCCCAAGAACCACCCCCAAAAGAAGACAGTCCACCAACCGAGCCACCCTGCATCGCCAAATAGCCCTGCATCACCGCGATACATGGCCATTTGAAAGAAGTTCCCCAGATAGGTCGCAAGCCCCTTAAAAAAACCAGAGATGATAAAGGCGGTTGGCCCTGCGATGAGAATAAAGGCCAGTAAACAAACTGCCAAAATGATGTTGCACTGGCTGAGTATTTTGATCCCGCGGGTGATGCCTGTAATGGCGGAGACCGTGTAAAGGGCGACGAGTCCCAAAATCACCACCGCTTGGGTGACAAAAGAATTGGGGATTCCAAACAGGTCATTCAAGCCATAACCCATCTGTAACCCCAAAAAACCAATCGGTCCGACGGTGCCTGCGACCACAGCAATGATACACGAAGCATCAGCGATCCAGCCGATCGGTCCCTCAAGAGCTTTTTCTTTGAATACAGGATAAAGCAATGTCCGCGGCGCAAGCGGTAGGCCCTTTTCATAGTGATAATACATTAGCATCACCGTGGTTAGGGCGCCCAAGATAGCCCAAGCCAAGAAACCCCAATGCATAAAGGCCTGGGCGAGGGCATAGGGGACAGCCTGAGCGCTGCTTGCAGCAATATCTGCAAAAAGCGGCGGTATAGACGTAAAGTGCGCCATAGGTTCTGCCGCAGCCCAAAACACGCCACCGCCGGCCAGCAGCGTGCACATAATCATCGAACCCCACTGAAACGTGGAAAACTCCGGCTTATCGATCTTGCCCATGATGGCTTTTCCGCCTGGCATAAAGACGATCACAAGCCCGATAAGAAAGGTCGCGAGAAGCAAAATTTGCCAATACAAGCCAAAGTATTTCGCAGACCAAGCAAAGCTCGTGTTAACAATCGTCCCCAACGTCTCAGCACTGACCAAGGCGATAAGGCAGAAAAGGATGATAAAACCGCCAGTAATCGCAAACAACGGTTTGCTAACACCAGCCAACCCCTGTTCGATAGGGTTTTGGGTTTGTTGTGATATAGACATTAGGGATCTCCTTACCCAAATTAAGCGCGCGAGAGCGCCCGCTGTGTGAGAGAAACATCAAGGACAGGTCGCAAAGGAACAGAGTGATGCGCTGCTTGAAAACCATGGTCGAAAAAACGCAACCAATTTTCACCCATGATTTTACCAACGCTCTCATCATCTATTCCCTGCTTGCGCAAACCCGCTTCAATGTTTACAAAATCCCGATTGCTTTGGAACCAATGGGGCATATCAGGAAATCTTATTTGTTCATTTTCTGCTTTTGCGTTTATCTCTTGTTTCATCCAACGCCCATAACGCATCCATCGCAGAACTTCATCCGGTTGTCCTTGGCATAAATCGGTCCCCAATGCCACATGATCCACGCCCATGATATCAATCACCTGCGCAACCATCGCGCAATAGGCCTCAAGGGTGCAGTGTGAGCCGCTTGCCAGGTGCAAGGGATACGCCGACAGCCCCAAAATACCACCCGAGTGAGCTAGGGCCTTAAGGACCGTATCGGATTTATTGCGCGGGGACGAGTGCCAGTCGGCAGGATTGGCATGGGTGATCGCAATGGGACGACTGGAGAGTTCTATAGCCTCAAGGGTTGAGCGCTCACCCGAGTGACTCATATCAACAACCATCCCAACGCGGTTCATTTCTTTGATAACCTGCTCGCCCATATGGGTTATGCCGCCGTCCGTCTTTTCATAGCAACCAGAGGCCAGCAAAGACTGGTTGTTATAGGACAGTTGCATGAACCTTACACCTAAGGTGTGCAAGACCTCGACAAGGCCGACATCTTGCTCAATAGGCGACGGATTTTGCAAGCCGAAGAAAACGGCGGTGCGGCCCGACTGGTGAGCGCACCGCACATCTTGTCCTGACAAACCATGTAACAAATGCTGATTAAACTGCTCAAACCACTGATTCCATTGTTGGATATTGGTGACGGTTTCACGAAAATCCTCATGGTATGCGATGGTGACATGAATAGCATCCACGCCCTTAAGTTGCTCAAAGGGCACGTTATGCCAATTGACATACTGCAAACCATCGATGCAAACGGTTTTTTTCACAGTCCATCCCCTGCGTGAATATAGGCTGTTTTGGTCGTTGTATAGAACTCGCGCGCGTGCTCACCCTGCTCACGTGGGCCATAACTGGACATGCCCCGCCCCCCAAACGGTACATGATAATCCGTTCCTGCGGTTGGCAAGTTAATCATCACGCAGCCGGTTTTGGCCTGGCGACGGAAATGGCTGGCGCGCGCTAGGCTTTGCGTGATGATGCCACTGGTCAAACCAAAGCGTGTATCGTTCACCGTGGTTAGGGCCTCCTCGTAAGAATCGACCTTGATGATGCAGGCGATGGGCGCAAATAACTCTTCTTGATTGACCTGCCAGTCATTGGCTGTTTCGTCGATGACAGCCGGGGTCATATAATACCCGTCAGTTTCTCGGGCAACACGTTGACCGCCACACAGGAGCGCACCGCCCTCTTTTTTTGCTAAAGCGACATTGGCAAGATTTTGCTCTAGCTGGCCCTCACTGACAACCGGACCGATCTGAGTCCCAGGCTTCAATGCGTGATCAACGACCATGTCCTTGGCGCCGGCGACCAGCTGCTTGATAAAAGCCTGATGCACGGCCTGATGCACCACCAATCGCGAGGATGCTGTGCACTTTTGCCCCGTGCCTCCAAACGCGCCGTTCAAAGCACAGGCCACCGCGAGTTTGAGATCGGCGTCGTCCATGACCACCAGAGCGTTTTTCGATCCCATTTCCATCTGTAGCTTGGTGAGGTTAGGGGCACAGGCCTTAGCGATGCTCACCCCAACTTCGACCGAGCCGGTGAAAGTAATGGCGTCCACCTTCGGGCTACTGACCAGAGCTTGCCCCGTTTCCTGGCCGGTGCCCATCACCAGATTAAAGGTACCAGCAGGTAGCTCTTGTGAAGCGATAATCTGCGTGAGGGCAACAGCACTTGCCGGCACGAGGTTAGCCGGTTTCCATACCACCGCATTGCCGAAAGCCAGAGCGGGTGCGATTTTCCATGCGGCGGTGGCCACCGGAAAGTTCCACGGGCTGATGATCCCCACCACGCCAACCGGTTCTCGGCGAACGTCGATTTCAATTTGTGGGCGTACGCTGTCTGCATTTTCGCCGATTTGGCGCAAAATCTGGGCCGCGTAATAGGTAAAAAACTGCCCGGCTCGATAAACCTCCCCTTTTCCTTCCGCCAGTGGTTTGCCTTCCTCTCGGGACAAAAGTTCTCCCAGCTCGCGGCATCGATCCATTAGGGCCTGCCCAATGGCCATCAGGGTATTGTAGCGCTCTTCCATTTTGGTTGCCGCCCACTGAGGCTGCGCCTGCACAGCAGCGACGATGGCCTGGTGCACCTGATCGGGGCTGGCTTGAGCGTAGCGGCCCACCAAATCAGAAAGATCAGATGGATTGCGATTTTCGATCCCCTGATCCGCAGCAACCCACTGGCCGGCAATATAGTTTTTTTCGACTCCCGCCATAAAGACGTTCCTCACCCCAAACGCTTCTTATTTACCCAACGGGCCTACCCAAAGCACTTGCCCACCCAAGACGCCCCGTAAAAAGGTCGTTTTTGGCTTTTTACACAAACCTTTCTCGAGTGAACGGCATAAGAATAGCGCAAGAATGACACAACTTTTTCTTTAGACCAAATGATTAATTCTTGGGTAAACTTCAGTTTTTCTGAAATTTTATCCCGCCCTCATACAACCGCTCATAAAGCAGTTGGGCCGCTGTGCTGAGCTTTCTGTTGTGACTGGTGATTAAAGAAACATCCCTTGAAAAACGGGCATGGGGAATAAACCGCAAGGGTTTGGGCAAGGACCGGCAGGCAAGCTCGGGCAAAACCGTCACACCCTGACCGGCCTGAACAAAAGCGATCAGGGACGTGGTGTTGTGAATAAACAGGCGTGAGTGGTCCTTGGCCTGGCGTAACGCCTCCCCGATCAGGCCCCGCGTTAAGCCATTGTCGATAAAAGGGTGCTCCGCAAGCGCGTCCCAGGGCTGTTTGTGCTGGGTTAAAGGATGATCGGCCTGACAGACGATGCCGTACCGATCCTTGACCAAATGCTTGACCTGTAGGGTTTGCTCCACTTGTGAATCGAGGTGGCTCACGATGCCAAAGTCGACGTTCCCCATATGCACCTGCCGGCAGACTGCGTATGAGGAAAGATCACTGATGTCGATGGAAATGTAGGGGTGTGCCTGCTGTAGTGCGCGTATGGCGGGCGGCAAAAACGTGACTGCGGCGGAGGGAACGGAGGCCACGCGCACCAAACCATTGACAAACAGGGCGTACCGCTCAATGGCCTCGATCGTGTCATGAAAATGATCTACGTGTTGGTTCGCAACTTCAAAAACCCGTTTGCCCAGTTCTGTAAGGGTGGATTTGCGCTCATTTTCAAACAAGGGTGCTTTGATAAAATCTTCCAGCTGCTTGATGCGCATGGACACAGCCGAAGGGGTCCGACCCAGCTCTTGAGCCGCTTGGGAGAGGGTACCAGCCTTAACGACTGTCACAAAGTAACGTAGCGTTTGTGTCTTAATCATCGTCCTCCTCCTCTCAAGACCGTGCGGCATTCCCGTAATATTCCTTCGGTCCGTGTTTGTCCTTAATTCGTCTATAACGTCTGCCTATAAAAAGTTTATTTATAAAAAATGACCTTATTTTTCCGACATTCTTTAGACGATGGTACACCACTTTTTCGCATTTCTTTGTAATGGACCTTTCTCTCAATAAAGACAGCGCATCCCACACCTTGATAGATTCAGCTCTGCAGGTACGCATCGATGGCGCGCATCTGCGCCTCCTCTAGCCACAGGTGGGTCTTGGTCCGCCGCTGGGTGAAATCCTGCGCTGTGACGACCCACTCATGCCGCTTGCTCCAATCCAATTCCCGCGCATAGATATCAGCGCCGAAATAAGCGCCCAAATCCTCTTTGGTCTTGGCGCCGGCCAAAACCTGGTGGGCCATCGTGCCGTAAGTGCGCGCCAAGCGCGCAAGCAACTGCCGGGCTGCAAAGGGGTAGGCACTAGCCAGATCGTCCACTAAGTTTGCAAAACCATCCACGGGGAAATCGCCACCGGGCAAGGGCGCCCCTTGCCCGGTCCACGCCGGACCCATGGCCGGAAAGTACTGCTCTAGTGATGTGAGAACGGCCTGAGCTAGGCGACGATAGGTGGTGATTTTCCCGCCATAGATCGTCAACAAAGGAGCCCCCGGCGCATCATCCAGTCGCAAGAAATAATCTCGGCTAGCGGCGGTTGCTGAAACCGCCCCATCTTCATACAAAGGTCGCACCCCAGAGTATGTGGCGATGATATCCCGCTTTTCTACCGGACGGTGTAAGTAGCGAGAAACAGCCGCACACAGATAGTCCCGTTCCCAAGGACTACAAACAGCTGGCTCATCCGGAGACTCATGGGGCACATCGGTCGTGCCGATCAACGTGTAATCCTTGAGGTAGGGAATGGCGAAAACAATGCGTCCGTCCTCTCCTAGAAAAAAATAGCTTTTTGGATGATTGAACAGTTTGTGGGTAATAATATGGCTGCCGCGCACGAGTCGGATGGTGTCTGCGCGGGTTTCTTGACCATCTTGTTGTGCCAGCTGACCGATGACTTTGGTCACCCAAGGACCTGCGGCATTGACGAGCACCCGAGCATAGAAAACTTGCTTGCTTCCATTCTCGTGCTGGGTGTGAATCTCCCACATCGGTTTCTTCTCTTCGACCCGCAGGGCTTGGATGACCTTGGTGCGCGGCATGATTGTTGCGCCACGCTGATAGGCATCCACCGCATTGAGCACAACCAGACGCGCATCATCGACCCAGCAATCTGAATATTCAAAAGCGCGGGTGAACTCTTTACGCAGTGGCACCCCAACCGGGTCACGATCAAGATCGACGCGACGCGTACCAGGCAAAATTTCTCGCCCTCCCATATGGTCATATAAAAACAACCCGGCACGAATCAGCCACGCTGGCCGTCGTCCCGCCAGCCACGGCATCAAAAACCGTAAACCTCGCGATAGCGGCGTGGTCGGATCGAAGACCATCCCCGGCGCGTAGGGCAAAACAAACCGCATCGGCCAGCTTATGTGCGGCATGGCGCGCAATAAAATCTCTCGCTCCTCCAGCGACTCTCGCACCAGGTTGAACTCAAAAAACTCTAGGTAACGCAAGCCGCCATGAAACAGCTTGGTGGATGCCGACGAGGTGGCGGATCCTAGATCATTCATCTCAGCAAGACCCACCCGCAAACCCCGCCCGCTTGCATCGCGCGCAACGCCGCAACCGTTGACGCCGCCGCCGATGATAAACAGATCAAAAGGTTTCACTGTCACGATTGTTTTCTTTTCTATGCGCTTGGTCTATGCGCTTGGGCTATGGGTTTGGACGGATGACTCAGACTCATCAGCGAGCTTATGATCGGCTTCATGGATGGCGGACGCGATCACGATTTTCGTGCCGCCTTGCTCAGCGGCTAAGGCAAAAGTAGGCGGCGGCGGCGCATCAAAAACAACGTAATCCAGATCAGCCACCTGGCAAATGCGCACGGGGGCCCGCTGATTGAATTTGGAAACATCCGCCACCAGAATCTTGGTTCGCGCGTTTTGCAAAATTGTTTGCGCCACCGTGACTTCCTGGCTGTCGTAATCCAAAACTGCGCCATCAGGGTCGATGGACGAGCCCCCGATCACAGCATAATCGGCCTTATACCCTGCAAGGAATGACGATGCTTCGGGGCCGACGATGGCACCATCGCCGCTCCGCACGACACCACCTGCGATGATGAGCTTGTGTTGCGAGCCTGATAGAATCTGAATGATATTGATGTTGTTGGAAATAACAAGCAGGCCTTGATGGGCGGTCAGGATTCGTGCGACTTGCTCGGTTGTGGTGCCGATGTTGAGCATGACCGAACAGTGATCGGGAATCAAAGCGGCAGCCTGGCGCGCAATGGCTTGTTTCTCTTCACGCAAGGTGCGCCACCGGTCTTGGTAGTCCCGATGGGTCGTGGTCATCAAGCGCGTGGCGCCGCCGTGTGTCCGTTGCACGAGGCCCTGTTCGCGCAGCAGAGCTAAATCTCGGCGGATCGTCTGCGGCGTGACTTGAAACCTGCGCGCGAGTTTGTTGACATGAACTATGCCCTCGCGGCCCAAGGCTTGTAAGATGATGTCCTGGCGCTGAAAATCTCTCATCGGTAAACCGTATGGCAAAGGGCCCCACCTCATGAAACAAACGATCAAGCAGGCGATTCTAAAACGGACCTCACCAAAGCAACGATCCTGGGCGTGATAATGGGCCTCTCATGTTCGTTACGCAAGTGATTTTGTTCATTCGAACATTGCGCCTTAAATCATCATTTTATATAGAATCTTGCTTAGAAGAAGATTTTTTGACTTTGATCAGAGCATTACATGATCTTTCACGGCCCTTTGTGCTGGCCTTTTTGAAAAGGGATGGGCGCTGTCCAAAATTCTATTTGACAAGGGGATGATGTTCACATGAACATGACGACACGAATTTGTTGACCCTTCTTGGTGACCTCTTTTGGCAATTGTGAACAGTTCGTAATACGCTTATACGCAACAACCTATCGTATTAAATAAGCAACACGCTAGCTTAGGAGGCTATTTTCTGATGAATCGCTTTTTTATGACAGCCGTAGGGGCTGTCACGGCCTTGGCGGCCTCAACGGGTGCCCTGGCAGACGAGGCGGCAGCCAAAAAATGGATCGATGAGGAGTTTCAACCCTCAACGCTATCCAAAAGCCAGCAACTGGAGGAAATGAAGTGGTTTATCCAAGCCGCAGCACCCTTCCGTGGCATGGAAATTAACGTCCTTTCTGAAGGCATACCCACGCACTCTTACGAATCCGAAGTCCTCACCCAAGCCTTTGAAGACATCACCGGTATTAAGGTGAATCACCAAATCCTCGGCGAAGGCGAGGTCGTCCAAGCGGTGCAAACCCAAATGCAAACCCAGCGCAACCTCTATGACGGTTATGTCAATGACTCAGACCTGATCGGGACGCACTCTCGTTTGCAGCTGACCTATAATCTCACCGACTTCATGGCTGGTGAAGGCGCAGATGTTACCAACCCCAACCTGGACCTTGACGACTTCATGGGCACCCAATTCACGACCGGACCAGACGGTGATCTGTATCAGCTCCCCGATCAACAGTTCGCCAACCTTTACTGGTTCCGCAAGGACTGGTTTGATCGCGCCGACTTGCAAAAGGACTTTAAGGATCGCTACGGCTATGATCTGGGCGTGCCGGTGAACTGGTCGGCGTATGAAGACATTGCCGAGTTCTTCTCCAAGCATGTCAAAACCATCGACGGCGTGGACATCTACGGCCATATGGACTATGGCAAGCGCGCGCCGGATTTGGGGTGGCGGATGACCGATGCCTGGCTGTCCATGGCTGGTGCCGGCTCAAAAGGGGAGCCTAACGGTGTCCCGATCGATGAGTGGGGCATCCGCATGGAAGCGGGGACCTGTAATCCTGTTGGCGCGTCGGTATCCCGTGGCGGCGCCGCGAATGGCCCGGCTGCTGTCTATGCGGTGCGCAAATGGGATGAATGGTTGCGTAACTATGCTCCTCCGGGCGCAGCGTCCTTTGATTTCTATCAATCCCTCCCCGCCTTAAGCCAAGGCAACGTAGCCCAGCAGATCTTCTGGTACACCGCTTTTACCGCCGACATGGTCAAGCCCCGCTCCGAGGGCAACAACACCGTGGATGACAGCGGCACGCCTCTGTGGCGCATGGCGCCGAGTCCCCACGGCCCCTACTGGGAAGAAGGACAAAAGGTCGGCTACCAAGACGTGGGATCGTGGACGATTCTCAAGTCCACCCCGCTTGACCGGGCTAAGGCCGCTTGGCTATATGCCCAGTTTGTCGTGTCCAAAACTGTGGACGTGCGCAAGTCTCACGTGGGTCTCACCTTTGTGCGGGACAGTACCGTGCGCCATGCCTCCTTTACCGAGCGGGCGCCTAAGCTGGGCGGCCTGGTGGAGTTTTATCGCTCCCCTGATCGGGTGGCCTGGTCGCCGACCGGGATTAACGTTCCCGACTATCCCAAGCTGGCGCAAATTTGGTGGCAGCAAATTGGAGACGTGAACTCTGGTGCCTTCACCCCGCAAGAGGCGATGGATCGTCTGGCGGCAGAAATGGACGTCACCATGGCGCGCATGCAGGCGGCTGATGAGGCTGCCAACGTGTATGGCGGTTGCGGCCCGCGCCTTAATCAGGAGCGTTCGGCCGAATATTGGTATGAAAACGGCGGCGCCAAGCCGCCCTTGGCCAATGAAAAACCGCAAGGGCAAACCGTCGACTATGACGCGTTGGTGGCGCGTTGGGCCGATAACTAAGCCTCGCAATAGGTATGAGAACGGCGGCGCGTCTTGCCAAAGGGCAAGGTTGCGTCGCCGTTTCTTATCTCTAATCACAGGGTCCTTTTCGTAAGAATCTTTTTTAGAGTTCTCTTTTTATAGGATTCTTGGGCTGTTGTTATGTCTCTTACGCTAGAAAACATCGCCACAAGAATCGGGGATCAATACCGCATAAAGCCGACCCATGTGACCTTGCACGCGGGGCACTTTAATGTCCTGTTGGGGGCGACGGGATCGGGCAAAACATCCTTGATGAAAATCATGGCGGGACTAACGCCGCCAGCGCAAGGAGAGATTTTTCTTAAAGGAAAAAACATCACGCACTTGCCCCCGCAGAAGCGTCAAATCAGCCTCGTGCATCAGTTTTTCGTCAACTATCCCCATATGAGCGTGTTCGACAACATCGCGTCACCCTTGCGGGTCGCCCGTATGAATAAGGACGACATAACCCGCCGCGTTCATGAAACAGCGGACATGCTTCAGCTTCGTGAGCTGTTGCCCCGCATGCCCCATGAGCTATCCGGTGGCCAACAACAACGCACGGCCCTCGCGCGCGCCATTGTCAAACAAAGCGAGGTGATTTTTCTAGACGAGCCTTTGGCAAATCTGGACTATAAACTGCGCGAGGAACTTCGTGACCAGCTGCCCGATTTTTTCGCAGACCGCGGCACGATTGTTGTCTATGCGACCTCTGAGCCCGAAGAGGCGTTAGAGCTTGGCGGGGCGGTCGCCTTGCTTACCGATGGGACGATCCAACAGTTTGGCCCGACGATTGAGGTTTATCAAAACCCACAGACGGTGAAGGCGGCAGATATTTTTTCTTCACCACCGATGAATAAAATGACCGTTCATAAAAATACTGGTCGCATTGAGTGCCCCGGTGGCCTCGTTTTCGATGTCCCTGCCCACACAGCTGATCTGGCTGACGGTTCTTATATCTTAGGGCTTCGTCCTTATCATCTTCTGCCTGTGCCGCAGGCGCCGGTTCGGCTAGAGGGGATCATTCAGGTGACAGAACTAAGCGGCTCGCAAAGCTGCGCACACTTTTCTCTTCATTCTTCCCAAGGTGTAGCCAAAAGCGAGGCGTCTGATACCTTCCCCGCGCCTCCCGCGCTGCCAGATGCGCACGATAACTGGGTCTCACTTTACAGCGGCGCTTTGTCCTACGATATTGGGGCGCGGCACGATTTTTATTTTGATCCTGCGGGATGTTTTTTCTTCTATCCCGATGGCCGCCGCGCTGATAGCGGGAATCACCTTAAAGGGTCTTAAGGACGAATCCTGCCATGGCTAAAATTACGCTGGAAAATCTTTCTCATAGTTATCACCCTACCCCCAGCAGCGCGTCGGACTATGCCCTTAATCGAGTGGACTTGGTATGGCAAGACGGTGGCGCGTATGCCCTACTGGGCCCGTCGGGATGCGGTAAAACCACCTTGCTTAACATCATCTCAGGTCTTATTCGGCCAAGCCAAGGACGTATTCTTTTTGATGATGAGGATGT
This sequence comes from Pseudomonadota bacterium, assembly GCA_039028835.1. Lineage (GTDB taxonomy): Bacteria > Pseudomonadota > Alphaproteobacteria > JBCCHK01 > JBCCHK01 > JBCCHK01. Next base: position 15,519 of record JBCCHK010000012.1, read on the forward strand.
GACCGAACGCACCCCCAGCGAGCGCAACATCGCACAAGTTTTTCAGTTCCCGGTCATCTATGACGTCATGACCGTGTTTGATAACTTGGCCTTTCCCCTGCGCAATAGAAAACAATCAGCCCAGGCTATTGATCGCCGCGTGCGCCACATTGCCGAGATTTTAGAAATCACGGACCTGCTGGATGAAAAGGCGGCCGGTTTATCTTCTGATAACAAACAGAAACTTTCTCTAGGCCGAGGTTTGGTGCGCGAGGATGTACGCGCGGTGATGTTCGATGAGCCCTTGACCGTCATCGATCCTTTATTGAAATGGAAACTACGCTCCAAACTCAAGCAGCTACACCAGCACCTTAAACTGACCATGATTTACGTCACCCACGATCAAACCGAGGCCTTGACCTTTGCCGATCAGGTGGTGGTGATGAATCAGGGCCAAGTTGTTCAAATCGGCACCCCGGTCGATCTTTTTGAGCGGCCCGCCCATACCTTTGTGGGGCATTTTATCGGCTCGCCTGGGATGAATCTTTTGCCGTGCGTTGTGCGTGCTGGTGGTGTGTTTTTTGGCGATCATCCCATCGCTGTTGAAGGGCCGGCCCGCACGCCGTCCTCGGCGGACACGGTGATCGGCATCCGGCCTGAGTTCATCTCTATCGGCATCGATGAAGCGCAAACAACGCCGCCCAGTATAATCCCGGCTACCGTGACCAGCATCAACGATCAGGGGCGATATAAAATTGTGCGTTGCCGGGCGGGGAATGTCCTCATCTCGGCCATGATAAAAACCGCCCCGCCTGCCCTTGGCGAACAAGTTCGCTTGGGCTTGCGTCGGGATCAAACGCGCTTGTATGCCGACGGCGCTTTGGTTAGTTAAGGAGGCCTGATGAAAACCCACAATCAAAAGGCTTGGCTGCTTGTCCTACCGGTGCTGATATTGGTGGCGTTTAATGCGCTGATCCCCATGATGACGGTGGTGAATTATTCTGTTCAAGAAACCTTTGGCAACAATATCTTTTTGTGGCAGGGGCTTGATTGGTTTGAGAATATCTTACGCTCGGAACGATTTCATGCCGCCTTGGGGCGACAGTTTTTATTTACCGCCTTGATTTTGCTGATCGAGATTCCTTTGGGTATCGCCATTGCCCTTGCGATGCCCCAGCGCAATGCATGGGTTTCTGTTTGTTTGGTGTTGATGGCTCTGCCGATGCTTATTCCGTGGAACGTTGTGGGCGCCATGTGGAACATCTTTACCCTGCCTGATATTGGCCTTGCGGGTCATGTGATGAACCAGGTTCTCGGGATTGCGTATGATATGACGCAGGATCCTCTCGCCGCTTGGATTACGATTATTGTGATGGATGTTTGGCACTGGACATCGCTTGTGGTGTTGCTTTGCTATGCGGGTTTGGTGGCGATTCCGCCAGCGTATTATCAGGCGGCTCGCATCGATGGGGCATCAAACTGGGCGATTTTTCGCTATATTCAACTCCCTAAGATGAAATCGGTGCTGACCATCGCGATTTTACTGCGTTTTATGGACAGCTTTAATATCTATACCGAGCCGTTTGTGCTCACAGGCGGTGGGCCGGGTAATGCGACCACCTTGCTGTCCATCGATCTCGTCAAGGTTGCCTTAGGGCAGTTTGACTTGGGGCCGGCGGCGGCCATGTCGTTGATTTACTTTGCGCTTACTCTTTTGGTGAGTTGGATTTTCTATACCCTTATGACCAAGGACGACTCAAAAGGACAAGGCTCATGAGCAAGCGTTCGATCCTTCCTTTGCTGTACATTATCTTTTTGCTCACGCCGATTTACTGGTTGGTGAGCATGAGTTTTAAGACCACAGGGGAAATCCTTTCCGGCTTTTCGTTGTTTCCCCAGACTTGGACGTGGGATAACTACATTACAATTTTTACCGATCCGACGTGGTACTGGGGCTACATTAACTCGATCCTTTATGTATCGATCAACACGGTGATATCGGTGTGTGTGGCGCTACCGGCGGCCTATGGATTTTCTCGCTTTCGCTTTTTGGGCGATAAGCATTTGTTTTTCTGGCTTTTGACCAATCGCATGGCCCCTGCGGCGGTGTTTGCCTTGCCGTTTTTTCAGCTTTACTCGGCTGTGGGGTTATTTGATACCCATATTGCTGTCGCTCTAGCCCATTGCCTGTTTAACATTCCTCTTGCGGTGTGGATCTTAGAGGGCTTTATGAAAAACATCCCCAAGGAGCTGGACGAGGTGGCGTTCATCGATGGCTATAGTTTTGGGCGTTTTTTCCTTACGATTTTTATTCCGACCATTCGCGCTGGCGTTGGCGTGACGGCGTTCTTTTGCTTTATGTTTTCCTGGGTGGAGTTGTTACTGGCCAAGACTCTCACGGCCGTAGAGGCTAAGCCCATTGCCGCGACCATGACAAAGACCGCCTCCAGTGCAGGTTATGAGCTTGGCTTGTTGGCGGCGGCGGGGACCTTGACCCTGATCCCTGGGGCCATTGTGATTTACTTTGTGCGTAACTATATTGCACGTGGCTTTGCGATGGGGAGGGTGTGACTGTGCTGAGTTGGATGGCCTGGACGTGGCCGACCGCTATGCTTTTTATCGGTATTTTTGCCGCCCTTGGGGTGCTTATTGTGCTGGAGATTCTGCACCCGGGTGGCCATCAGCGGCGCGGTATTTTGGGATTGGTAACGACCCGCGGGGATCGTTTGTTTATCTCTCTTCTTGGTAGCAGTTATATTTTTCTCACATGGCTTGGCCTTTTTGGCACACCGTTGTGGTGGCCTTTGGCTTTTGCCTTAGGCTTTAGCGTTTTGTGTTTTTGGAAAGTATAACGCGCCTGTTTTTTTCTATAGTCCTATGCCTATAGAATGTTGGCTTGCTTGTGAATTTTGTTCTTTTTGCAACGCTTGTATTTCTTTTTTCATTTTTAGAGCTTGCCTGTGCAGTAAAGCATAAATCTCAGACATGCTGATGATTTGCTCGCACTTATCGATGGCCGCATCGTAATTAGAATAAACGTAGCAATCCTCATGAGCCCATTGCAGTATTCTCTGAGCGATATCATCGTAACCTTCATACGTGTCGTAATCTTCATACGTGTCGTAATCTTCATAGATCTGCAGTTCGTGAGCGAGCTTCGATAATTCGCGTATGTTCTTGTCTGCTTTCACCAGAAAATCTCGTGCGCGACGTTCATTTCCTTGTTCGGCGTGCGCCCTCGCCTGGCGATAATCATCCTCTGCTTTTTTCTTAACGTCCTGTATTTTTTGTTTAAGCAAAGTCACATCAGTCATACAACACCCCCCTTCTATAAAGTTGTATAATTTTTATTATAACAACTTTTATACTAATTCTCAAACCACTGCCCACATCCCTTGTCATTCCTGCGAAAAGAGCATACAGACAAATCATCCGATGCCGCAAAAAACCCTGAATGCTGGAAATCAAGAGCGGATCGACCCCCAGCATCACGGTTTAGATTAAGACTAAATCGAGCGATGGGTGGCTGGTTTGGGGGCCGTGCAACGATCATCCGAAACGATCCTCCCGCCCCTATCGACACAATCCACAGCCCTCACGTCCATTCGGGTAGTCAGGTTTAGCACCGTCACGGGTACAGCGGAGCCCGTACCTCTTCCCGAGCGGCCATCGCCCAATTGGCCAGTATAGTTGGATCCCCAACATTTCACCGTGCCATCCCCGAGTAAAGCACAAGAGTAATATCGCTCCACAGCCAACTGAATCACCCCAGAAAGTCCGCTCACGGTCACCGCTGTATTAGAATGAACGCCAGCTCCAGAGAGACCATTGCCTAACTCGCCGTTACGATTCATTCCCCAACATTTCACCGTGCCCCCCTCAAGCAAGGCACAGGAGTGATATCTGCTCAAGGCCAACTGGTGAGCATCGGAAATCTCTCTCACGGCCACCGGTACAGCGGAGTCTGTGTTTAGTCCCGAGCGACCATTACCCAGCTGGCCGTATCGAGCATATCCCCAGCATTTCGCCTTGCCCCATGGGAACAAGGCGCAGGTGGTAGAGACACTTGTTACCAAAAGGCTGGCCCCAACAAGTCCACGCACAGCCATCGGTGCGTTAAAACCTATACCTTCTCGATAATGGCCATTACCCAGTTGACCATCGACGTTATGCCCCCAGCATTTTGCCCTACCATTTTCAAGCAAAGCACAGGTGTGGTAGTCCCCCGACACCAGTTGGATGGCACCATAAATTCCGGGCACGACTAGCGGTATAGCAGAGTGAGGTCTGCTCCCCGAAGTAGGATTCCCTAGCTGCCTGTGACCGTTATATCCCCAGCATTTGACTATGCCGCTTTCCAAAAGGGCACAGGTATGCTTATCACCAGCAATCAATTTGGCGGCTCTGGAAATCCCGTGCACGGCTACCGGCGTGATAGAATGAACATCTTGCCCTGAACGGCCATTACCCAGTTGACCATAGTGGTTTTTCCCCCAGCATTTCACCCTGCCGTCCTCGAGCAAAGCACAGGAGTGATAGTCGCCCAAAACCAGTTGAATCACCCCAGAAAGCCCTCGCACGACCACCGGCGTGGAGGCAAGGACACCAGGTCCCGAGGGTCCATTACCCAGTTGACCATAGACGTTATGCCCCCAGCATTTCACCCTCCCGTCCGCAAGCAAGGCACAAGTATGATAACCTCCCGTTACGAGATGAATCGCACTAGAAATACCGATCACGTTCACCGTTGTGGCCGAATCGGCACCCTGCCCTGAGTGACCACTACCAAGATCGCCAAAAAAATTGTATCCCCAACATTTCACCGTGCCCCCCGCAAGCAAGGCACAAGCGTTTTCAAATCTCGTCACCACTTGGATGGCCCCAAATTCTTTTTCGGTCCATATCCCGGCGCGCCAGGTATACTCTGCCGGGGAGGCCGGTTCAGTTTGGATTGCATCACCCTGATCGTCCATGCCAGAGTCTTCCCCCCCGTCCGTCGTGTTTTCAGCCAACTCAATCCATCGCTCAGACCTGCATACCTGGAGGCGACGACTTTCTGCATAGTGCGTCATCCCTTCCGTAGCATTCGTGCACACCGTATCCGCCGTCGCATGACGACCCGTAAACAACGTCCAGGTCTCTCCATCACACAGCCACTGCGTTCGATCTGCCATGCGCCAAATGATCACGGGCAAGATTATCGAACCGCCAGTAGCAAGACGATGCGAATAAGGACATGCGGGCATATCCTGCCCCTGGGGCAGGATCATCGTCCTCACGTCACGCAGGGCAGCATAGGCGTTAGAGTCTTCCGTGCTGGGTGTATCGGTGGTTTGTCCGAGCGCAAGGGTGCTGGTCACCGCCGCCGTACAAACCCAAAGCCAACAGACCTTGATAAAGAAAGTACTATTCATGGAAAATCCCTTAATTAAGAAAATAAGTTTATTAAAGAGAATATTTCATATTTATAATATATTCTTTATAAAAAGTCAATATGTTCTTTTATATTAATTATTCCTCCTAGAGGACACGGCCTTGAGAGGTTGTTCTTCATGCTTTTGTGCATGTTAGGTCCGCCGTGCGTGTCTTTGCGTACACCCCTCACCTTGTCATTCCCGCGTAGGCGGGAATCCATCTCACATTGGTTACAACCCTCTTGCTGGTTGCGCCATCTCCTGGATTCCTGCTTTCGCAGGAATGACATGGTGGGACTTTAGCAACATCCACGGTGCTTACTCGGGACCGCGCTTTAGGAGCCACAATCACAGATACAGACGAAATCAGACCGCCTCGCGGTGGATTCCTGCTTTCGCAGGAATGACGGAAGCAACAACACTGCGAGGCATAGGACGGGGGATATTTGATGAGCGAAGCTCATCATCCCATGGGATGATCACAAGCACAGATAGAAGACGGAATCGAGCCCCTGCGGCTAAGCCCCCTCGCGACTAGGCGCGACGTTGTCCTGGGGCGGGGTCATGCTAAAATGACGCGCACGCTTGCCCAGCACCGACCCGCCAGCCAAACGTGGCTTTTTTGCAAAAGTGTTCTGCATTGTTTCCCTTTTTAGGATTATTTTCCCATGAACGCCAGTTTTGACGCTTTGATTGCCCGCTACCGTTTCCAAGCGGACACGGAATCCCAAAAAGGCCAATATTTTGAGCGTCTGTGCCGTATGTATCTGCTCCATGATCCGGTGCAAAGCAAGGAATATGAGGAGGTCTGGCTTTATAAGGACTGGGCGGAAAAATATGACCAGCCCCGCAATGATCCGGGCATAGACCTGGTGGCGCGCCTACGCGGTAGTGATGAGTTATGCGCCGTGCAGTGCAAGCTCTACAAAGAAAACCATCACATTCGGCGTCAGGATTTGGATAAGTTTTTCTCCTGGACGGGCACCCACACCTTTGCGCGCCGGTTGGTGATCGACACCACCCTTCACGACTGGGGAACGAACGCGAAAAAATTGCTTGAAACGGATCAGTTGATCCCCACCACCCGCCTGAGTTACCACGATTTAGCGGCATCGACGTTAGATTGGAATGCGTTGGATCGGGGCGAGCCCATCCACCCTGAGCAAAAGACCCTCCATCCCTACCAAACCGAGGCGATTCAGGCGGTCCTGGACGGCTTTAAGACCCACGATCGCGGCAAGCTGATTATGGCTTGTGGCACGGGCAAGACCCTTGTGAGTCTCAAAATCGCCGAGCGGATGATGTCTTCCTCTGGCTTCTATGGCGGGCAGGTGTTGTTTTTGACTCCCTCGCTGGCGTTGGCGTCCCAGACCATTAAGGCCTGGGCGTTGGATAACGATCACACGATCCGCATGCGTCCTTTTGCGGTGTGTTCGGACGTGACGGTGGGGCGCACCAAGGGCGATGCGGATGACCTGGCGGATTTAGATCGTCACGATTTGCCCTTTCCGTCGACCACCAGCGCGGAACGTTTAATCAAGGACATGGCGCGGGGTAGCAAGAGCCGGGCGAATCTGATGACGGTGATTTTCGCGACCTATCACTCGATCGATGTGATCATCCAAGCCCAGGCAAATCACGGGCTGGGAATCTTCGATCTGGTGATCTGTGATGAGGCGCATCGCACCACGGGGGTAACCGCGGCGGGCGATCCGGACTCGGCCTTTGTGAAGGTACACAGCGATGACCTCAAGGCGCGGCGGCGGCTATATATGACCGCCACCCCGCGCCTTTATAAGCAGCCCGCAAAAGAGCGGGCGCGCGCCGCCGAGGCGGTGGTGTGGTCGATGGATGACGAGGCCCAATTCGGTCCGGCGTTGTATCGTTTTAACTTTGCTAAGGCGGTCACGGCGGGGCATTTGGCGGATTATAAGGTGCTGGTGCTGGCGGTGAACGATGGCACCATCTCCTCTGAACTCAAGGCTTTCCTAAGCACCGGGCACAAGATAAAGCTGGATGACGCGAGCAAACTGGCGGGCTGTTATCGCGCCCTTGCCAACCTGGACGGGCGGACGGATCGCCCCTTGCGGCGGGCGGTGGCCTTTTGTAGCACCATTAAAAACTCAAAATCCCTGCGCGATGCCTTTCCGGACCTGGCGGCTGATTATCTGGCCAACACGGTTGCTGATGTGACCGATGCCGCCGACTCTCAAGGCGCACCCCTCCAGCTTGAAACCGAGCACGTGGATGGTCGCGACAGTGCCGGCCGCCGGGCGCGCTGTCTGAACTGGTTGGAGCGCGGCGGCGATGAGGAGAGCTTACGGGTCCTCACCAACGCCCGTTGCTTATCCGAAGGGGTGGACGTGCCGGCGTTGGATGCGGTGATTTTCATGCACCCGCGCAAGTCCTTGGTGGACGTGGTCCAGGCGGTCGGGCGGGTGATGCGCAAGGCACCGGGTAAGGCGATGGGCTATATCATCTTGCCGGTGGTGGTGCGCTCGGACATGCCGCCGGATAAAGCTCTGCAGTCTGATAAGGATTACGATGTGGTCTGGCAAACCCTTAACGCCCTGCGTGCCCACGATGATCGGCTGGATGCCGAGATTAATCGCATTAGTCTGGGGGGCGAGAGCGACCGGCTGGAGGTCATCGGCATCGGCGAGAGCGGCACCTATGAGGACACGGACGATGCAGACCTCACCACCCGCAAGGTGGCCACCCAGCTCAGCCTGATCCCAGAGTTTGCCAAGGCCCTCATGGTTAAGGTGGTGGAAAAATGCGGCACCCGCGATTATTGGGAGGATTGGGCGAAGGATGTGGGCAAAATCGCCCACACCCACATCACCCGCCTCACCACCATTCTGGCCGAACCGGACACCCCCGAGCGGCACGCTTTTGATGGTTTTCTCGCCGAACTGCGGGACGATCTTAATGACCAGGTCAGCGAGGATGAAGCCATTGAGATGCTGGCGCAGCATCTGATTACCCGCCCGGTGTTTGAAACGCTGTTTACCGATTATAGCTTTATGGGCGAAAATCCCATCTCGCGCGCGCTGGGGCAGGTGATCGACAACTTGCCTGGCCTGGAGATTGAGGCCGAAACTTTGGCCGGCTTTTATGACAGCGTGGCGATGCGCGCCCAAGGAATCACCGATGCCCGTGCCCGCCAGCAGCTCATCATACAGCTTTACGATACTTTTTTCCGCAAGGCGTTTCCCCGTACCACGCAGCGCCTTGGCATTGTCTATACCCCGATCCCTGTGGTGGACTTTATTCTGCGCAGCGTCGCGCATGTGCTTAAAAAGGTTTTTCACCGGGAGCTGGGCGATAAAGGCGTGCATATTATCGATCCCTTTACCGGCACCGGCACCTTCATCACCCGATTGCTGCAAAGCAATTTGATCTCCCATTATCAGCTGGCCCACAAGTTTGAGAAAGAGATTCACGCGAACGAGATTTTATTGCTCGCCTACTACATTGCCGCGGTGAATATCGAGTCCGTGTTTCATGACGTGATCATCGATGGCCAGGGGTTTAGCACCGCCTATCAGCCCTTTCCCGGCATTTGCTTGACCGACACCTTTGCCCTGTACGAGAAGGATGACCTGGTCTCAAAACTGATGGCCGATAATTCGGACCGGCGCAAGCGGCAAAAGGAGCTGGATATCCAGGTGATTATCGGCAATCCCCCTTATTCCGCGGGACAAAAAAGCCAGAACGATGACGCGCAAAACGTCGCTTATACTGGCCTGGACCAACGCATCCGGGACACTTACGGCAAAGGTAGCGACGCAACCTCGCAAAACAAACTCTATGATAGCTATATCCGTGCCCTGCGCTGGGGAAGCGACCGCCTGGGTGATGCAGGCATCCTCGCCTTTGTCTCGGGGAGCGGCTGGCTGGATGGGGATACCACCAGGGGCCTGCGCAGATACTTGGCGGAAGAGTTTTCCAGCCTCTATATCCTCAACCTGCGCGGCAATGTACGCAAAAATGTACTGAACGAAGGTCCTACCGCTGAAGGCGATAACGTCTTCGGTCAAAACAGCATGACCGGCATCGCTATCTCGATCCTGGTCAAGGATCCTGCCGCCGATATCGGTGGGCAGATTTTCTATCACGACATCGGCGATAACTTAAGCCGAGAGGACAAACTAAACCGCCTGCAAACCCTGGAGAGTATCGCCGGCCTGGAGGAAGCCTGGCAATCGCTCACCCCCGATACCGCCCATGACTGGCTGAACCAGCGCGATGACTCCCTCAGAGCCTCCCCGCCCCTGGGCTTGGACCCTAAAGATAAGAATCCTCTCACCCCGCCCCTGTTCGATCTCCATTCCCTGGGCGTGAACACCGCCCGCGATGCCTGGTGTATCAACCCGGAACGGGCGGCGGTTGAGAACAACATGGCGCGACTGATTACCACCTACAACGCCGAGCGCACCCGCCTGGCGCACATCACCGATCCCGCCGCCCGCCTCAAGGCGGCCACCCATGACCCCAGCCAAATCAAATGGTCATCCGGTTTGGAAAATCATTTCAAGAAAAATCATGACTTGGACTATCGCCCCCAGGCGATTGTTCCCACCCTCTATCGCCCTTTTAGCAAACAATGGCTTTATTTTGATCGCACCCTTAACGAGAGAGTCTACCAAATCCCCCGGCTGTTTCCCCGCCCGGACGCCCTCAACCGAGTCATCGTCACCACAGGCAAAGGTTCTCGTGTCGGATTTTCAGCCCTCATGTGCGATATCTTACCAAACCTCAACATGCTCGAAGCAGGTACCCAATGTTTTCCGCTCACGGTTTACGAGGCCCCGGACAAAGCTATCACCAAGGGCAACCATCAAGCGGACATACTGGATACCGCCCCCAACAGCAACGGCGGCGGGATGCGCCACGGAGTGGCCGACGGCGCCCTTACCGCCTTTCGCGCCCAGTACCCTGCGGAAAAGATAGAAAAAGATGATATTTTCTATTACGTCTATGGCCTGCTCCACAGCCCGGACTACCGCGCCCGCTTCGCCAATAACCTGATTAAGGAACTGGCGCGCATTCCCTTTGTGGCCTCGGCGGCGGACTTTGCCGCCTACAGCGGGGCCGGACGCACCTTGGCGTACCTGCATACCGGTTTTGAGACAGCCACGCCCTACCCCTTGACCTTTAACCAGGGCGCACTGGACGGCGCGCTGGATCTGGCCACCCTGAGCCCGGATCAGTTCCGGGTGCGCAAGATGAGGTTTGCCCGCAAAAAAGGCGCGGGTAAGAAGGACAATGATATCACAGCGGTGATCTATAATGAGTTTTTAACCATCACCGACATTCCCCGCCGGGCTTACGAATATATCATCAGCGGGCGCAGTGCGCCCGCATGGGTGATGCAGCGCCAACAGGTGCGCACGGATAAGGATAGCGGCATCGTAAGCGATCCTAACATCTACGCGCACGAGACGATGAACAACCCAGCCTACCCGCTCGAGCTGTTCGCCCGCGTCCTGACCGTCAGCCTACAAACCCTAGAGACCATCGATAGCTTACCTGGTTTGGATATTGATAAGCGTGGGAAGAAATAAACCCCAATGAATGGAGCTTTGAGTCAATGAATTTCTTCGATATAGATCAATCATCCGAACGAACGCTTTCCTATGAAGGTATTTTGGAAAAACTCAATCAAGAAAACAAACGAATCTGTTTTGGACAGTACGACAAACAAAAACCCAAAGAGCATGAAACTAAAAAGCCTTATTACGGCGCGATCAACCTACCTTTCACCAATGAAGGATTCGATGGGATTTTTCCTGCTGATTTATTTCCCAACAAGCAGGACGAACATAACAACCGCAGTGTATGGCGGTCGATCAAAACAGAAGAAGAGTTTAATGAAATTACCCAATGGTGTGAAGATAGAAAAGACTATGTTTATCTTAATGGGTGCTTTTTAACCATTGCCCTGGGGATGTACATACAACACAAAGAGGCGTCTTCCCTCACAGAACTTGGCGAGATCATCCGCCAAACAAAAGAAAGAAAATGCCCCATCTCTCTTAAAAAGATAGAAAAAAGAATCGATACCTTTTTTGATAAACATCCCGAATACAAAAACGTCGACGGCATCTGTGCCGTCCCTGGAAATAAGAATAAACCCTATCACCTACCGAATGATTTAGCCAACTACATAGCTAAACAACTCAATAAACCAAATTATACAAACCATCTGCATCTTGCTCGGCAAAAAGAATCTATAAAAGAAGTCACCAAAGATAAGGGATTTCTTAAACAAAAATTAGATATATGGAAGAATGCGGCACCAACCTATGGCGGGCCATCCCTTGAAAACAAAAGGCTCCTTTTAGTTGATGATAACTATCAATCCGGGGCTTCCATACACTACGTTGCCATGGTACTTTGCGGCCATGGTGTCTGTTCAATTTATGGCCTTTGCATGACAAAGACCGCCAGAGACACCGCCAACGACTAGCAAAAATCCTAGTATAAAATCGTTGTGAATATGCCTACCAACCCTGCAATCATCACGATAGACCGGCTTTCACCAAACAAGCCCGGCGTTCTTGAGCGCCTCATGCGTGCGTATACCTTCAATTCCCTTTCTCTTCAAGGCAATATCACCCTTTTAGAGCAAAAAAGCCTAGGGTTTTGCGGTTCCCGGCGCGCCTCAGACAAAGCCCTTCGCATCGCCCGTAATTGCGCCCATAAAGCCGCAGAAAAAGACGTTATTGCTGTCTCAGGAAATGCCGCTGGTGTCGACAGTGCCATACACGCCCAAGCCCTCCAAAGCGGCGGTAGCACCATCATTGTCCTGCCTGAAGGTATCGAGCACTTTAGAATCAAATCCGCGTTGCGAGATATTTGGGATTGGCAAAGAGTGCTCGTTATTAGCCAGTTCCCGCCAAAGGCCCCCTGGAAAAGCTATCAGGCTATGGCGCGCAACAAACTCATCATCGCTTTGAGTCAGGCTCTCATTGTGATTGAGGCAAGGGAAAAAGGCGGCACCTTAAACGCTGGTATGACCGCCCTTAAAAATAAAAAAGATTTATACGTCATCGAATATGACTCTGATCGAGAAACCTCCAAAGGTAATCAGATTCTTCTCAGTAACGGCGGAAACAAAATCAAAAAAAGCCGAGAAAGCAACGAACCCAACTTAGAACAAGTCTTTCAACTGATCGGAGACGAGCAAGGCGAAGATAAACAAAATGGCGGCCCAGAATACAACCAAGATAATCTTCCCTTACAGATGGCCCTTTAGATATTTTTTCTTAGGGTTTTCATTAACACATCCTAAACGTTTCTGCGCTAAGAGGTGATCCCTAGTCTACACCTCAAATAATCCCCCAAGCGCAAGGCCCCCTCATGCTCGATACCCTATGGACCGCCGCTGACTTCAAGAAAAAAATAACCGCCCTTGAGGGTAGCAAAGGCGTCGGCAAAACCGCCGGAAATATCCCCGCTAAACTCGATGCCTATCATGCCGCCCTTAAAAAACAAGATTGGCGTGGTCTAGGCAAAGCCCTCAAGACCCTTGAAAAAGACTTTGCCAAGTACCAAAAAAGCCCGCAAAAAACCATCAAGGCTGTCCCCGCCAGCGATAAAGACCGCCAACACATCATCAACGAATGGCAATACATGACCGACGGCTTTGCCCGCCTGATTGCGATCACAATCAGACACGGCAGCCAGATGAACGACGGCTTAAGCGATTTAGAGCAAGCCCTCACCCGCACATCCATCGACCTGCAAGACCTCGAGGATTTTTTTCGCAAAAAAGGCCTGACCGATGCTGCCTGCTTTAATGAGCTTAAAAAATACCTCGCCGGCCCCATCCGCGAAGTAGAGCGCGCCCTCGATACCCTCCTGCCCTATCACGAGTCCTGGCTCAAGAAGAAGAAAACCATCGCGAGCCTCGCCATATTGGGCAAAAAACCCCTTGCCGGTAATCAACTCGGCCAAGCCACCCGCGCCATCGCCGCCGCCCTTAAAACCGCCCAGCCCTAATCCCGCCTCCCCACATCATTCCCGCAAACGGTCAAGGCCGTGCCTTGCTGCGTTAACAACTTGCCCGCAAAAGTCGCGCTACACTTGTGCATGACTTTTGATCGACAGGCAATCTCTTATGCTCGATGATGTACTGACCGACGCTGATTTCAAAAAGACCATCACCGTCCTTGCGAAAAAGGCCGGCGTGGTGAAAACCACCACAGATATCCCGGCCTCTCTTAACGCCTACCATGCCGCGCTGAAAAACAATCAATGGGAAAAGGCCGCCACCGAGCTCAAAACCCTAGAGCGCACGATCCCCCGCTACCAACTCGAAGGGGCTGAGCTCATACGCAAAAAGGTCCTCGCCGCCAAGGGACGCCCATCTAAAGCCGCCGATAAAGCCGCATACCAGTGGGAGCGGGAACTCGCCACCCTCGAGCGAAACATCCGCAATCGACAAGCAGACCTTAAACGCTATCTCAAGCTCATCGCCCAACTCAAAAGCCACATCCGCCGCACTGAAAAGAGCATCACCGACCTGCAAACCATCATGGCTAAAAAGGCTATGGATGAGGAAACCCGCTTGAAATATCTCGCGATGCTTATGAAGGGGCCGATGGCAGACGCGCGCAAGAACATCAAGGATTTATTGGGATTTCATCCCACCTGGCGTCAGCCCAGCGAGTCCCTCGCTGCTCTTATGACCTTGCAGGGCAAAACACTCAAGGCGGGCCAGATCGACCAGGCCTTTAAGGCCGTCAAGGCAACCCTCACCAGCATCAGCGTCCGCCTTTCATAGACTTATCATCAGTACAGTAGAAAAAGACGCCCAATCTTAAATTAACGTTTTGGTAGCCGATTGCCGGTATCATGCCAGCTGATAAAAACGAATGAATAACAACGAATAAAAAATCTGGAGGCTTTTATGCTCGAAACGTTTTGGACCAGTGCCGACTTTCGCCGAAAGATTGACACCGTCCACGCCCCTATGGGCGTCTATGCTCCGACCGGCGCGATAACCATGCGCCTTGATGCCTATCACACCGCGATTAAAAAAGCACAATGGGGCAAAGCGAGCAGTCTGCTGGTTGCCCTCACCAATGAGATGAAAAAATATCTCAAGGGGCTTGATAAAAATCTTAAACAGGTTCGCCAAGACAAAGGCAATAAATCCCGGATCAAAGCCCTGGGTGATTGGGAAAAAGCAACCGATGCCTTTTCTGCGAGCCTTAAAACACGCACCGATCTGTTACGGGAAATGGAAAAACTCGCGGCGCGTATGGCAAGCCAAGGACGCGAGGCGCAGCAAAAAGTGCGCGACATCCGCCTTTCCTTGGTGACGAATAAGGATGATGAGGACGCGAATCCCGATGCCACCGTCGCCAAACACATTCAAAACGATCTGATCCCGACTCTCAAAAATATAGAAAAGATTCTCAAAACGCTCAAAGATTTTCATCCCTGGTGGCAAAAACATCTGGATCCGATTTCGACTCTCATGAGATTTGAAAAAGACAAAACGATCACCGTCGCTAAAGCCAAGCAGATTCTCAAAATCACCGAAGTGGCCATGAAAAGCCTGCCGACAACCTTTTAGGGCGACCCACTCTCCTCACCGGAGGTCTTAGCCAAACGAGCGGAGTCTCGTCGCCATCTGTTCATGTCGCAAGGATCGTGTGACCCGAGTAAACAAGGTGATTGTTGCCAAGACCGTGCCATGGATTCCCGCCTACGCGGGAATGACACAAAGGGCCCCGTCATTCCTGCTCTCCTTTGTCATTCCTGCGAAAGCAGGAATCCAGGAGATGGGAAACACCAGCACAATGCATGCAAAGACCCGCACGGCGGGCCTAATATGCACAAAAGCACGATGAACTCTCGGTCAAGGCCGCGCCTTGCCGCGAGGCGGTTTGATTCCGTCTATATCTGTGGCTGTGGCAACCGTCGCGCGGCCATGAAAAGCCTGCCAGCAACGCTTATCTCGATCCCGGCACAAAGGTCAGCTCGATCAAGTCCCACTGTGCTTGCGCGCCATAGCGGATCGGCAAAATACTGGTCCCCACACCCGAGGTCACAAACACAGTGCGCTGCTCATCACGATAGAGTCCACATCGGGCTGCGTTCGGCGCACGAGTCGGCACCCACAACGGTCCCACCAGCGGTAGGCGCACCTGTCCGCAATGGGTATGACCCGCAAAGACCAACCCGCGCAATGACGGATAAAACGCTCCCATCGGATCATGGGTAACGGTTATTTGCGGCAATCCCGCACAAGAAGACGGAAACTCTATATAGCGCGCATACCCTGAATAAACATCCCCAATAGCACGGATACAAACACGCCGATTCTTAATCTCCAGCACGCGCACCTGGTTTTCTATCAATCCGAGGGCCTCAAAAGCCTGCCAGCGATCACGGTGGCGAAACCCCCAATCATGGTTGCCCAAGACCGCCACATGGGGAATCGGGGCAATCTCACGCATGGCATCGAGCACCACGTCATGAGCCTCCTGCGCGCGATTGCTGACATAATCGCCAACCGAAAGAATCAGATCGGGCTGGTGAGATTGAACCTGCTGTAGCACGCCACGAAACCACGCAAATGACGCCTTTGTATCGCGCACATGGGCATCGCCTATCACTGCAACCTTAAGAGAAAAGGGAACAGCCCCCGGCACAACCCCCGGCGCAGGCGTTTGCACAGGGACCATGATCTGCACCGTGTTCATCTGCACGCGCATGGCCGCGCGTATCGCCCAGATAAAATAAAGCGAGACTCCCACCAGGACAACAGCAGTGATAGAAATTATGATTCCCTTCATAGTATTCGGCTCAATCCTCGAGCTAATCTATGTCTGCGGCAACTGGCGTACGGCTTGCTCGAACCGCACGACGAGCATGACCGCCGCGACCGTCAACCCCAGAACCAGCCCCCACCACACACCATAAGCACCAAAGAGCAGGCTCAGACCAATCATAGACGGAAAGCCAATCGCCCAATAACCCACCAACGTCGCGACCATCGCTGGCTTGGTAATCTTAAGCCCGCGCAAGGCACCCAAGGCAATCACCTGGATACCATCGACCCACTGAAAACAGGCCGCAATCAGGATCAATTGACCCGCAAGAAGGATCACCGCCGAGGCCTGCGCCCCCTCATCACGGATCAACAAGCCCGCCATGTCCGTCCCGTAAAGGGCAAAGACCACAATCATGACGCTCATAAAAATAAAGCCGATCGCCAGCCCCTGGTGCGCGGCACGGCGGGCGGCGCGGCCATGCCAACCCCCAGCCGCCAACCCGACCTCGATCGCCACCGCCTGGGATAATCCCAGCACCAAGGTAAAGGACATAAAAATACACTGCAGCGCCAGCTGATGGGCGGCGAGCGCAACCTCTCCCAAGCGTCCGACCACCAGGGTAGAACTGGTGAACAAACCAACCTCTAGCGCGGTGGCAACGCCAATCGGCATCCCCAACCGCAACGTCTTTTTCATCTGATCCCACCGCGCCCAGGCCAGCTTGCGAAACGCCATATGTTGGGGGAAGACATACCGACCATAAAACCACAGCGCAGCGGAAAGCAAAATATAACCGCCCACCGCCGAGAGCCCGACCAGCCGCAAGCCCCACAACAACGGCTCTCCAAAATCTGCAACCGACCGCACGATCCAGGTATTCACAATGATCTTGATAATCCCCACAGCGGCAATCACGACCGTGATCGCCGTCGGCCGGCCAAGGCTCGCCAACACACTACGATGACAGGCGAAAAACAAACCGAAAAACAAGCCTGCCGCCGCACCGCGCAGGTACTCCCGCGCCGCATCGACGATGCTTGGCTCTTGCCCGAAAAACCCCAGCCAAAAAGGCGAAGACCAAACAATCGTTGTCCCTACAACCCCCATGATGGACGATAAGACAATACCCGCCTGCACCGCGGCGGTGATGCCCGCCTCGTCCCCCGCACCACGGGCATAGGCCACTTCGTTGCCCACCACGCTGACCATCATCGAACTCACCAGATAAAAGAACGCAAGAATAGCGCTCGCGAGCGCGCCACCGGCCAGAGCCGTGGGGCTGATTAGCCCTAGGCTGACGATGTCGATAAAGCTAAGCAGGGCATAGGCCAGCTGGGCGGCGACGATCGGTACCGCCAAACGGCACAGGCGACCGGATCCCTGCCAAAAGGTCTTCATCATGGTACTTGGCGTCCTTTATCGTATTTTGTGTTTTTTGCGCATGCCCTCTTACACATGCTGTTTGCCAAGCCCGCCTTTTAGCAAAGGGTCCCTCACACCGACCAACGCGGCAGGGTAAAGCCTTTTGCTTATAGCCTGGTTTGTTGTCGCCGACCAGCGGAAAACCGTTAACCCTTGCGCAATAAAAGTTTGTTATTTTTTAGAAAAACAATTATAAATTGTATTTTAAGATTGTTTTATGTCTCCTCCTGCCTGCTTCGCCTCACGGTTCATGGGATCTCACGTGAGGCGAAGTGGGCCGCTAATCAAGGAAACGTGATGGCAAACAGGCTCGTACTGCTTTGGACTAGCAAGCAGTTTAATAAAAAATTCGATGGTTTCCAGGCAGCAACAACCAACCGGGTCAATGCCCAGGCGTTGCTTTCGTTTCTCGATGGCTATCATCTTGCCATAAAAAAAGGTGACTGGGCGCGCGTCCAAAAAAACCTCGATGACGTGAAAAAGACCTACAAAAAATATCAGACAGCAGCGGAAAGCCTGCTGACCCGTTTGCGCACGGATGAAAACGCTAAAGGTCGTGATAAGGATAAAAAACTGCTGAAGAATTTGGATCAATATCAACGCGCTTTATCTGAGTTTTTCAATAACGTCGCCATGGCCGATCAAAGCATGAATGAAATGGATCTGGAAATGGATAGATTAAAAGATAATTTTAATCGTGCTGTAAAGTTTATTGCGATGATCGATGCGGTCGCCAAAAAAGGCGACCCAGCCTCAGATAAGCAATGCGAAAGAGAATTCGCGGCTCTCATAGAAAGGCATGTCATCGGGGCACAGATTATCCTCAAACAGCTCGCCCTTTATCATGCGTCATGGCTGAATCGGATAGCGCAACTAAAACCGGTTATCTCCTTACGCGATAAGCCTCTGTCTGGCATCCAATTCGTGCAAGCCACCAAAGCGGTCGAAGTCAGCTTACGCACCGCCTCAAGCGCGTAGGATCGTATCATGGCACCAACGCTCTGGAGCGCGAGCGATTTTAAGAAGAAAATCGCTACCCACGAAGGCATGAAAGGGGTCGGATTGCGTGAGGCCGATGTAGACGGAAAACTCAAAATTATTCACGACGCCATTAAGAAAAAAGACTGGCGCGTTGTTGATCGTAATCTGCGTACCACGCGCATGGCTTTAGAAACCTATACCACCGGGTGTAAGGCGACCATCAAACTGGTGCGTATGCAAAAAACCGACAAAAAACGCCTAAAGATCGTCGACAAGTGGGAAAAGGCGGTGAAGGATTTTGATAAAAATCTTCGTGATTATCAGTTTGCTTTTCGCGCGATGAGCGACCTGATTTATCAACTCGATCTGCAAGGCAAGCAAGTCCGCACCGATATACAAGAAATGACCCAGATACTGCGCGGCAAACCACTGGATGATGCCACAGTGACCCGGCAGCTTAGCTTAATTTTTCGCGGTAGCATTGCGCAACTGGATGCCACCCTGGTTAAGCTCGTTGCGATCGATAAATCATGGAACACCCAGCGTAAGACATGGCAAAACCTCAAGACCCTACAAGCCAAAACCTATAACACCAAACAAGTCTTGCAGGTTTTTAAGGTCATCCGTGCCACGCTTAAAGCCCTAGAAATCTAACCTCGCGCCCATCGCGCGGGCCATCAAAGGTCGATCACAAACCAGAAGGGCAAAAATGGTGGAGGTAGACGGGATCGAACCGACGACCTCTAGCTTGCAAAGCTAGCGCTCTCCCAGCTGAGCTATACCCCCGCCTTGGGTTTGTTGATACCATAAAATATCTCGCCCGAAAATATCTCGCCCGGGCAACGGCGTCCTGCGCCACCTTGCCCGGTACCCTAGATGCAATAGAGCGATGAGAAGGCGTACGGTGCGCTCCCCAGGCCTGTTTCCACCCGAAAGCCACGCCGATCACGCAAGTAATATAAGGTCGGATTGAGCCGCCGGGGCTCCCAATCATAATAACTCGCCACCGCGCGCGGAACCAGGACCTTGTTATGCTCTAACGGAAAATCGGCTTCATTGTGCATGTCATCGACGATGCGCTGGGCGTCGTGCTGCGGGTCCCATCCCATAAACATCGGGTCATACTTTAAGAACAGACGCCAGGCAGGCGAAACATACGTCTGGGTCCCTGAGCCGCTCTTTAAGATAAGCCGGTCATGAAGCATATCATCGATGGTGAGGATAATGCGTTCTGGGTCTGTTTCGGCTTCTTTTGCCAAAACCGAAACCGCGAACTCCGGCCTTCCTTCTAGGCCGTTTTTGGATTCTTCGACAAAGAGTCGAGCTACTTTCTTGAAGACCAAACTTGCACTCAAAACGGCGATCCTCTTTTGTAATCCTAGCTACGCCCTCAAGACAAAAGGCCTTAGAAAACATGCCCAAGATAGGGTAGACCGGGAGTCGCGCAAAATGAGGGGGTGCAGTTCAGATACCAGCAACAACCTCCCGCTATGTTGATGGTATCCTATCGTGAAAAAGTCAAAAACGCGAGAGCAAAACAACCTTTTTTATGGCCAGGTTTATCAAGAATCTGCGGAGATATGGAAAAGTCTTGCGCCTAGAGAGCTAAGACCGCAAAACGCCTTTAATCGGGACATATCGCGGTATAGGAAAGGCTTAACCAAGGATTAACACCGCACTCCATCGTCAAGACCTAGGTGCCCACGAAAGGTCGGCAACTGGTCGCTGGGAGTCGGGTGCGCCTGCCAAACCCCGCGCGCAATGGCCCGCGCCAGACAAACCGCGCCATAGTGCCCAAGAGCCGTCATCACCTCAGGCGCAACGCCTGCAGACGAGAGATCGGGCGTATTCCCTTCCTGGCCCGTCGCCACGGCAAAAACCAAATCGCCATCAAAGGGCGTATGGGCCGGCGATAGGGCCCTGGCCATACCATCGTGCGCTGCGAGGGCCAACCGCGTGCACTGCGCTTTGCTCAGGGGGGCGTCGGTGGCAACAATCGCAATGGTGGTGGCCGTGCCTGCCTCCAAGGGCTTGAGTGCGGGGGGATCAGGTATTTCGCGCGGTGCGCCAAGACCCCCAAACTCGCCGCCAATCTCCCACGGCGCGGCAAGAAAATGGTCCCCCGCCACAGCCGAGCCCATCGCGTTAACGGCCACCACCGCGCCAATCCGGGTATCGGGGGAGACCAGGGACGCCGAGCCGAGCCCGCCCTTGAAATCGGCAGTGGTAGCCCCGGTACCCGCGCCGGCGGTGCCCAGGGCAAAGTCCGAACCGGCGGCGACAAACGCCGCTAACCCAAGCTGATACCAAGGACTCGGCGAGATCATCCCTTTAAGGTTCGCGCGTGTCTGATCCTTACGCCAGGCGGTATCCCCGCCTGCCAGCAGATCAAACAAAATCGCCGCCGGGACAATCGGTACCCGGGCATCACCGACCACAACGCCGCGCCCAGCTTGCAATAACGCCTGCATCACAGCCGAGGCAGCATCCAAACCAAAGGCCGAGCCGCCGGATAACACCAACGCATCGACCCCGCCAACAAGCTTGTCCGCTGCAAGCAAATCAGTCTCGCGGGTACCCGGCGCACCGCCCATCACATGAACCCCGGCGGTTAGCGGCCGATCGCTGGTGAGTACCGTGACCCCGGACTTGAGTTGCTCGTCTTGTGCGTTGCCGATCAAAATGCCCGGCACGTCGGTAATACAATTTTTCTCTCCCGGCTTGAATGTCATAGTTTGTTATCTTTTTTCTTTCTATCCACACGTTAGATACACTAGATACACCGGCCCCCGTCGACCTCTAAGGCAACGCCGGTAATCATCGCCGCCTCAGGTGAGCATAGAAAACGTGCCGCCTGGCCGATATCTTGTGGGGTAGAAAACCGCCCCAGCGGAATCGTCGCCAAAAACTTCTCCCGCATCACTGGCGTGTCCTCGCCCATAAAACGTTTCAACAACGGCGTTTCCCCTGCCACTGGATTAAGAGCATTGACCCGTATCTTATAGGGCGCGAGCTCGATAGCCATGGATTGGGTGGCGGTCACCAACCATCCTTTAGAGGCATTATACCAACACAAACCAGGCCGCGGAGACTTTGCTGCGGTCGAAGCGATGTTTAAGATGACCCCCGCGCCAGAGCGCTTCATGATCGGTACCACGGCCCTAGCCGCGTAAAATACCGCCCAAGCATTAACAGCGATGATCCGCTCAAAATCCGCGTCACTGACCTCCTCCAGCGGAGTCGGCAAGTGAGTCACCCCCGCGTTGTTGACAAAAATATCGATCCGCCCGAACTGCTCGATGACCTGATTGACCACATCATCTAATGCCCCTTTTTGACTAATATCGCAGCACAGAGCCGTGATGCCCATCTCTTGTGCGATGATCTCGCCCGCTTCTGGGTCTTGTTCGGCGATGATGACCTGGGCCCCGGCCAAGGCAAACGCCTGGGCAATGCCTGCGCCAAAACCGCGCCCACCGCCGGTGATGATGGCCACTTGATCTTTTAATAGGCTTGTCATGGTTTTGTTATCTATTTTCTATATGTTTTTTATGTGTCATCATGCGTGCCATGATGGGCGGCCACCGTCTTGAGGGCCGAAAATCCATACAGGGCCTCAAAGCCCTTTTCGCGTCCATGACCAGACTCGCCCACCCCGCCAAAGGGTAACTCAACCCCGCCACCGGCGCCATAATTGTTCAAAAAGACCTGCCCCGCCCGCAAGGCGCGCGCCATTCGTAGCTGCCGATCCCCATCACGGGTCCACACCGCCGCCACCAAACCATAACGGGTTCCGTTGGCAATATCGATCGCCTGTGCCTCGTCCGTGAAGGGGATCACCAATTGCACCGGACCAAAAATCTCTTCCTGGGCAAGGGTGTGATGTGGGTCATCACAATGCAATAAGACCGGCGGCTGATAATACCCTTGCGCTGGAATATCTTTGGCCAGCTGACCTTCGGCCAACACGTGCAGATCCTTGGCCAAAGATAGAAAATCACCCACCCGCGCGCGCTGCTGGGTTGAAATTAACGGCCCGAGATCAAAATTCTCTAGCGCAGGGCCGGCGCGTAACGCTCGATATCGTTCGGCCATCATCGCACTGACTTTCTCATGGACCTGCTCGGCCACCAACAACCGAGAAGAGGCCGAGCAGGTCTGCCCAGCGTTTTGAATCCCCGCCCGCAGTAAAAAATCTGCTGCCCGCTCCAGGTCTGCGTCAGCAAAGATGATCTGCGGCGACTTACCGCCGAGTTCTAGGGTCACGGACGCAACGTGCGTACTTGCGGCAGCCTGCACCTGCTTGCCGGTATCCACCGAGCCGGTAAAGGAGACATGGGCAATCTCTCGATGCGCAGCGAGCGCCGCGCCGGCCTCAACCCCAAGGCCCGGCACGATATTGAGCGCGCCCGGGGGCAAGCCTGCCGCCACCGTCAACCCTGCAAGCGCCAACACCGTCAGGCAAGCCTGCTCGGCAGGTTTGACGACACAGCAATTGCCCATGGCCAACGACGCCCCCACCGACCGGCCGATGATCTGCATCGGATAATTCCACGGAACGATATGGCCCGTCACGCCAAGAGCCTCGCGCAGGGTATAGACGGTATAGCCCCTTTGATAGGGGATCGTTTCCCCCATAACCTTGTCCGCCGCGCCGCCATAAAACTCAAAATAGCGGGCCATGGCCGCCACGTCCGCCCGCGCTTGGCTGAGTGGTTTGCCAACATCGATGGCCTCTAGCCGGGCCAAGTCTTCGCTATGCTGCTTGATCTGGGCGGCGATGGCAAAGAGCACCCGCCCGCGGGCCTGGGCACTCATCTGCCCCCAAGGTGGGCTATCCGACGCGGGCGCAGGGCCGGAAAAGCCCGCATGGGCCGCCTTCACGGCGCGATCAATGTCTTGCGCATCCCCGCGCGCAATAACGCCCACCTGCTGGCCGGTCGACGGATCATACAGCGGATGAGTCTGGCCCCCAAGGGGCGGGACAAACGCACCACCGATAAAAACCTGATCGATGGGAAACCAAAGGTTTTCTATATAATTTTTTGGATCTGATTGGGCATTCATCTTGGTGTTTCTCCTGTCTGCGGCGCATCAACAGACTGTGCCAGCCAATCGAGCGGAATATGGGGCATCGCGTCGATCAACGCTTTTGTATAGGCATGCTGAGGATCAGCGAGCACGCCTGCCGTTTCACCGTGCTCGATAATCTTACCCCTGCGCATCACCAGCAAGCGATCCGTCATCGACCGCACAACCGCAAGATCATGGCTAATCATCAGATACGATAACCCATAGGCCTCACGCAAACGATCAAGCAAGCGCAAAATCTGCGCCCGAATAGAAACATCTAAGGCTGAGGTCGCTTCATCTAAAATAATCAACCGAGGTTTCGTTACCAATGCACGAGCAATAGCCAGACGTTGCCGCTGGCCACCGGAAAACTCATGAATATATTTATCCCGGTCTTCTCTTGATAACCCGACATCGACCAAGACCTCATCAATACGCCCCTCGCGCTCACTTTGGCTAAGGGACTCCTGATAAAAAGGCTCGGCGATGAGACGCGCGACTTTATGGCGCGGATTAAACGAACTGGCCGGATCTTGAAAGACAATCTGGGCGCGAGATGGGTGATCTTTGCTATCTTGCCCGGCAAAGTATATCTGCCCCGATTGCAAATCCATCAAGCCAAGCAAAGCCCGCGCTAAGGTTGATTTACCGCAGCCGGACTCACCCACTAATCCCACACTCTCGCCATGGTGTATAGAAAAAGAAATGTCCTCAAGGGCAAAAAACGCTGGTGGTGTACGAAACAGGTGCGTGGTTTTACGTGGGTAACAAACCCGCACATCATCGACCTTGAGAAGAGGCTGAACGGTATGCCGGGCAGGCCTAGCCGGCTGAACGCCACCCGCGGTGGCGGCGGCCAACAGCTTGCGGGTATAGGGGTGACGCGCACGACGAAACAGCGTCTCGGGCGGGCCTTGCTCGATGATCTCGCCGGCATACATGATGCTAATTTTGCGCGCGAGATTGGCCAGGATCGCCAGGTCATGGGTAATCAAAAGCACCGCAAGGCCGTCGGTGACCAAATCCTCAAGCAACGCCAAAATGCCCGCCTGGGTCATCACATCAAGCGCGGTGGTCGGCTCGTCCGCAATCAACAGATCAGGACCGCAGGCAATCGCTTGCGCAATCATGACCCGTTGCCGCTGGCCGCCAGAAAGCTCATGCGGATAGGCATCAGGCGAGATATTGCCAAGCCCTACCCGATCCAACTTTTCCCGCACCACCGTGCGTGCATCATATCCCGAGAGCGCGTGATGAACGCGCAGGGTTTCGCTGATCTGCTTGCCAATGGTCATGAGTGGGTTAAGGGCGGTCATCGGCTCTTGAAAAATCATGCCGATGCGCCGCCCGCGCACCTGACACAACGCATCCTCGGATAAGGCAAACAGGTTCTGACCAGCCAAAGACGCGGCCCCGTACCGTACCGCCCCGGCCGGTAACAATCCCATCACACAAAGCGCAGTGAGCGATTTGCCAGAACCAGACTCGCCCGCCAGGCCGTAAATCTCCCCTCGATGAAGCGCTAACCCAACATCCGAGAGAATCGGCGTCTCGCCAATTTTTAAGCTAAGGTTTTCTATATGCAACAACGCCGTCATGAGCGTCCCCGTCGCAACCGCGGATCGAGCCAATCGCGTAGCCCATCACCGAGCAGGTTTAATCCCAAGACGGTCATGATGATAGCAAAGCCCGGCAAAAAAGCCAGGTGCGGGGCAAAGGCAATCATCGTTTGGCTGTCGGCCAGCATGCGCCCCCAGGATGGCATCGGCGCCTGTGCCCCAAGGCCAACATAGGACAAGCCAGCCTCGGCCAGAATTCCCAGGCTAAACTGAATCGTGCCCTGGACGATCAAAACCCCGGCAATGTTGGGCAAGACGTGCTCTATAGAAATACGCACCGCACCCTTGCCCGCCACCCGCGCAGCGAGGATAAAATCCTGCGTCCAGACCGCCAGTGCGCTGGCGCGGGTCACTCGAGCAAAGACCGGAATGTTAAAAATCCCAATCGCGAGCACCGCCCCGCTCACCGAAGGGCCAAACACAGCCGCGATCAACACCGCCGTCAGTAGCGCTGGAAAGGCAAAAATCAAATCGTTGCCGCGCATGACAAAATCATCGACAAAGTGTCCACGACGTGCCGCTGCCAGTAAGCCTGCCGGAACGCCGACACCCATGCCGATGACCACCGCGCCAATCGCTACGGCAAGGGAAATCCGCGCCCCGACCATCAGCATCGAGGCAATATCACGACCAAAATGATCGGTGCCCAGTATATGCCCAGCACTTGCCGGCAACAGTCTTTGCGCGATATTTAGAGCTTCAACGCTATAGGGTGTCCAGAAAAAAGACACAAACGCAATGAGGATAAAGACCGCCGTTAAGATCGCCCCGAAGGCCAACCCATGGGTCAACCGTAGCTTAGCCATGACCCCGCCTGATCCGCGGATCGATCATGCCATAGGCCACATCCACCAAGAACGTCACGCAGATCACCGCAAAAACAAGCAGCATCACGACGCTTTCCACCACGATCAAGTCGCGCTGGGTAATGCCATGGAAAATCAATCGCCCTAATCCAGGTAGAAAAAAGACATTTTCTATAATAATCGCGCCTGCAATCAAAAAAGAAAATTGCAGACCGATGATCGTCAACGCTGGAATAAACCCATTACGCAAAGCGTGGCGCCAAAGAGTTTGCGACCGGCTTAAGCCTTTTGCTCGCGCGGTACGAATATAATCTTGGCCTAAGGTTTCCAGCAACGCCGAGCGCATGACTCGGGCGAGAATCGACGCCCCAGGGAGCGCCAGCGCAATCGCTGGCAAAACCAACGCCTTAAACCCAGCGCCGAGCCCTTGCTCCCAGCCAGGAAACCCGCCGGCAGAAAACCATCCCAGTTTGAGCGAGAAAATCACCACCAGGATCATCGCAAACCAAAAGTTGGGAATCGCCAGACCCAATTGGGTAACGCCCATGACGGTCCAATCGGCGGTCTTTCCTTGCCGCACGGCAGCGATCATCCCCGCCGGAATCGCCAGCACAACCGATAGCACAAGCGCCAAAACAGCTAACGGAAGGGAAATCCATAGCCGATCCATGACCAGATCGCGTACCGGCACCTGATAGGTATAGGAAATGCCAAAATCACCGGTGAGCATGCCGGCAAACCATTGCAGGTAGCGCAAGACTTTCGGCTGATCCAATCCCAGCTCAGCGCGCAAGGCCGCCAGAGTGTCCGGCGCGGCGCCAATCCCAAGCATATAGGACGCCGGATCCCCCGGCACAATCTCGATCATCACAAAAATGATGACCGAGGCGGCAACCAGGCTGGCGGCCAACACACCCGCCCGCCTAAGAATGTAAGCCAGCATAGCCGCAGGCAAAAACCTTGAGCGTTAGTCCCGCCAGGAGACGGCGGTCAGATCATTGGCCTGGGTGGGCGCATTTTCCCACAGCCCATCGATCTTGGCATTCACCACACCGGTACGCGCAAGTTGAAACAGATAGCCGTTGACGAAATCATCGGCGATGATGTTCTGCGCACGCACGAGCAACGCCGTGCGTGCGGCCGGGTCTGTCGCCCGCTTGAGCTCATCGATCACCCCTTGTAGGGCCGCACTATCATAGCTAAAGTAATAGTCTGGGTTGGCATAGATACCGATGTCCATGGGCTCGGTGTGGGAAACGATGGTGAGATCAAAGTCCTTGCCACGAAAGACCTGCTCGAGCCATTGCGCCCATTCGTAGTTTTCTATCTCGGTGTTGATGCCAACCTCGCGCAACTGGGCCGCGATAATCTCACCGCCGCGACGAGCATAGGACGGCGGCGGGAGCTTGAGCGAGAGAACCCTGTCCGCCTGCCACCCTGCATCTGCAAGCAACGCCCGCGCCCGCGCCCGATCATAAGCGGACTGCCCGGTGAGGTCCACATAATCAGGATGATGGGGGGCAAAGTGTGTCCCGATAGGAGTACCATAGCCAAACATTGCGCCGTCGATGATCGCCTGGCGATCAATCGCGTGGGCAATGGCCTGACGCACCCGCACATCGGTGATGTTGTTGTTATTGATCGCGAGAATCGTCTCACCTTCGGTGGAACCGATCATCAACTTAAAACGTGGATCGGCCGCAAACTGGGGCAGGGTTTCCGGTGCCGGATAGGCTGGAAAAGCATCGATATCGCCGGCCATGACCGCAGCAAAGGCCGCCGTCGGATCAGAGATAAACTTAAAAGTCGCCCCCGTAAGGGCCACCGGGTCATCCCAATAATTCTCGTTGCGGGTTAGTTCGATCCGGTCACCTTGAACCCAGCGCGAAAAAACGAAAGGCCCGGTGCCCACCGGTGCACTGGCCGCACTATCGATGGACTCTGGCGCGACGATCACCGCATCGCCCCACGCCAGGTTGGTCAGAAAACCGCCATCGGGGCTTTCTAAGGTTACGCGCACAGTCGACGGATCGATCACGTCCACTGCCTTAATGCCGGTAAACAGGCGTTTTTGCGCATTGACGGAGTCCTCGGCGCGGGCACGATCAAGGGAAAACTTGACGTCGTTTGCATCCATCGCCGTGCCGTCGTGAAATGCCACGCCCTCGTGCAACAAAAAGGTATAGACAAGACCATCATCAGAAATCTGCCAGGATTCAGCGAGGGCTGGCGCAATCGAGCCGTCCGAACGATAACGGGTCAGGCCCTCAAACACATTGGCATAAACCACCTCATCGATGGCCGCAGCGGCAGCACTGGTCGGATCGAGCTTCGGGGGTTCTAGCTGCATGCCAATGGTGATCGTATCTTTAGCGGCCATCGCCGGCTTGATGGATAGACCGGTCAGGCCGGATAGGCAAAGCGCGCCAGCAAACAAAACGAAAAATACGCGAGCCATGAGTCTCCCTTTCTAGGTCATCGATGTGTTGACTGATGTGCTAGGAAGTATAACACAAGCCCCAAACTACCACCCAGGCGCTGGCCCGCTAGGCTCCAGGTGCTAGCAACTGGGCAAGGGTATGACCCATGACCTTGGCACTGGTTGTCATATCATCGATGCTGATCCATTCATCAGGTTGGTGTGCTAATTCTAGGATACCGGGGCCGTAGGCAATGCAGTTGTGGAGCTTGCCGATCCTGTCTATATGTTTTTGATCGTAGGTGCCGGGGGAGATTACGTATTGAGGTTTCTTATCCATCACCGCCTCGATGGCCCGGGCGGTCGCGGCTGCAATCGGGGCTGATTTATCGATCATGATCGGACGCACCTCGAACAACTCTCGCACCTCATAGGAAAAATCTGGTCGGCGTTGTTTGATCCGTTCGAGCAGATTTTCTATCTCTTGTTTGATCGCATCAGGGTTTTCCTCGATAAGATACCGCCGGTCGATGGTGATCATGCATCGATCAGGCACACAGGCGGACGGAAAACCGGTGGCGTCCTGTTGCGATTCGGGCAACCCGCCATGAATCGAGTTGATGTTGAGGGTCGACTGGCGTGCCGGCGTGGGCACCACGGGCATGGCAGTATGGCGCTTTGCCAGCGCGGGGATCAGGGTTTGCTCGATCTCGGCGAGGACCGCGCCCATATGTCGCACCGCACAGTCACCTAAAAAAGGCATCGAGCCGTGGGCGATACGCCCTTTGGTTTCAATCTCGGCCCACCAGACACCGCGATGGCCTAAGCAGATGCGATCCTTATTAAGGGGCTCGGGGATGATGACGTGCCCCACCCGTTCAGGATTGAAATAGCCTTGCTCGGCCAACCACGCCACGCCGCCAAAGCCGCCGGACTCCTCATCCGCCGTGCCGGATATTTCAATCGCCCCGGTATAGTCAGGATAGCATTCTATGAAAGCCTCGGCGGCGATGATCGCGCTCGCCAGCCCGCCCTTCATATCGCAAGCGCCACGACCATAGATGCGATCGCCCTTTCGGGTGGCGCCAAACGGGTCGTACTGCCAACCCTGGCCTGGAGGCACAACATCGATATGCGCGTTAAAATGAATGCACGGCCCGGGGCTTTGCTGCGAGTCTTGCCCCTCACGGCGGGCGACGATGTTCCAGCGGGGATAGGTCTTAGAGTCCCCCAGCGCGCCGGTGGCACGCAAGAGCTCGGTGTTAAATCCGATCTGCTTAAGGCGGGCGTCCAGATACCCGCAGATCTCGCGGTAGCAAGCACCGGGCGGATTAACGGTGGGGATTTTAATCAGGTCTGTCGTCAGGGCGATCAAGGCATCCCGCCGGGCGGTGATACCTGCAAACAGAGACTCAAGGCGGGGATCGTTGCCGGAGGCCACACTATATCCGTAAGGGATTATCCGTAAGGGATGTTGGTGGGCCTGGGAAGACTTGAACTTCCGACCTCACGCTTATCAAGCGCGCGCTCTAACCAACTGAGCTACAAGCCCACAAACCGTAGGGACACTAGCACGTCTTTTGTGATTTTGGTAGCCCCCGAATGGCTTGTGAAGGGGGGCGATGACGCTGTATTAACCCTTCGCTCATCATTGGATGTTATGTCTATCGGTGTCGGTGTTTTTTTACGGGGAGAGGCGCATGGTATTGATGACGGGCAAACAATTTAGCAAAGCCATTGCGGTGTTTGAAGGCCGGCATGGGGTTGGCAAGACAACAGGGAAGGTGCCGATCAAGCTGGATGCCTATCATGCCCTGCTTGCCAAGGGGCAATGGGATAAACTGGCCCCCGCCATGGCGGCGTTGGATAAGGAACTCGATAAATATAGAAAAAGCGCGAACAAAACCATCGCCAAGGCCCGCGCCGCAAAAAAGCCCGATCATAATAAAATCAGCACCATAGACCGATGGGAAAACGCCGTAGATGAACTGATCGCGAACGTTCGGGATGCCGATAAGCAACTGCAGGCCTTACAAAAAGATATGAAGGCTCTGAAGCCTAAACTCAAAGAAACCCTGAGCGAGTTTAATCGCCTTGCCGATAATCTCGATGGGAGTCTGGATGATAGCGAAATTACCAGCGAGATTCACATCTGCCTGATGACCCACATCCCGCCGCTGGTGAGAGCCTTAGACGGATTTGTGAATAAATACGGGCAGGACTGGAAACCCTATCGTGATTATGCGGATAGCCTCATGGCCTTAACGAAAAAGGATTTTAGCTACAAGCAAACCCCGCAGGTCATCAAAATCGTCAAAACGGCTCTTTCGCGCGTACCTGTTTCATAAAAAAAACCTCCCCGCAGAATATAGAAAATCGATTATCATACGCCTTAAGGAGCTTTTATCACTCCAAACGATAGCGAGAAAGCGATGGTTAGAAAAATACATTTTTAAGAGGTGTCATCGCCGCACCCGTCGCGCTTGGATGGCCCTTAAGATTTGAGATCAACAATTTAGGTTCTCGCCGGGAAACACCATAGCGCAGTGCATTGTGATAAAACTCGGTGCGAGCGATGAGCATTGAGGCCAATGACGACGGTATTTGTCCGCCAAAAACCACCGCTTGAGGATCGACCGTTGCACACAAAGCATTGATCAACTGGTTATAGGCAGGAGTCACGTCATCGAGCCAATCACTGATCCCCGGCCAATCAGGATCAAACCGGCGGTGGATATATTCAATAGACGGAACATCAGTGCCATGATCGCGCAAACACTCCAAGAGCGATTGTAACGCTGGCCGGCGAGGAAATGTCTGCTTATCAAACATACCACTGAGCTCGCCCGCATTACCATAGCCGCCCGCAATCAACTCACCATCAGAAATAATTCCGCCGCCTAAACCATAGTGAAATGCAAGATAGACAAAGTTTTTAATATGGCGGCCTACTCCTAGACTCGCCTCACACACCGCCGCCATGTTGGCCTCGTTGTTCACCCAAACAGGCAAACCGCCAAACCGCTTGGAAACCAACGGCCCTAACTCGATCAAGGACCATTCGTGCAAGGGAAGGGGCGCGTTGTAGCTGGTGCCGGATATCATATACCCGGCTATAGCCAGCCCTGCACCAAACAAACGCTCAGAGGTAAGCCCGCACGCCCCGCGCATCGCCTCAACAGTAGTCTCGACTCGAGCCAGCACCGTAGCCATATCTTG
The DNA here is from genome assembly GCA_039028835.1 of Pseudomonadota bacterium. GTDB lineage: Bacteria > Pseudomonadota > Alphaproteobacteria > JBCCHK01 > JBCCHK01 > JBCCHK01. The sequence goes on from JBCCHK010000012.1 coordinate 47,247, forward strand.
GCGATGCAGCTCGAACCCCCGCTCCGCCAACACCTCGCCAGCAAAACTCAAAAGACTGATCCCCACAGCATCGGTATCGATAGATATCCCTACCGTATAGGCGAAGTCACCACACAAGATGACCGATGGACTCGGCTGGCCCCGCTTTTGCGCCACAGGTGTGCTAAAAGCGATCAACCCCCGTGCAACAAGAGCTTCGAGAATCCGATGGACAGATTGCTGGGTCAGGGCAATCAGGGCGGTGATATCTGCGCGCGCGATGTTCGGATGTTGATGGACGATTCGCAACACCCGCCGTTCATTGACTGACAAGGCACCTTGCCCCGGATGACGACAAAAATGCTGCACAATTCGAGTGAGAGGATCATAGGTCATGGCAGGTCTCTCATAACACATTTCGTGTGTAAATAAATACCTGTAAATAGCTCCTTTTACCCTTCGCCGCACCTAAGGCAAAAAGATCCCGTAACTGGCTATTTTGACCCAAAAAATCGAAAAAAGACAAAAAAAAGGCCGAAAAGACGGAAAAAAAGATGAGGTATCACAAAAAACGCCTTCCTCTTGACAAAGCAATCTTGAGGCTTTTAGATATATCTACACTTTAAGTGTAGTTATACCTTTGCGGGAGACCATCTCATGATCCGATTTATCACATCAACCTTTTTTACAGGCTGCCTTTTCGCAGGTTGCCTGCTCACAGCCACCGCCCACAGCGCGAACATCGAATTCTGGTACGGCAACACGGGTAAACCCGAAGAGGCCATTCAAGCCGCTTGCGCAACGTTTAACCAACAGCAATCCGACCATCAGGTTACCTGTGTCGGACAGGGTAGCTATGAAGCTGGTATGCAAAAGGCGATTGCCGCCGTGCGCTCAAACAAACACCCCGTCTTAATCCAATTTTTCGATGCTGGAACCTTGGACATTATGCTCTCGGATGCTGTGCTTTCGGTCCAGGAACTGATGCCCGATGCCCCATGGCAAGACTATATCGGGGGGGCCCGTTCTTACTACGAGACCTCTACAGGTGAGTTGATGTCCCAGCCCTATAATTCGTCAACTCTTTTGTTTTACGCCAACACAGATCACTTGGCCGCAGCGGGAGTCGATGACGTCCCCAGCACCTGGGAACAGGTGATCGACGCTGCAAGGAAACTTAAAGCATCCGGCCATGCGTGCCCCTTTACCACCGACGCACACCCCTGGCGGGTGCTAGAGCAGTTCAGTTCTCGGCACGGGACAGCCATTGCGTCCCGTCAGAACGGCTATGGTGGTCTTGATGCCGAGTACACCTTTAACAAAGGTCTGGTGGCAAAGCACCTGAATAACCTTGCAACATGGCGGCAAGAAGGGCTTGTCCTTCTGAGCCAAGATACCAAGGCAGGCCGCTATAATGCCGCCTTTAACACGGATGAATGCGCGATGATGGAAGCATCAACCGGCTCCTACGGTGCCGCTTTTTCTGCACTAGGAGAAAAAGTAGCCCTCACCATGGCCCCTATGTATGCAGGTGTCAAACGACACAACACGTTTGTTGGGGGCGGTTCTATTTGGGTGATGAAAGGCCATGACGAGGGGCAATATCAAGGGGCGAAAGCATTCCTTGACTTCCTGCGTACCCATGAACAGCAAATTGCTTTTACTCAAGCCACTGGCTATACCCTGGTTACCAAAGGGGCCCTGACCGATTTGCGCGCATCAGGACGCGCGAACGAACCGCAGTTCGCACCTGTCGAGTTGGGTGTTCAATCCATGAATCAGCCAGGAACACAGGATACACGCGGCATTCGCCTTGGCTTTTATGTGCAGTTTCGAGATATCTTCAAACAAGAAACTGAAAAGGCCTGGACTGGCGAACAGTCCATGCAGGCCGCTCTTGATAAGGCCAAAACGCGCGGTGATGAACTTCTTCGCCGTTTTGAGCAGACCTACCAAGGCAAGAAACTCCCCTAACCACCTGTCCCATAAATCCTACCTCATAAATCCTCCTTGGGGCTTGCCTTTTCACAAGGCACCCCTCCCTCGTAAGCAGATGCACTTTATCGCGCTCTGCTTACGATCTTTTTCTTAAGAAGGATCACCAAAGAACGATGATGCGCGGCTTTTATCCCCATCAATGGCTTCCTTTAGTTCTTGCGCTACCGCAAATTCTCTTGATCTTGCTTTTTTTCTATATTCCGGTTGCCCAAGCTTTTTACTGGTCATTTTTTCTCGAGCGTCCTTTTGGCGGTGGATCTATTTTTGTGGGTTGGGATAATTTTTATCGCGTCCTCATGGATCGTGAGTTTTGGTTATCCCTGCAACGTACGGGATTTTTTATGCTATTTGGTTCCGTCTTAGCCGTATTTCTTCCTCTGATCCTTGCACTTGCTGCGGATCAGCAAATCCGTCTTTCTTATCCTGCGCGCAATATCCTTGTCTGGCCTAAGGCCATTGCTGGCGCATCTATCGGCGTTGTGTTTGCTTTTATCTTTAATCCGTTTCTCGGCATCCTTGCGCCTCTCAACGAGCTTTCACCAGGTTTTTGGAACCCACGCACCCAAGCAAACGACGCCTGGATCATGCTTCTCATTGCGCATGTCTGGAACGGAATTCCTTTTAACTTTGTCATCCTTCTTGCGGGATTACAGTCGGTACCGCAGACCTTGCTACAAGCTGCAGCGATGGACGGTGCAGGGCCGTGGCGACGGCTTTTTGATATTCACATCCCAATGATTATGCCCTTTTTGTTCCTGGCCTTCGTCTTGGAGTTCACCGAGAGTATTGTTGGTGCTTTTGGTCTCGTTGATACTATGACCGAAGGCGGACCAGGCGGGGCAACAACACTTCTTGTGTATAAAATCTATATCGATGGCTTTAAGGCATATGATCTATCTGGAGCCGCCACACAAACATCTTTATTGATGGTTTTTGTCATTGTTTTGACCTTGTTTCAATTTCTCTATCTTGAGAAAAAAATTAAATATGAGCGCGGCTGATGGTTGAAGATACACGCTTGCTCCACACAGCAGCCAATATCATCTTACTCATTGGGATGGCCTTTATTTTATTGCCGCTCGTCATCACCGCCATTGTTGCGACCCAATCCTATGAAGATTTTATTGCACAGGGATTATCGTTACGCATCGGCGATCATTTTTGGCAAAACATCAAAACGGTATTTACCGAAACGACAATCCCACGACAAATCACCAACAGCGTGATTGTTGCTTTGTTGGTGGCGTGTGGGAAGTGCGTCTTGGCTTTTTTGACCGCCTTTGCCATCGTCTATTTTCAGGCGCGCTATGGCACGCTCATTTTCGCCTTTGTGTTGGCGACAATTCTTATGCCTATTGATTTACGCGTGATTACTACGTACCAGATTGCTGCCAATATCATGAGTCCCATCAACGGATTGATGGATCTTAGTGGCCTTAACGATCTTATCGAGCGGTTGGGCGGGCAACGCCTTTATTTTGAGTTGAGCCTATTAAATAGTTACATCGGTATGGCCGCGCCCGTGGTCGCACACGGGACGGGCACATTTTTGTTTCGGCAATACCTGCGAACCCTACCCAAAGACTTAGCGCGTGCAGCGACCTTGGATGGGGCCGGACCGATACGTTTTATGATCGATATCGCCCTACCCTTATCGAAAGCACCAATGGCGGCCTTGTTTGTCCTAATGTTCCTTGGCGGCTGGACTCAGTACCTGTGGCCGCTCGTGGCAGCCTCCACGCCTGATATGCAAACAGCGGTGGTGGGCCTTGCACGACTCGCCCCTAATTTAGAAGAAGGTATCCCCGATTATCCAATGATTATGACGGCGGCTTTGCTGGTTTCTATTATCCCTCTGGGGGTCACGGCATTTATGCAGCGCTTCATCACCTACGGCCTTACCTTGGTAGAGAAATAATCATGCGAACCCAAGCGGTCGATATCTATCTTGAGGGTGTGACAAAATCCTATGGCGCGATTCAGGCCATCCCACACCTTACGGCGCGCTTTATCGCAGGCGAGTTTACCGTGATCTTGGGGCCCTCCGGGTGCGGTAAGTCGACTCTTTTAATGTGTATCGCTGGCCTTGAGAGTCTTTCCTCGGGCACGATCAAGATTGGCGATGACTTTGTGCATCGTAAGGAACCTAAAGATCGTGGCTGCGCGATGGTTTTTCAAAACTACGCTCTTTATCCACATATGAGTGTTCTAGAAAACATTACCTATAACCTTAAAATCGCCGGGCTTGCAAAAAACGAGCGTATCGTTCGTGCCCGAAAAGTTGCTCGGATTGTTGATCTTGACGACTACCTTGATCGCAGGCCAGGACAGCTTTCTGGCGGTCAACGCCAACGGGTGGCGATTGCCCGCGCTATCGTTCGCGAGCCGCGTGTCTTGCTGTATGACGAGCCCCTCTCTAATCTCGATGCGCGCCTGCGCCAGGACATGCGCCAGGAACTCGCGCAGCTTCACAAACGCATCGGGGCAACGAGTCTGTTCGTGACCCACGATCAACTAGAGGCAATGAGTCTGGCGGACCGTATTATGCTTCTTAACAAAGGATCTATCGAGCAATTCGATACGCCTGAGAATATCTATAACAATCCGGCAAGTATTTTTGTTGCCACCTTTATCGGCTCACCCTCGATGAACTTGATCGAGGTGACTGGTGATGGAAAAGTTTTGCGCCTTGAGGATGATACGATCCTACTTAAAGACACGGTTTGCGGCGCAGTTATGATGGGTATTCGTCCCGAACACATTATCCTTGATCCTCAAGGGAGTATAAAACTGTACGTCCAGTATCAAGAAAAACTAGGGGCGCAAACTGTCACGAGTGCGACCCTGCCCACGGGGCAATCTATCATGCTTACCACACCTGCAGATCAAGCCCCTGTCCAAAAGGTAGTGACTGCCCTCTTTCCCGCAGAGCATATTCGTTATTTTGATCCAACAAGTGGTGTGGCGCGCCCCGCTTCATAGGAGTTTTTTTGATGCGTTCTTTTACTGACTTCATCACCAGCAACGCCCATCATGCTTTTATCGTCGCTCATCGTGGTGCTTGGCATAACGCGCCAGAAAATAGCCTGGCTGCGATCGCTCATGCCATTGAACATGGGTATGATATTGCAGAAATTGACGTGCAATGTAGCCAAGATGGAATCCTTTTTCTCTATCATGATGATACAATGACGCGCATGACCACACAGCATGAGGATCCGCAAACTCTTTGCTGGCATGAATTACAACGCATACACCTGCGGGCGCGTAATGGCGGGACAAGCCAACCCCTGACCGATCAACGGATCGTCTCCCTTGAAGAGGTTTTGATGATCGCTAAAGGGAAGATTTTCCTTGATCTGGATATTAAATACCCTTCGTTGTACGCGCCAACGATTACAATGGTACACCGTTGCGGTATGAGCGAGCAGGTCGATATCAAGATGAAAATCCGTCACACACAAGATATAGAAAAATTACTCGCCTTACGCGAGGAGGCTGATCTTATGGTCATGCCGCAAATGGATTTAGCCACAGCCCCTCTCATGCTGTTAACAAACTTTCACTCGCCGATGATTGAAGTCAAATTCGATACGTTACAAGCTGTCCACACACAAGCACCGCTATTCCGAGATAAGGGAATTGCGCTATGGGTAAACACCCTTGATGAAGTTGGGTGCCCACCCTATACCGACCATTACGCCCTGCAAGATCCTGATGGGGTGTGGGGTGTTTTATATCGAGCGGGCGTTAGAATTTTTCAAACTGACGAACCCGAAACACTCCAAGCCTATACCCGGCACACCGATTTTATCCAAAATCTATAAAAAAGAGAGCAAATCATTCCCCTTTCATCACATGATATCAATCTGCTTATTCAGACCATCCGAAAAATTGCGAGAGACGATATTACACCTGCCTTTCGTCATCTCAATGCCAATAAGATTCATCAAAAGACGACCCCGAGTGACCTTGTAACGGACATTGATCGTCTGGTTGAAAAAAAACTGACCCAAGCCATTGTGCGTATCCTACCCAGCGCGATGATTATTGGGGAAGAAACCGCCAAGCCGGATGATCTTTTAGCGATTGCGCACCACGATCTTTGCATCGTCATTGATCCTATCGATGGCACATGGAACTTTGCTATGGGCTTGCCTCTTTTTGGTGTTATGCTGGCTATTATAGAAAGAGGCGAAACCGTATTTGCACTTTTATATGATCCACTCATGGATGACTGGTTAATTGCTCATAAAGGCGAAGGGACCTACTATCATCAGAAAGATGAGCCGCCGCAAAAAATTCAAACAGGCCCGCAAAAAGATAACACCCTTTATGGTCTTGTGGGCGTTTGCCAGCAATCGCCGAACTTGAAGATATCCCCTCTACCCGTCGAGCGACTCATGGCTATGGGCTGCTCTTATTATGAGTATCGCTTGCTGACCCAAGGTGCGGTAGATTTCTATCTTAGCGGACCTACCTTGAACCCATGGGATCATGCTGCTGGTGTTCTTGCTCTCAAAGAAGCAGGCGGCTACGCTGGTCTTGTGGATGAAAAAATGCCCTATAACCCTACTTACCAAAAAGGTCGGCTCCTGGCGTGTCGCCATCGTCAATTGTGGGATGACCTACATCCCTATATTACAGAGTCCGCCTTGCAATAATGATCATGCTTGTTTTTTTGCTGAATATTTTTGGCGCAACCATGCTGCTTTTATACGCCGTTCATTTGGTGCAAGCCAACGTGCAACATCATTTTGGGCCACGCCTAAGAGTGATCGCCACACATGGCTATTCGACCATCCCTATGGCCTTCCTCGGCCTTGTCTTGGCTATTTTGTTTCAAAGTTCTGTGGCGGTGGTGGCTTTGTTGGCGCGCTTTTTCACAAGCGGCCATTTAGGCTTTGCGGCGGGCCTTGCGGGAACGTTAGGAGCAGATTTAGGATCAGCGCTCGTCGTTCAACTCCTTTCTTTTCGTCTGGAGTGGCTTATTCCCCTTTTTCTGGCAATAGGGGGCTGGCTTTTCTTAAAAACAGACCGTCTGCGCTCCATCGGTAAAATCCTACTAGGGATTGCGCTCATTCTTCTTGCCTTGCGCTTCTTTCGTGAAACCGCAGCACCTTTAGGAACACACTTTTCTCTTTTTGCAACCTACCTTGAAAATGATGTTATCACCGCTTTTCTTATCGGCACATTGCTGAGCTTTGTGATGCACTCCAGTATTGCGGCGATCTTGCTTTGCATCACGATGACGACGGTAGGCGCGATTCCTCTTACGGTCGGCATTCCCCTTGTGTTAGGAGCAAACCTGGGCAGTGCCTTGCTATGCATGTGGGTGACTCGCACGATGGGCACCCCTGCACGGCGCCTTGCCTTGAGTAACACTCTCTTACGCGGCCTCAGTGCAGTCGTGGCTTTGAGTTTTATCGAGATGTGGCGTCCTTATCTTCTTGCTAACACTCCTGGGCAAACGCTTATCAACACGCACCTCGTTTTTAATGGCATTTTGCTACTCGGCCTTCCCTTTGTGCGCTTGTTTGAACAAGTGAGCAAAAGCCTTATTCCTGAAGTGCCCACCCGAGTGGACTCCCTTGATAACCTTAATGCACTACACCCTGATCTGACAGTGACGCCCAAGCTCGCCCTTGCAAGCGTAAAACGCGAGCTGATGCAAATGACCCAAGTCGTTGAATTGATGACTCGGCCACTTATGGAGCTTTTTGAGGCAAGTGATCACACACGAATCAAACAAACAATCGCTATGGATCGACGCATCAATCGTTTTTTATCGGGGATCCGGCGTTACGTCACCCGCCTGCCCATGCAGACCTTTTCCCAAGAGGAGCGTCGCCGACTGCAAGAACTCACTGAGTATGCCATTAGCCTTGAAGCCGCAGGGGACATTATCGCGAAACGTCTGTTGCCTTTGGCGAAGAAAAAAGTCCAGTCCGGCATCTGCTTTTCTGACGATGGCTGGCAGGAACTCATACAGATTCACCGTCATGTCCTAAACAATATGACTCTGGCATTTGATCTGTTACACACCAACGATGTAGCGGTCGCCCGTGACGTTATTCAGCAAAAGGCACATCTTTCTACCCTTGAGAGTCAAAGTCGAAAAAAACACTTGCGACGACTACACGATGGCCTTAAGGAAAGTTTTGAAAGTAGCAATCTGCACTTAGAGATTTTGCGTGGGTTACGCGAGTTGAACTCGCAGATCGCGACAGCTGCCTATCCGCCGCTATATCAAAAAGACCAACTGTTGGAAACCCGCCTCACAAAGCACGACCTTGAAGGATGCTCTTGAGTCGTAATGCGGCACACAAGCCAGCCCCACCGTGCCATCCATCACCCGCCGATCATTGAGTCTCATAGACCCCGCTTGCCGACGTAAGAACCACCACTGTCATCCAACTGCCTTACGCAGTGCGGATGATCTCATCTCTGAGGGTCTATTCAACGGACTTGCATCCTTCTGCGGGGGCTATATAATCTCTTTTTTATTTGTTCGGTTATTGAACGAATAAAATAATCCTCCAGTCCACGCAGATTGGAAAAGCGGATTGGCAGGACAAACGAGCAGGACAAACGATCCGACCCATCACCTAAGCCCAATCCACGATAACCGCTTGATCCATAACGCCTATCTGGCCGACAAAAACCTACCCTCAAGCCCCCTCATGATCCAACGCCGAAACATCTCCCGCCGCCTTTCCATCCGCGATGTCATCCAAGCCATCATCACCAGTGGGCCGATCTCCCGCGCTCAGCTTGCCAAGCAAACCAATCTTTCCAAGCAAACTGTCTCTGAAATCGTCGCCCATCTGGAAAAAGAGGGATGGGTTCACCAAGTCGGCCGTACTCACGGTCATATTGGCCGCACCGCCGTGACCTATGAACTGATCGAAAACGCCGCCTTCATTGCCAGCGTCGACCTCGGCGGAACAAAAGTGCGGGTTGCCCTGGCCGATCTTGCCTGCACCATCATCAACACCCAACAAGAACCGACCGCCCCCGAAGGCGGCGAGGTCGTCATCAACCAAATTGCCCGCCTTATCCGCCAAGCCGCACTCGCCGCCGGTATCGCGCCGAATAAAGTGAAATTGGTTGTCGTCGGTGTGCCCGGCGTCCCCGACCAAAATACCGGCCATGTGGTATTGGCCGTTAATATCAAAGGTTTTGACGATATAGACGTCATCAGCGCCCTACACGATGCCTTAGGAATCGAGGTCATTTTGGAAAATGACGTTAACCTCGCCGTCTTAGGTGAACACGCTGTCTCCCAAGATTGCGATAACTTGGTGTATATCTCGATCGGCACTGGCATCGGCGCAGGCATTATCAACAATGGACAACTGCTGAAAGGGGCCCACAACGCCGCCGGTGAGTTGGGCTATCTACCGCTCGGTAGTGACCCATTCGAAGAAAAATCTCGCCACACCGGCGCCCTAGAACGTGCCATCGGTACAGAAGGAATCTGCGCCCGCTACCGTGCGATGGGCGGCGACAAGGCCACGGTGCCGGAGATCTTTGCCGCTTATCAAAAAGGAGAGGTCATCGCGATTCGCACTCTGGATAAAACGGCAAACCTGATTGCCCAAAGCATTACAGCAGTCTGCGCCGTACTCAATCCACAAGAGATTCTCTTGGGTGGTTCCATTGGCATGCGGATCGAGCTTTTTGAGCAAGTGCAAAAACACCTGAGCGCTTGTTGCCCCTACCCAGTCACCCTTAAAATCTCGCAACTCGGCACCCAGGCAGCTCTTTTGGGCGGCGCGCACGTGGGCCTTGCGGTATTTCATAATCTGGTCTTCGAAGAGGGTATGGCTGGTCTGGATACCTCCTCTCTCACGCGCCATGCCTATAATCTCAAGGCAACGCCATGATCGCGGCGTCCCAAACAGACAGGCAGAATAAGGAACTCGCACAGGCTCTGCGCGCGGGGCAAGACAGTACGCACGATATCAATCTGCTTTGCGAGGCCATTACCTACGAAAGCGTGACAGGCAATGAGGCCAATTTCGTGCGTTTTCTACACACGCAAATGACAGCCCGACAGCTGTCCCCGACGCAAGCAGATTTTCTGCCCAACCGACCCAACATCTGGGGTCAGCGCCAAGGAACAAGAGGCGAGAAACAATGCGCACCTCGCTTGCTGTTCATCGGCCATAGTGATACGGTTCACGCCCGCGACTGGGGCGAGGAGTGGCGCGGTACGGCACAAGAAAATCCCTTCGCTGGAACTCTTACTGAGGATGAGATATGGGGGCGCGGCAGCGTTGATCTCAAAGGCGGTATCTGCGCTAGCCTAGCCGCTTTGGACCTGCTCGATCAGATTGGCATCACACTACGCGGCGACGTTGCCTTTGCCTTCGTCGGTGATGAAGAAAGTGGCGAGCCAGGCTCTGGGATCAGCGCCGGGATCAAAGACTATGTTGCGCGCGTGCAAAAATCAGAGATAGAAAAAGCGGACTTTGCCATTTATCTCGAGCCAACAAAGCTGGCGATTTACCCCTCGCAAATTGGTTTTTTTATCACAGATGTAGCGATCACCGGCAAGTCTGCTTACTTTGGCACGCCCGAGCATGGGATCGATGCTCTCAAGGCCGCCCATCAGCTACAAGCCGCTTTGTTTGTCTACGCCCAAGAGCTCACCGATACGGGATCCCATCCGTTGGTGGGGCCTGCGCATCTGCTCATCACCCAGCAACAAGCAGGCGGCTTAATTGCCGTACCAGGACACTGTCACATGAGTCTCATTCGCAAGCTCCGCCCTGGTGAAGATATGGATCACGCGGTTGCTGAGTTTGAAGCGCGCGTCCATCAAGTTCCCTTTGAAGACGGCATCACGGTTGCAATGACTTATCCCGCCGGACGCAACCATCGTGCCGGTGGCACCCCCACCGAAGTGCCTGCCGATCTCCCCGCCATCCGCCAGCTTACCAACGCCTTGCGCGCGAGTACATCACCTGATGAGATGCCCCATGCCGGGGCCATCGAAGGCGCACCCTATTGGTCAGAAATGCCTTTTCTGGCCGATCAGTTGGGTTGCCCCACCGTGTACTGCGCCCCAGGGGATATCAGCCTTGCCCACACCTCATATGAACGCTTGAAGGTAGATGAATACCTCGCAAGTATCAGAGCCTTTGCGCTCTTTATTGCCGATTTTTGCGGCACTCACCCACCATCACAAGAGGGAGATATCTCATGATGTATAGAAAACTCACCAAAACCATGACCGTCTTAGGTTTCGTTCTTGCCGGTTTGAGCGGCCTTACGCCCGCCCACGCGCAAACCGTCGGCCCATCCGGTGAAGCGGCAACCCCGTCCAATCAGGTCATCGTGAGCGATGACAAGGTCGCCATGCTCCGCGATGGGGGCTACAAAGCCGCCATGCTATGGCACGAGCAGTCAGACTTTGTCAATGCTGTCACCGCCGGCGCGCGCGATGAATTTGAACGCCTGGGGATCGAGGTCATTGCCATAACCAACGCTAATTTCGATGCCGCCACCCAACGGAGCGATATCGAAACAGTCTTAGTTAAGGAGCCCAACATTATCCTTACTTTGCCGGTCGATCCGGTGACCTCCGCCGCAGCGTTTGCTCAGGCTAAAGACGAGGGCCTTAAACTGGTCTTCCTATCGATCCTGCCGCAGGGCTATCAGCATCCGCAAGACTATGCGGCAATCGTAACCGATGATCTTTATCAAATGGGCAAACGGGCCGCCGATGAGCTGGCCAAAGCCATGGGCGGACGTGGCACCGTGGGATGGATTTTCCATGATGCGGACTTCTATGTCACAAACCAGCGGGATAACGCCTTTAAGACAACGATCATGCAAAATTATCCGAATATCGACATCGTCGTAGAGCAAGGCATTAGCGATCCTGCGCGAGCCGAGGAAATTGCCCAAGCCATGTTGCTCAAGCATCCCGATTTAGGCGGTATTTACGCCCCTTGGTCGGGTCCAGCCGAAGGGGTCTTAGCCGCCCTTCGCGCTGATGGCAATAATCGCACCAAACTCGTGACCCTGGATCTTTCCGAGCCTATTGCTCTTGATATGGTCAAGGACGGTAACGTAGCCGCCATCATTGCTGATGAAGCCTATGAGCTCGGGCGCGCCATGGCGGCCGCCGGGGCCCGGGACCTGCTCGGAGAGTCCACCCCACCCTTTGTCGTGGCACCGGCGATGACGATTACCAAGGCGAACGTGCTTGACGGCTGGCAACAGTCCTTGCGGACAGACGCGCCCGCCAGCGTACAGGCGGCTCGCTAAAGCGCCCTGGCCTGTGGCACCATAGCCATACCCGTAACAAAGGGGCGCATCAGAGGTTAAAATGATAGAAAAGGAGAAGGTACTGCCAATGATGCAGCGATATGCTGTGTATATCGGGTTTCTGGCTGTCTTCTCCTTTTTTTCTGCTTTTCTTTATGATGACGGGTTTTTGAGCACTCGCAATGTGCTCAATATGATCCTACAAACCGCCCCGGCGACGGTCATGGCCATCGGCCTGGTGTTTGTTCTGTCCGCAGGCGAGATCGATCTCTCTTTTGGCTCAGTTGTTGCCACCGCTGCCCTGGCTGCTGCGGTGACCATGCACCACTTCCCACCCGCAGCGGGAATTGCCGTTGGCCTTGGCTGTGGTGTACTCATCGGTATGACCAACGGTTTTTTTGTCGCGGTGCTTGGTCTGCCGTCCTTTCTTGTCACCCTGGCGACTATGGTTTTGTTCGCTGGCATTGCCCGGGTCATCACAAACCTGCAATCGATCGCCGTGACGAGTGATTTTTTTACCGGCTTTTTTGGCTCGGGCCGGTTATTTGGTATCCCCTCACTGGTGTTATGGACCATCGTGATGGTGACCCTCGGACACGTGGTCTTGCGCTATACCCGTTTTGGTGCCCACGTCCTTGCCACCGGCGATCAATCTAAAGCCGCCGCCCGCGCGGGCGTGCCGGTGCCGGTTATTCGTTTTGCGGTGCTTACCCTATGCGGCGGATGCGCAGGTCTTGCCGGGCTTTTGTATGCCGGGCGACTACAAGCCGCAAAGTATACCTTAGGTGAGAGCGACCTCATGCCGGTCATCGCCGCCGTGATTATCGGCGGGACAGCACTTTTCGGTGGACGCGGCACCATCATCGGCGCACTGGTGGGCTCGTTGTTGATGGGCATGCTGAACAACGGGTTGATTCTTATGGGACTTTCTGTCTCCGGGCAGATGATTGTCCAAGGGATGATTATCCTGCTTGCCATTACGATTTCACTGCGCGACCCCAATCGTTAGGAGGTATCGATGTTTTTAGATGTGCTCATGCGCCGAAACCCGGCTTTTATCGAGGCCACCATGGCCCTACACCAGGATCATGCCCTGCCCCCCAATACCTATGTGCTGGATTTGGATACCATCACCGAGAACGCGCAGCTTTTCACCACCGAAGCCCGCAAGTATAACCTTAAGACCTTTGCCATGACCAAGCAGGTCGGAAGGCATCCGGGCTTTTGCAAGGCGGTGATGGACGGTGGGATAGAAAAATGCGTTGCCGTAGACCTTGCCTGTGCCGTTGCGTGTGCGAGGGCTGGCATGAAAACCGGACACTTAGGACACTTGGTTCAAATTCCTATGGCCAGCGCAGAGTATGCGGCGCAGAATCTTCAACCTGATTACTGGACCGTATTTAACAAGGAAAAAGCCCAACAGGCGGCCCAAGCCGCCAAGAAGGCTGGCTATCAGCAAAATCTACTAGCCCGAATTTGCCATGAACGTGATACCTTTTATCGTGGCCACGAAGGTGGCTTTGCTGCTGATGAGATCCTGCGGGTTGCCGACTACCTTAACAACCTGGACGGCGGACGGTTTGCTGGCATCAGCACATTTCCCGCCCTACTCTATGATTCGAAACACCAGCGTATTGCCCCAACCGCCAACCTGAAGACTCTCACCAAGGCGCGCGATACACTCAATAAGGCTGGCTATCAGGATATAGAACTCAACGCGCCGGGAACAACATCGACGATCACGCTGGAGGCCCTTGCGCAGGCGGGCGCAACTCAGTGCGAGCCTGGTAACGGCCTTCATGGCACGACCCCGCTACACGCCATACAAGATCTACCCGAAACGCCTGCCGTACTTTATCTCAGTGAGGTGTCTCACCACCACGGCGGCTACGCCTTTTGTTTTGGCGGCGGGCTTTATATCGATCCGGTGTTTCCCGATTACCAAGTTAAGGCCTTGGTAAGTGCAAAACCGACCGCCTCTGCTAAGGCGTTATTGCCAGTCGAGATCCCTCCACCCAGTGCCATCGATTATTACGGCATGATTGAGCAAAATCCATCTGCGCCTGTGCCGGTTGGCGCCAGTGTCATCTTTGGCTTTCGTGGTCAAGCCTTCGTGACCCGCGCCTCGGTAGTTGGACTTGCAGGCATTCACCAGGGCAAGCCACAGGTGATCGATCTTACGAATCCTTTCGCGCAAACGAACCCGGAATTTTCTATCCCTTCTTCCTATTGCTGATTTTGATGCTGGAGTTACACCATATTCATAAGGCCTTTGCTGGCTTGATCGCCTTGCACGATATTTCCCTGCAACTCAAGCCAGGAGAAATTACCGCATTAGTGGGAGATAACGGCGCGGGCAAGTCGACTTTGGTAAACATCATCTGCGGTGTGCATCGGCCTACCCACGGGGAGATCCTGCTAGAAGGCCAGCCCGTAAACTTTCGCAACCCTTTGCAAGCGCGTGATGCAGGGATCGAAGTCGTCCACCAAGACCTTGCCCTTGCGCCCCAGCAACCTGTTTATATGAATCTCTTTCTTGGGCGTGAACTCACACGGCGCGGCTTGCTAGACCATGGCCAGATGATGAGCCAAGCACAAAAGCTGATCGATAATCTGGATGTCCATATTCCCCAAGTACGCACATTGGTGCGCGAACTCTCTGGCGGTCAGCGACAAGCCATTGCCATTGCCCGGGCAACCCATTGGGCGCGTAAATTGATCTTGTTGGACGAACCCACGGCGGCATTGGGAGTTGCAGAAACCGCAAAGGTCGAGACCTTGATTCGTACATTAAAAACCCGCTCGCTGGCGATTCTAATCATTAGCCATAGCCTCGATCAGGTCTTTCGTCTGGCCGATCATATCTGTGTCCTGCGCCGAGGTAAGTTTATCGGGAACAACCCGACAGCGCAAACGAGC
>JBCCHK010000013.1:0-54511 GCA_039028835.1 Pseudomonadota bacterium
AAGCGGCGTGGGTATTGCTGTTATTTTCGCATGGCGTAGGCAAAGCCGCACCTCGTCATTCCTGCGAAGGCAGGAATCCAGGAGATGGTGCAACCAGCAAGAGTGTTGCGAAGACTGCGCCATGGATTCCCGCCTACGCGGCCCCGCGGGGGTTTGATTTCCGTCTGTATCTGTGATTGTGGCAACCAGCATGCAGTCCCGAGTAAGCACTGGGTCAGTTGCTAAAAAGATCCAAGAGTCACGGGTCCCGATATACGCAAAGACCCGCATGACGGGCTTAACACGCGCCAACGGAAGAGAAACAACCGATCAAGACCCCTTCCGACTATGAATTGGCATAGGAATTGCACAAGCCTTGGCATGACGATAACGACTGCCATGTTGCACGAGTCGTTAAACGACCCTAACGCAAAGGATGAATTCCATGACCAACTCTATCTTGACCAACAATGGCGCCATTGCGGCCTTGATGACTCTGCAACGCGTCAACGATCGTCTCGTCACCACCCAGGACCGCATTTCCACCGGCCTGATGGTGCAAGACGCCTCAGACAACGGCTCGGTGTATGCCACGGCGCAAACCATGCGCTCGGATATTGGCTCTTATGATGTGGTGGCGCGCACGCTCGCCGTGGGTGAAGCCAACATCGCCATGGCCAGCCGGGCGGCGGAAAATATCGCCAACGAGGTTAAAACCATTCGCGAGAAGCTCACTGAAGCCTACTACCCCACGTCCGAGGAAGACAAAATCCAGCAGGATATCGAACAGCATCTCGCGCAGATTTCAACCTATGTGCAAGCCGCAGCCTTTAAGGGCATCAACATGCTGGACGGCTCCAGCACGCGGCAGGACTTTCTTGCGTCCGTGGATCGCTCGGGCAATAACCTACGCACCAACTACATCACCGTGACCGGCACCGATCTGCGGGTCAAAAAAGGTGGCGGGCTGGAAGCGTTGGAGAATTTCGATGTCGTCTCCACCTTACAAAAACTCAGCGAGACGCGCACGCCCATCAAACCGGACACCAAGGTCCAGTACACAGAGTTTTCTATCGATTGGGACGACGGGGGGGGGAACCTCCCTGCAGGCTTTAGTGGAAACGACTTCTTTGCCACGTCGATTGCGAATGCAGACCAGACCTTAAGACTTCAGGTGAATGGACAAAACATAGACCTGATTTTCGAGAGCGCAGACAATGCGAATATCGGTAATGCGGCTGGCTTTGCCGAAGTTATGGCAGACAAAATCAATGCCGCCCCGGCCGTGCCAGCGAATGCCGGCTTGGGCGTGTCCGCCGCGAGGGTCGTGGCGCGCGCTGAAGGGTCGAACCTGATTCTCAGGGTCGAATCCCTAGACGCCGACCAAGACAAAGCCAAGACGGACCGCTCCAAGCACACCATCGCCATCGCCAATAGGGAAGCCGCCGCCGCCGCCGCCGGCGCTGGTAGCAATCTTCTAAACGGAAATATCTCGGGTGCCGTGCAAGCCGCGGTCACTGCCGCCACAGCCGGCAAGTCCTACGGCGAGGCCACGGTCACCGTGCCTGATGAGCTCACCCGCTACACCCTGGACTTTTCTTCTTTGGCTGGTGGAGCGGATGATTTGTTTGACTATGATGCAGTCGATGGCGACAAGAGCTTGTTCTTGAATGTCGCAGGTGAACGGATCGAAATTAGCGGCATCCCGATGGGAATGAATCGCCAGACTCTGCTGGAAAAGATCAGAGACGATATTAATGCGCACGTCTTCTCTTCTGAGGTCGGTCTGCAGACCCAAGCAGGCGCTGACAACAAAGTTCTTGCCCGCGTTAATCTTGCTGGCGATGGCTTGACCTTCGATATCCGCTATAAAGACGAGCCCACCCTCAAGGGTGGCCGCGGTGGCGCGCAGATCGATTGGGAAACGACACGCACATTCAACCAAAAAGAAGTGGAGGCGCAACACACCTGGGATATATCAGCAGCTGCTTTTGATGCTCCGAGTGGTAATGCCGTCTTTAGTCAAGGTACGGGCTCAGCGAATGACGCACACCGACAGTTGGCGTTTAGCTTTAACGATGGCAATGGGAATGTAAACACTATCACAGCTCAACTGCCATCAGCAGTGGGCGCCGCCGTTCCTTATAATAACAGAGCGAATTTTGTGACGGCGATTGTTGCGGCGTTCAATACTGCCGCTGGCGCCGCCGGTACTATCGGTGCTGCTGGAACGGCAACGACGGTGCGCGCGGCGGCTGATCCGGCTGGCAACAGCATTGTGTTTACCTTTACAAAAGACAGTGGCGCAGGCGGTAATCAGGATTTCATAAATGATTACACAGTCACTCTTGGTAACGCGAATCTGGCCGGCGCCGTAAATACGAACATTGCCAAGACACAAGATGGTGCGTCAGAGACCTCTGCAAAACCCCTGCAAGCCGCCTACGCCAGTGCCGGGGATTCTCGCGCTGCGCTAGACGCCCAGCTCCTCAGTATTGCCGGGAATGACGGCGAGTATTATTACCGAGCGGCCGTTAACAACAATGCGGACCTCACCGGTTTCGATGCCACCCGCCCCTATCAAGCGCGGTTTACGATCAACGGCGAACGCTACGGCATCACCGTCAACCCGGACGCCGAACGCGCCGAGATTTTCACCGGGAGCCAGCGGTTTATCACCGTACGCAACCAAGAAGACATGGACGCCGCCACCGCCAGCCTTAAAGGGGTTGAGCAGATTACTTTGCCTAACCCATCGAACGGCAATGAGATCACGATCGTGGAATCTGCCGATACTCAGCTCGAGAACGTGGCGATCAGCGCGAAAGATCCCGACCGGTTGGATGAAAAGCTGCTGGTGATAGAAACCGCCTTCCAGCACGCCAACGGCATCGCCACGCGGTTCGGCTCCGTCAAGCGGCGGGTCAAGCTCCAGGTGGACTTCGTCCAGCAGATGAGCAGTCTGCTCACCACCGGCCTTGGCATCATGGTGGATTCGGACATGCCGGCGGAATCCGCACGCTTGCGGGCTCTGCAAACCCAGCAACAGCTAGCCAGCCAGGCCCTCGCGATCGCCAACAACGCGCCGCAGGCTCTGTTGACCCTGTTCCGTAACTAGATAAGCCCAGGTATAGGTAAGAGACGACCTGGAACTACTTAAGCCCTGGTGGCGTTCTCGCGACCAGGGCTTTTTTATGGCTTGTGTTTATGAACGGCGCGGTGTAGGCAACGTCGCGCCTCGTCACTCCTGCGAAGGCAGCCCCACAGGGGTTTGATTCCGTCTGCATTCGTTTTTGTTGCACACTTTGCCCTGTCCCCAGTCCCCCAGCAGGACACGTTGCAAGAAAAGACACGCACGGTGCGCCTAACATGCACAAAAGTATGATGAACCACCGGTCAAGGCCGCGCCTTGCGCCTTCGCGGGAATGACAGTGAGCACGATGCAAGCAAAGAACCGCTGGTGTGCGTTTGCTTCTTCTAAACCCCCGCAAGGTGGGGTAGACTCATCATACCAATCCTCTATCGCCCTTCCCGCATCCGATACAGCCATCCCCCGCGTATGACCGACCAACCTAAAGGATCTGCCACCGGCGTCCCGCCCCTGGAAGTCGATGCCGCCGCCCTGGGGGTTCGGTTGCGCTGGGCGCGAGAGGAACGCAACCTCTCTTTGGCCGATGTGGCAGACCAAACCCGTATCCGCCAAGCCTATCTGGAATGTATCGAACAAGGCCGGTTGGAGGACCTGCCCGGTGCTGTCTATGCCGCCGGCTTCCTGCGCACCTATGCGGCGTTACTGGACGTGCCTTTGCAAGACGGAGAAGAGCTCACTCCGCCCACCGCGTCCCGCCCCACTGTCGCCAACCAGCACCTGGACTTTCCCCAGCTTCCCCTGCAAACCAGCTCCAGTCGCTTGATCCTCGTCGTTGCGATAGGGCTGATCGTCATCCTGCTGGCGGCCTGGGGGGTCAGCCAACGGGCCTGGCTTGGGGATATGCTCGAGTTGGTCCGCAGCCAACCAGGCGAATCCAGCGCGCCAGCCACCGGGCAGCCGCTGGCAAGCCCTAATCCCGATACGTCGCAAATCACCGTCACCGCCATCACCGAAGGTTGGCTCCAGCTCCGCGATGCCGAGCAGTCGCTGATTACCACCCGCCTTCTTCAGCCCGGCGATGTCTATAGCTATCCCTATAGCAAAGGCCTCAACCTCACCGTGTCCGATCCCCAAGCCGTCAACCTGTCCGTCGCCGGCCAAACGCGCACGATCCCCGGAACGCCCGGACAAATTGCGCGCAACATCCCCCTGGATGCAGACTCCTAGCCGGATTTGGCAGGCCTGGCTCTATCGCCAGCTTTTTGCCAAGGCCCGCCACCACCTCTCGTTGCTCAATGGGGTCATCATCGGTCTGATTATCCTGACCGTCCTTCTTATCATCGCTGCCACCGAGCCACGCCTCGCCGAGCCCTACGGCGCACAGCTCAGCGTGGCCTACACGATCTTGGGCGGTTTTTTCATGGTGGAGTTTTTGGTCCGTCTCGCCGTCGTCGGGGCCAACCGTCACTATGCGGGGTTCCGTGGCCGGGTGCGCTACCTGATGACCATGCCCGCCATTATCGACGCCCTCGCGTTGTTGCCCTTTGTCTTGATGGTGGGGCTAGAGGAAAGTTTTGTCCTGCGCTTACTGCGGCTGATCAGTTTGGGCCTGCGCTTGGGGAACTTCTCACGCACTAGAGCGTTCATGTTGCGCGCGCTTTGGAGCCGCCGCGAAGAGTTATTATTATGCGTGTTTGGCGGCTTTCTCGCGATGGTCTTCGCCGCCACGGGGCTGTTCATCATCGAGGGAAGGACAAACCCGGACACCTTCGGCAGCATTCCCCGCGCACTATGGTGGGCGTTGATTACCCTGACCACCGTCGGCTATGGCGATGCTGTGCCCACCAGCACCGCCGGTCGCATCATCGCCGGGATGACCGCCATTGCCGGTATCGCCCTGATCGCCCTTATCACCAGCGTGATTGCCAGTGCCTTCGGTGAGGCCTCTCACCGCCGCCGTACCCACAAGGCCGCAACGAGAAAACCCTCCCCTTTGCTCAAGCCGCGCCGCCGCCCGCCGCCCTCACGATAAAGCAAAGGCGCGTTAGGCTAGGGGCGGGGACTCCTGTGCGGGCTGTTTATGGGAGGCCCTCGCAGGTTCGGCGAGGGTGGCTGGTTCAGTTTTAGCAGCGTTGTTTGCGGTGTTTTGAGAGTCGATGGCTTGCATCGCGCTGACGATCAGGGCGATAAAAATGTTCAACACCGCAAAAGACGTCACCATAATAAACGGCACGAAAAACACCCACGCATAGGGAAACTGTGCCATGACCGGGCGGACAATGCCCATCGACCAGCTCTCCAGCGTCATGATTTGAAACAGCGAATAGAGCGACCGACCGATATGACCAAACCATTGGGGAAACGCCGCGCCATAGAGATGGGTCGCCATTACCGCCGCAATGTAATAAATCAGCCCCAGCACCGCGATCACCGAGCCCATCCCTGGCAGGGCGTTGAGCAAGGTACTCACCACCAGGCGCATTTTCGGCACCACAGAAATCAGTCGCAACACCCGCAACACCCTTAAAGCGCGCAAGAGAGAGAAGTTCTCTAGCCCTGGGGTGAGCGAAATGGCGATCACCAGAAAGTCAAAAACGTTCCACCCTCGGCGTAAAAACCTCAGCCGTAGGGCAAAAACCTTGAGCGCCATTTCGATCACGAACAGCGCTAGGATCACCTGATCCAAAAGCCTCAGCGCGGGTCCCATCATCGCCATCAAGGTGGCAGAGGTGGTCATGCCCAAGATCACCGCATTGATGATGATGATCGTCAGCACCGTCCGACGAAAGGCGGGCGCGTCGATCACTCGGAGCAGCACATCGCGATCGAGGAGCGTTCTTGGGGTCATAAGGCAAAACAGGGGCGGGCGGCGAGGGATGAGAGATGAGATATCTTATTTTTATTGTTATTTATATTTATTATACAACTAAAAGTTATTATTAGTTTCCCTTTTTATCATTCCTGCGCGCGGTGGTGGTTATTCCAGCACGGTGCATGCAAAGACCCGCACGGCGGACTGAACGAGCACAAAAGCATGATGAACAACCAGTCAAGGCCGTGCCTTGCTGCGAAGGCAGCCCCACAGGGGTTTGATTCCGTCCATATCTGTGCTTGTGGTAACCATCGCGCAGTCCCGAGTAAATACCACGCCTGTTGCCAAGACAGTGCCATGGATTCCCGCCTACGCGGGAATGACGAGGTGAGGGATGTAAGAAAAGACACGCGTGGCGTTTACTCGGGATCGCATCCAGATCGGCAACAAGCACCCCTATAGACGGAATGCTGCCCGTCTGGCTAAGACCTGGTTTTCAGCAAGCGGCGTTGGTCCCGATCCCATTCGCGCCGCTTGATCGTCTCGCGTTTGTCCACCTGAGTCTTGCCTCGCCCCAGGCCGATTTCTAACTTGGCCCAGCCGCGCGCGTTAAAAAACAGCCTAAGCGGCACGAGGGTATAGCCCCGCCGGGCGGTCAATCCTTGCAACCGCTGCATCTCCCGCCGCTTAAGGAGCACCTTGCGCGGGCGGGTCGGCTCGTGATTAAATCGATGGGCCGGTTTATAGGGGGCAATATGTGCGCCTTGCAGCCAGAGCGCGCCCTTAGACGTGGCGACAAAACTTTGCTTGAGACTCACGCCGCTTTCCCGCAAGGACTTCACTTCGCTACCCACAAGCACAAGGCCCACCTGAAGGGTCTGCTCGATCTGATAATCAAAAAAGGCGCGGCGATTGACGGCAACGGGTTTGGACATGGTATCGACGATGAAGGGGCATGAAACATGATTGCAGCGCAACCAGTCTTGGTTATAGCACCGTCGCCACCGCCGCGGGAAGGTCGCGGCGATGATATCAGGCCGGTTAGCTAATGGCTCGTCGTGCCCGCGTTGTCTATGACCGCAAAGCCTGCCGGCTCACTTTGATGGGCATGTCCGGCGTGGGTAAGACTCGTTTGGCGCGTCGGTTGCCGCGGGAGACATGGTTTCATTTTTCCGGCGATTATCGTATTGGCACCAAGTATCTGACCGAACCGATGGTCGATCTCTTAAAGCGGCGCGCTTTTTTGGATGCGGAGCTGGGTCCGCTGTTGCGTGCGGATACCATCCACCTCGGGGTGAATGTGAGTTTCGATGATCTCTCGGCGTTGTCCTATTTTCTGGGGCGACTTGGGGATGAGCGCAAAGGCGGGCTGGGCGCGGACGCCTTTTTTAAGCGGCAAGATTCCTTCCGCCAGGCAGAAATCAAAGCCATGCGCGACGTGCCGGCCTTTATCGAGCGCGCGCAAGAGATTTATGGCTATCCGTGTTTTATCAATGACGCGGGGGGAAGCCTGTGCGAGATTATGGGGAATCCCGATGGGCAAGAGGATGTGAGCACGATCATCAGCGAGCATACCGTGTTGGTCTATATCAAGGCCGGGCCCCAGGTACAAGAAGCCCTGCTCGAGCGTGCACTTAATGCGCCCAAGCCGATGTATTTTGGTAAAGATTTTCTGACCCGATCGATCGATCAATTTTGTCAGGAGCATACCATAAGGGGCGTACAAGACATGGACCCCAATCTTTTCTATCGCTGGGTTTTTCCGCGCCTCATTGACTATAGAAATAAGCTCTATGATGATCTGGCGCAACGATACGGCATTACCATAACCACCGATCAACTTGCAAAAATAGAAAACTATCACGATCCTCGTGATGTAGAAAATGCCTTCTTAAATATGATCGAAGAGGCTATCGCGCAGGTGTCATATGCCGATTAAAATCCCCGATAACCTGCCTGCCGCCACCGTCTTGCACAGCGAGGGGGTGCGCCTGATTAGAGAAACCAACGCCCGGCAGCAAGATATTCGCCCTTTGCGTATTGCGCTTTTGAACCTCATGCCGACCAAAATCGCCACGGAAACCCAGTTTTCTCGGCTTTTGGGCGCAACGCCTTTGCAGGTCGAGCTGACCTTAGTGGCCACCGGTAGCTACGAGCCGAAAAACACCGCCGCCCATCACTTGCGTGATTTCTATCGCCGCTTTGAGCACGTGCGTGGGGAGCGTTTTGATGGGTTGATTATCACCGGCGCCCCTGTCGAGAAAATGCCCTTTGAAGACGTGGAGTACTGGGATGAGCTGTGTGAGATTTTTACCTGGGCGCAAACCAACGTCTTTACCACCCTATCGGTCTGCTGGGGCGCACAAGCCGCGCTCTATCATCGCTATGGTATCGATAAATACACTCTGCCCCAGGGCAAAATTGTCGGCCTGTATCGTCACCGGGTGCTCAAGGCCAACAGCCTAACCGCCGGGCTTAGCGATACCTTTGTCGTGCCGGTCTCGCGTTATACCGGCAATGATCGTCAAATTATAGAAAAGCATCCCGATCTTCGTTTGGTGGTAGACTCTGATGTTGCGGGACCTTGTATGCTCATCGATAAAACCGGTCATGTCTATATCTTTAATCATATGGAATACGACGCCGAGACCTTGGATCAAGAGTATCGCCGCGATTGCGAGCGGGCGGCCCGTAGGCCAGACTTTACCGTGGTGAAACCGGCCGCCTATTACACCCAAGATGACCAGCTGCCCGATAACATTTGGCGCTCATCGGCCAGTGTCATCTTTGCCAATTGGATTCATAATATCTATCAAGATACGCCTTATGATCTGAACGCGCTGACCGTCAAACCGGTTTGATACGATCCAATGCCTGCCGCTTCCCCTATCTTGAATCAAAAGCAAAAAAACCGGATCATCGATCTAGCCATGGTGCTGGCTGCTTCACACGGCTGGGCAGGCCTCACGACTCGTCGGTTGGCTAAAAAAACCGGGTTTTCTATCCGCGCCGTGCGCACCGCTTTTCCCTCCCGTCAGGCCCTGCTTACCGCCTTTACCCGCCGCATCGATCATGACATGGTGGACAGCGTTGCCCTGGAGGACGACCAAAGCCCCCATGATCGCCTGTTTGACCTTATTTTATGCCGGTTGGAGGCGCTGGCAGATTATCGGGCCGGCATCGCGCGACTATTGCGCGAGGGGGGTACGACACCCACGGGACTGCTCGATATTCTGCCTGCCTGGCAGGGCTCGGTTCGATTGATGGCTGATCTTGCGTTCACGCCGCCACGCGATTTAGCACAGCAGCAAAAGATAGAAAACAAAAACGGTATTCATCCTAGCTCAAAACCGGCCAACCCTTGTCAGCTTGTGTTATTAGCGTTTATCTATGCCGATACTGTGCGGGTTTGGCTTAAGGACGACAGCGCCGATGGGGCAAAAACCATGCGCCATTTAGATGAGCGTCTGCGCCGTTTGCGCTTGGCATGAGCGTTGTTAGCCTTGATATCCGCCGGTTTTGGCGCGGCGGTCTTGGCCGTGCCGGGTTTGATCGTTGGTTGATCACCGGGTTTGCCCTTGTGGCGGGCGCCCTTACGGGGCTGGCCTTTGCGCCGCATGATTGGTGGTGGATGCTCCTTCCTGGCATTAGCTTTTTCTATCTACTTGTTATGGACGCGCCGCGCGCCCGCGATGCGGCAATCCGTGCCGGGGCCTTTGGCTTGGGGTTTTTTACCCTCGGGCTTTATTGGATCGGTATCTCTTTATCGTGGTGGGGCTATGGGATCATCGTCATCGCCGCCGCCAGTGGCAGCGTGATCCTCGCCCTTAGTGCCTTGTGGGCCCTCGCCGGGTGGCTCGCTTATCGTGTCTTTGTCTATACGAAACGCCAGCCGGTCCTCATCTTTGTGGCCACCTTCGTGCTTATAGAAATGATCCGCAGTTATCTGCCGATCCTGGCCTTTCCCTGGCATACCTTAGGCTATGGCTGGGTGGGCGCGCCCGGCGTCATCCAAAACGCCGCCGTCATCGGGGTGGAGGGATTATCGGCCCTCACCTGGCTGGCTGGGGCAAGCCTGGGGTTTGCCGTGGCGGGTCGGCGCACCTGGCCGGCCCTGATGGTCATCGCGCTGGTCATCGCGCTGGTCATCGCCCTTATCCTTGCCGGGCGGGTGCCAGCTCCGGCGTTTGAGTCGCTGAGTGTGCGCATCGTTCAGCCCAATCTCAGTCCTCTGGTAAAGCGCGAGGATTGGCGGACCACCTTTGATCTTTCGGCCCAACCGCCAGCATCCTCGTTCGCCCAAAAACCGGACCTGCTGATCTGGCCGGAAACCGCCCTGTCGTCTACGCCCACGCCGCAGCTACGCCAGGCGATTGCCGGTCACTCAGCCCTGGCGGCGATCATCGGGCTTTCCCGGCAAGATGCGCAGGGCCGGCTGTTTAACAGTGTGATGGTCATGCCGCCGGCAGGTGAGCCGGTTGGGATTTACGACAAGCGTCACCTGGTGCCCTTCGGCGAGTACCTGCCCGGGCGGCGCTGGTTGCCTTTGCCGTCTAACCTGGTGGGTTTGGCGGACTATGCCCCTGGCAAGGGGGCGGCGCAGATCACTCTTGCGGGCATCCCGCGCTTGCTTATGAGCATTTGTTTTGAGTCGGTTTTTCCCGCGCTATTTCAACCCACCGCAGGGAGCGCAGGAATCTTGATTAACGTGACCAACGATGGCTGGTTTCGCAATTCTGCCGGTCCCGCCCAGCATCTGGCCATCGCCCGGGTGCGCGCGATCGAGCAAGGCTGGCCGCTGTTACGCGCCGCCACCACCGGGATCAGTGCGGTCATCGACCCCTATGGGCGGGTGGTGGCCTCGCTCCCGTTGGGTCAGGCGGGGGTTTTGGACGCCCGCATTCCTGCCCCTGCGCCGCCGACCTGGTATCAGCGTTCGAGCGGGATGACCGCTTGGGGCGTACAGGTCGGGCTACTTATTGTGGGACTTTTTGTGGCGGTGGCGAGAAAGCCGGGGTAAGTTAACGATGCGGCGTGCTTAAAAATAGCCACAAGCGTGACTTATGCTATGCTCACCAAAAACCTTTCGATGATCCTATGACGACCAAAAAATCCCCACCATCGTCCCCGAAAGCGTCTCGGGCTAAGCCGTTGCCGTTCAAGTCTTCCCACGGTCCCGAAGCCGATGCGATCGATCGCCGGGTCGGTCAGCAGCTTCGTCGTTTGCGCAACCAAGCCAGTTTGACCTTAGCGGAACTCGCGGACCTGGCGGCGGTGAATGCCCAACAAATCCAGCGCTATGAAACTGGCCTCACGCGGCCCCGGGCTCGGGACCTGTGGTTTTTTGCCCAGGTTTTCAAGGTCCCCTTTAGCGCGTTTTTTGCGGCCCGTCCGATCACCACATCCGATCGATCCTCCTCTTCTAAAGGGAGTAAGCGCAAAAAACAAAAAGTCGTCCATGATCTCGGTCAGATGAGAGGAATGTTGTCCCCGCGCGCATATAGCCAGATTATCCTCAGCCCCGAAATCGTCAGCTTGATCGATAATTTTGAGCGAATCGCCCCAAACGAACGGCAAGAACTGTTGTCCCTCGTGCGTGGGATCAGCGGCTCTCTTAAGCTCCGGCGCAAAAAAACCTAACGCGCGTCGGGCACCTCATCCTCAAGCATGTCCGAATCAAAAATATCCTCAAACTCGTCAAAGTCATGCTCACCGAGCTCGGCGCGCCGTCGTTGGGTGTAGAGCGAGCGTAGGGTGATATAAAAATCATCCCCCGTAGCGGTTTCTCGCGCCGCATCAATGCGATCCCGTATGGTGGGACTCTCATGCACAAGGACGCCCCAGCGGCGATACACCCGCCAGTTGTCGATGTTACGCCAGAGAACCTGATCGACCGGATCGATAAAAGTATCCACCACCAACCCGCCCGCGTCACGCGAGGTCGAGGGACCAAAAAACGGCAATACAACATAGATTCCCTCACCCGCTCCCCAAGCCGCCAAGGTGTCACCAAAGCGGGTGGTCTGGCGGGGAATACCGCGCCGGTTATGGTTTGCCACATCAAAGATGCCGGCCAGACCCAAGGTGCTGTTGATGAAAAAGCGCGTCGCCTGATCGCCCGCCGCCGCACCCTTGCCTTGCAACAGGAAATTAACGCTATAGAGCGGGGTGGCCAAGTTTGATAACACGTTGCCAATCCCCACCCGCGCAGTTCTGGGAACGAGCGTCTCATATCCCCAGGCAACCGGGCGGATGATGGCATACTCCAGCCCGACATTCAGACCGTGCATGACGCGGTTGAGAGGCTCCAGCGGATCGGCAATGGGTTTGGCGGTGATCGCCGGGCTTGCCAGCAAGACACTACAAGTCATCACGATCACCTGCGCCGTGCCCAACGCCTGGCGGCTCATCGCCCTTATCCAGGGGGGGCGTTGTAAAAAACTAGGAGAGCGAATAGTACTCGACGACGAGGTTGGGTGCCATCATCGTCCCGTAGGGAATCTCCTCCAGCGTCGGGATGCGTACCAACGACCCGGACAGGCCGTCTTTGACGACCGTAATGTATTGAGGAATATCACGCTCGGTGGATTGGGTGGATTCGGTAATGACGGCGAGATTTTTGGATTTTTCCGCCACCGAAATGACCTCCCCAGGCTTAATCCGGGCAGAAGGGATGTTCAGTCGCTTGCCGCCGACGCAGATGTGACCGTGGTTGACGATCTGCCGCGCGGCAAAGACCGTGGGTGCCAGCTTGAGGCGATAAACCAGACAATCCAGCCGCTGCTCTAACAAGCCGATAAGATTCTCGCTGGTGTCACCCTTCATGCGCACGGCTTGTTGGTAGGTGCGGCGAAACTGCCGCTCGACGATATTGCCGTAGTAGCCCTTGAGTTTTTGCTTGGCGATCAGCTGCACGGCATAGCCGGTCGGCTTGCGGCGACGCTGGCCGTGTTGTCCGGGGCCGTACTCCCGCCGGTTGATCGGGCTTTTATCTCGCCCCCAGAGGTTGACGCCGAGGCGGCGATCAATCTTGTACTTACTTGCGAGTCGTTTGGTCATCAGAATACTTTGTTATGGCCATGTTATGGCCATGTGAGGGCCATCATGAGGATCGTCCGCCTAGCGAACGACGGGTGGCGGCGCGGCGGGCCGTCCGGCGTTAGGGATGAAAAAAAGTTGCGACCACCGCGGGGCAAGGCTCTCGGGGCAAGGCTTTCGGGGCAAGGCTCTCGCGCCAAGGCCTTCGCACATGGAGGCAACCAGGTTGTCCTGATATACCAGGATCACTCCAGGACCGCAAGCGATTGCGTTCATATTTTGGCCAAAAAACCAGCCTAAGCGGCCGGGTTTGGATACTGGGCGCGAATGACCTCGATGCCGGCGAGAACCTCGGGGCTTAAGGTCATGCCCGCGACCGCCAGATCGCTTTTAAGCTGGGTCATGCGCGAGGCGCCGATAATCGCTGAGGTCACAAAGGGCTGCGCTAAAACAAAGGCGAGCGCCATCTGGCAGGGCTCCAGGCCGTGCTCGCGGGCCAGCGCGACATAGGCCGCGGTTGCCGCATCAGCTTGAGGGTTGGCGTACCGCCCGGGCTCACCATGGAGTTCCCGGCGTGAGAGGGCCGGCACGGACCCGTCCAGGTACTGACCGCTGAGGGTGCCGGCGGCCAGCGGCGCGTAGGCCAGCAACCCGCAGGACTCGCGAATCGCGCACTCTGCAAGGCCAACCTCAAACGAGCGGTTAAGCAGGTTATAGGGGTTTTGAATCGACACGATACGCGGCGGTGCGCTCGATAAAAAGCGCATGACTCCCCACGGTGTCTCGTTAGACAGGCCGATGTGGCGCACTTTGCCTGCTTGGATGACCTTGTTAAGGGCCGCCAAGGTTTCTTGCGGATCGAGATAGTCCTCGCCGGGATCGTGGCGATAGTTAAGCTGGCCAAAACTGTTCACCTGGCGATGGGGCCAGTGCAGTTGATAGAGGTCGATGATATCGGTCTTCAGGCGGCGCAGGCTGGCATCGACCGCCGCGGTGATGTTGGCCTCATCCAGTCGTGCGGCACCATCACGAATGTAAGGAAAATGTGCGCTGGGGCCCACGACTTTACTGGCGATGATGACTTGCTCGCGGTTTTTACGGGCGGCCAGCCAGTCGCCGATGATCTCCTCACTGCGGCCATAGGTCTCTTGTTGGGGCGGCACGGCGTACATCTCTGCCGTGTCGATGAAGTTCACGCCGCTCGCCACGGCATAATCCAACTGCTCGAAAGCCTCTTGCGGTGTATTGCGCGAGCCCCACAGCATCGATCCCAGACAGATGCTGCTGACAAAAAGATCCGTTGTGCCAAGGCGACGTTGTTCCATAACAGGGCTCCTAAGTAAGAACGTAGAAAAGAGGGGCGGGGCTAATTCAGACGGGCGCAAACGGCGCTGTAGGACTCGAGCGAATCGGTGGGGCCGACGGCGGCGAGCGCAGGCGGGTGCCGGGTAATCTCGGCGGCTAGGCGCTGTACGTCGGCAACGCTCACGGTATCGATGCGCTTGGCGATGGTGGCAGGCGGGATGATCTCGCCAAAGCGAAAGAGGCTACGGGTCATGTGCTCGCACTGGCCCAAGGTGGACTCCAGGGCCATCAGCAGGCTCGCTTTGCATTGGTTTTTCGCCGCGGCAAGTTCATCATGGCGCACCGTGCTCGCCAGGGCCGCGATTTCATCGCACAGCACAGCGATCATCTCATTGACGTGCCCGGCCTGGGTGGAGGTGTGGACGGTCATCATCCCCGCATCGCTCCAGCCTGAGTAGTGTGCGCCGATGCTGTAAGCCAGGCCGCGCTTTTCGCGCACCTCTTGAAACAACCGGGAGGACATGCCGCCGCCCAGGATGATCGCCATCACCACCGCCCCATAGTAGTCCGCCGAGGTGGCCGACACGCCGGCGAAACTCATGACCAGGTGAAGCTGTTCTATGGGGCGCTTTTCCCGCTTTTCACCGCCGATCCAGCGGGCTGCCGGGCTGGACGGGATGATCGGTAGCCTTGCCGAGGGAGGGAGAGAAGAGGGAGGGAGGGAGGAAGCAGGGGCGGGTTTTTTTGTGTTGGGGCGTGAGGGAGTGGCGCGGGGGGGATTGCCCGGCAGGCTTGCCAGGGTTTGCTCGGCCAGCGCGGTCAGGCGTTCTGCATCGATGGCGCCGCTGGCGGCGAGAATCATGTGCTCGCCGCGATAATGGGCGGTAAGAAAATGACGCACGGCCTTGGGCGTCATCGCGCCGACCGTCTCGCGGGTGCCTAAGATCGGCCGCCCCAAGCTTTGATCGGCGAAGGCGGCGGCTTGCATATGATCGAACACCACATCGTCGGGCATGTCCATGGCTTGGGCGATTTCCTGCAGGATGACCTCGCGTTCGCGTTCAAACTCATCGGGCGCCAAGGCGGCGTGTTGCACCATGTCGCTAAGAATATCCAACGCTAAGGGCGCATCATCGCCTAAGACTCGGGCGTAATAGCCGGTCACCTCGCGCCCGGTGTAGGCATTCAGGTGCCCGCCGACGGCCTCGATTTGATGGGCGATGTCGCGGGCACTGCGGGTCTTGGTGCCCTTAAACAGCATGTGCTCTAAAAAGTGGGCGACCCCTTGATGCTCGGCGGTTTCTTGCCGCGCCCCGACCCCGGTCCAGAGCCCTAAAGCGACGGTTTCCACCGCCGGGTTGGGGTAGCACAAAACGGTCAGGCCGTTACTAAGGTGACGGCAGGTGGGTGTCATCATGGTCTCCATGATCTCCGTGATCTCCTGGTGGGTCGTGTAGTGGGTCGTGTAGTGGGACGTGCCTTACAACGGGCGTTTTCACTCAGGCCACAACCTAAAGCATTGCGCGCAGGGCGTCCAGGCTTGCCGGCAGGGACGTGACTCGCTCTTTGGCGGGATCGGGAGTGGGCACGCCCTTGGGGAAACTCGGCGCCTGGGCCGTGGCCGCCTGGACCGTATCGGGAAACTTGGCCGGATGGGCGGTAGCGATTATGATGCGCGGGGTGGTGCGAAAGGCCGGATTTTGCGCGGCGGCCTTCGTTGCCGCCACCAGGGCGGTTGCCGTGTGCGGACAGACCATATGGCCGGTCTTTTGGGCCAGTGCGGCAAGGGCTTGGCTGGCTTGTGCATCATCTACGGCATGGGCGGAAAAGTGTTCTTGCGCGGCGGCCAAGGCGCTTGCGTCGATCGGCGTGGTGGGATCGGCCAGAAA
This sequence comes from Pseudomonadota bacterium, assembly GCA_039028835.1. Taxonomy (GTDB): domain Bacteria; phylum Pseudomonadota; class Alphaproteobacteria; order JBCCHK01; family JBCCHK01; genus JBCCHK01. The sequence continues at coordinate 16,115 of JBCCHK010000013.1, forward strand.
CGCCTTAAGCCGACCGTGGCCGAGAAGATCGAACAGGTAGCGCTCAAAATTGCTGGGAATCTGAATGTCCATGGCCGGGCTGGTGGTGGCCACCACCGGGCGCGAGACCAATGCGCCAGAAGATAGAAAACGGGTGATCGCATCGTTACGGTTATTGGCGATCACCAGCGGGCCAATGGGTAGTCCCATCAATCGTGCGCCATAGCCCGCATAGATGTTGCCAAAGTTGCCGGTGGGCACGATAAAGGCCGGCGGCGTGCCGGTCTTTTGATAGATTTTGACGGCCGCGACGGCATAGTACACCGTTTGAATGGCGATGCGGGCAAAATTGATCGAGTTCACCGCCATGAGATTGGCGCGCCGCGCGGTGTCTTGTTCGGCAAACAACCCTTTGACCAACGCCTGGCAGTCATCGAAGGTGCCATCCACCGCGCAAACCTGGACGTTGGCCGCGCCTGTGGTGGTCATCTGCAGTCGCTGAATCTCGGCAATGCGGTTATCGGGAAACAAGACGATGACGCGAATGCCGGGCCGGTCCGCGAAGGCCGCCACCGCCGCTGCGCCGGTGTCGCCTGAGGTTGCCGTCAGGATCGTGGCGGGTCGTCCGGCCAGTGCAGCCTGGGTCATCGGCGCGAGCACCTGTAGCGGATAATCCTTAAAGGCGAGAGTCGGCCCGCCGGTTAAATCCAGTAGCCAGGTGTGATCGTCGATCTGATCTAAAGGGGCGAGGTGGCGAAAGGATCGATAGCTTTCCTCGATCAAGGCGGCAAGGCGCGCGCCGGTGAAGGCATCGCCGATGAAAGGACGCAGGACCTCGGTGGCCACGGCCTGGTAGGGCGCGTCCACCCAGCGCGCAAAGACCGTGGGCGCAAAGGAAGGCCAAGCGGCAGGCACGTACAACCCGCCGTTGCGTGCCAGAGCGTGGGTGAGCAGGTGCGCAAAGGTCTGATGCTCATCCCCATCGCGGGTCGAAAGGTAATCCACAATATCGGCCATAATCGCCATCCTAGCGTGCCGCGGCGGATTCGAGCAATGGCTATCAAAGGGGCGTGCGGCGACAACCACCGAGGATCATTAAAGGATGATCGATCAACAACTGGTGAAAAAAAGATAGAAAAGAAGTGTAAAAAAATCGATGAAGGATTCATCAATCCGATAAATGAAAACGCCCCGTAATTTTTTTTATCGGCGGATCGATGGTTTGGTGAGTATCTATCAAGGTGCCGCCCATCTGAGCAAGCCATAGGAAGTCTGGCTGCGCACGATCACCGCCCCCCTCGATCGTGTTTCCTGTCAGGGTGTATAGAAAATGATACCCCTCATCGATAAGTGTCACCTTTCCGCCACGGGGTAAGCGGCGGGCAAGAATCTTGAGCGCGATAAGCAGCCCGCACGCCCGCTGAGCCGGGATATCGTTGTCCTCGCCGCCAGAAAGCGTCGCTGGTAAGGTGATCGTGATCGGTAGGTGATGAACATAATCATCGATCACCGAGCGCAACGTCTTAGCGGTTACCGGGGCGGTGGCAGTATAGGCCAGGCGGACAAAGGCCAGCTGGGCGGTGGCTCGTTCTATCGCCTGGCCCATAAGGTCGATCATATCATGGGCTGTATTGCCGTCCGTATCGTCTCCCGGTGCGCGAAGATCGGCATCCAGCAGCTCAAGCCCGTTCCGAATCGCTCCCAAAGGGCCCGCCAGATCGTGGCTGATGGCGCGCACGATCATGATCGTCAATTCTTTTGGCAATTCTTTTGGTTTTGTATTTTTTCTTGATTCCTTGGTTTTAGGGGCTTGATTTTCCATAATTCGGACCCATCTGAAGCTATAGGGTTGGCGATCCCTACGAGGCAGCCCCCGTGGTGCCACATCGTGGAACCACACCAAGTAGGGGTCGCCCCCGCCCAATCCACGAAGGTCTCACGAAGAGGTCTCACGAAGACAGCGTAAGACCCATCGATATAAAACCGATTTTCTAAGAAAGGAGTTAACACAATGACAAATCTTGCCTTGCGACCTGCGGTCATTCAGCCCTTCATCCGTCGTTATCCATCTTTTACCCGTCGTCCGTCGTCGGTGGTCAGCTTGCTTGATGACCTGTTTGGCGATGATGTGTTTGCTTCCAGCGGACTCCCGCTTGAGGGGTTTTCCATCCAGGTGGACGTGCGCGAAGAAAAGGACGCTTACTTGCTCATCGCCGACCTGCCTGGGGTTGATCCCAACCAGGTCACGGTCGATCTGGACGATCAGGCGTTAACGATCACCGCTGAGCGGCAAAATATCACCCAGGACTCTGCGGATGATGACAAGGCGGTGCGGACGGTGCACCGTCGTGAGCGGGCCTACGGTAAAGCCAGCCGGATTTTCCACCTGCCTGCTGATGCCAACGTTGGCGAGATCAATGCCCGTTTTACCCATGGCGTGCTGGAGATCAAAATCCCCAAGGTGGAAGATCAAAAAACCCGCCGCACGGTCGATATTAAAGTCGCCTAAAGTCTTCTGAGATATCGTTTCAGCCCCTTTTCACGCCCCTTTTCGCGTTTCCTTTGTCAGGAGCGCCGAAAAGGGGCGATTGGTTTTTGGGAATGACCTTGGGGTGGCGGGCCTTAAGGAATCGATCTTGTGGCGATTCGTCCGCCCGATGTGATACACCAAAAAGGCTATGTCGGACGAAAAAACGCTCAGCCTAACCCGCACCAAGACCCGCCGCCCACCGATGTACGAGGTGGTGCTCTTGAACGATGATTTCACCCCGATGGACTTTGTCGTCGAGGTTTTGGAAAAGTTTTTCGGTATGAACCATGAGCGGGCTGTGGAAACAATGCTCGCAGTTCACTATGATGGTTGGGCGTCATGCGGGGTGTTCACCTTCGAGGTCGCGGAAACCAAGACCGCCCAGGTCATCGCCCACGCCCGGCACCACGAGCACCCGCTCAAGTGTGTGATGCGTCCGGCCTAAGGCGCGTCTGTTGCGTTCGGTGAGGCCGAGGGGCGTACCCCAAGACACCTCGCCTTGGGTGTTCTTACTTTGCCTGTCACGAAGGGTTGGTCATGCTATCGCGAAACTTAGAACAAACGCTGCAAAGTGCGATGCGAATCGCCAACCAGCACGGCCACGAGTTCGCGACTCTCGAGCACCTGCTCATGGCGCTACTCGATGACGTTGACAGCCAGGCGGTGTTGCGTGGTTGCAGGATAGACCACAGCCAACTGCGCACCGAACTGGGGCACTATTTGGCGCAAGATTTGAGCTCGCTGGTACGCCGCGGCGGCGGCGAGGCCGAGCCCACCGCTGGTTTCCAGCGGGTCATCCAACGCGCGGCGATCCACGTGCGCTCCAGCGGGCAAGAGGAAGTCACCGGCTCCAGCGTTCTCGTCGCGCTGTTCAGTGAACGGGAAAGCCATGCAGTTTACTTCCTGCACGAGCATAATCTCACCCGTCTTGACGTGGTGAACTATCTATCCCATGGCACCCCCAAAGCCTTGCCCCCGTCCCAAGAGTCCGTCCGTCCGTCCGCCGCGCCCGTGCGCGAGCGCCCGACGCCGCTCGATCAGTACTGCATCGATCTGGTCGCGCGCGCCAAACAAGGCAAGATCGATCCCGTGGTTGGTCGGGAACAAGAATTCGACCGCATGGTGCAGGTGCTGTGTCGCCGGGGCAAAAACAACCCCCTTTTGGTTGGCGATTCCGGCGTTGGCAAGACGGCCATTGTGGAAGGCTTCGCGCAAAAAATCTTTGCCCAAAAGGTGCCGATGCTGCTTCAAGACGTGCGCATCTATGCGCTGGACATGGGGGCGTTGGTGGCTGGCACACGCTATCGCGGTGACTTCGAAGAACGCCTCAAGGGCGTCGTGGACGAATTAGAGCGGCGCAAGGGCGCGATTCTCTTCATCGATGAAATCCACACGATCGTCGGTGCAGGCGCGACCTCCAGCGGTGCGCTCGATGCCTCTAATCTGCTCAAGCCGTGCTTGAGCACCGGGCGAATTCGCTGTATTGGCTCCACCACCTACAGCGAGTACCGCAGCCAGTTCGAGAAGGACCGCGCCCTTGTGCGGCGGTTTCAAAAGATCGACATTACCGAGCCGAGCCAAGCCACCGCCGTCAAGATTCTGCGCGGGCTGAAGGATCGCTACGAGCAATATCACGATGTGCGCTTCAGTGAGGAGGCCTTGCGTTGCGCGGTCGAACTCTCCGCCCGCCACATGAACGAACGGCGTTTGCCTGATAAGGCCATCGACGTGATGGATGAGGCCGGGGCCCACCATCGGGCTTCGCGCGCGCCGCGGCGCATTTTGACCGTGCGAGATATCGAGGCCACCGTGGCACGGATGACCCGCCTGCCGAAAAAGCGCATGGGCCGGGACGAGCGGGATATTCTGCGCAGTCTGCCGGCCACCTTAAAGACCCGCATCTTCGGCCAGGACGAGGTGATCGACACCCTGGTGGATACGATCATGATCTCTCGCTTTGGCCTGCGCGCCCAGGACAAGACCATTGGCGCGTACCTGTTTTCCGGCCCCACCGGCGTGGGCAAGACCGAAGTTGCCAAGCAGTTAGCCGAGTGCCTGGGGGTGAAGTTGATTCGCTTTGATATGTCGGAATACATGGAAAAGCATGCGGTCTCGCGCCTGCTCGGTGCCCCGCCTGGCTATGTCGGTTTCGAGCAAGGGGGCCTCTTGACCGATGCCGTGCACAAAGACCCCCACAGTGTCGTCTTGCTCGATGAGATCGAGAAGATGCACCCGGACTTATATAACGTGCTCTTGCAGGTCATGGACTATGGCATGCTGACTGACCGCAATGGCCGGACGGTGAGTTTCCGCAACACGGTCCTGATTATGACCACCAACGCCGGCGCCGCTGATTTAGAACGTCAGCCTATCGGCTTTGGCGCAACCGACGATCAATCTGGACCCGATCAAGCGGCCCTTAAGCGTTTTTTCACGCCAGAGTTTCGCAACCGGCTGGATGCCATTTTGCCCTTTGCGCATCTGACCTCGCCCATCGTGCAATTGATCGTCGATAAGTTTCTCGCCGAGCTAGAGACCCAAGTGGCGGCGCGCGGGCTGTTGATTACCGCCACCGATGCCGCGCGTTTTTGGCTAGCCCAGCGCGGCTATAGTCGCACCATGGGTGCCCGCCCGTTGGCGCGTACCATCGATCAGCACGTTAAAAAGCCCCTCGCGCGGTTGTTGCTCGATGCCGCCGGGGGCACCGGCGGGGTCGTGCACATCGACACCGAGCCCGCCGGGCAAGGCCAAAAAGCCGGAAAAACCGAAAAAGACGATCAAGAAGAACAGCTGCAGGTGAGTCTGAAAAAGGCTGAACGCAAACCTGCGAAGATCGAACCGGTTTCTTAATCGCGCGTTTCGTTTTATAGACACATCACAAACAACAGACCCATGCCTACCAACGCGCTTTTACGACATCATGATTCTCCTGAGAGGAGCATTTCCCTTAAAAAAGCGGGTATAGAAAACGAGTGCAAAGGGGTCTATATCGGTGATTGCCTGGAGGTCATGCGGACGTTCGATGATGACAGCGTCGATCTGATTATCACCTCGCCGCCCTATGCGGATGCACGCGCCCATACCTATGGCGGGATTGCCCTCCAAGACTACGTGGCGTGGTTTTGCATCCGCGCACGCGAAATGCGGCGAATCCTAAGGCCGACCGGCTCGTTTGTGCTCAACATCAAAGAGCGCGCACACGAGGGCGAGCGTCATACCTATGTGCTGGAGTTGATTTTGGCCCTGAAAAAAGATGTGGGTTTTCGCTGGGTGGAAGAGTATATCTGGCATAAAACCACCGCCGCGCCAGGCAAATGGAAGTACCGCTTTCGCGATTCATGGGAGCGATTGCTCCATTTTTCCAAAAGCAAAGAGATCAAAATGAATCAAGATGCGGTCAAGGTGCCGATCGGTAATTGGACCGAAAAACGCCTTACTAACATGAGCGATAATGATAAGGCGCGGCAGGAATCGGCGACTCGCTCTAAGGTCGGGCGGCGCATCGCCAACTGGCAGGGCAAGCAAATGGTCTACCCCTCCAACGTCCTGCACCGCGCGCCGATCACCCACAACACGGGCCACAGCGCGGCGTTTCCGCAGTGGTTGCCAACCTTTTTTATCGAGCTGTTTACCGATCCGGGCGATGTGGTACTCGATCCCTTTTTAGGCTCAGGCACCAGTTATCGCGCGGCCAAGGTCTTGGGTCGGGTGCCTATCGGTATAGAAAAAGATAACACCATGATCGTTGATTTGAGTCAATCGAGTGAAGGATAACGGGTTAACCCTATGCGCAGTCATAAGCGTGTATATAATAAGCGTATAGAGATATGAGCATATCTTTCGAGTCTATTTTGATGAGTTTTGATCTATGAGTATCCGCGAGGTTGATTTTTTCGTCATCGGTGGCGGCTCGGGCGGCGTGCGCGCCGCGCGAATCGCTGCGGAACTCGGTGCAGACGTCGTTTTAGCCGAATACGCTCACTTAGGCGGGACTTGCGTGAATGTCGGGTGTGTGCCCAAAAAACTCATGGTCTATGCCGCCCAGGGCGCGCAAGAGATTGACTATGCCCGCGCCTATGGTTGGCAACAGGTCAGCGCCGGGGACTTTGAATGGCGCGATTTTATCGCTCGTAAAGATGCCTACTTGCAACGGTTGCGCACCAGCTATCAAAAAACGCTGGAGAATGCTGGGGTAGAAATCGTGACCGGCCAAGCCAGCTTCACCGGTACGAAAACCCTGGCGGTCGGTGATCAGATTTTTCGCGCCGAGCATATCCTGATCGCCACCGGTAGCACCCCTTTTATTCCTGACGTTTCTGGCGCCAGTGCTTTTGGCTGTGTCTCCTCGGATATGTTTGCTCTTCCCCAGTTGCCCCGAGAGTTGGTGATCGTCGGCGGCGGTTATATCGCCGTGGAGTTCGCGTGCATCTTTCGTAGCTTCGGTGTGGATGTCACTTTATTGTATCGCGGTGATCTCTTTTTGCGCGGCTTTGATGATGATATACGCATCCACCTTGCCAAGGAAATGCGCGAACAAGGGATCGATATTTATTTCAACACGACCCCTACCGCGATTTATCCCGGCGCGGTGGAATTGGGGGACGGCAAGAAAATCCCTTCTGATTGTGTTTTGTTCGCCGTGGGCCGGGTGCCGTTGATTGCCGGTCTTAAGCTGGAAAAAGCGGGCATCATTTGTAAAGATGGTGCCATCGAAGTCGATGATCTTGCCGCCACCAGCGCCCCTGGGGTCTATGCCATTGGCGATGTGACCAACTATATGAATCTCACCCCGGTGGCCATCGAGCAAGGTCAGGCTCTTGCCAAGCGTCTGTTCAGCGGCTCGACCCGCCCCTTTAAGCCCGAGGCCATCGCCTCAGCGGTGTTTACCAACCCGCCGGTCGGCACTGTGGGTTTGAGCGAACAGCAGGCACAAAAACTCGATAACGTTCCCGTCAAGGTCTATAAAAGTATCATCAAGCCCATGAAGACCGGCTTTATAGAAAAAGAAACCCGTGCGCTGGTTAAGCTCGTGGTGAACGGGGCTAATGAACGAATCTTGGGCGTCCATGTGGTCGGCCCTGACGCGCCGGAAATTATCCAGTTGGCCGCCACCGCCATTCAGTTAGAGGCGAGAAAACCCGACTTTGATGACACCGTCGCAGTGCACCCGACCCTCGCAGAAGAGCTCGTCACTCTTGACGAAGTACCGAGCGCGTAACCCCTTTAGTCGTCTAGCTCATCGACCGTGCTGAACCATTGAGCATTTTCTCGCGCCCGTTGCACCGACGGCATGCCCATGGCGTGATAGCCGCAGTCCACGTGATGGACTTCGCCCGTCACGCCGCCGGAAAGATCACTAAGCAGGTACGCGCCGGCATTGCCGACCTGGTCAAGTAGGACGTTACTCCCCATAGCGCTGTTGATCTCGTTATAGCGCAAGAGTTTTTCAAAGCCGCCAATCCCGCGCGCCGCACGCGTCATGACCGTACCCGCCGAGAGGGCGTTGACGCGAATGCCTTGCGGGCCAAGATCAGCGGCAAGATAGCGCACGCTGGCCTCCAGGGCGGCCTTAGCCACGCCCATGACGTTGTAGTTGGGAATATACCGCTCCGCACCCAGATACGTCAGGGTAAGAAGCGCGCCGCCGGCTCCCATGACGCTTTGTGCTCGTTTGGCCACCGCAGTGAAGCTATAGCACGAGACATCCATGGTGAGCGAAAAGTTATCGCGGGTGGTATCAACGTACGCTCCGCGCAGCTGGTTTTTATCAGAAAAGGCAATGGCATGGAGCACAAAGTCCAAGCCGCCGAGAATATCAACGGTCTGCGTGAAGGTGCGATCCAGGTCCTCATCACTGCCGACATCACAGCCCAAAATACCGGCAGCATTGTGTTGCTCGCACAGGGCAATGACCCGACTCTTGAGGTGATCGTTTTGATAGGTGAAGACGAGAGAGGCCCCTTGATCCATACAGCTTTGTGCGATCCCCCAGGCGATCGAGTTTTTGTTAGCCACGCCCATAATCAGGCCGCGTTTTCCTTGCATAAATCCTTGTTTCATCATCGCTCTCCTCTGGTTTTTTGATAGGTAAGTTTTTTCTATACTTTTATAGATATTTTTAGTTAATCACCGGACGCATGAATGGCCCGCCAGATGCGTTGCGGGGTGGTCGGCATATCGATATGGGTGACCCCGTCTTGCGCGAGCGCATCGATGATCGCGTTGATGAGGGCCGGCGGCGCACCAATCGCGCCCGCCTCGCCCGCACCCTTGACGCCCATCGGGTTTGTTTGGCACGGCGTATCTTCCTGATAATCAAAGGTGATTAACGGAAGGTCGGACGCGCGCGGCATGGCGTAATCCATAAACGAACCGGTGAGAAGTTGGCCGCTGTCGACATCATAGCGCACCTCCTCGCACAAGGCCTGACCAATCCCCTGGCCAACGCCGCCATGGACTTGCCCGGCGAGTAAGAGCGGATTGAGCACCCGACCAAAGTCATCGACGACGGTATAGCCCTTGATGGACAAGGCACCGGTGTCGGGATCGATCTCGACCTCACAGATGTGGGTGCCGTTGGGAAAGGTGGCATGAGGTGGCTTGAAGGTATCCTCGGCATTGAGCCGTGTGCCGCCTTGTTGCGCTTTGCGGACCACATCAGCAAAGGCGACGGCGCGGTCGGTGCCCAGGACGGTGAATTGCCCGTCCTCATAGGCGATGTCGGTCACATCGGCCTCCAGCATCTCACCGGCGAGGGCGCGCATCTTGTCTTGAATCTTCAGGCTGGCGCGCTTCACACAGACGCCGCCGACTGGCAAGGAACGCGAGCCGCCGGTGCCGCCGCCGGTTTTGACCAGATCGGTATCCCCTTGAATGAGGGTGATGTTGCCTAGCTCGATGGGGAGGTGTTCGGCAACCATTTGGGCATAGGCGGTGGCGTGGCCCTGGCCGTTATTTTGGGTGCCGATTTTGATGGTGGCGTGATGTGCGTCATCCAGCGTCACCTCGGCGGTTTCTGGATCACCGGCGGCGCAGGCTTCTATGTAGGTTGCCATGGCAATGCCGCGGCGTTTGCCTTTGAGGGCGGCGGCGGCGCGTCGCTGAGTAAAGCTATCCCACCGGGCTTGTGTCATGGCCGTCTCCATATGGGCGGCAAAGGAACCGCTATCATAGGTCAGGCCGGTGGCGGTTTTTTTCGGAAAGTTCTTAATAAAATTCCGCCGCCGCAGCGCATCAGGGGTGATGTTAAGTTGTCGTGCAGCGGCATCGACCACCCGCTCGATGGCATAGGCGGCCTCGGGCCGGCCCGCACCACGATAGGCGTCGATCGGCTGGGTGTGGGTGGCCACGCCGCGCACCCGGGCATAGATGGCGTTGATGTTGTAAAGCCCGGAGAGCATATTATTGCCCCAGGTGGCCACAAAGGGCGAGAACAAAGAAAGATAGGCGCCGAGGTTGGCAATCGTATCGGCGCGTAGGCCAAGAAAATGGCCCTGCTCGTCCAATGCGAGCTCGATGGTGGTGAGGTGATCGCGGCTGTGGTTATCGCTAAGGAAACTTTCATTGCGATCCGCCATCCAGCGTACGGTGCGCCCGAGTTTACGGGCCGCAAACAAACAAGCGACGTATTCGGGATAGATAAACATTTTCATACCAAAGCCACCGCCAACATCTCCGGTGCGGACGGTGAGTTTATCCAGCCGCAAAATATCCATCAGGAGGTCCTGCATGAGGTGCACCCCCTGGCTGCCGACATAGAAAATCGGCGTGCCGTCAGGCGCAAAGGTGGCGATGCAAGCCCGCGTTTCCATAGGATTGGCACTCAGGCGGTTGTTAACCAAATCCACCCGCACGGTGTGGGCAGCCTTGGCAAAGGCTTGGTCGGTGGCCGCCTCATCGCCGGTTGCCCAATCAAAATAGGTGTTCTCGGTCAAGGTATCCCAGACCTTTTGGTGCGCACCGAGAGCCTTACCGGTTTGCACGACGGCATCCAGCGGCTCGTACTCCGTCTCGATCGCCTCGGCCCCGTCGCGCGCCAGGTGCGGCGTTTGCGCAACCACCAGCGCCACCGGATCGCCGACATAACGGACGATATCGCCCGCGAGGATCGTGCGCGGCACGGTTTTTTGCTTACTGCCGTCACGGTTGGTGACCTGCCCGCGACAGGGTAGGGTGCCCAAATCCTTTAGGTCCTTAGCGGTCAAGACGGCGATTACGCCGTCCATTGCGCGCGCTTTCGTGGTATCTTGGGCTGTGATGCGCGCATGGGCGTGCGGCGAGCGCAGGAAATAGGCGTAGGACTGATCGGGGAAGAAAAGATCGTCCGTATATTGCCCGCGACCGGTGACCAAGGTGGGATCTTCGGTGCGTGGGACGGCCTGGCCGATACCAAACTGAGCCATAGTAAAGAGTCCTTTTTATATAATAATTATTTTTTATATTTTTCTATAAAGCAAGAAGCAGGGGCGTTTGAATGCGCTTTTTGAAGGCAGCGAGCCATTGGGCGGCAAGGGCACCGTCGATGACGCGGTGATCGGCGCACAACGTGCAGGTCATGACCGTTCCTACAGCCACGCTGCCATCTTCGGCCACCACCGGGCGTTTTTCGCCCGCACCGACAGCCAGGATGCATGATTGGGGCGGGTTAATGATCGCGGTAAAATCGCGCACACCAAACATCCCCAGGTTGCTGATAGAAAAGGTGCCGGTTTCGTATTGTGCGGGGGTAAGTTGGCCGTTTTTCGCCAGCTCGATCAGCGCCTTCATCTCTTGCGAGATTTGCGCCAGGCCTTTTTTATCGGCATCGGCAATCACCGGGGTAATCAACCCCCCTGGTGCGGCCACAGCGACAGCGACGTTGACCTGTTCGAACTGCAAGATAGCATCCCCGCCCCAGGCCGCATTGGCCTGCCGGTAGTGCGCCATGACATCGGCGGCGGCCTTGATGACGATGTCGTTGACCGAAAGTTTACCGTCCTCCAGCGCGTCGTTGAGGGCCTTACGGCCTTCCAGCAGGGCATCCAGGTGGCAATCCACGGTGACGGTAAAGTGCGGGATGGTGGCCTTTGATTCGCTCAGGCGGCGCGCGATGGTACGCCGCACGGAAGAGAGCGGCTCGGCGCTGTAGATCATACCGTAGGCATCGGCGTGGGCTTGCGCGCTGATCGATGGCTGCTCTGTAGCGGGCGGGCCAGCGGTCAAGGTGCCGAGGGTAAGGCGAGGGGCCGAAGGGTCACCCGAGGTGATACGCTCGATGTCCGCCTTGATGATCCGCCCACCGGGGCCGGTCCCGACCACGGTGGCCAGATCCAGGCCCGCTTGCCGCGCGAGGTGGCGGGCGACGGGGCTGGAGGGGATACGCTTGCCAAGTGAGTCGGGAGTCTTTGGGGCGGGAGTCCTCGGTGCGGCCGAGGGCGGCGAGGGGGGTGCTGGCGACATCTGAGGCTCTTGTGTTGCCGGCGCATCTTCGGGCGGTATCTCTTTGGCAGCGGGTGCGGCAGGGGCGGCGGCCGGGGCCGGTTCTTTCGCTGTGGGTTGTGCTGGCGCGGGGGTTGGGGCGACGGGCACGGCGGCGGGGATGGCCTCCAGCGCGCCGGCGTCTTCCCCGTCCACCAGAATCAGGGCAATCGGCGTCCCGACGGTGACGGCTTGGGTGCCTGCGGGGACGAGAATCTTGCCAAGGGTGCCCTCGTCAATGGCTTCCACTTCCATGGTGGCCTTGTCGGTCTCGATCTCGGCGATGATGTCACCGGCACTCACCGCTTCGCCCGGTTTTTTGTGCCAGGCGGCAAGGGTGCCATCGGTCATGGTCGGCGAAAGGCTGGGCATGGTGATGGTGATGGGCATGGCGTTACCGGTAGCAGACGGCTTTTACTGCCGTGACGATTTGCTCAGGAGCCACCAGAGCGGCCTTTTCTAGATTTTCGGCGTAGGGCATGGGCACGTCTGCGCCGGTGACTCGGGTGATCGGCGCGTCTAAGTGATCAAAACCTTTTTCAGTGATCTGGGCGGAGATTTCCGCGCCGATGCCAGCAAAAGGCCAGCCTTCCTCCACGGTGACCAGGCGGTTGGTCTTGGCCACCGAGGTGAGGATCGTGTCGGTATCCAACGGGCGCAAACTCCGCAGATTGATGACTTCGGCCTGGATGCCTTCGGCCGCCAAGGCCTCGGCGGCGGCCATCGCATGGGAGGTCACGAGAGAAAAGGCGGTGATGGTGGCATCGGTACCCTCGCGGATGACCTCGGCGCGGTCCAATGGAAGTGGGGGCAAGGGCGTCTGAGATGGTGCGGGAAAGCTATGGCCGTAGAGAATTTCGTTTTCTAAGAAGATCACCGGGTTAGGGTCACGGATCGCGGCGCTTAAGAGGTGGGCGGCGTCCTGCGCCGACCACGGCGCAAGGACCCTTAGCCCAGGGACGTGCGCATACCAGCTGGCAAAGCATTGGGAGTGTTGCGCGGCAACCCGCGCCGCCGCACCGTTGGGGCCGCGAAAGACAATGGGAAAACTCAGCTGGCCGCCAGACATGTAGCGCGTCTTGGCGGTGGTGAGAATATGATCGATGGCCTGGACGGCAAAGTTAAAGGTCATGAACTCGACGATGGGACGCAGGCCTGCCATGGCGGCCCCGGCACCGATCCCGGCAAAGCCGTATTCGCTGATGGGGGTGTCTATGACCCGTGTCTCGCCAAACTCATCGAGCAGGCCTTGGGTGATTTTATAAGCCCCTTGGTATTCGGCCACCTCCTCGCCGAGGATCACGATGGCAGGATCCGTGCGCATCTCCGCCGCGAGGGTATCGCGCAGGGCTTCGCGCACTGTCATCGTCTCGCCTGGGGAGGCGCCGGTGGCGGGTATGGCAGGTGCGGCAGGCGCGGGCGGCGTCACCTCCACTGCCGCCACCTCGGGTGCCCGAGCGGCGGGCGCGGCTTGAGCGGCTTGATCTGTGTTGTCCTCGCCTTTGTTCTCGCCTTTGTTCTCGCCGCTGCCCTCGCCGCTGCCCTCGCCGCTGCCCTCGCCGCTGATGGTGGCAAGGAGGGTGCCGACGGCGACCTCTTGGGTGCCTTCGGCGATGAGAATCTCGCTCAGTACCCCATCATCCACCGCCTCGATTTCCATCGTCGCCTTGTCGGTTTCGATTTCGGCGATGATGTCGCCTGCGGCCACCGCATCGCCCGGCTTTTTGTGCCAGGTGGCAAGGGTGCCGTGGGTCATGGTCGGCGAGAGGGCTGGCATGAGGATCGGCGTACTCACGAGGCGTCCACCAGGATATCGGTGACCAGCTCGCTTAGGTCTGGTTCGGGGCTTTGTTGGGCGAATTCGGCGGCCTGGGTCACCTGGGCGCGGATCGCCTCATCAATTTTTTTGAGGGCATCGGTGCTGGCGATTTTTTTCTTTTGGATATAGGCGCGAAACTGCTCGATGGGATCGCGCTTGGCGCGCATTTCCTGCACCTCGCTGCGGGAGCGATACTTCGCCGGATCAGACATGGAATGACCGCGATAGCGGTAGGTTTCGATCTCTAGGATGTAGGGCCCCTTGCCGGACCTTGCAAAGGCCAAGGCGCGCGCACCAGCCTCCCGCACCTTAAGGATATCCATGCCGTCGACCATCTCGTTGGGGATAGCAAAGCCATCCCCGCGGCGCGCTAAGCCTTTGCCTGCGGCGTGGCGATCAACCGAGGTCCCCATGCCGTAGCGGTTGTTTTCTATCACGAAGACGATGGGCAGTTTCCACAAACTGGCCATATTGTAGGTTTCGTAGATTTGGCCTTGGTTGGCAGCGCCGTCGCCAAAGCAGGTCAGGCTGACAAAGGGTTTTTTGCGGTACTTGTGGGCGAAGGCCAAACCGGCGCCTAAGGGGACTTGTGCGGCGACAATCCCATGGCCACCATAAAAGTTCTTTTGAATCGAAAACATATGCATGGAGCCGCCCTTGCCCTTGGAGTAGCCGTCCCGGCGGCCTGTAAGTTCGGCCATGACCCCCTTGGGGTCCATGCCGCACGAGAGCATATGGCCATGGGATCGATAGCCGGTAATCACGCTATCGCCCTTCTCTAACAAAGATAAAAGGCCAACCACGACGGCCTCTTGGCCGATCACCAGGTGGCAAAAACCACCGATGAGGCCCATGCCGTAAAGCTGGCCGGCGCGTTCCTCGAACCGGCGAATGAGGAGCATTTGGCGAAACCATTCTAAGGCGTCTTTTTTGCTGGTGGGTTTGGGTGAGGCCTTTTTGACGGAGGCTTTTTTGACGGAGGCCGTTTTGCGCGCGAGGGGTTTTGTTGCGGTTTTGCGGGCTGCGCGCTTGGCTGCGGATTTCTTAGCGGGCACGGCGCATCTCCTTAAGGCTTGACGGCAGTGGGGGCAGTGGGGGCGGTGGGTGGCACGTCAAGGTAAACCCGCTCGGACGGGGCGGCAAGGCCCAAAACCCGTCGCGCCTGCTCGTCCAGCATATCGTGGTCAATTGGCGAGGTACGCAAGAGATCCACCTGATGCTGCAAGGCTTGCCGGGTGCGGATCGTCTCGTCCAATACCCCTTGGGCTTGCTCGATCTGCTGGGTGACCTCTTGCAGGTTGGCCAGACGCCGGACGATGCCGAGATCGACGATGGCGTAGACAATCAGGCCGCCTGCGATTGTCAACAAAGAGATGGTTTGCCAGCTGGTCATAAGGTCCGTCTTAGAAATCCGCTTATCGGCTCACTAAATCCTCACTAAATCATTATGGGTCATTGTGAATTACTGTGGATTACTGTGGATTATTGTGGGGGGCATCATGGGGAGATCGCGTTCGTTTTCGTCTTCAAGGTCGCGGCCTTTATATCATAAGTTGCCCGGATTGTTTAGAGGATCAAGATATCGCTGTGCTGGTGCCTGAAGGTGGAGCGATTCAGGCCAAAGTATTGTTCAAAATTGCTGAGGTTTCTTTTCTGTTGTTCTGGTGCGCTTAGGTCATAGAAATAACGGTAGCCATAATCTTGGTGTAGAAAACATTTTAATGCCGAAAGAGCGTCGCGTTGCTGTGATATCGTTGTGGAAAGCTCAACGTATCGCCTGGGCGCGACCGTGACAGTGTTTGTATTTCTTACCCGAGCCGCAAGGACAAGGGTCGTTGCGGCCAATTTTCTTGGTGGGCCTTGCCATGCGTTGATCGTCAGCGTTGGGTGCGGCAGGGGCGCTCTTAAGCGGGGTTGCCGCCCCAGCCCCTGGGGCGGAGGCCCGCGTGGCTGCTGCCGCACCGCTTCGGCGCAGGATAGATTGTTGGGGTGGGCTGCGTACCTCGACCTGGCTGAGGATGCGCACCACCGCCAGACGCACCCGCATGAGCATCTCTTCAAACAAGTCAAAGGCTTCGCTTTGATACTCCCGTAGGGGGTCTTTTTGCCCATAGGCGCGTAGGGAAATCCCTTGCCGCAGGTGATCTAAGTGAAGCAGATGCTCTTTCCAGGATTGATCTAAAATCTGCAAGAGGATTGATTTTTCGACCTGGCGCATGAGCTCTGGGGTGAACTGCCGATCTTTTTCATCCATGAACGCGGTGACTTTTGTGTCCAGGTGGTCGGCGATTTCTTGTTCGGCGACGCCTTCTTGGGTGGCAAAGGTGCCGATCTGAAAATCCTGGCCGAAGGTGTTACGCACCTGGCTCGCCAGGCCATCGGTATCCCATTGGTGGGGCAACGCGCCTTGGGGGATCGATTGCTTAATCAGATAATCGATGACCTCGGTGCGCATCGAGGTGATGATCTCGCGGGCGTCATCTAAGGCCATAATCTCGTTGCGCTGCTCATAGATTACCGAGCGTTGGTTGTTCATCACATTATCAAAGCGCAAGAGATTTTTGCGCAGCTCAAAATTGCGAGCCTCGACGCGCGATTGTGCTTTTTCTAGCGCCTTGTTGACCCACGTGTGCGCAATGGCCTCGCCGTCCTGTAGGCCCAACTTGCCGAGCATCCCTTGCAGTTTTTCCGAGGCAAAAATGCGCATAAGGTCATCTTGCAAAGATAGAAAAAAGATCGATCGGCCCGGGTCCCCTTGCCGGCCCGAGCGACCGCGCAGCTGATTATCGATGCGCCGAGATTCGTGCCGCTCGGTGCCGATCACGCACAGCCCGCCTGCGGCGATGACGCGCTCCCGTTCCTCGGCGATTTCGCGCTCGATGGTCTCATGCTCGCTGCTCTGTGCGTCTTGCAGGCGCATCGCCAGATTGCCGCCCAGCTGAATGTCAGTGCCGCGCCCGGCCATGTTGGTGGCAATGGTCACAGCGCCCAGACGACCCGCTTGGGCGATGATGTGCGCCTCTTTTTCGTGAAAACGGGCATTGAGAATCTGGTGAGGGATCGATGCTTTTTTAAGATCCTTGGCCAGAGATTCGGATTTTTCTATAGACACCGTGCCGATCAAAACCGGTTGGCCGCGCTCATAACAGTCCTTGACCGTATCGACAATCGCGCCGGTTTTTTCTTTGACCGAGGCATAGATTTGGTCGTCCTCATCGTTGCGATTGACGGCCACGTTGGTGGGAATAGAGATCACCGCCAGGTTATAAATCTCGCCAAACTCGGCGGCTTCGGTCATGGCCGTGCCGGTCATGC
Source organism: Pseudomonadota bacterium (assembly GCA_039028835.1). GTDB lineage: Bacteria > Pseudomonadota > Alphaproteobacteria > JBCCHK01 > JBCCHK01 > JBCCHK01. The sequence continues at coordinate 33,214 of JBCCHK010000013.1, forward strand.
CGGCGAGTTTCGGATAAAGCCGGAAATAGTTTTGATAGGTCACCGAGGCTAGGGTTTGATTCTCCTGTTGGATCGTCACCCCTTCTTTCGCTTCTAAGGCTTGGTGTAGGCCTTCGGAAAAACGTCGCCCTTCCATCATGCGGCCCGTAAACTCATCGATAATGACCACCCGGCCATCCTTGACGATATAGTCACGATCCCGCTCAAACAAACTGCGCGCGCGCAGGGCTTGGTTGGCATGATGCACCAAGCTGACGTTGGCCAAGTCATAAAGCCCGCCCTGGCTTATCATGCCGTCCTTGCGCAAGAGGTCTTCAAGGGCCTCTTGCCCAGCTTCGGTTAAGCTGGCCGCGCGGTGTTTTTCATCGATCTCGTAGTGCTGCGCTGTCAAGCGTGCCACCACCGTATTCATCTTGACATAGTCGCGAACGTCCCCATCGGCGGGGCCTGAGATAATCAGCGGGGTGCGCGCCTCATCGATCAAGATCGAGTCCACCTCATCGACGATACCGTAAGCATAAGGACGGGTGACCCGATCTTGCGCGTGAAACTTCATGTTATCGCGCAGATAATCAAACCCCAGCTCGTTGTTGGTCGCATAGGTGATATCGCGGCCATAGGCATCCCGGCGCGCGGCATCGTCCATGCCGCTGATGACGCAGCCGACGCTCAAGCCCAACCCTTGATAGATATCGCCCATCCATGTGCTGTCCCTTTGCGCCAGGTAATCGTTGACGGTGACCACGTGCACCCCCTTGCCGGTGAGGGCATTGAGCACCACGGGTAAGGTGGCGACCAAGGTCTTGCCCTCGCCGGTTTTCATCTCGGCGATCTTACCTTCGTGCAGGACAATGCCGCCCAAGAGCTGAACATCAAAAGGCCTGAGCCCCAGGGTGCGCTCCGCGGCTTCTCGCACGATGGCAAACACGTCCCCTAAGGCATCGTCCAGGGTGCGATTTTCAGTGGTGATGTGCTGACGAATCTGCGCCAGGCTGGCGGCCAGCTGGGTGATATCGGCGTTTTTATAGGCGTCCGCGTGCGCTGAGATTGCCGTCACTCGGCGCATAAGTGTGCGCACGGTGCGGTCGTTGGCGGTGCCAAAAATCTTCGTTAAAACGTTCACAGCGTATCTTGAGCAGGGTGTTTAAGTAGGGTGTCTTAAGGGGCGAGAAAGCAACCGGCATGGGCGAGAAGAGTTCGCGAAAGAGTCCTTGACCTTACGTTCTACCATAGGTCATCTAGGGTCACGATGGAAGTAAATCCATCGTCAATCCGCCCCACCGCGATGGTGGCAAATCCAGCGGGGTCTAAGTATCGAGCGGCGGCGCGACGAATGTCCTGGTGGCTTACGTCTGCAATGGCTTGGTGCATGATCTGCTGGTGGTTCGGGGTAAGGGTAAGGGTTTGCCAGCCAGCCATAATCTCGCTTAAGGCGCGATTGGAGCGAAGGGCGATGTAAAAACTCTCGATGAGAGCCTGCTTAGAATCGGTTAAGTCCGCCTCGCTCATGCCGCGCTCGATCACGTCATAGAAAATATCACTTGTGGCGTGGCGCAAGGCCGGGATGTCCTCGTTGCGGGTTGTGGCATAGACAAAAAGACCGCTGCCGATGTGATCGGTGGATAAAAACGCCTGTGCGCCGTAAGTGAGGTTGAGCTCTTCACGCAGCACGGCCATCAAGCGCGAAGACAACCCGCCACTTAAGTAGGACAACGCCACCCGCAAAGGGTAATAGTCCGGGTCTTCGCGCCGGGGCCCGTGTCGGGCGAGGGCCACCAAAGCTTCATCGGTGTCCCACGCAATAGCCAAATCATCACCGCACAGGGCGCAGGGCCCATAACGTAAGGGTGGCCGAGTTGGGATCGGCGTAGCGGGCAAGGCCGCCAGCACTGGCGCCAGCAAAGCCTTAAGGTCAGCCGCGCGAACATCCCCCGCCACCGCGATCCGTAGGTGCGCGCGCTGAAGCTGATTGTTAAGATAGTGATCCATTTGCGTAAGGGTGAGTGATTTGATCCTCTGCGGGCGCATGGTGCGCGCTAAGGGGGTGCCGTCTTTTAAGGTGTGATCCAGCGCGAGGCCCAAGGCAAAATCGGGATCGATGGCATCAGCCTCGCGCTGGGCAATGAGGTTATCTTGCGCACGGATAAAATCCTGCTCAGTATAGAAATCACGGCGCAGCAGCTTAGCCAGGCTATCCATGGTCAAGGGCAGGTCCTCTTTTAACGCATAGATCGAGATTTGCCAGGCGCGCGCGGTCACGGTGAAGGAAAGCGAGATGCCCTGCTGTTTGAGCGCAGGGGTAATGGCGAGCACATCACCGATAGACGTAGAAAGCTGCGCAATCGTGCGGTTATCGGCCAGGCTCGTGCCGCCCAAGAAGGTCAGGCGGACACTAACCATCTCACTGTGATCGTTGCTAATCAGCCAGGTAGGAACATCGAGATCGATCGCCTGGATGGCGAGCACGTTCGCGCGCGGGTCTTGTTGGTAGGGGAGGTTTTGGCTTTGTGCGGGGCTCGTTATGGATCCGCCGACTAGATAGACAAACGTGCATAAAGAGCAGAAAAATAGACGTAAAGGCATAACGTTAGGTTTTTTCTATTCGGGGCCGTCGGTAAAAGATAGAAATAAATCTACCTGATGGTCCTCGCGGAGCAACAGCCTTGCCGCACGGGCAAGGTCCTGGGCAGTGACGGCGTCCACATCTTGCGCAAAGGTGCGGATTTGCGAGGGAGACAGGCCTTGGATGATCGCCTCACCGAGCAGGTTGGCAGGGCCAATCACGCTGTCACGCTGGGTTTCCAGCCAGACCCGGAGAGTTTTCTTCACCCCCGCCAAAACATCAGGACCCACAGCCCCGGCGCGAACCTTCTCAAGGTGGGCATCAACCCTATCGATCACGTCTTGCAGATCGTCCTTGCGGCGCACTTCAGATGAGATGCTAAGCTGATGGGCGAAGGTGCGCAGGTTATAAGATGCGCCGAGGTAGCCCGCTTGCCCAGTTTCGTAAACCAAGGTGCGCACCGGCGCGCTGGTTGGCGCCAGCAAGGCGCGGCCTAAAACGGTCAGCACCGCAGGAGAGACATCCAAGGTACGATCCGCCCGATAGGTGCGCAGCCACACCGGCGGCGCGCTGCCGGGCAGGCTCATGTGAACGTCTTGCTGGGTTAAGTCAGGTAAGACCCGATGATCGGCGCGGGTAGGGGTGTGTGCGGGCAACGCGCCATAGTGCCGGCGCGCCAGTTCCAGCGCCTGGGCCGGCTCGACTTGTCCTGCGATGACCACCACCGCGCCGCCGGGGTTATACCAACGATCAAACCAGTCGCGCACGTCGGACGCCGTGATGGCGATGATGTCTTCGCGGCTGCCGATGACCTCCCGGGCGTAGGGGTGTGTGCCGAACAAGGCACGCTGCAGGGCGATCCGCACCTCGTGATAGGGGTCTAAGTCCATGCGCCGTCGCCGCTCGTCCAAGACCACATCCCGCTCGCTTTCTAGAGCGACAGGATCAACGCCTTGGTTCATCATGCGATCGGCCTCGATGGCCATCAGGGTGCTCAAGTCCTGCGGCGCCCCGGTTTGGTGATAGACGGTATAGTCGTTGCTGGTGCCAGCGTTGTGCTGACCACCTGAGGCACGTACGAAGCGATCCAGCTCACCCTTAGGAAAGGCCGTCGTGCCCATGAACATCATGTGCTCGGCCAGGTGGGCAAGGCCTGTCTTACCGGAGGTCTCATCAACGCTACCGACCCGATACCAGATGCTGTGATGCACCAGGGGAAAGGCTTGATTGGGAATGACGAAAACCGAAAGGCCGTTGGCCAATTGCTCATGCACGAAATCCAAAGGGGATTGCGTTGGGGTTTGCGTTGGGGTTTGTGGTGGGTCTTGCGATTGACTTTGGGCAGGTCCCGCAGCGAGATAGAAAACAAGACCCAGAGCAAGCAGGGCGTATCTAACGGTCGGTATAAAAGAAAACATCAAGGTGCGTTGGAATTGCCTGTTAGAACGCCATGTTAAGAGTGTGTTGGTCAAGAACTCTTGATGAGATGACGCTTTGTTTCATTTTGTTTCATTGTTCTTGCGTTGCCGGCGCGGGGGGTGGGGGCGGTGTGAACAGCCATTGACGCAAAAATCCAGGGAACAACGCCGAAAAGGGGTTGACCGTCAGGTCCGCCGCCCCGAGGGGGCCATCCACACGATAGACGAAAGAAAGCACACCTTGCTCTTGCCCGCCTGTAGCAAGGTCACCCAAAAACGGTATCACACCGATGATCCGATTCAAAGTATAGGCCGGGGTGATCGTGCCCCGCATATCCCAGTCGGTCCTCGGGCTGGCAATCTCGCCAGCAAAAGTAATGCCCAGCGCCGGGCTTTGCGTAAGGCCATTCTCAATACGCAAGCGACCGGCATCATAGACCAATTCAGCGCGGGATTGGGTCATGACCGCACCGCTTGCCACAAAAGGTTCGATCAGATTAAGGCTGGTGATCGAGCTTAACAGGTGAAAGAGAAAGGGAAAGTCTTTGATCACCAGGTCTTCGGCGGCCATCTCGGCACGCCAGTGGGTGGCTTGCTCGGTGGTGGTACCGGCGCCGGTGAGCGTCATCGCGCCGTCTTCGAACCGCCCGACATCGGTGAGGGCGTGCAGAGTTGCACCGATATTACTAACGCTGCCGGTAAAAGAAAAGTTAGCCGCCCCAGGCTCGCGATCGACCAAAAAAGTCAAGAGCGAGTCTTGAATCAAAGACTGACCGTGAGTCTGGGCGGTGAGGTCAGCGCGGGTTAAATAGCCCTTATCGTAGCTTGCGACAAGGGTAAAGTCTTCAATCGGCGAGCGTTGGCTTTGGCCGATTTTGTCAACAAGGACGGTGATCGTGGTCTGCGCGAGGGCTTGTTGTTGCTTGAGGATCAGAGCGTGCAACAGGTCCGGCAGTCGCGCACGTTCCTCGGTGAGAGGGGAGACCATGAAATCAGACTCTAGGCGATGAATGTGCAGATCGATGAGCGAGAGGCCGTTTGTGCTCATCTGCACCCGTCCGTCATATTCGCTCAAGCCAGGGATGTCGCCATCAAACAGCACCGTCCAGCGAGCAGGCTCGTTGGGGTTATGATTCTCTCGCTCGGCATGCCCTCGCAAGGTCAACGCCGGGGTTTCGAGTTCAAGATGCGGTAAGGCGAGCAAGGTTTGTCCGTCTAAGGAGAACCCGAGCCTCACATGGGCGGGCTGTCCAGCGGGTTTTCTATAGTGCCATTCAGGCACGTTAATCTCGTTGATGGTTTCGGCCAACAGGTTTCCTTCGATCTGCCCGCTGGTATCGCCAAACAAATCGATGGTCACATCGAGCACAGTATCATCCAGGCTCATCCCCCACTTTTCCAATCCGAGCGGACGCAAGGATTCTGCCGGTAAGGACGGCAAGGTCACACTCGCGTGATAGGTGCGCGCAGGACTTGAGTCCACCCGAGCATAGGAAAAATGTAAAGGAACGTCACCCAAGCTACCCGTACCAGAGACCTGGGTGCCGTGCGCTCGACGATCAATCCTTAAGGATAGGTCGTCAAGATCATCGCCATCCCAAGCCAAGGGCAGGTGCGGCGCGGTCACGTTAATCAGCAACCGATCATCTTGCAACAATAGACGCTGGTTTTCTATATAACCCGAGGCACTAAGATCGGCATCGTAGGTGCCCTTAAGACTCTCCCACAGCGCACGCACCGGTCCCACCGGGAGCAAGACAAGGTGGTGAATGTCATCCAGATCACCCGCAAGGTTGCTTTCAAAGTCAAAGAGATAGCGCGTTTGTTGCACGGCTTGCGTCTCAGCGGGCTCGGCGCGAAGCCTAATCCGCGCTGTCTTAATCTCCATGGTATCCAAACGGCCTTGATCGATATCCAAACGTAGACCCGTCTCATCGGCAAAAAGCATCCCGCTCAAGGCCACCGCCACCGCGCCATGGCGGCTTAAGACCGAGAGCCCCTGGTTCAGCCTAAGCTGTGCATCAAACGGGGCGGCAAGCGTCACATCGCTAAGCGCCCCCCCCGCATCGAACCGAGCGCGAAGCTCGGCGCGGGGCAACGCGATGGTCGAAAGTTCAATCGCCGCCGGGCTGTAGGGGGCAAGAAAGGGCAAGAGGTTAATCGCGTGCGCGTCGATCACCAGGTCCCACCCGGTCTCGCCTGCGTTGGTATCGCGTCTCGCGGTCAGGTCTAGGCTCCCTTCCCGGTGGCGCACCTGCGCGGTGATCTGCGGCGCCCGAGGCTGCGGAGAGTTGAGCGCCGAAGAACCGCGTTCGGGCCAGAGGATGTGGGCGGTGATCGTCACCTCGTCCAACCTCTGGCCGTCGGGCAAGTGAACGCGCAGGCTCTCGCCCTTAAGCGCGAGCTTTAGATCAGGCCCGGTGCCGGCTTGCCAGCGCACCTCACCGGTGGCGGTCATGGACCCTTCCGGCCAGGGTATCGCCGGTGATAGAAAACGATTCGCAACCCTGTCCAATGCGGCGAAGGTGCCGACCTGGGTGATAGAAAAGTCGAGCCGATGATCCTGGTCTGTCGTGGTCGGTGGATGCCAGCTGGCACGTAAGGTGGGCGCGGGGTTTTCATCGGCGTCAGACTCGGCAGGGATCAGCTGCCCAGACACCTGCGCAAAAGGTCGATCGGGAGAGACTTGCGCTGCGCGTGGGGCGGTGAGCGTCAGGGTGTAAACCGCCGCGCCCAGGGGATCGTTGCTAAGATCATCCGCCAGATCATCGACCAGAGGCGTCGTCATCGCCGCAAAATCAGGGATATGCGCGAGGGTCTCGATCACCCGCATAAGGGTCAGGTCCTCGATGGCTAGGGTCAGCCCCTCTTGCCAGGTCAGCTGAAAAGGATAGCGATCGATACCCTGATACCAGTGGCCGGTAAGGGCTGGCGATGTGCCTGCTTGCGCGCCCACTCGCCCGCTCGTCACTTCCAGGCGGGTCTCTCCCGCCGGGTCGTGCAACGCCAGCTCGAACGCCAACTCGATGGCCCTCTCTGGCTGGAGGGTAAGGTGGGTGAGGATCGCTCGTTCTTGTCCGTTGTGCTCCCAAATCGCATTGCGGATCACCAGCTCAGATAAAGCGATAGGTAGAGTGAAGGGTAGAATGTTGGTCTCACCTTGCGCTCGCCCATAGCCCCACAGTGTAGGCAGGTCATCCAACAAGGCCGGGGAGAGCAGGGGGGCTAGAGCGGTTGTTTCCCCGCTGGCCGTGTGCCCGGTGATAAGGCGCACATCCTCAAGGGTCACGGTACTCAGGGCGGCCTGGGCGGTCTGACCAAACAGGAGGTCCAAGGATTGCGTCAACGACAGATTGATCGTGGTGGTGGTGGCGGTCACTGTGAGTGGCCCGAAGGGGGACGCTGCTGTTGCTCCAGTCGCCGCCCGGGCTGCCTGTGCTCCATCCGCCGTGTTCGGCGCCGTGGTTGTGATGTGCACCCCGGTGAGGATGATTTTTGGCCGTTGCTCGGTGACGTCCCAAAACAATTGCACCCGTGCAACATCAACGTCCAATGCGCCGGTCAGGGTTTGCGGCAGGGAATCGGCCAGAGAATCGGCCCATTGATCCGTCTCAAGCCAGGCGGTGATGTCGATCCCCTGGCGGGTGACGGCCCAAATCAGGCTACCGATAGCAACCAGCCCGCCGACGAGTAACGCGCCAAGGCTCCAGACGAGGACCTCGGTTCGGCTTGCGCCACCGCGGTCGTCCGAACGGCTGGCGGCCGTAGCTTTGGAGGGTGTTTTTTTGGCCATAGCGATGTACTACGATACCTGAGTCTCGGGGGTTATTGAACGGGGGCCCACAGGACGTCTTGGATGCGCTCGGCGCCGGTGAGGATCATGACCAGGCGATCAAAACCCAAAGCGCATCCGGCGCAGGTCGGCAGGCCATGGCGGACGGCGGCCATAAAGTCAGGATCGAGCGGGTTAAGCCCGGCAAGCCGGCGTTCATGTTCGGTTGGGTCAGTAAGCTCGCCAAAGGCGTTGGCCAGCTCGATCCCGCACAGATAAAGCTCGAACCGTTCGACCACAGTGGGATCATCGGCCTTAGGGCGCGCCAGAGCGGCCAGGGCAGCGGGGTATTCGGTCAACAGGGTCGGCGCGGGGCTCCCCAGATTGGGCTCGATGCGCGCCAGGAAAATCTTAAAAAAGATATCGGTAAAGGTATCATCCGCCGCGCAGATGATCCCCGCTTGTTCCGCCGCCGCAGCCAGGGTAGCGGGATCGTCACGGCAAGAAGGCAGATCGATCGCCGCATAGCGGGCAAAGGCCTCACGGACGGTCAGAATCTGCCAGGGCTGATCCAACCGGGCGGACACTCCGCGATAGGTTATGGTTTTTTGATTTTTTTTCTGTTTTTTTCTGTTCCCGCCTTTTTCTTCATGAATTTCTTCATGGACGGCATGGTAGGCGGTTTCTAACAACCTTCGACAATCCTCAAATAGGGCGCGATAATCTACCTGGGTACGATACCACTCCAACATAGAAAACTCTGGGTGGTGCAAACGGGAGTGTGGCTCGTTACGAAACACGTGGCCGAGTTGATAGATACGCGTCATACCGCCGGCCAGCAGCTTTTTCATCGCCAATTCAGGCGAGGTATGCAGATACCGGGTGCATGGCGCAGCAAAGGGCGGCGCATAGGTGCAGCCAAAGGCCGTCAGGTTGGTCTCAAGCCCGGCAGTGATCTGCAAGGCTGGCGTGTCCACCTCGATAAAGTCTTGCTGCGCAAAATACTGCCGCCAAGCGGCGCGAATCCGCTCCCGGGCACGTAAGGCCGGCAAGCGCGCGGCCAGCCGATCACCCCGCCACCAAGGTGCACAGGCGGCGGCCGGGGTGGATGGGGTAGCGTTTGCCTTGGGCGGACGAAAGGACGACATGGCATGACATCGGTTAAAGGCGCGTTAAGGGCGGATGGGTCTTGCGTTGGAGGCAAAATCAGCTTACCTTTTTGCCCGAGTTTCCGCGATATCACAAACCCGAGAGTGCCATGAGCATCCAACAGGCTATCGAACTGCACGCCCAGCCGCGTGATCGAACCGGTACCGGCGCGACCCGTGCCTTGCGTCGAGAGGGCCGCCTACCAGCGATTATCTATGGCGGTAAGGGGCAGGCCACGCCGATCACCCTGACTGCCCACGCGGTCACCATGGCATCTCGTAGCCGATCTTTCATGACCTCTATGGTGGCGATCAAGATGGGCAATGAGACGATCCAAGTCCTCGTGCGGGACCTTCAGCGTGACGTGGTCACGGGTACGCCCATTCATGCGGACCTCTTGCGCGTGACGGCCGCCACCGAGCTGGTAGTGGAAGTTCCCGTGGTGTTTCTCAATGCCGATATCTGTCCAGGGATCAAGGTTGGCGGGGTGCTCAATGTGGTGCGCCGCGATTTGGAGGTGCGCTGTCAGGTTTCCCGCATTCCCGAGCAGATCGAGATCGACCTTGCTGAGGTCATCGCTGGGCAAAGCATTCACATCAGCGCGGTAAGCCTGCCCGAGGGGGTGGCCCCCACCATTACCGACCGTGACTTTACCATTGCCACCATCGCCGCCCCGTCCGGCATCAGCGAAGACACCGCAGACGAAGACGCCGAGCAAGAGGATACCCAAGACGAGTCCGAAGGCGGCCAAGAAACGGAAGACTAAGCCTCGTGCTGGTGATTGTCGGGCTGGGCAACCCAGGCGAGACCTATGCCGGCCACCGCCACAACCTGGGGTTTATGGTGCTTGATCGGCGGGCGAGCGGCTATCGCCGTAAGTTTGATGGCGCCGTGTGCGAATCCCGTCTTCAAGACACGCGCTGTGTGTATCTTAAACCCATGACCTATATGAACGAGTCGGGCCGCAGTGTCAGCCAGGCCAAACGTTTTTATCGTCCTTCGGCGGTGTTGGTGATTCATGATGAGATCGATCTTGCACCGGGTAAGGTGCGTCTGAAAAAAGGCGGCGGCGATGGCGGCCATCGCGGGGTGCGCTCGGTGGCCAATCATCTGGGCAAGGACTTTTGGCGGTTGCGCATCGGCGTCGGCCATCCGGGACACCGGGATCGGGTCAATCCCTACGTCATGAGCAACTTTTCTCAAGAAGATCAGGGGTGGCTCGAGCCCTGTCTTGTGCGAATCACCGATGCCCTGCCGCTACTCGCGGACCTCTCCCAAGACACCGCCCGGGCCGCGTTTCTTTCCCAAGTCGCCGATCCAAAACAAGCCCCGGCCCCTCAACCGCCCCCCTAAGGTCCGATCAAAAGCCCCGCAGCGCAGCCAGCCAGGCGCGGGCTTGCCGGGGTGTCTGGGCGCGCTTAGGGCCCCTGATGGCGGTGGGCGGATCGATCAAGATCACCCGAATACCCAGTTTTTGCGCCGCACGTAGCTTGCCATAGCCCATCGTCCCGCCACTGTTGCGGGCGACCAGCGCATCGATCCGCGCCCGCCGTAACAATCCATATTCTTGCGCATAATCGCCCGGAGGCTGGATCAGCCGCCGGGCGTGCATGAGCGGGATGGGCGCAGCCGGATTGAGGGTGCGCACCAAAAAGTGCCCACGCGGCAAGCCGCGAAATGGGCGCAGATGCTGATAGCCTAAGGCGAGGAGCACCCGTCGCCGTTTTAGCCCAGGCAAAAGACAGCGAAGCACCCGGGCGGCCTGGGCCTCATTGCGAACCCTGAGCCATCCTCGCTCGGCGCGCCAGCGGCGCGGCTCGAGCCGCAGGTAGGGTGTGCTCAAGGCCCGGCAGGCCCTCTCGGCGTGGTGAGAGATTTGCCAGGCAAAGCGGTGGGTGGCATCGATGACCGCCATGATGTTGTCCTGGCGTAGGGACTCGGTCATCCCATCTACTCCGCCAAAGCCGCCGATCCGTATCTCGCCCGGCGGGTGGCGCGGGTGGCTGGTGCGTCCGGCAAGGGAGGTGAGCACGTGCCAACGGTCCGGCGTGGCCTCGCTTGCAAGATGGGCCGCAAGGTCATAGGCCAGGCGGGTCCCCCCGAGAATCAAAACCCGCCCGGGCGTTGGCGGCGGCATCATGGGGCGCAGGAATCAGCGCAGGAGTCAACAGGGGAGTCAACACAAGAGTCGGCGGGCGATTCGGCGGACTTGCCCGGATCCGCAACCGCGATCCGCTGACCCTGCCGGTCGATAATCCAGACAGCCACAGCGCCGGTGTGGTCCATAACGCCGGCGGCCCGTTGTTGCGCGTCAGCGGCCACCAGACCCGCCAGGTCAAAGCCGTGCGCCTGGGCAAGCGTGAGGGCGTGGCCCGCACTGGTCGCCTCGCGCACGGCTGCGGCTAGCGGCGCGGGACACAGGCGAGCAAGGTAGTCCCGATCCACCTGGCTACGGGCGGAATGAAGGTCTAAAAACCCGGCGGCCAGCTTGCTGATCTTGCCAAAGCCGCCACAGACGATCAGCCGCGGGATCGGATGACGGCGCAGATATTTCAGCAGGCCACCGGCAAAATCACCCATCTCGATGGGGACGGCCTGAGGGGCAAGGCGGCATCCGGTCGTAAGGGAGGTCTTGCCGGTGGCGGCCAGGATTTCTTGGCTCCCGGCGGCGCGGGCCACATCGATGCCGCGGTGGATCGAGTGAATCCACGCCGAACAGGAATAGGGGATGACCACCCCGGTGGTGCCCAGGATCGACAACCCGCCTTTGATGCCGAGCCCTTCGTTCCAGGTCTTTTGGGCGAGGGCCTCGCCGCCGGGAATCGAAATTGTGACGATGATCGTGGCCTGGGGCGGCGCAAGGTCGGCTTGGACTTGCCCCAGCGCAGCACGAATCATCGCCCGCGGTGCCGGGTTGATCGCCGGTTCGCCAACTGCCAGCGCAAGCCCGGGCTTGGTCACTGTGCCCACGCCGTCGCCGGCGCGAAAGAGGACCCGCCTCTCGTCAGGAGAGTCAGATGTAAGAGAGCCGGCAAGAGAATCGGCAAGAGAATCGGCGTGCGCCTCAGGATCGAGCGTTACGGTGCAGACCACCTCTGCGCCGTGGGTCACGTCGGGATCATCGCCGGCGTCCTTGATGATAGAGGCGGTTGCGGCCTTGTCCGTCAGGTGAGTCCGCGCCAGGGCAAAGGCGGGACGGCCCCCGGGCAAGTCGAGGGTCACGGGATCGGGAAAGTCCCCGGTCAGCAAGGCCTGATAGGCTGCGCGCGCGGCAGCGGCAGCACAGGCCCCGGTTGTCCATCCGCGCCGCAGCGGGATCATCCAGGGATATCGATCTCGGCGAAAAAGAAGGCGATTTCCAGCGTGGCATTTTCCACGCTGTCAGAGCCATGCACCGAGTTGGCCTCCACCGACTCGCCGAACCTTTTGCGAATCGTGCCGCCATCGGCTTGGGAGGGGTTGGTCGCGCCCATGATCTCCCGGTTGCGGGTGACGGCATTCTCACCTTCCAGCACTTGGGCGACGATGGGTCCAGAGCACATGAAGGCACACAGCCCCTCAAAAAACGGCCGTTCTTTGTGAACGGCGTAAAACTGCTGGGCTTGCTCTAGGGTGAGGTGCAGGCGTCTTTGCGCGATGATCCGTAGCTCGGCTTTCTCAAAGCAGGCGTTGATCTCGCCTGTGAGGTTGCGGCGGGTCGCGTCAGGTTTAATCAGGGAAAGGGTGCGTTGGATGGGCATACGGGACTCTCTGGTTGTTGCTAGGCCAAGTCATGAAGGATATGGGGCGGTGAATCAAGTGAAAAAGTGATCCTTTGTCTGAACAGAGTCATCCAAGAGCGCGGGCGCGCTCGATGAACTGGGTGATGAGCGCAGGGTCCTTCATCCCTCGCGTGCGTTCCACGCCAGAGGCCACGTCTACCATCCGCGCACCCGTCCTCGTCACCGCCTCGGGCAGGGTCTCGGCGGTCAGTCCGCCGGCCAAAAACCACGGCAAGGCGGGGGTACGGGCTTGCTTGAGCCCTTGCGCGAGGGCATCCCAATTTGCCGGTTGTCCGCTCCCGCCGGGCATGGCCTGCGGGCTCGTGCGCGGCGTATCGAACAACAGCATCGTCGCCGCCTGGGCATAGTCGCGAAAGGCATGATCCACGGTCCTTTCGTGATTGATCGCCACCGCCTTGATGACTGGCACGGCGAATCGTCGCTGAATGTCCGCACAGCGCGCCGGGTCTTCCGCGCCGTGGGCTTGGATGATGGTGATGCCTGCGGCCACCAGGCGGGTGAGCAGATCATCGTCCCCATCCACGACCACGCCCACAACCGGCATGGTTAGGGGTGCGATGAGGGGTGCGACCTGCTCAACGGGCAGATAGCGCGGGCTGCGCGGGTAGCTGTTGATCCCGACGTAATCGGCGCAGGCAGCAGCGGCGGCGTTCGCCGCGGCCTGATCCTTAATACCGCAGATCTTGACTTGGATGGGGGGGCGGGCGGTGGCGGTCATGTCCGCTCCTTGGATAACCGATTGGAGAGCCGAACGCCCCTCAAGGGCATGGCCCTTAGCGGGGGCGGGTGAGGGCTGGCTGGCGGACGATAGCGGGTGTCCTCCTGTGCGCCCGATCAGGCCTCGGCGAGCGGCTTGACGGACTCCAGCACCCGCTCGACCAGAGCCTTGCCGCTGGGCGTCTGGACAATATCGGTCAAGGCCTGGGTCACTGTCGAGGAAAACTTGCTCTGTTCTTGTTGCAAAATGCTCAAGGCCTGATCCAGCGGCATAGCGCTGCGATAAGAGCGGGGGCGGATCAAGGCGGCAAACACGTCGCACACCGCCAAGACCTGGGACAGGGGGTGAATCTGCTCTCCTTGCAGGCCCTTGGGATAGCCCGAGCCGTCCAGCCGCTCGCGGATTTGCGCGACGATTCCGCGTACGGGTAGGCCAAAGTCGATCCCTTCCAAAATTTTATCACTCAAGGTCACATGCTGGCGCATGACGGCAATCTCTTGGGCGGTCAATGCGCCGGGTTTGGTGAGAATCTCTTTGGGAATAAAGGCCTTGCCAATGTCCGAGAGATTGCCCGCGATGCGCAGGCTGGCAATATCCTCAGGCGGGAGTGCCATCTTGGTGCCCACCGCCACAGCGATTTGCGCCACCAGGCGGCTGTGCCCGGCGATGAACGGGTCGGTAAGCTCTAGGGTGCGGGTGAGGGCCTGAATTGATCCTTCCATGGCGGACTCATACCGCTGTCGCTGTTCGTGCTGTTCGGTGACGTCGCGCATGACGGTGATGATGCCGCGTTGGGTATTGTCCTCGTTGCTGAGGGCCACCTTAGAGACGATCAGGTGGCGCAGTCGCTCGCCGATGGTGGCGGTCATTTCCACCGCGCCGGTGTTGCCGCGATCAAAGACGATACGATCCAGCGCGGTGAGCCGCTCGCCCACCCCTGCGCCGAAAATGTCTTGATCCGTCATGCCCACCAACTCATCTGCGCTGCGGCCGACCGCCGCGGCAAAGGCGCGGTTGATATAGCTATAGGTGCCGTCGGATTTCTTAAAGCCGATCCATTCCTCAATCGCGCTGGTGACGTTCACGAGCAGGCGAGAGCGGGCCTCGATCTTGCTGGCCATGAGACGATATTGGTTGACCATCGTGCGGTTGCGGGTGTTGGCCTGACTGAACCACAAGGCCACAAGTGCGCCGGAGAGGGCCAAGGTCACCAAGCTCGCGATTGTGATGGTCACCCACTGGGTGCGGCGCAGGTCCCTAAGCGCAATCTCTTGATCGATTTCCTGGACGATAGACCAGGGTGTATCCTTAATAGGGACAGACACCGAAAGCACCGGGTTTCCGCCCAGCAGACTGTTACGCGCGGCAAGGCCGACCTGGTCGGGAAAGTTTGCCTCTACGACAGCACCGATGGGCTTAAGGCTGTCTGCCGCCGCCGCGGTCGCAACCCGCCATTGATCTACGTTGCGATGCTGCAAAAGCATGGTGACCTCCCCTTGGGGGTCATTCTCGCGGCGGGCAAAGGATTGCTCGATCACAGGGGAGATCGGCGCGGTTAGCACCAAGGCGGCGACGGTCGGGGCCTGGCCTTGGCGGTTTTCTAAGGCGTTAAGGGGGCGCAGGACATCGATCACCAGACGACCATCGTCTGCGGTGCGGACGGGCCCGGTGGCCGGACTGCCGCTGCGGATGACTTGGCTGGCAAGGTCAAAAACCCGGTCGCCCGGGTCGGCGGCCTCGGGGCTGGTGAGCAAGACGCGGCCATCGCCGATGACATAGCTTGCGTGCATACGGTTTTGCCGGACCAGTTGCGCCAATACTTCGGCCATATAGGGCTCTTGGGCGGCCACCGTGCGCGCCTCGCCACTGGTGAGGGCCTCCACCACAAACAACCGAAAAGGTCCCGAGATCACCACCGGTTCGGTCATGGTTTGCAGGCTGGCAATCCACGCCTGGATTAGCTCGCTGCGGCTGGTGGCAATCAACTGTTGGCGATTTTCTATTTGAACATAAGCCTCGGCGGTTTGCCGAGCATGCAGCAGGTAGGTGGTGACGGTGCTTAAAATGACCAACAGCACAATGGCAGCAAACAACCACAGTTTGGGCAGCCGGCTTTGCGTAAGGCTATTTTGAGAAGAATCATCAATCATAGGGAATCACTTTGCTATCTTTTTTTGATCTTCAATCATGAGGTGCTATATTTTCGAGACACGCCGTAAGGTGGGGGTGAGCTCGCCGCGGGGAATATGTGCCCAACCCGAGGTGAGATTAACGGAGTATTCCGGCACGTACTGGGGCACCTGTTCGGCGCTTAAAAGACCATCTTGCAGGCTGTCTAAAAAGATGAACTCGTCACCTTGACGAACGGCGAGCACGGCATGGGCGAAATTGCGCAGCACGTCATGGACGACGACGATACGCAGATCGTCATTGTCATAGCCAAGCTCAAGCAGTGAGACGAACTTGGCAATCGCATAATCCTCGCAGTCCCCTGCGTGGGTCAGAAACTCCAGCGGGGTGGCCCAATAATCAGGCTTGTTATAGGCTGTCTCATCTAGCCGGTAGGTGACGATGCGATTAAAAAAGGTGTTGATCGCTAGCAGTTGCTCGCGGCGCGGCATGCCACGCACGCGAGCGATTTCATCGCGCCAGAGAGCTGCCTTGGGCGGGGTGCAGGCACTGCGCTGCGCCTCGCATGCCGCTGTGATATCAAGCTCGGCGGAAATCGCGGCGATGACCTCTTGCCACTGAGGGATACCACGCAGGGACACGAGCTGGAACTCTAACGCGCCAAACATGGGATTTGGCGCGGGTTTTGGTGCGGGCTTTGGTGCGGGGGTTTGAGCATCGCGCGCGGCTGGCTGGGTGGGCTGGCCATGCAAGGGCAGCGACGCCAAAGACGAAAGGGCAAGCAATAAAACAAAATATCTCATAATGTTATTTTCTATCTTTTGTTTTCTATCTTTCGCGTAAGGCTTGGGTGCGCGCCTTTAAAATTGGCTTGAGAAGGTAATCTAGGATGCTCTTTTGTCCAGTAAGGATATCGACCTGGGCGATCATGCCGGGAATGATCGGCAAGGGGTCGCTCTCATCACCGAGAAAGTTTTTATCCGTACGCACGATAATCCGGTAAAAATTATTCCCCTGTTCATCCATGACGGTGTCAGCGCTGATCCGTTCCAACTGACCATCCAGGCCGCCATAAATCGCAAAATCATAGGCTGAGATGCGCACCTTGGTCGGCTGGCCCGGGTATAGAAAAGCCACATCTTGCGGACGGATACGCGTTTCCACCAGCAAGGTGTCTTCTAACGGCACGATATCCACCATGGTGGTGCCCGGTTGGATCACGCCGCCGATGGTCGTCGCATAAACACGGTTGACGATGCCACGCACGGGCGAGCGCAGGTCGGTGCGCTGCACCCGTGCGGCCGCACCGGTGCGTGTTTCATTCAGGACGGAAAGTTGGTTGCGTCGCTCATTCAACTCTTGGGAGATGCGCGAGCGATACTGAAGCTCGCGATCAAGGGCGCGTTGCTCGGCCTCGCGCACGGCCGACTCAAGACGCGGGATTGAAAGCCGGGTGGCCTCCAGCTGACCGCGCGCGTCGTTCACCTCACGGCGCAGGCGGATGATTTCTACTTGGGAGACGACGCCGCTTTGCTGGAGCCCCAGGTTGATATCGAGCTCCTCTTGCGCGAGAGTCGCGCTTCGTTGGTGCTGGGTTGCCAGACGTTTGGCCTCGGCGAGTTCCTGTTCTCGTTGCGCGATTTGTTGATTAAGCACGCTGAGCTCAGAGTTGAGAGCCTGGCGACGGGAGTCAAACAACCTTTGCTCGGCACTCACAAGCGCAGGCGCATCGGCAATCAAGGTGGGGGAAAAGGACACCTGGGCGTCGCCCTGCAATTCGGCAGTCAGGCGCGCGATCTGGGCCTGCAGCGCATCGCTTTGCGCGTCGACCTCGCCTAAGGAAGAGCTCACGCTGGTGGCATCCAGGCGCACGAGAATATCGTCCTTTTGTACGATGTCCCCCTCCTTGACCAAGACCTCTTCAACAATGCCGCCCTCAAGGCTCTGGATTTCTTGAGTCTGGGAAGAGGGAATGATGCGCGCGCTGCCGCGGGTGACCTCATCGATTTCGGTAAAGCCAGCCCACACCACCGCGAGCACGATAAAAAGACTAATCAGGCCCAGCAACAGGTGGTTGGTCGGGCGCGGGCCGCGCAGGGCGGCGGCCTCTACTTCCGAGGCGAAATCAAAATCTTCCCAGCGAGCAGTCATTAGGAATCTCCTGCCATGACACGGTTAAGCAAACGGTGAATATCCTCGTCCGGCGCGGGTTTAGCGGCCATCGGTGGCGCCGCCGGCGGGGCGGCAGGGGGCGCGGCCATGGTGCCTGGGGCTTTGGCGGGCGTAGCGGCGGACGCGGCGGGGGAGGCCTGCGCGCCCGATGGTGGTTTTGGGTTTGGGCGGCGAGACAGCACGGAGGTGGCGGCCAGTTGCACATTGTGGGTGGGCGAGAGAGTCGTGTGAACGTCTGCTGCCGGGGATGCAGGCGGCGCGGTCGGCGGGGGCGCGGTAGGGCGTGAGGCAGGTCCCCCGCTTGGTGGCGCGGCGGCCTTTTTTTCTATCTTGCGTCCTGTTTTGCTCTCAGAGCCTTGGTTATGAGCCATCAACCGCTTGAGCACCTCATCGCGCGGGCCATCAGCCACCGCCCGGCCGCGGTCGATGACGATCAGCCGATCCAGGCTGGCAAACAGGGCCGTTCTATGGGTGACCACCAGCACCGTGCGTTGCTCCCCGAGCGACCCCTTGACCCGTTGCACCAGTTTGGTTTCGCTGGCGGTATCCATGTGGCTGGTGGGCTCATCCATCGCCAGGATCACGGGGTTGCTGGCTAAGGTCCGCGCCAGGGCCACCGACTGCCGCTGACCACCGGAAAGATTCGCGCCGCGCTCGCCGACGATCAAGTCATAGCCCAAGGGATGGGCGGCGAGAAAATCATCGACCCCGGCAAGATTGCCAACCCGGGCGATGTCCTCGCTCGGCATATTGGGATGGGCGATGGCGATGTTATCGCGCACGGTGCCAGAAAAGAGAAAACAATCCTGTAACAAAATCCCCACCCCGCGACGTAGCGCAGCAGGATGGTATTGCCGGACGTCGATGCCATCGATGAGGATCGAGCCGGAATCCGGCTGATAAAGATTGTTAAGCAACCGCAAGACCGTGCTCTTGCCGCAGCCGACCCGGCCAATCAGGCCGACCCGCTCGCCAGGGTTAATCACAAAGGACACCCCATTGAGGATCGGCGCAGGCGCCCCGGGATAGGTAAAGGTTACATTGCGAAACTCGATAGCCCCTTGCCGCACTGTCTGGGTCGAGCGGCGACGGGAAAAGTCACGCTCGGTCGGCAGTTTCATCAGGTTATCCAGCGCGCGGTACGCGAGCACTGTTTGCTGCCAGCGCGAGAGAATCTGGGCCAGCCCGCCGATGGGCGCGACCGCCCGGCCCGATAAGATCACTGCCGCCACCAGCCCGCCCATGGACAGCGCGCCCGCGCCGATTTGATAAACCCCGGCGAGGACCACCAGGATCGTCACCAGCTGCTGGATCAGTTGGGTAAGATTAATCCCCAAAGCCGAGAAAAAGCGTGCTTGCTGGCTGGAGGCGGCGGTTGCGCCCACCAGCTGTTCCCACGAGCGTTGCATGGCCCCTTCCGCGGCCAGGCTTTTGACGGTATCCAGCCCGGTGAGAGCCTCGATCAGCAAGCCGTGCTTTTGCGCCGCCTCACGCTGGGCAGTACGAGTCGCCCGCTGCATCGGCGTTTGCACCAGCCAGCCGATCACAAGCGCAACCCCAAGGGCGATGAGCGGGATCCACACCAGACTTCCGCCCAGCGACCAAATCACCAGCAAAAACACCCCGATAAACAGCAAGTCAGTGAGAGCCGTGAGCCCTGCGGAGGTGAAGAAATCACGCACGGTCTCAAATTCACGCAATTGGTTGGCAAAGGCCCCAGTCGAGGCAGGCCGCGCCGCCAGCTTGATGTTCATCATGTGCTCAAAAAGGCGGCTGGCGAGCAACACGTCGGCCCGCCGCCCGGCCGAGTCGACAAACGCTACGCGCAAACTGCGCAGGATTAAATCAAAGCCGTAGGCGAGCAACACCCCCAAGGCGAGCACCCACATGGTGGCGGTGGCCTGGTTGGGAATCACCCGGTCATAGACATTCATGACAAACAGCGGGGTCGCAAGCGCGAGGATGTTCACCATCATGGCGGCGATCAGGACCTCCGCATAGGTCGGCCAAAGACGTCGAATCACGCCCCAAAACCAGGACTCAGGGCGCAGTAAGCCCGAACCCTCGATCGAGCTTGCCTCCCCTGTCTCGCCCGGTTCGCCGGCCTCCACACTGGGGCGCACCAGCAGGACGTAGCCGGTGTAATGGTCAGCCAATTCCTGAAGATCAATATCATCACGCCGTCGGTCGCCCGAGGTGGTCATGACGGTCACCTGGGCAAAAGTCTTGCCGCTACGTCCCCAGCGGCCAGGCTGGCTGGTGAGTTCGTGACACAGGCACAGGTTGCGCCGTCGCAACAGCAAGATGGCGGGCAGGGTGTGGCTAGATAAAGCGCTGAGGTTGCGCTCTACCAAGCGCGCCTCAAGTCCAGCGCGGCCCGCCGCGCGGACAAATAAAGAGGGCGTAAGCCAGCCATCCTCTAGCGGTAGCCCGGCCAGTAAACTCTCAGGCGAGAAGTCGATGCCGTAGTGATGACACACCATGCGCAAAGCGGCGAGCAGGGGATCGGGATTGCTGGGAGTTTGGCCAGCTCCTGTACGCGTGGCCCCACCGGTGGCCTCGCCTATCCCCTCAAGCCCGTTTTGGCTGGCGGCTTGGGCGACGTCGGCAAAGTCGGCAAAGTCGGCGGGGGCTGCAGGTGAAGGTGATGAGGAAAAAGAGGACGGCATAGGGAATGATGGAAAAGGGGTCGGTGTCACCAAGAGTCGTTTTTTGGAGTCGTTTTTTGAGTATTTAATTTATCAATTTACACCTTTTTAGTGCATTAAAACAGGATCGAAAACGATGGCGTCCCTTTTGGCGCTTTATTGGCGTCTTATTGTCTTCCCCTTTGTCCTTTCTTTGGCGATTGCCATGCATTTGATGCAAGGCACCCGTGATGTTTTATCGCTTTTCCGCAGAGCAACTCCAAGGCATGATGAAACCACATCCACGTTTTCTCTAGAAATAGGAGTTCATACCATGACCAATAAATTGACGGCTTTCATCGGTGGTAGCGCCCGCACAGCGGCTGCTCGGACTCTGAAAAATCTTACTCAGACCTTGGACAAGCATCGCGCCGTGCGCCGCTTGCAAGGCATGAGCGACCGCATGCTCGATGACATCGGCGTGAGCCGCAACGAGATTTATCAACGGGTTCTGCATCGCGACTAAGCGCCATGCTGATAGATAGCCAAAACGGCGGGTGACGGTTTTAACCATCACCCGCCGCTCGCTAGCCGCGAAGGGCAGGATTCCGCCGATATCTGTGATTGTGACGACCGACATGCGGTCCCGGGCAAGCGTCGCGCGTATTGCTAAGACCGCGCCATGGATTCCCGCCTACGCGGGAATGACATAAAGAGCGTCGTCATTCTTGCGAAAGCAGGAATCCAGGAAATGGTGTAGCTAGAACGATATAGGACTGGGGACCGCACGGAAGATGCCACTGGCGCGGATGGCGGCGGAACCAAACCCCCATTGGGGGCTGCGAAAGCAGGAATCCAGGAGATGGTGTAGCTAGAACGATATAGGACTGGGGACCGCACGGAAGATTCCACTGGCACGGATGGCGGCGGAACCAAACCCCCATTGGGGGCTGCGAAAGCAGGAATC
>JBCCHK010000014.1:0-52367 GCA_039028835.1 Pseudomonadota bacterium
CGGGCGAACCTGATGGTCGCCCCCCTGCAAATCAGATCGATCCTGATTAAAGAGATGATTACTCAGTGACTTTGGGTTGATGATGGAAGGAAAATCCTGATGGCCAATGAACAAGCCCCTGATCGCCCTGACAACGATCCGGCTGCGCAAGAGAACGCTCAAAAGACCCCTCAAGAGCAGGGTCACGATCCGCAAGGGCAAGCTGATAACAGAGTCGATGACGCAGAAAATGGTGCGGATGATGGTACTGAGAGCCTACTGACCAATGAAGAACTCGAAACCCTGATGGCAGAGCCCGGCTCCGAACGGCATCGTGCCTTTCGCTTGCTCATGGATGAATTGTCTTTTCGCTATGAGCCAATGCCACGGCTGGAAGTGGTGTTTGATCGAGTAAGCCAGCTCATGGGCACGATTTTGCGTAACATGACCTCTGATAATGTGGATGTGATGCTCGAGAAAATAGAAACCGTACGGTTTTCTCAGTTTGTCGAGGCCACCGAAGGGACGTGTGCCTACTCGATTATCAAAGCACGGGAATGGGATAACTACCTTCTTATCAGCCTGAACGCGGATATGATTTTCTCCACCGTGGATGTATTGATGGGCGGCGGTAGCGGGCGCACAGAAGTCGAAACCAAAGAGCGCGGCTTTACATCGATAGAGCGCGCCTTAGTGAAGAAGGTTGTCGAGGTGTTGCTTGAGGCTGTCACCACAGCGTTTGAGCCGGTCGCACCGGTCTCGCTCCATTGCGAGCGGCTGGAGACCATCGCCCGCTTTGCCATGATTACCGAGCCGAATAACGCTCTGATTACGGCCGAGTTTACGATCGGTATGGAAAGCCGCGGCGGCAAGATGATTATTGCCATTCCCTATGCCACCCTAGAGCCGGTGCGTGAACAACTCCAGCAAACCTATCGCGGCGAGCAAATTGGTGGCGATTCTGTCTGGGAGTCTCATATTCTGTCCCAGCTGGTAAGCGCGTCGGTCGATGTCCAGATCGAATTGGAAAAGAAAACGATCCTACTTTCGGAAATTATGGCCTGGAAAAAGGGATCAGTTCTTACTTTCACCAAAGAACATAGCGCAACCTTTGAAGCCCTATGCGGTGATGTTCCTTTATTTGAGTGTATTATGGGACAACAAAATAGGCGGCTTGCGGTGCGCATTACCCGCATGTTCCCACAACGGGGTGTGCAGGATTAACCCGCATGACACTACGATCAAGCACAAAAAGTACGTATAGAAAAAGGTAACAGATTATGAGCGGAGCATACTTTTCGATTTTTATCGATGTCATTTTACTGCTCTTGCTGGTGGCGGCGATGGTGTTTGCAATCATTCTCAATCACCGCCTTAATAAATTGTCTTTGGAAAAAGAGGATATCTCTAAAACAGCTGAAATTTTCGATCAAGCGGTTCAGGCTTGCCAAGAGGGTGTGCAAACCCTCAAAGAGTCCGTTAATGCACAAACCCAGCGCTTTGCTGAGCAGATCAAGCAGGCAGAAAAACTACAACATGATATGGTGAAAATCACCACCAAAGCAACCAAAGAGCAAGAAAATCTATACGCCACCTTGCAAGAAGGACAAAAACTACTCGGTCACCTCAAGACCATCACGACTGCTGTGCCCAGTATCTCTGGGACGAATGCCCCTGGGGCGAGTAAAGGTAAGAAAAAAACCACCAAAACAGACCCACAGGCCAACACGATAGATAAATTGGATAACCTTCGATAATGAGCCAACAAGAAACAAATACCCAAGAGAGCAATCCTACGACGGCCTTGCATGGGCAAGCCAACAAAGCATCCTTGCAAAAACCAGCGAAGAAAAAGACTAAAATTCGCCAGCGTACGGTGATCTTTGCCTTCTTTCATGCGTTTATTTTGTTAGTCCTTGTCTCGATCGGCATGCGCATGGATGGGCTCTTTGATCTTTATAAGGTGTTCTTAAGCTCTGATGTTATTGCGCAAGAAAATATGGCCGAAGACGCCATCGCAGCCGAAGGCATCACGCCCCTGCCACCAACCAACGCCCAAGCGCAACGTAACGCAGCGGCAGTCGCCCAGCAGCAAACCGATGATGAGTCCGACGAAACTCAAGGGCAGGGGGGGGAGAATAATAGTCAAAATGCTGCCGCCGAGGCGACCGAGTTTGCAGATATTGTTGGTAGTATTGAAACGGACAACACCCGTACCCCTGGGGCGCGTCGCGCGCTCATCGAGCGCGCCCGGCGGATCGAGGAAAGGTTGGCCTTGTTGCATATGACCGAACGCAGGATCGATGAGAAGGTCAAGTCTCTTACGGCGTTGCGCGGTGAGCTTGAAGCCCTTGTCAATCAAGCCGATGCCATGGCCGATACGGATGTAGAAAACCTCGTCAAGGTCTATGAGTCGATGCGCGCTTCTGACGCGGCGGTGATTTTTAATGGCCTTGATATCGATGTCCTCATCGCTGTTTTTGAGCGCATGGGAGAGAAAAAGTCAGCCCCAATCCTAGGTGCCATGGATCCTGAGCGTGCCCGTGAAGTCACGGAACTTCTGGTTAATCGTCAACCAACCATCGTCAACGCGGCCAAAGAGTTGGATCAATAAATCCCCGCTAGGTAGCGTACGGATTGGATCCTTTGTGGGTGACCCAGCGTATGGGCAGCCCTTGCAAAGAAAAGTGCGTGCGTAGCTGGTTGGTGAGGTAACGCTGATATCCTTGGGGTAAGGTCTTAAGGTTGCCGGCAATCATAAAGGTTGGCACAGGTGCCGCCAGTTGCGTGATATAGCGCAGCTTAGCGCGGCGGCCACCGATCATTGGCGGTGGGTGATGCTCGATTGTCTTGCGTAGCCACCGGTTAAGACGCCCGGTGGTAATCGTGTATAAAGCACGGCGATGGATGCGCATCAGGGTGCGGGTTAAATTGCCCATGCCAAAGCCTTTGTGGGCGCTGACGGGCACCAAGATAGCGGCTTGCAGTAACGCATCGATACCTTCAAGCAGTTGCCCGTGTCGCTGTTTTCTATCTTTGATGAGATCCCACTTGTTCGCAGCGATGATGAGCGGTTTGTGATGATCGGCGATAATTTTAACAATGGCACGATCTTGTTTCTGCCAACCGGTAGCCGCATCGATCACCAGCACGGCAACGGTCAAATGGTCTAAGATGGTAATGGCTTGCCGGGTGGAGGCAATGTCCAGGCTTTCTTGTGTTTTGCTCTTGGGGCGAATCCCGGCGGTGTCGACGACCAGGTAGCCGTCGGTCATGATCGGGATGGACTCGCGGGTCGTGCCCGCCTTATGAGAGGTCATCATGCGCGCGTGCCCCACAAGGCGGTTGGTCAGGCTGGACTTGCCGACGTTGGGCCGGCCCAGAAAGGCAAAACGCAAAGGGGACCGCAGATCGCCGGGCTTTTCTGCGTGAGGGGTTGGATTAGCCCGAGGGGTAAGCCTTTGTAAAATCTCATCGACCAAAACATCCAGACCGCGGTTATGTTCGGCAGAGATTGCCACCGGCGGGCCAAAACCGAGCTCGAGCGGCTCTTGTAAGGCGTCCTCATGGCGGTGATGGTCGCACTTATTGGCGACCAGCAGGATCGGCTTGGCAAAGCGACGCAATCGCTGTGCAAGATCGATATCGATGGCCGTCAGACCCGTAATCCCGTCAACCACAAACACCAACAGATCGCTGGCGGCGATGGCTTGCTCGGTCAGGGCGCTGAGTAGGGGATCTTCCTCGCCAGTCAGCCCGGCGGTATCGCATAATGTGATCGATTGCTCTGGGGCGAGGTCGATGATTTCTTCGCGGTAGTCGCGGGTTGTACCCGCTTGGGGATCGATCAGGGCGCGGCGCTTGCCAACGAGGCGATTAAACAGCGAGGACTTTCCGACATTGGGGCGGCCAACAATCGAGATTTGGGCAAGCTGGGACGTCATGGCGGCGCAAGCTCATCAGGGGCGGCGGTCAGACGCGGTCAGCCGCCAGCTCGATAGGCGGTGAGGATGCCGCCTTCATCCATAATAAGCAGGGTATCTCGCGCCACGACGGGCGGCGCTAAGATGGGGCGGGCATGATGGAGTCGCCAGCGTTCCTCCCCGTTGGTCGGGTCTATCGATCGGATCGTGCGGTCAGAGCCGGTGATGATAAGCCCGCCCCCTGCAAGGACCGGCCCTTGCCAAGAGGCTTGTTCACGACGTCTTAGCCTTTCGGGGACGAGAAGCTCAACCCACCCCAGAGCGCCGTCGGATAGGCGATAGGCTTGCAACAGGTGATCGGCACTCAGAACAAAAAGGGCGTCCCCGGCGATAAAGGGGGTTTGGGTGCCAAAGGTGGGTACTTCCCAAACCTTGTTGCCGGTGCGGAAATCGAACGCGGTGAGATAGCCGCTGTATCCCAGGGTGATGATCCGATCCTCAGTCATGATCGGGGCGGCGCCGATGCCGGTGATTTCCTGAATCGTGCGGGAGGTGCGCCCTCCTTGGCTGAGGGTCTGGGACCAGATTAGGCGGCCATTTTCTCGGCTAAGCAGGGTGAGTTCTCGGGCGGAAAAGGCGGCAAAGATGCTGGTGTTGGTAATCGATGGCGGAGCGCGATGCAAGGTGCCGATGCGGTTGCTTAAGCCCGCATAGCGCCATAGTTCCTCCCCGGTTTGGGCAGAGAGGATTATCACTTGGTTATCCAAGGTCATGATGCTGAGCTGATCTTGATCTAAGGCGGGGGCGGCCCGCGCCGGTGCAGGCAGGGTGCGAGACCACACAGTGGCGCCGTCAGCAAGGCTTAGGGCTTGTAGAACATCAAGGCCCGTGGTGACGAAGACGGTGTCTTGCAAGGCCGCAAGCCCGCCGCTGATGGCGGCGTCTTGGTCTTTGCCGGTCACCAGGTCACGTTGCCAGATCAGGCGGCCATTTTCGATGTCATGGGCTTGGACGTTGCCTCCTTGCCCGAGCGCGATGACCAGATCACCGATGACGATGGGCGGGATGGTCAGGAGCGAGTCGCCGGTGTTACGTACCCGGGCTTGCCATACGCGGGTCAAGGGGGTCGCAAGGGTCAAGGGACCGGGGTTGTGCTGGGCATTAGCGGCTAACTGCGACCAGGTCGTCATCGGCGTGGCGGCCGGAATCTCAAATTCGATATCGCTTTGCACAGGCAGTTGATCGGCAGGCAAGATATCGATGCGTGTGCCCTCAAGCGGCGGTTTGGTGGGCTTCGAGCAACCCACCAAGCTTGCGACCAGCAAGAGGGTGATAAAGCAGCGCACAAAAGCGGTGTGAGAAAACCCTGATAACATTGGACGATAAGCAGGATGGATAAGAGGGCCTAAGACTCGACTTGATCGATGGTGTTGCTGCTTAACAGTTCATCAGTCAACTGACCTAAGAGGTCCTGGACGAGGGCACTGACGATCTGCTCTCGGGCTTGCTCAAAAGGCAAGGGACTGCTTTCGCGAATCTCCAGCACGGTCAGGACATGCCAGCCGAATTGACTTTGCACGGGACTTTTTGTGTAGGTGCCGGGCGCGATGAGGGTGATGGCGGTACCGACCGATTCCACCAGCTCCGAAGGGGCGATGAAGCCGAGATCGCCACCGCGCGAACTGCTGGGACCGATGGAGTATTCCTGCGCGAGGGTGACAAAATCTTCACCTGCATCGAGTTTGCTGATGATTTCTTGGGCCTCCTCTTCGGTTTCGGTGAGAACGTGGCGCACACGATACTGGGTTTCGGTCTCAAAGTCCTGGAGATAGCTATCATAGCTTTGCTGGATCGTGTCGGCGCTGATACGTGTATTGATTTGGTTTTCGATCCACGCTTGGCGCAGGATGACGATGCGCGAGGCTTCGATCTGGGCGGCGATAGCCGGGGTTTGGTCTAGGCCTTCGTTCAGGGCGGCTTGGGCGGCGAGATAGTTGGCTGCGCTGACGTTGATGATGTTTTCTTTTTGAGCTGGATCGAGGGTTTGCCATATCTCAGGGGGGATGGGTTGGTCGGTGTCGACTTGCGAAAGATGGAACGGCTCGCCATTGATGCGGGCGATGACCAGATCCTCTTGCTCTTGCCCGAGGCTTGGGTGGGCGACCAGTGCGCTTAAGGCCATGATCCCCACAAGAGTAAACCTACGCAAGGCAACAGGAAAGGCGCGTCGGGCGGCAGGAGATGGGATCATGATCGTTATCATTGTTGACGGGGTTTTGGGTATAGTCATGAAGGGCTCAATGTGAGAAACGTCGCGGGTATATATCGAGAATACGTAAGGAGTCTCATGGTCAAGCTAAGGTTTGTCAACCAGGCGCTTGCCACGGGGCGACCTTTCTCGTTAAGGAAAACCGATAGATACATTGACGGTCAAAAGATAGAAAAGTGCGGCTAAAAAATATACAAGAAGGGTGACGGGATCAAGGTGATACATGGATAGGGCTCATCTTAGAGGGACGCCCGCCCGCGCACGCAAAAACCACAAGGAGCATCGTGATGCGTAAGGACGTGAAGATTCTGAATTGGGACAAGGGCCGGGCAGAGGTCCAGTTGTTAGGTGCGATGCTTGCGCCTGCTCGCTTGACCTTGCCTGATGGGCGCACGGTCCAGCCCTTTGCCATCGCGCCTTGGGCAAATGAACCGCCCAAGCCGGGCGCACCGCCGATGGCGGGCGTTCTGGCGCGGCTGCGCGGGGAATGGCCGTGCGTTCCCTTCGGTGCGGCGGGGGTGCCGCCGGGATTACCGCCCGCCTGGCAGCCGACTCGCATCCATAAGGTGGGCACCGATTTTCATGGCTGGCCGGCCAATAACCCGTGGGACGTGATCGAGGAGTCCGCCACGCGTGTACGCCTGCGTTCGATCTATCCTGCGGGTGAGCCCCTAGAGCGCCTTGAGCGCACGGTAGAAGGGGTGGCAGGATCGCCAGCCTTGCAATGCAGTTTGACGATCGTGGCGCGGGAAGATATCTCGGTCACCGCTGCGTTGCATCCGACGCTTGCCGTGCCGAACACGCCGAACGATCCAACGATTGAGGTGATCCCGTCGGATTTTGATTTTGGCTATGTTTATCCGATCACGCTGGATGGTGCGCCTACGCCCTTTGCGTTGGATCAGGTGTTCACGAGTCTGACTCAAGTGCCTGGCGCGGACGGCGGGGTGGTGGATGGTAGCCGTATGCCTTTTAGGGACCCGGCGGAGACTTTGGTGCAATTATGTGGCCATCGTGGCCCTATACGCGTGGCGAATCATCGCGAGAGTTATGGGGTCGAGATCGCCTATGATGTGGCGGATTTTCCCAGTGTGCAGATTTGGTATTCACTGGGCGGGCGCACCCAGCCCCCCTGGCGCGGTCGTTTTCGTGCCGTGGGGATCGAGCCGGTGTGCGGCGCGTTTGATTTAGGCTCGGCGGTGGGGAGCGATGGGAATCAGCCGATTGCGGCGCGGGGGATTCCCACGGCGTTGTTCTTGCGTGCGGGGCAGGTTTGGCAGACTCATTATCGGTTATCAGTCTACTCTTTATAACTTTTATGTTCTTTATATATTCTATATTTTTATATAAAATATACTTTTTTGATGGTTTCAGCAACACTTCGCCATGGCCAAGAGTATGTTTCTCAAGGGGGCGTCCCTATGGCGTTGTCTTTGGTCTGGTTGGCCTTGGCCGGATGCCGTGCTATAGGTCGATCCACGGGTCCATCGACCTATGGGTGCGCCGCTGTGGTGGAATTGGTAGACACGCTTGATTCAAAATCAAGTTCCCTTTGGGAGTGGGAGTTCGAGTCTCCCCAGCGGCACCACTGCACCTCACTGCGCGCTCAGCGCATCTCTGCCGCGCCCTCGGCGTTAAGTCGATTCAATTAACCCACAACCTGCTCGGCAGATAAGGTCTCCCGCCAAGGAAGCTCAAACCGTTGCCACCCATCGGCGAGGGCATCCGCCAGGTGATCGATATCGCGCTGGGTATGCACCGCCGAGGGGGTAATCCGCAGCCGTTCGGTACCCATAGGCACGGTGGGATAATCGATGGGCTGAATGTAGATATTGTGCGTGTCTAACAAATACGCCGTGAGCGCACGCACCTTCGCCGGGTCCCCGACCAGCACGGGCGCAATGTGCGAGTCTCTGCCAAGCATGGGAAAATCGCGCAAAGCATGATGCAAGTGTCGTGCGCGTTCATGAAACTGGCCGCGCAGGTCCCGATGACTGCGGACAAAGGCAACGGATGCGCTCGCAGCCGCGACAACGGCGGGCGGTAGGGAGGTTGTGAAAATAAAGCTGGCGGCGTAGCTGCGAATCGCATCGATGACCGCCCGATGGCCAGCAAGATAGCCGCCATACACGCCAAAGGCCTTACCCAAAGTGCCCTCGATCAGATCGATCCGATCCGCCAGTCCTTCGCGCTGAGCAATGCCAGCGCCCTGGGCGCCATACAAGCCGACCGCGTGAACCTCATCGAGATAGATAAAGGCATTGAATGCGTCGGCAAGATCACAGACCTGCGCGAGCGGGGCGATATCGCCGCTCATGGAATAGATGCTTTCAAGAGCGATGATTTTTGGCTGGCCCGCGGGGGCATCCGCGAGTAAGCGGCGCAAGTGATCGACGTCGTTATGTCGCCAGATAAACTTTTCAAGGCCGCTGGCACGAATGCCCACGATCATCGATGCATGATTAAGCGCATCAGAAAAAATGGCCGCGTCCGGCATGACTTTGCCAAGGGCCGTTAGCCCCGCTTCATTGGCAACATAGCCCGAACTGCACAACAGCCCGCCGGTTTTGCCATGCAAGGACGCAAGCGCGGCCTCTAACTCTTGGTGTAAGGGGGTCGTGCCTGCAATGTTGCGGGTGCCGCCCGTGCCTGCGCCAAGCTCCATGAGGGCATGACGGGCAGCATCGATGACGGCCGGGTTTTGTCCCATGCCAAGGTAGTCGTTGCTACACCAGACTGTGACGGTTTTATCCGCATGGACAGCGCGCGGGAATTGACCGGCCAAACGGCGAATCGGGGTGAACACGCGATAGCGTTGTTCTTCTCGCAGACGCTTGATCGCGGCCTCAAACTGGTCAAGAAAACGGGGCACCATCGTACCTCAAAACGGACCTCAAAAAGGTTGTCCTTAGGCGAGCGGATCATGTTTCATGTTACACTCACCACAGTACCATAGGATCGTACCGCGATGTCAGGTCCCTTGCGGGTACAAAAGGCCGGGGTGCGGGCGTCAACACCGATTCCAACTGAAACGAGCACATCATCATGTCAGTCGGTAAGCGTTGGGGGCGTGTTTTGGCGGTGCAGCCGTGGCCCGGGCTCGGTGATGCGATCTGGCATTTATCGGCTTGGCGGGCGATTGCCAGCCACAGCGCACACCTGGATCTTCTCACCAAGGCTCGCTCTCGAAGCGAAGATCTCTTTGCGGGCGAGGGAACGATTCGGGACATCTTGATCCTAGATCGTCAGCGCGATGGACGTGGTCGCCACGACAGAATCGGTGGTTTTTTTCGTATGGCGCGCGAATGGCGGGCGCGGGCCTATGATACGGTGATGATTTTTCATGATAGCCCGCGCTATGCGGCAGCGGCCATGCTCGCCTCAATCCCTCAGCGCATTGGCTATGGCGTTAAGTATCAGCGCCATTTTTTGACACGCTCGACATTAAGCGAAGCGCAAGCGACCGCGCACTTGACTGATAAGATCAGGGCCACCTTACGGGCTTTGGAATTGCCGGTTTCCCAGTCACCTTTGCGGGTTCGCCCGGATGTGGCAAGTGCGGTGCGCCACCATCTGCACGGCCATCGCCAGTGGGCGGGCTTGTGTGTTGGCAGCTCTGAGCTCGTTAAGCAAATGGGGCAAGATTTTTACAGCGCTCTCATCCCACGCCTTGCGAGCCGCGGTATTCGCGGGGTTTTGCTTGCCGCCGGACCGGACCAAGCCCCCCTGGTTGCGCACCTCCATCGCGCGGCAAAAGCGGCAAACCTGGAGAGTTTTGATACCATGGCCCTGGCCGTAGATGAGGTCGCGAGCTTGCTGGCCGTCTGCCGTTGGTGCGTTGGTAATGATACGGGGTTTTTGCACGTGGCCGTCGCGATGGAGTGCCCAAGTTTGGGCTTGTTTGGTCCGACACCTTTCGTAGGATATTCACCGTTGCTCAAAGGCGTGCAGCTTTCCATCGATGATCCGATGGGCTCGCTGGAACAGGTCTGGGGAGCTGTAGAGTTATTGATAAAAGAGTCCGCCAACCAGACAGCACAGGAATCCCCGGCCGTTGATACCTCATGACGAGGCGGATCAGAAGGATGACCATGACGATCATTCAAGTAAGGAGATTTTATGGCCCGTGATCGGCTCGCGCTCGCGTTGCGCGAAAACTTAATCCGGCGCAAGACCCAAGCGCGTGAACAGGCCAGCATAGGTGGGCGGCTACGCATCACTGGCGGTGCGCCCCTTGTGGGACGGGTGCCGATCAGCGGTGCGAAAAACGCCACCTTGCCGATCATGGTGACCTGCTTGATGACGCCTGAGCTGGTGGTGCTTGATAATGTCCCTAAGCTCACAGACGTTGCGAACATGATTCACTTGCTCGAGCATCTCGGCGTTACGGTCAGCCATGGCGATACGCTCCATCTTCAGGCCGAAACAGTGGCGACGGTGGTTGCGCCCCACGAATTCGTGCGCCGGATGCGTGCCAGTATTCTCGTGCTCGCGCCGTTGCTTGCCCGTTGCGGCGAGGCGGTCGTATCGCTGCCTGGCGGTTGCGAGATTGGCGAGCGACCGATTGACCTACATCTGCTGGCCCTGCAAGCCTTGGGTGCTGAGATTCGTGCGGACGCGGGGCATGTCATCGTTGCCGCGCCCCAGGGCCTGACCGGCGGGCGCATCGTTATGAACAAGGTCTCGGTCGGGGCGACAGAAACAGCTTTGATGGCGGCCTGTGTGGCCCGTGGGGTTACCACCATCGAAGGCGCGGCCTGCGAGCCGGAAATCACCGATCTGGGGCACTGTTTGCAGGCTATGGGGGCACAGATCGACGGGCTCGGCACAACGACCGTGACCATCACGGGGGTGCCGGCCCTCACTGGCGCACGTCACCGGGTGATCCCCGACCGGATCGAAACCGGCACCTACGCGGTGGCCGCGCATATGACCGGCGGGGATTTAGAATTGATCGGTGCGCGAGGTGACCATCTCGCGGCCCCGATAGAGATTCTCACAGCCATGGGCGCAGAGGTCCACAACACCGAAAAAGGCCTGCGTATCAAGGGCGGTAAGGGCAAAGCGCCCGCGCAAGAAATCATCACCCGGCCCTATCCGCGTTTTCCCACCGACCTGCAAGCCCAGTTTATGACCGCATTGAGTATTGCTCAAGGCACCTCGGTGATAACCGAGGCGATTTTTGAAAACCGTTTCATGCATGTCCCTGAATTGCGTCGCCTGGGCGCGAAGATAAACATCGACGGCGATCGGGCGCACATCGAAGGGGTTAAGGCCTTAAGTGGCGCACCGGTGCGCGCCACCGACCTACGTGCCGGGGTCTGTTTGGTGCTGGCGGGGCTGGTGGCCACGGGCGAGACCACCGTTGAACGCTTAGAGCACCTGGATCGCGGCTATGCCGACTTGGAAGGCAAACTCAAGGCTTGCGGCGCGCAGATTGAGCGTCTCGCGGCGGCTGTGTAAGCCGTTGGTTTTCGCCCCATCGGCATCGCGCAGTATCAGATCACCATGAGGTAGGCGCCTGTGGCTCAGAAAACATCTATCGGTATCGGCCTGGTGGGGGCTGGATTTATGGGACGGTGCCATGCCCAGGCCTTTACCGCTGTTGACCGTCTGTTTGAAGGGTTGCCCCATCCGACTCTGGCCGTGCTCGCAGATACGCAGTCGCCTGAGGTGCATGCCCGGCGTTTGGGCTTTGATCGCGGCACGGAGGATTGGCGCGCGCTCATCGACGATCCGGCGGTCGAGCTGGTGGCCATTGCCGCACCCAATGAGCTGCATGCGCCGATTGCCCTGGCGGCGCTGGCAGCGGGCAAGCCGGTCTATTGCGAAAAGCCCTTGGCCGCAAGCCTCACCGATGCCCAGACCATGACGAAGGCCGCCCAGCAAAGCGGTCTTGTCAATCTGGTGGGCTTTAACTATCTCCACAACCCGATCATCCAGCATGCCCAGCGACTCATTGCGGCGGGCGAGATTGGTGAGGTGCGCACCTTCCGCGCCATTCATGGGGAAGATTATATGCGTGATTCGAACCAGACATCCTGGCGGCTCAACCCCCAAGGCGGCGGTGTGAGTTTAGACTTGGGCTCTCATGTCATTTCTCTCGCACGGGCCCTGATAGGCCCGATCCAAGAGATTATGGGCGCGACGCAAACGGTCTTGCCGGGTCGCCAGGTGGATGAGCAAGCGCAATATCTGATTCGCTTTGCCAACGGCGCAGGCGGTAGTCTACAAGCCAATTGGCTAGCGGTCGGGCGCACCATGCAGCTGTCTTTTGAGATCGTCGGGGCAACCGGCGCGATCAGCTTCACCCAAGAGCGGATGAATGAGCTACAATTCTATAAAGACGGCATGGACGGGTTTTGCAAGATCGAAGCGGGACCGGCCCACCCGCCCTATGGGCGGTTTACCCCCGCCCCGGGCCACCAACTGGGCTTTAATGATCTCAAGATCATAGAGGTGAACGAACTGTTGTCTGCCATTGCGCAACAACGCATGGCCTTTCCTGATTTTGCCGAAGCTTTGGCGGTGCAAAAAACGATTCACGCTGGACTCGAGTCTGCCCGGACGCGGCAATGGGTCTGTGTGGCATGACAATCACGCTATGACATCGATGATATGACAAACCCTTGGCAACGACTCACCCATGGGCTCCGTAACACGACGGGAGCCTTGCGCCGAGCTTTGGTGGGCATCAAAGCTGCGCCGGAGGACCTGGATGCGCTCGAGGAACATCTGCTTGCGGCCGATCTTGGTCCGCGCCTGACAGCGGACTTGATGGATCATCTACGTCGGGATCGCAGTGGCCAGCCTAGCAAGGCCCTCCGCACCAAACTAGAGGAGATTCTGCGCCCGGTGCAAAAGCCGCTGCCGCGCCTACCGGCAAGTGGTGCGCCGCTGGTCATGATGGTGGTCGGGATTAACGGGTCGGGCAAGACGGCGACGGTGGGTAAAATCGCCGGCCATTGGCGTAAGGCGGCGGACTCGAGTTCGGCGGTCGTGGTGGCTGCTGCTGATACCTTTCGCGCCGCGGCGATCGAGCAAGTCCAGTTATGGGCACAGCGCGCCGGAGCGCAGTTCGTCAGCCTGGGCGAGCGTTCTGATTCTGCTGCTGTGGCCTTTCAAGCCGTGCGCGAGGCGCACGAGAACGGCGCGCGCGGGGTATTGATTGATACCGCCGGGCGGGTCCATAACAACCGGCCTTTGATGGATGAACTGGGCAAGATCGACCGCGCCGTGGGCAAGGCTCATGGCGCCCCTGCCGATGAGGTGGTGATCGTGCTCGATAGCACCGTGGGGCAAAATGCGTTGGCGCAGGTAGAGGCTTTTGCAAGCGTCGTGACGATATCCGGGATGGTCATCAGCAAGCTCGATGGCTCGGCCCGTGGCGGGACGGTGGTGGCGCTCGCGCATCGCTTTGGTATTCCCATTTATGGCTTGGGTTTAGGGGAGGGACTCGAAGACCTTGCGCCCTTTGAGGCGTCAGCCTTTGCAGCGGCGTTGGTGGGGCAAGACGCAGCAGCAGACAGCGAAACGGCTTTTTAACAAGAGAGAGGCCCTACCCAGGCTAAAGACAAACAGCACAAAAAAAGGTATACCAGCTGTATTGTTTGTTCAGCCCAGAGAATAGAGACATAAAATCAGGGCATGGAAAAGATAGAAATGAAAAGATAAAAAATAATGCTCAAGAAGACAACAACACGAACGCGCGCAAAAAAAGCAACGACAAAAAAAGCCCTGAGCAGGACGGTATCGAAAGCGACATTAAAAAAAGCGCCTGCGAAAAAAACAGTTTTGAGGAAAACCATCTTAAAAAAATCGCCTGTGCGGGCTGCCGTTCCTAAGCCCAAAGGATCCGTGAGTTCTGTGCGGCGCAAAAACGCGCCGCTTCCCAAGCCGCCACTGCCTGTTGCCAAGACCTTTACCGACGGAGCCAAAACGGTCGATTATCTTATCCAGATTTACCAAGAGCAGACGTCTTACTTACAAGAATGCTTCAAACTTTTTGTCGAAAAGGGAACATTGCCGCGTCAGATTCGCTCGTTCTATCCCTATGTGCGGTTCGAGCTTGGTCCCGGATTGCGCCGATCAATCGGCAGCTACGCCGGCTTAAGCCATCCGGGGCTTTACGAGACGACAATCACCAGGCCTACGTTGTTTAAGGATTATCTGATTAAGCAGATCGATCACATTTTGAAAAATCGTGGCGGCACCTTGCAAGCGGGCCTTGGGATAACCCCCATGCCCATCCATTTTGCCTTTGATGAGGGTTTTCATATGGAGGGCGACCTCTCGCCCGAGATGCAAACGCGCCTACGCCAGCTTTTCGATATGCCCGATCTTTCCTATATGGATGATAACATCGCAAACAACCGGATCAATTTGTCTGAGCCGCAACCGCTCGCGCTGTTTACTGGGCCGCGTACCGATTATTCTCTGCATCGCCTGAAACATTATACGGGCACCAGCTGCGAGTATTTTCAGCAGTTTGTTTTATTCACCAACTATCATTTCTATCTCAATCAGTTTGTCGAGCGCGCGCAAGAATTGATGCTCGATAAAAAAGAAAACTATACCGGTCTTGTAATCCCCGGTGACCGCATCATCCGCCCCGGGGAAAAATTAACCCACAGCCGCGATAAATCTTTTCAAATGCCAGCCTACCACCTGATGCGCGAGGACGGTTGTGGAGTGACCATGATCGACATGGGCGTGGGACCCGCCAACGCGCGCACGATTACCGACCATGTCGCGGTGCTGCGTCCGCAGGTGTGGCTCATGCTCGGTCACTGCGCGGGCCTGCGCTCGACCCAGCGGCTTGGTGATTATGTTCTCGCGCACGGTTTTGTCCGCGAGGACCGCGTGCTCGATGAAGAACTCCCGGTTTGGGTGCCCGTGCCGGCCCTTGCGGAAATCCAAAAGGCTTTGGAGCGGTCGGTAGAAATCGTCGCCGGGTGTGATGAAGATGGCCGCAAGAAAATCATGCGCACCGGCACGGTGATGACCACCACCAATCGCAACTGGGAATTAGAAGACCAGGGCCCCCTCGTGCAACGGCTGGGTTTATCTCGCGCTATTGCCCTGGATATGGAAAGTGGCACCATTGCGGCAAACGGTTTTCGGCTGCGGGTGCCCTATGGGTCGCTGTTGTGTGTATCGGATATGCCGATGGAAGGCACGCTCAAGCTGCCGGGTATGGCGCAACATTTCTATAAATCTCAGGTCGACCAGCACCTGGAAATCGGGTTGTGTGCGATGCGAATCCTGCGCGCGATGGAGCCCTTCCGTTTGCACAGCCGGAAATTGCGCGGCTTTAACGAGCACGCCTTCCGCTAAACTTTCGCAAGCGCAAGAGCCAGGGCTAAAAACGCGCCTGCATCGAGACTCGCACCGCCAACCAGTGCGCCATTCACGTTTTCTATCTTGCGAAGGTCTAGGATGTTATTGGGCTTGACCGATCCGCCGTACAGGATCGGCATTGCGGGCCCCACCAGGTCGCGGATGTGGGCATGCATCGCGCGGATATCCTCCTCCGTGGCCACAAGGCCTGTGCCAATCGCCCATACCGGCTCATAAGCGATCACATCCCTCTCGCCAAACGGAGCAAACTTTTGCGCGGCCTTGATTTGCGCCGTGACCACGGCAATTTCCTCGCCCGCCTCGCGCTGGTCTTTGGTTTCCCCGACACAAAGAATAGGGCGCAAACGCGCAGCGCGGGCGGCGAGCAATTTTGCCGCGATCAAATCGTCAGACTCGCCGTGATTCGTGCGCCGCTCGCTATGGCCGAGGATCACGATCTCGGCGCCGATATCCTTGAGCATCGCCGCGCTGACATCGCCGGTGTGGGGACCATCATCGGTCGTGTGGTGACAATCCTGCCCACCAAGGCCGACAACGCTGTCCGCAAGGATACGCCCCACAGCCTCCAGGTGCGCAAAGGCAGGACATACAATAACCCCCGGGTGACTGACGCCTGCCTTGATGGCGAGGGCTAAATCCATCGCCTTGGCGCGGGTGCCGTGCATCTTCCAATTGCCCACGAGTAACGAGGTCTCTCGCAAAGATTTCTCTTCTTGGGATTTCTCTTTTTGATTGTTTTTTGTCATAATATAAACCTTATAAGGTAGTTATCTCCTCGTTTGACCCGCGACATATTGCGCCAAATGAGGGCAACGGATCACAAAAAATAAGAGACACCGATGGCGACGCGTCTGCAGTTTGGCATCCTTAATAAGCCGGTCCCGCCGCGTTCAGGCGCGACGCGGGCGTTTGTTATTTATATGCTAGGGGATTTTGCGGGCCAGGCAAGCCAATCTCCCCCGTCCCAGCCTGTTGTGCCCCAACCTCTTCTGTCGCTAAGCGAGCGTAAGGCGTTCGCTTTGTCTTTTGAAACGCTGGATGACCAGCTGGCCCGCCTGAGCCCGACGCTTTCGGTGCTGGGCGGGGCTTTGCGCCTGGGCGAGCTCGAGGACTTTCATCCCGATCAGCTTTGGCAGACGCTACCGCTGTTTGATCGGCTACGGGAGATTCGCCGCCAGTTGGCGAGTCCCGCCACCTTTGCGCAGGCGCATGAGGCGCTCAGTTCAATGGGAGAGCCTCCCGATCAGGCGGCTTCGAGCCCTCCTCGCTCCCCGCGCCGTCGCCCCCGTCGATCCCGCAGCACCGCCGTGCCGGTGCGCGGCAAGAACGGCGAGTTTGCCGCCCTTTTGCACCGGGAGTCTTCCCGCACGTCTTCCGGCCCTAGCCACCCGCAAGGGTTTGCGGCGGACGAGGTCATCCACAAAATCCTGGCATCTTATCTGCCGGCTGGCTTGCCGGATGAAGCCGCCGCCCTCCGCGCCCAGGTGGATGCGCTCGCCAGTCCGTTGATGCGCGCGGCCTTGCATGATCCGGACATGCAAGCCTTAGAAGCTCTTTGGCGCGGGGCGGATTTTCTGATTCGCCGCACCGAGGTGCCGATCTATGGTCTGCATCTCACTGCTGAGGAGCTGGCGGCTGATTTAGACCAAGACCGGCCGCTGGAGGACTCAGGTCTTTACCATCTGCTGGTGGAACGGCCCGCGTTGGATACCGCCGTGCCGCCACCGGCGGTCATTCTCGCGCCTTACGATTTTGTGCCAACCCCGCCTCATCTGGCTTTGCTCGGGCGCGCGGCCAAAATTGCTCAGGCGGCGGGGGCGCCTTTCATCACCGGCATGGATGTCCGTGCCGTCGAGGATTTGCCCGATCTTTCCAAGCAAGCCTGGGAGGAGCTGCGCAATCTGGCGCAGGCCGATTATCTGGGTTTGGCGGTCTCGCGCTTTCTCCTTCGCCAGCCCTATGGCGCGCGGAGCGACCCCATCGAT
The DNA here is from genome assembly GCA_039028835.1 of Pseudomonadota bacterium. GTDB lineage: Bacteria > Pseudomonadota > Alphaproteobacteria > JBCCHK01 > JBCCHK01 > JBCCHK01. The sequence goes on from JBCCHK010000014.1 coordinate 17,517, forward strand.
GCCTTCGATTTTGAAGAGTTTACCAAACAAGACGGCTGGCAGGGCCTGCTGTGGGGGCATCCGGCGATTGCCGTTGGTGCGCTGTTGGCCGCCACCTATACCCAGTTCGGCGCGGCCATGCCGCTGGGGAAGGTTTTGAGCCTGGGCGAGTTGCCTGTGCCGGTTTATTACGACGATGCAGGGAGCGCACAGGGCGTTGGCGGCGCGGGGGGCGTGGGCGGTACAGGAGAGTCGGTCGCACTCCTGTCTGTCCAGAGCCTCTTTCCCGAACGGCGGATGAGCGCGGCAACCGCCAAGGGGCTGATGCCGTTAGTGGCGCGACGCGGTGAGGGGGTGTTGCGCATCCCGGGATTGCGAGGAGTCACCGGTGCGCCGCTGGCCGGCTTCTGGCCCGATCCCGCTACAGCGACCACCCAGGCGACCGCCCAGGCGACCGCCCAGGATGGTCCCGCGCCACCCCCCCAAAAGACCGAGGCTGCTCTTAAGAGGTTGGATGACACGCCGGATGATACGTTAAGCGACGGCGAAAACGGGGCCGCACAGGCGTCCCAGGACGATGACTTGGATAGCCTGTTGGCGTCGATGGACATCGATAGCGAAGACAGTGCAGGAGGCGATGCTGGCGATGCATCCGAAGCGAGCGGGGAGAGTGATGATATGGACCCTGAGCTGGCGGCGTTGTTGGCGGATCTCTAGGTCTCGTTTAACCCTGGTTTGGTCGCCCTGGTTGAGAGAGGGGCGGGTCATCCTTACCGAGTAAATCCTGGCAAGGACCCACCTTCACGACCTGGCCTTGCGCCATCACCATCAGCTGGTCGGCCATTACGCGCATTTCTTCTTGGTCATGGCTGACGTACAGCGCGGCGATCTCGGTTTCAGCCTGCAAGGCCCGGATATAGTCTAAAATTTCCCGTCGGCGAGAGGCATCGATGCCGGTCAAGGGTTCATCCAAGACCAAAAAGCGCGGCTGGGACAACAGTGCGCGGCCAAGAGCGACCCGGCGACGTTCGCCGCCCGATAAGCTGCCGACCCGCCGCGCAAGCAAGCCGCCAAGACCCAACAGCTCGGTGATCTTGGCAAAATCCGCCGCCGCCGCTGATTTGGGCGCACCATAGAGCAAATTGCCGCGGACGCGATAGTGGGGAAACAGCAAACTGTCTTGAAAGATATAGCCGATTCGTCGTTGCTGGGGGGGCAGATTAACCTTGCTGGCGGTATCAAACAGGGTTGTCTCGTTAAAAACGATGCGCCCGCTGCTGGCGCGCAACAGCCCAGCGATGCAATGGAGCAACGTGCTTTTGCCGCTACCTGAAGGGCCGACGATCCCCAAAATCTTCTCAAAGGTGATCTTCGTGGCAACCTTCAGACGAAACGCGCCACGTGTCAGGCGCAGGTCTAAAGAGAGTCGATTAAATCGCGGATGGGTCACAGCGCTATCACGGAGTCATCGACGCGGCCTCGCCCCTCGCGCGCCGACCGTCCTGGCGGATCATACCAGCGTGTGCGCCGTCTCGCTATAGGGGGTTCGCTAAAGGGGGTTCGCGATAGGATGGTCGTGCGAGCTTGGGTCGGGTCATTAACCTTGAAACACCTTCAAGATGAATAATAATTGAAAAAAATACCTTAATAGTGTAATTAAGGTGGTAAATACAAAGCGATTATTTTTAATAAAATAATCGTAAAAATTGTTTTTTAAGAGGCGATTTTTACGAATTCGTAAGGTTTTCCAGGGATCATCGCCAAAATCACCACAAAAGGGAGCGGGCCTTGTTGGCACCCAACGACATTCATAATTTGGCGGCGCCAGTGGCGGGCGATGAGCCTTGCGGGGGAGACCTGGAATACGATCCTGTCATGGCCTCCTTACTGCAGGCGGTCCAGGGCCGGGAAGAGCAGCAGTTTGGTGATACGTTTGTGCCTGCTGAGCCGCCGGACTGGCGCACCGTGCTCGCACTGGCGCAGGACCTGCTCACCCGCAGCAAGGACCTGCGGGTGTTGGTGCATTTGGCGGTGGCACAGGCACACCTGTCTGGCTGGCAAGGGTTTGCCGCGGCCCTCTCGCTGCTGCGGCAGTTGCTCCAGGCCCATTGGGGCGATATTCATCCCCGCCTAGACCCTGAGGATGCGAACGATCCGACCTTGCGGGTCAATACCATCGAATCTTTAGCCGCCTTACCGCCTGCGCCGTTGATTCCGGCCTTACGCGGCGCACCGCTTGCCCAGGCTCGGACGGTCGGCACCTTTAGCTTGCGTGATCTGGCCATCGCCGCGGGCGAGTTGCCGCCCGATGGCGACGAGCCTGCTTCGCGCAATGTCATTCTCGCGGCATTCGATCAGACAGATGAGGGTTGGCTTGCAGACCTACGCTCTAGTTTGGGCAATGCGCGGGAGGATATTCAGGCCATCGGCCAAATTTTTCTTGAGCAAGGCGGCAATGCGGCTGCTGTGGATTTAAGCCCGCTTGATAAAGAGCTGGCGCGGGCACAAGCCGCATTAGAAGAGTTCGCCGGCCAAAAGGCAACACAAGAGGCAACAGGCGATTCTCTCGCACAAGCCGCACAAACGGCGTCAGCAAACCCATCCTCTCATTCGGCTTCCTCTGGCGCCGCTGCGTCACCTGGGGTGATTCATAGCCGCGAGGATGTGGTTAAAACAATAGAAAAATGTATCGACTACTACCAGCGGCACGAGCCCTCTAGCCCGGTACCGTTGCTGTTAGATCGTGCCAAGCGATTGGTGCCCAAGAGTTTTATAGAAATTGTTTCCGATCTTGCCCCCAATGGCATGGAGCAGGTCGAAACATTCCGTGGACGGCGCCAAGAGGCGCAACCGTCTGAAGAAGAGCCGGTCATTCCGGAGTAAGGAGAACATATGCCGCAAACTAGTTCGCAAAAGTTTATCGCGCGTAACCGAGCACCGCGTGTACAAATCGAATACGACGTCGAAGTCTATGGCGCTGAAAAAGTCATCCAGCTTCCCTTTGTGATGGGCGTTTTTGCCGACCTCTCAGGTAAGCCGGAAGAACCGTTAGAGTCCGTCGCTGATCGTAAGATGCTCGAGATCGATATCGATAATTTCGATCAACGTTTGAAAAGTACCAAGCCGCGGGTGTCGTTTTCTGTTCCTAACACCCTCACCGGTGAGGGCAACATTGCGGTGGATATGACCTTTGAGAGTTTGGATGATTTTTCACCCGCAGCGGTGGCGCGTAAGGTCGATGGTTTGCGTGAATTGCTCCAAGCCCGCACCCAGCTATCCAACCTGCTGACCTATATGGATGGCAAAACCGGCGCGGAAGACCTTATCACCAAAGCTCTTAATGATCCTGCGATCCTACAATCCTTAGCCTCAGCCCCCAAAGCTGATGAAAGTCCGAAGGAGTAACCCAATGGCTCAAGCCGCAAAAAAACAAGCCACCAAGGCCGCTTCCCAAGCCGCCGTACAGCAGGAGAGCGATTTTTCTAGCTTGCTAGAAAAAGAATTCAAGCCGGTTTCTTCCAGCTCTAAACAAGCGGTGGAAGGGGCGGTCACCACCTTGGCGCAACAGGCCCTCGCCAATGCCAATTTGGTCTCAGATGACGCCTTGCGCACGATCGAGGCCTTAATCGCTGCTTTGGATGAGAAACTCACCACCCAAGTGAACGCGATCATTCACCAGCCGGACTTTCAAAAGTTAGAAAGTTCCTGGCGTGGTTTGTGGTACTTAGTCAGCAACACCGAAACCGATGAAATGCTCAAGATTCGCGTCTTGAATATCTCGAAAAACGACCTGCGTAAGACTCTGCGCAAGTTCAAGGGTACGGCGTGGGATCAAAGCCCGATTTTCAAAAAAATCTATGAAGAGGAATATGGCCAGTTTGGCGGTGAGCCCTATGGTTGTTTGCTCGGTGATTATGAGTTCGATCACTCGCCGCAAGATATAGAAATGCTCGGCGAGATTGCCAAGGTCTCGGCTGCGGCGCATGCGCCGTTTTTGACTGCGCCTGCGCCTTCGGTGATGCAGATGGAGTCCTGGCAAGAGCTTGCCAACCCGCGCGATCTTACCAAGATTTTTCAAACGCCTGAGTATGCCGGCTGGCGGTCGTTGCGCGAGAGTGAAGATGCGCGCTATATCGGCTTTGCCATGCCGCGCTTTTTAGGCCGTTTGCCCTATGGCTCGAAAACCGAGCCGGTGGAAGAGTTTGCTTTTGAAGAGCAGACGCAAAGCGCCGACTCGCGCAACTATTCCTGGGTCAATGCAGCCTATGCAATGGCGGCCAATGTTACCCGGTCCTTTAAGCTTTATGGCTGGTGTTCGCGGATTCGCGGGGTGGAGTCTGGCGGTGCGGTCGACAGCCTGCCCAACCATACCTTTCCCACCGACGATGGCGGCGTCGATCAAAAATGCCCGACGGAAATCGCCATTTCTGATCGGCGTGAGGCCGAGCTTGCCAAGAACGGTTTTATGCCGCTCATCCATAGAAAAAACTCAGACTTTGCTGCATTTATTGGCGCCCAATCGTTGCAAAAACCGCAAGAATACTCAGACCCCGACGCCAGCGCGAACGCCGAATTGGCGGCGCGCTTACCTTATCTGTTTGCAAGCTGTCGCTTTGCCCATTACCTCAAGTGTATTGTTCGCGATAAGGTCGGTTCCTTCAAATCGCGCGGCGATATGCAGGCTTGGTTGCAAGAATGGATCAATCGTTATGTAGACGGTAATCCCGAAAGCTCAAGCGAAGACACCAAAGCAGAAAAACCGCTCGCTGCGGCTGAGGTCCTCGTGGAGGACGTGGAGGGTAACCCTGGTTACTACCAGTCTAAGTTTTTCCTCCAGCCGCACTATCAGCTCGAAGGTCTGACGGTGTCCTTGCGCCTTGTCTCTAAACTTCCCTCTGGCAAAGAATAATTTTACTCTAACGAAAGGATAGAAAATCATGCCTGTTGATGCTTTTTTAATTTTTAAGGAGCCCGGTCCCGGTGCCGTCGCAATCAAAGGGGAAACCCGCGACGAGAAAATGCAAAAGGATGGCGCCTTTGAGATCGAATCGTTCAGCTTTAGTATAGAAAACACGCTTAACATCGGCTCGGCCTCTGGCGGCGCGGGTGCCGGCAAGGCGGAGTTTGCTGAGTTTAGCGTAACCAAATCGGTCGATAGCGGCTCGCCAGGGCTTTTTAAGACCTGTTGTACAGGCGGACACTATAACGATGTGCGCTTGCATATGCGCCGGGCAGGCGGCGATCATGCCTCTACCGGTAAAGAGTTTTTGATCTTTAAGTTCAAACTGGTGGCCGTAAAATCAATTTCCTGGTCTGAAGGCGATGAAGTGCCAAAAGAAGATGTTGTGTTTGAATATGGAGCTATTCAAATCAACTATGCCCGGCAGAAAAATGACGGTACCCACGAGGCCTTCCAGCAGCAGCATTGGTCGCGAGTCAAAAACCAGAATGTTTTTGAAGTCTAGACCATGGTCACCCTGGATCGTCATGATCCGCTAGCAACGCTGACGGCATTAAAGGGCGAGGTTCGCGAGCAACCCGACAACACCAAGCTGCGCGTTTTCTTCTTTCAGCTGTTGTGCGTGGTGGGCGACTGGCCCGGTGCGGCGCGTCAGCTGGAGATTTTAGCGGATCTGGATGCGAGCACGTTGGCCATGGTGGCGATGTATCGCCCGGCGCTGGCAAACGAGCCCGCGCGGGCGGACATCTTCGCTGGCCAGCGTGAGCCCCATATCATGGGCAAACCACCGACGTGGCTTGCGGACCTTATTCGCGCCAATGGATTGCTTAACGAGCAGCAGCCCGAGGCGGCAGCGCAAGCCCGTGCCCGCGCTTTTGAGCAGGCCCCGACATCGTCAGGGACCATCGACGGGCAGCCGTTTGCCTGGATTGCCGATGGTGATACCCGCTTGGGCCCCCTGTGCGAGGCGATTATCGGCGAGACTTATTATTGGATTCCCTTCGATCATATCCATGAGATCAATATAGAAAAACCCACTGACCTGCGTGACATGGTGTGGCTCCCGGCGCGATTTGTTTGGCACAACCAGGGCGAGGCGTTTGGTCTGATCCCCACCCGTTATCCTGGCCTACAGCAAAGCGATGATCCCGTTTATCTCATGGCATCGCAAACCCGTTGGGACGAACACGAGCACGATCACATCACCGGCACCGGCCAGCGGGTATGGATTACCGAGCAAGAAAGTTATTCGCTGCTTGATATACGGCACATTCAATTTGCAGAAAAACCTGATGCCGATGATATGAGCGATGATGCGGGCGACGAGAAGCACGAAGCGATCATCGCGAGCTCTGCATCCTCCCCAGCCAGCGATGGCTGAGCTTACGACCCAGGAGCGGCTACAGCCGTCTTTGCTTGATCGTTTGCTCGATGAAGCACCAGCCGAGCAACGGGAATCCCGGGACAAGCGGGTGGTCTCAGTCCAGCAACTGCGTGCCGGGGTGATCCGCGATTTGGGCTGGCTTTTGAATACCAGCAACCTGGCGAGTTGCGTTGACCTTGATCCCTATCCGGCGGTGATCGACTCTGTCCTTAACTTTGGGATTCCCGATCTTGCCGGGCGCACTGCCTCAGGCGTGGATGTAAGCGAGATAGAAGACCTGATGCTCCATGCCATTACCACGTTTGAACCGCGCTTGATCGCCGAGACGGTCAAGGTTCGTTTGCAGGTAAGCGAGGGCACCATGAGTATCAACACGATGCGCTTTGATATCGAAGCCGAACTCTGGGCGCAGCCGATCTCGCAGAGGATTTACTTGCAAACCGAATTGGACTTAGAGCTCGGTTCCGTGCGGGTGCGCGAAGTCTCACGCTAAGGGGTGCGGTGATGGATCCCGATCTTTTGCGTTACTACAATCAAGAGCTCCACGTCATGCGAGAGCTCGGCGGTGAGTTTGCCAGCACCTATCCCAAAATTGCGGGCCGGCTTGGCCTGTCGAGTTTTGAGTGCGCTGACCCTTACGTAGAGCGGTTATTAGAAGGCTTTGCCTTTCTTGCCGCGCGCATTCAGATGAAGATGGATCAAGAGTTTCCGGCCTTTACCGAAAATCTATTAGAAATTATCTATCCCCACTATCTTGCCCCCACGCCGTCTATGGCAGTGGTGCAGTTTGAGCCCGATACAGGCTTGCAGGATCGCTACGTGATTCCCAAGGGTACCAGCTTGCGCGGTTTGCTGGGCGCGGATGATCGCACCGCGTGTGAGTACACCACCGGGACGGACGTGAGTTTATGGCCCTTGCGTCTTGCGGATGCGTCTTATATTGCCTCGCCTGCCCCCCTTACCTCTAGAGATGTGGGCGAGATGCACGGGGTGCGCGCAGGCCTGTGTCTTATTTTTGAGACCAGCAAAGACATCGCCCTTGATGATCTTGGCATTGAGACTCTGCCGCTTTTTTTGCGCGGTGATGGCGGGCTTGCGACTCGCCTTTATGAACAATTGCTAGCATCAGCAACAGCGGTCGTGTTGCGCTGTGAGGATAAGACCGTTGCACGGCTGGAGGCAAAATCTATCAGGCGTATGGGGATGAGGGATGAGGAGGCCCTATTACCGCAAGCCGCGCCGTCGTTTTCTGGCTATCGCTTATTACAGGAATACTTTGCCTTCCCCCAGCGTTTTCTATTCGTCGAGCTCACCGGTCTTGAGGCATTAAAGCCTGCTGTTCGGGGCAAAAAAACCACACGTTTTGAAGTGATCGTCTTGCTTAATCGGAGCGATGGTCCCCTGGCAGGGAGCTTGAGCACTGAATCCCTCGCGCTTTTTGCCGCGCCCGCGATTAATCTTTTTCCCAAGCGCATGGATCGCATCGATATCAGCGAGCATACACCGGAGTTTCACGTCATCCCAGACCGCACCCGCCCGATGGATTTTGAAGTCCATCACCTCACCAGTGTTCAGGGCATTGCCTCGGGTCATGATGAGATACAACCCTTTGCCCCCTTTTATAATGTCCACCACCATGAGCGCACGAGCGGCTATTATGCCATTCGGCGCGCCCGCCGTGTTCTATCCAGCAAACAGCGCCAGCAAGGGCCCCGCACCAGCTACGTTGGCTCTGAGACCTACATCAGTCTGGTGGATCAAGACCAAGCCCCCTACCGTCACGATCTGCGGCAATTATCCTTAACCGGCTATTGCACCAACCGGGACTTGCCTTTGATGATGCCGATCGGCACCGGGGCGAGTGACTTTACCCTAGAGATTGGCGCGCCGGTGACGGCGATCGCCTGTCTTGCCGGTCCCTCGCCGCCCTTGCCGGCTCTGGCCCGCGGGCGTACAGCCTGGCGAGTGATTAGCCACCTCTCGCTTAACTACCTGAGTTTGCAAGACGTGGATGAAAACCAGGGCGCGGCAGGTTTGCGCAATCTTTTGCGCCTTTATGGGGTCAGCATGGCGGAAAACACCATCGAACGGCAAATCGAGGGCATCGTTCGGGTGGCCACCCAGCCCATTACCCGTCGCCTGCCGCAGTATAAGACAGCCGCCTTTGGTCAGGGTTTGGAGATTACCCTGGTGTTGGATGAGACCGCCTTTGAAGGAGAGGGGGCGTTTTTGATCGGCAGTATCTTAGAGCGATTTTTTGCTCGGTGGGTATCGATCAATGCCTTTACTGAAACCGTCATCCGTACCATCGAGCGCGGCGAGATCAAACGCTGGCCCGCACAACCAGGTCGGCGGCATAATTTGTGATGGGTTTTCTATGATACTGAGTATTTTCTATCTCTTTAAGAGAAGCGCGGATGTCTGATAAGTCCGATAAAATCGCGCAACAAACACCAGAGCAAAACCTGCCCGCAATTGATCCCTATCTTAGCCGGGTGGCGGACGCGCCGTGGAAAGGGGATTTTTTCTCTGTGTTGCGGCGCATCGACGCGCAAGACCCCACCCGCGCCCGCTTAGGCCAGGCAAGCCGGATGCGTGATGATCCCGTGCGCATCGGCCAGGCGGTCCAGACCATCTTTGCACCGAGCAGTCTTGCCAGCTTTCGCTTGGGCGGGAAGGTGCATCGGCTGTGGGTGAACTTTCTGGGGTTGTTTGGTCCGCAAGGCGGCTTACCGTTGCATCTCACAGAATATATCCGTGATCGTATGCGTAACGAAGAGGATCATACTTTTGCCGATTTCATTAATACCTTTAGTCATCGTTTCTATACATTTTTCTATCGCATCTGGGCGCACGCCCGCCCCACCACGGGCTGTGATCGAAACGAGCAGGATCCTTTTGCCGATTGGCTGTCCTGTTTGATCGGCATGGGTACGCCGGGGCTGCGGGCACGCGATCATCTCGCCGATCACACCCGCCTGCGTTTTGCGGGAATGTTTGCCAGTCTAGCCCGTCATCCCGATGGTCTGGCAGCTTTGATTGCGAGCAGTTTGGGGCTGCCGGTGCGGGTGTGCGAGTTTGAGCAAACATTTTTATCCCTCCAACCCAACACCTATAGCCGCCTGGGACGCCAGGCCTGCACCTTAGGGTCTCAGGCGTTATTGGGCGCGCGGGTGCGTAATTTTTCTTGCAAAATTCGTCTGGTGATCGGCCCGCTTTTGCTTGCGGATTTTCGCCGGCTTTTACCAACTTGCGATGCCACGAGTGGCACTCTGCCGTGTCTGATTTCTATTGTGCGCGCCTACCTTGGTGATACGTGGCGTTGGGATGCGCGGTTGGTGCTCAAAGCCCACGAAGTGCCAGCCTTGGCCCTGACGGGTGACGCACAGCTGGGCTGGACTACGTGGTTACCTGCTAAGACCCGCATGACCGATAGCCAACCCGTCCATCGCGATGACGTGGTCTTGGCCGGTGTACATACCTATGATCTTGCCGATGACCCGATTTGCCAAAAACCCTCTCGTATCATCTGATTAACAACATTTCTGGAAAAAAATCTATGACCGATATCAAGCGTTCGAGTCTCTTTGGCAAACTTAACGAGGTGGGGTATAAATCCCTGGATGCCGCGACGGCTTTTTGTAAACTGCGGGGCAATCCTTACGTCGAGCTCATTCACTGGTTGCATCAAATTCTGCAGTTTCAAGATAGCGATTTGCACCATATCATTCGTCATTTTTCTATAGACGAGGGAGCTTTGGCTCATGATATGGTGGGTGCGCTTGATAAACTTGTTCGCGGTGCGAGCTCGATCAGTGATCTTTCCGCGCACGTGGATCTCGCGGTCGAACGGGGCTGGGTCTATGCTAGCCTTGCTTACGATCAAGCCCACGTCCGTACCGGGTTTTTGCTCGTGGGGATCATGCAAACGCCCGAGCTGCGGCGTCATTTATTGGACGTGTCCTCTCAATTTGAGCGGATCAATGTTTCTGCCTTGCGTGATGATTTCTATGACATCACCAGCGGTTCCCCTGAGCAGGATATGGCGCCGCAAGACGGTGCCGCCCGCGCGGGGGGCGAGACGCCTGCGGGCGATCATCTCACCCAAGGCGGGGATGCGCTTGCACGGTTTACCAGCGATTTGACCAGCCAGGCCACCTCGCTCGATCCGATTGTCGGGCGAGACGAAGAAATCCGCCAGCTGATCGATATCCTGATGCGGCGGCGGCAAAACAATCCTTTGCTTACCGGCGAGGCTGGTGTTGGCAAGACCGCGGTGGTGGAAGGCTTCGCTCAGCGTATCGTCAAGGGTGAGGTGCCACCCTCCCTTGCCAAGGTGCGGGTCCATGTCCTCGATGTGGGGTTATTATCGGCTGGCGCGTCCCTCAAAGGCGAGTTTGAAAGCCGCCTACGACAGGTCATCGACGAGGTCAGCCGCGCGCCGCATCCGATTATTCTGTTTATCGATGAGGCGCACACTTTGATCGGCGCGGGTGGCGCGGCAGGCACCGGTGATGCGGCCAACTTGCTTAAGCCCGCCCTGGCGCGTGGAGTGCTGCGCACTATTGCTGCGACGACCTGGGCGGAATATAAAAAGCACATAGAAAAAGACCCAGCTCTTACCCGGCGGTTTCAGGTCATTCAGGTGGATGAACCAGACCTAACGCGCAGTCAAGTCATGTTGCGGCAGATTCTCCCGCCCCTACAGGCTCATCATCAGGTCGATATCCTCGATGAGGCAGTTATTGCCGCCACCGAATTGTCTGCTCGTTATATTCCCGCGCGGCAACTTCCTGATAAGGCCGTGAGTTTGCTCGATACCGCCTGCGCGCGGGTTGCGACCTCCCTTCATGCGGTGCCAGCGGCCTTAGAGGATGCGCGTCATAGGATCGATGCGCTGGATATCGAGATCGATATCCTTAAGCGCCAGCACGAGGCCGGGGTCCAGGAGACCCGTGATCCTGCACCGTTGATGGTGCAGCGAGAGGAAGAAAAAAACCTCGAGAAAGATCTGACCGCACGCTGGGAGGAGGAAAAAAACCTCGTGACCACCCTCATCGATGCCCGTCATAAGCTGATCGATACGCCTCAAGACACAGAAGAAAGTGTGATAGAGGATGCCCAGCGAGATCAGATAGAAAAAAAAGATAACAAGCAAGACCCATCCCAAACCACAGATTCGCCAGAGAAAGACTCGCCAAAGATAGACTCGCCAAAAAAAGACTCATCAAAAACCGATTTGCGCGCTACCGTCATCGATCTGCAAAACCAGCTCTTACAGCGTCAAGGTGAAACCCCTCTCGTGCACGGGGCGGTCACTGCCAGCGCGGTAGCGGCGGTGGTGGAGGACTGGACCGGCATCCCTGTTGGTCGGATGATGCGTGATGATCTGCAGGCCCTCCTAGAGCTCGAGAGTCGTCTGTCTGCACGGGTTGTCGGCCAAGACCATGCCATGGCGGCGATTGCCGGACGGATTCGCACCGCGCAGGCAAGGCTAGACAATCCTGACAAGCCGATCGGCGTATTCATGCTGTGTGGGCCCAGCGGCGTGGGCAAGACCGAGACCGCCCTTGCGTTGGCCGAGAGTCTCTATGGCGGTGAGGATCACCTGATTACCATCAACATGAGTGAGTTCCAAGAATCCCATACCGTCTCTACCTTGAAAGGGGCACCACCAGGGTATGTGGGCTACGGCGAGGGGGGGGTGCTCACCGAAGCGGTGCGCCGTCGTCCCTATAGTGTGGTGCTTCTCGATGAGGTCGAAAAGGCCCACAGCGATGTGCACGAGATTTTTTTCCAAGTCTTCGATAAGGGACGGATGGAAGATGGTGAAGGGCGGATGATCGACTTTAAGAACACGCTGATCTTGCTGACCTCTAACATTGGCACGGAGCTGATTAGCAACCTATGCCGTGACCCCCAGACAGCGCCGACGCCAGATAAGCTAGGCTCAGCCTTGCGTGAGCCGCTTCTTAAGGTGTTTCCGCCGGCGCTGTTGGGGCGTCTTAATGTGCTTGCCTATCGTCCTTTGGATGGTGATATGCTGGCGCGCATCGTGCATCTCCAGCTTGATCGGCTCACCCGTCGCGCCCAGCGTCAACACGGCATCGATCTAAGCTTTGAGGAGTCGGTCACGACACTGATTATCGAGCGTTGTACCCAGCTGGAAAGTGGTGGGCGGATGATCGATGCGATCGTCACCAATACGCTGTTGCCGGATATCTCTCGCACCTATTTAGAGCGGACCCTTAGCGGACAGGAGACGACGGCGATTATCGTTGCGGCACGCGAGGATCAGTTTACTTATGAGGTGCGTTAGTTTTTTGTATGGGTGATAAAATCAGCGAGTGCGTTTTCTATATAATCGCCGGTAAAAGCGATGGGCAGGTTAACCGCCGCCCGTAGCTGGCGGGTAAAGGTCACATCCGCGAGCTCATAGCCGCCAAAGCGGGCGAGGTGATCGTTTAAGAATTGGGTGTCGATCAAGCGTAAGCCCAAGCGCCGGGCCAGCGCAACAAGCGCAACAAGGCCGATCGAGCCTGCGTTAGGAACACGAGAAAACATGCTCTCGGCAAAAAACGCGCCGCCGAGATGAAGACCATAAAGCCCGCCGATTAGCTTGGGTTCTTGTTGATCTTCTTGCCCGCTGGGCTGCCAAATCTCGATGCTGTGGGCGTGACCGGCTTCATGCAAGGCGACAAACAGCTCAAAAATCTCTTGGTTAATCCAGGTCTGGGGGCGCGCGAGGGTGGGATGAGCGCACGCGCCGATGACGTGCGCAAAAGCATTGTCCGTGCGGACTTGGTATGTCTTTTGGCGAATGGTGCGCGCCAGACGGCGCGGCAGATGAAACCGATCATCCAATGGCAATAAGCCGCGGCGACGGGGGCGACACCATACAGCTTTAGGGTCATCGCGGCTATGCGCCATGGGAAACCAGCCCTGACGATAGGCAAATAGGGCATGATTAACCGGCGAGAACGGCACGATCAGGAGCGGGATTAAAGGGGCGTATCGTGGTCGTAGGCTCGTAATTCAAGGTCGGAAAAGCGGGTATACAGGCCATTGAAGTGGAGTTTTTCTATACTGGTGGGGCCGTGTCGTTGCTTGCCGATGATGATTTCTGCCTCATGGGCAATGTTGGCCATCTCGTTTTTCCATAGCTCGTGGGCGGCGGCCTCTTCTTCGGTCGGGATATCCGGTAGGCGCGGCTCTTTTTTCTCGTGATAATAGGCGGCGCGATAGACGAACATCACCACATCAGCGTCTTGTTCGATGGAGCCAGACTCGCGCAAGTCCGAGAGTTGCGGGCGTTTGTCTTCCCGCTGTTCCACCGCTCGCGAGAGTTGCGAGAGGGCGAGGATGGGCACGTTAAGCTCCTTGGCGAGGATCTTGATCGAGCGGGTGATTTCCGAGAGCTCCTGGACGCGATTTTCCTGGCGTCCGCTCTGGCCGGTGCGCAAAAGCTGCAGATAGTCGATGACAATTAGCCCCAAATTGTGCGCCCGGTGCAGGCGCAAGGCGCGAGAACGCAACTGGCTGAGCGAGAGCCCGGCGGTGTCATCGACAAACAAGGGCAGAGCCTTGAGCTCTTCACTGGCCTTGACAAGGCGGGGCCAGTCTTCTTGCTTGTTCATCTTACCGCGGCGGATTTTATCGGACGGCACATTCGCGCAGCTGGACAGGATGCGGGTGCTCAGTTGCACGGCGGACATCTCCAGTGAGAAGAAGGCGACCGGCCCGCCCTGCTTGCCAGTGCTATCCCAGCAAACCTTGGCGGCGTTATAGGCGATGTTGGTCGCAAGGGCGGTCTTGCCCATGGAGGGGCGACCGGCGAGGATCACCAAGTCTGATCGTTGCAAGCCCCCCAGGCGCGAGTCCAGCACCATAAGGCCCGTGGTGGTGCCGTTGAGCGAGGTATCGCGGTTGCGGGCGGCATCGGCCTGGGCGATGGCCTCGCTGGTAATGGCGGCAAAGTCTTGAAAGCCGCTGTCGGTCTTGCCACGGCTTGCGAGGGTGTAGAGCGCGCTCTCGGCTTTTTCGATTTGTTTGTGGGCGTCGTGCTCCGGGTCGGCGGCGTAGGCGGCATCGGCGACGTCTTGCGCGAAGACGATCAATTGGCGGCGTAGGTAGGCCTCATAGATGTGGTGGGCGTAGGTTTCGGCGTTGGCAACAGAGACGACCTCGGCGGCCAGGCGCTTGAGATACTCATAGCCATCAACCGCGCCGATAGCGCCGTCCCCTTCTTGGAGCAGAAAATTGCGCACGGTGACCGGGTCGGCGGCTTTGTGTTGGGCCCGTAGATCGACGCAGACACGATAGATATGGGCGTGGGGCGCGTGGGAAAAGTGCTCGGGCTCGAGAAACTCAGACACGGTATCGAGCACGGTGTTGTTGAGAAAAATCGCCCCAAGCAGACCCTGCTCCGCCGCAAGATTTTCAGGAGCTTGCCGAGAATCGGGTACCGCGGGAACAGGGACGGTGGCAAGGGTGTTCATCAGGTGGCGGCTTGGGGCTTTAGGGGAAGGTCGTTGCGGTTTGTTTGAGGGTTAGCCCAGAGTGTTCAAGACAATAGGTTTAAGGGGTGGGGTTTAAGGGGGCGGGTTGCGGGTTTATCTAGGCTGTTTGCCCATCGAGCCTCTCAATCAAGCCCCTAAGGTCGGGTTCCCAAAGCCCATGGCGGAAACCCATCTGAGGCAGATCGACTAGAAGAGCCCGCTTGAGTGTCGGCCTTGAGTGTCGGCGCGAGGTTTACGCTCGCACTTTGTCCTGGGGGGCGCAAGCCGTCCGAGTGGGGGCAAATGGGGATAGGCTGGGGATAGGGTGGAGGATAAGCCTGGGGATAAGATGGGGATAACCTTAGAATAACTTGGGTATAACCTTCTCATAATAAGCGGATAAAGAATGTATAACAAGTGAATAAACCTGGGGTAAAAGCCTGATAACCACCCCGCAACCACCTCGCAACCAAAGTGCAACCAAAGCACAACCAAGGGAGAATCGGCGAAAAGCACTCTGATGAAAGGCTACCCCGCCGCGAGGTCATCCAGATACAGGCAAACCCGCAGGGCGCAAACACGCAAGAGGGGAGTCTCGCCGGGGAGGCTTTAACCCCCCTCGCCGGGGAGGCTTTTTTAACCCCCCTCGCCGGGGAGGCTTTTTTAACCCCCCTCGCCGGGGAGGCTTTTTTAACCCCCCTCGCCGGGGAGGCTTGCCACCACCTTTGCGATGGCTTGTGCGCGGGGAAGGACCTGACGGCTGTCATCCGCCCGCCACTTAAGCTCAATCTGATCGGCCGTTAGGTGCCGCGCAGAGATAATGACCTGCCAGGGAAAACCGATCAAGTCTGCATCCGCAAACTTGAGGCCTGCGCGCTCGCGACGGTCATCGTAATAAACGTCCGCCCCCGCATCGGTGAGTGTTGTGCTGATCTGATCGGCGAGGGCCACGCCCTTCTCGCCAGCGATATTAAGCACGGCCACGTGAAACGGCGCGCTTGCCATGGGCCAGACGATGCCGCGCGCATCGTGACCTGCCTCGATCAGGGCGGCCACCAGACGCGAGACGCCGATACCATATGAGCCCATGTGTACCGGGCGAGGCTTGCCGTCGGGGCCTTGCACTTCGGCTTTCATCGGCGCGCTGTATTTATCGCCAAAGTAAAAGATATGGCCGACCTCGATGCCGCGTCGGTGAATGAAGGTCTTATCTTTTGGCAAGTCTGCTTCGGGCTGGCACATATCATCCGAGTTCGCCTGGTGGGAAAGGATATCCTCCACCCACTCGGCGATGTCATCGTCGTCGGTGGGAATCTCACAGGTTTGGATCGTCCGCACGAGGTCTTGTTCCACCTGCAAGGTGCTTTCGCCGGTTTCGGCGAGCACGGCGAACTCATGGGAAAGGTCGCCGCCAATCGGTCCAGTTTCGGCGCGAACGGGAATCGCGGTCAGACCGAGCCGGCGAAAGGTTGCGATATAGCAAGCGAGAAAGCGATTGTAGCTCCGCCGCGCACTCGCCTCATCGATATCCAAACTGTAGGCGTCCTTCATCAAGAACTCACGCCCGCGCATCACCCCAAAGCGAGGGCGAATCTCATCGCGAAACTTCCACTGAATATGATAGACCCGCAAGGGAAGCTGTTTATAGCTGTGAACAGCCTGGCGGGCGATTGCGGTGACAACCTCTTCGTTGGTGGGGCCGTAAAGCATGTCATGGCCGTGGCGATCATTAATCCGCAAGAGCTCCTGGCCGTAGTCCTCGTAGCGGCCAGACTCCATCCACAAATCTGCCGACTGAATCGTCGGCATGAGCATCTCATGAATGCCAAAGCGATCTTGTTCCTCGCGCACCACATGCTCAACCAGCCGTAAGGCGCGCAGCCCCAAAGGTAGCCAGGCATAGATCCCAGCACTGGTCTGCCGGATCATGCCCGCGCGTAACATCAACTGGTGGGAGATGACCTGGGCGTCTGCCGGGCTTTCTTTCATCGTTGGCAGAAGATAGCCAGTTGCCCGAACGAGATGCCCTTTATCAGATATGGCCATAGCAGATCATGCGATAGGTTCAGGTTTTTACAGGTTGTTGGATGGGCCTCAAAGGAGGGATGTAAAGTCTGTTAGGCTTTTTGTACTTGGGAGAATTCGAGTTCTACCGGCGTTGCCCGGCCAAAAATCGAGACGGCAACCTTGACCCGCTCGCGTTCATTATCCACGTCTTCCACAAGGCCGATGAAGCTTTCGAAGGGTCCGTCACAGACCTTGACCTGCTCGCCGATCTCATAACTAATCAGCGGCTTGGGTCGGGCGATGCCTTCTTTGACTTGGTTGAGGATGCGCTGGGCTTCTTGCGCGCTGATCGGCGTTGGCTCCTCCCGGGTGCCCAAAAAGCCGGTGACCTTTGGGGTGTTTTTAATGACCTGCCAGGCATGATCGGACATTGCCATTTCCACCAGGATGTAGCCCGGAAAAAACTTGCGCTGGGTATTGATACGCCGACCACGGCGGATTTCGGTCACGGTTTCGCTGGGGACGGTAATGCTGGCAACCTGATCTGACAGGCCCGCTTGGTCGATCCGAGATTCGATGGCTTCGGCGATTTTACTTTCCGAGCCGGACAGGACGTGAATGACGTACCATTGCTTGTCGTTGGTCGACACGGGTGCGTCCGCAACCTCTGCCGGGGCCGGATCAAGCGTCGACGAGGCGATGCTGTCTGCGGTGGCGTCCATCACGGGGCTTGTCTGGAGGGGCTTGGGATCAGCTTGCGGCGGCGGCGCTTGGTGCGGGGCATCGGTCGATGGCGCGGCGGGCGGCTCGGTCAATGGTTCGGCTTTGGCTTCGGTCGATGGGCTGTCGTCCAAAGGTGTCGCGCTTGCGGAGCTCTTTGTCCCTTGAGTGGCTCCTTTAAGAGCATCTTGGGCAGGTTGCTCGGTGGTCGCGCGGCGTTCATCCTGGGGCAAGGTCATGCTGGTGATCCTTAGAACTGGAGAGAGAGCAAGGTTCGGACAATGAAGGAAATGGCCTGATCCACCAGAAGGAAAAACACAGACATGACCAGCACGAAGAGAAAGACCATGATCGTGGTCGCGGTCACATCACGGCGCGTCGGCCAGGTCACCTTGCTGATCTCTTGTCGTATTTGTCTTACGAACTGGGCAACGGAAGTTTTGCTCGTCACCTTGCGGTTCCCATTGTCACTTGAGTGTCACTTGAGTTTTTGGGTGTGCTTGCTTGGTGTGCGCAGGCTTACGATTGGGGCATAGTCCTGGCACGTCCCCGAGGCGTCCCCGGGCGTGTTGCCGGGGGCGTGACAATCATAATGATTGGGCATAATGATTGGGGGAGAGACGCCATTGTGGCCCACTGCAGGGGTTTTTTCAAGAGCTTGGGACTGCTTGACAAGGCGATGCTTGCACACGGCGCGGGAGAAGGTTGTTCTCATAATACTTCATTTTTTGAAGTGTTATGAGCCGCTATAGACGGGAGCAAAGAGACTCGGCGTACTGGCAGGACACGCTGGCAGGAGTGGAGGGTCTCGAACCCCCAACCCCCGGTTTTGGAGACCGGTGCTCTACCAATTGAGCTACACTCCTAACGCCGCGCAAGCCGCCCATCATACGCAAACAAGACCTACCGATACAAGTCTCGCCCGCCCGCCAAACCAGGGCGGCGCGAGTTTACAACCTACCTGCAACGGGGTATTACCATAAAGGTAGGATCCTCATGTCCTCGCCTGTCGTGAAAAGGTAACCGAAAAGGTGACCCGAAAAGGTAACCATGGCCCGCAAAACGCCCCCACCCCCCGCGCTGCACACCAGCCACACCATGTCCATCCTGGTGGAAAACGAGCCCGGCGTGCTCGCCCGGGTGGTCGGATTGTTCTCAGGCCGAGGCTACAACATCGATACGCTCACCGTGGCGGAGATTGACCGTGGCGGCGCCATGTCGCGGATCTCCGTCGTCACCAGCGGCTCTGATGCGGTCATCGACCAAATCAAGGCACAATTAGAACGCCTGGTGCCTGTCTATGCAGTGCATGATCTCACCACCCAAGGCCCCCACGTCCAACGCGAGCTCGCGCTTGTGAAGGTGACCGGCACGGGCGAGAATCGTATCGAAGCCTTGCGCATTGCTGATATCTTTCGTGCCAATGTTGTCGATTCGACCCTTAAGAGTTTTGTTTTTGAGGTGACCGGCTCATCCGAGAAGATCGACGCCTTTATCGATCTCATGCGTCCGCTTGGGGTGGTGGATATCTCGCGTACGGGTATTGCCGCCATTTCGCGCGGCGCCGAGGGCTTGCTAGAGGCCTACCGCGTCAGCGATCTTTCGGCCAAAAATCCAACCAGAATGCCAAAGAGCCATTCAGGAGGAAAACATGGCAAAGCAAGCAAAGGCAAGTCCTGAGCACCCCTGGCTTGATGCCTACCCGTCGCATGTCCGTTGGGACGAGCCTATCGAGGCGGGCACGCTGATTGATCTGATCGACCACGCCTGTAAAACCTATCCCGAGCGCCCCCATCTCACCTTCTTTGGCCGTACGTTAAGGTATCGCCAAACCCAGCACGAGATCGAACTGGCCGCCGCCGCGTTGCAAGCCTTTGGCATTATACCTGGTGATCGCATCGCTCTGATGCTCCCGAACTGCCCGGCGTCGATCATTTTCTATTTCGCTATCGCCAAGTGCGGCGCGGTCATCGTCAATATCAATCCCCTGCTTAATCAAGACCAGATCGAAGAACAGGTGCGTGCCGCCGGGGCCGCCCACTTGATTACCACCAACCTAAGGCCCTTGGTGAACAAGGTCCGCGCCCTGGTGGATGATGGCACCATCCAGCGGGTTGTGCTCTGTCCGCTACAGGATTGGATGCCGCTTCATACGGGGCTCGCGTTTCGGTTGCTCCGGCGTGCGGATTTGGTTTCTTCTGCAGAAATTCCTGCGCCGGTGTTTGTCACCTGGAAATCCCTACGCGGCGCCGGACGCTACACAGCCCCCCGGATTAACCCCACCGACCCGGCAGTCTTGCAGTTCACCGGCGGCACCACAGGCGAGAGTCGCGCCGCCGTACTCACGCACGAGAATATCTATATCAACGTGATTCAATGTCGCCGTTTTATCCATAACCTGCGCGAAGGGCAGGAGGCGATCCTAGTGGTGTTACCGTTGTTTCATGTGTTTGCCATGACGGCCTTGATGTGTTTGGGCAGTTATATCGGTGCTCGTTTGGTTTTGTTGCCGCGTTTGGACATCAAAACCTGTGCGAAGGTGTTGCGCCAGTTTCGCGTAACCATGCTGGTGGTCGTGCCTTCTTTGGTGTCAGCGCTATTGCCGAGTTTGCGTAAATGGACCGATCATTCTTTGCGTGTGTGCGTGAGCGGCGGAGCACCCTTGCCTGAACCTTTAAGGCAAGACTTTGTTCGCGCGACGGGCACGCCGCTGGTGGAAGGCTACGGCCTGACCGAAGCTGCTCCGGTGGTGTGTGTCGGCCCCCTAGAGCCCGGCGCGGGTAAGCCGGGCTCCGTCGGCTTGCCCTTGCCTGGCACGGTGGTGGAAGTCATCGATCAGCAGGACCGGAAAACCCCCATGCCGATCGGAGAGCATGGCGAGATTTGCGTGACGGGGCGGCAGGTTATGCAGGGCTATGACAACCGGCAAAAGGACACGGCCGAGGTGCTCCGTAGCGGGCGACTTCATACCGGTGATATTGGTTATATGGATGAAGACGGCTATATCTTCATCGTTGATCGCCTCAAGCAGCTTATTATTGTCGGCGGCTATAATGTCTATCCTCGGCGGGTGGAGGATGCTTTTTACCGTCACCCGGCAGTTGCCGAGTGTGCGGTCATCGGCTTGCCTGATCGGGTGCGCGGTGAGGTGGTCACCGCTTATGTGGTGCGCAAGCAGGCGATGGAGGTCACCGCCACAGAGCTTAAAACCTTTGTGGCCGAGCATCTTACGTCCTATGAGCGGCCGCGAGAGGTGATTTTCAAAGATGATCTGCCCAAAACGCTCATCGGTAAAAGCGATCATCGCACGCTTAAAGCGCAAGAATTAGAACGGCGTGAGATGTCACATCCATGAGAACAGCGGGAAAAGAAACAAGCGGGGGGCTCGATCTAATCTCGCCTATTGTTGTGATCCCATGATAAAAAGAGCGATGAAAAGATCACCAGACAAACAGATGACATGCTAAGAAGAGACATTAAGAGAGATATTAAGAATGAGAGGTTTTTATGATGATCAAACCGGTAATGACGACCCTTGTCATGGGTGCTCTGGTCCTTGCGCTTGCCGCTTGTGGCGTAAGGTATGAGAGAATGACGACAACCCCGCCTCCCCAAGGGGACCGATTTGTCGATCACCTTAATCGCGAATACCGTGATCTCGCGCACTTTGAAGCCGAGAAAATGTACGACTACGCCGACGCGGATGGTTATGCGCAAAAGGTGTTTGATTTGGATGCGGGGGAAACCTTTGCCCCTGATGAGATCAGCAGCCGCGATATTGCCCCTGAGTTTCAGGCCGAACTTCGCACCGCCCGTTCGCGCTTGGTCGCGCTTTTGCCTCGCGCCCGTACCCAAACGCCGCGCGAAGCCGCTATCGCGCAAGCAAAGTTTGACTGCTGGCTCGAACAGCAAGAGGAAGGCTTTCAATTTGACCACATCGCTGAATGTAAGCGTGCCTTCCAAGTTGCCTTGCGCGCACTGGAAGGGGCGATGGCCACTGCTCAGCAAGAGCTTCAGGCAACCACTGCGGCAAGTGCCCAGGTGGAAAAAACCGTCAGCACCGTGAACTATCCCAAGCGCTACATCCTGTTTTATGACTTTAATAGCGCGCGCCTGAATCGCGATGCCCTCACGGTGGTGGAGCTCTCGGTCACGGCCTTTCGGGCGCTCAATGCACGCGCCATCCAGGTTATCGGGCACACCGATACGTCAGGTTCAGATGCTTATAACCAGGCCCTGTCCCTAGAGCGGGCAAAATCTGTGAAGCAGGCTCTTGTCAATGCGGGCCTTGAGCAAGATGATATTACGATAGAGGGACGGGGCGAATCGTCCCTGCTCATCGCCACGCCAGACGGTACCCGTAACGAGTCCAATCGGCGGGTCGAGATTCAGCTACGACAGTGACGCCCCTGACGTGATGACCCCGACCGCCCAAAGGCTTTGTAAGAAGACCCCGTCATGAACGACAAGAGGATAGAAGACACGCCCATGACCTTGCTTGATGATGCATTATCCGGTGAGAGTATGCTGGAGTTTGCGCAAGAAACCAATGAGATTAGCATCACCGTGCGTCCGGAGTTTCTTGCGCATGCTTCCAATGAAGCCGAGGGGCAATTTGCCTGGGCGTATCACATCCTGATCGAGAATTGCAGCCAGGACTCGGTACGCTTGCGCGCTCGCTATTGGCGGATTACCGATGCCCAAGGGCGTGTCCAAGAGGTTAAGGGTCCGGGCGTGTTGGGGCTTCAGCCGGTCATTGCCCCGGGGGAGGTCTTTAGCTACAGCTCCAGCGTACCGCTGGATGCCCCCTCAGGGCTCATGCATGGTCATTATCTGATGGAGCGGGACGATGGCGGGTCTTTTGTCGCTGAGATCCCGGCTTTTTCTCTGGACAGCCCGACTCAAGCCCATCGCGCTAATTAACGCTCTTGCGCGCAAACGCAGCGGCAAAATCACTGACCAGCTGACAAAACCTGTCCGAGAGTTGGGCGGCGACTGTTAGGGTCTGCTCGTGGGTCACCGGGTCATCGCTCATGCCGACGCCATAGTTGGTGATCCCGGCGGTGGCGGTCACCTTAAGCCCGCAGTGCCGGGCGAGGAGCACTTCGGGCACCACCGACATACCGACCGCATCTGCGCCCAAGATGCGAAGCATCCGCACTTCCGCAGGCGTTTCAAACGCAGGTCCCAGCCAGGCGGCATAGATGCCTTGCTGTAACGTCGGCAAGCAAGACTTTTGCAAGGCAGTCAGGTCAGGATCGTAAGCATCGGCCAAGGAGGGGAAGCGCGGGCCAATCGCATCGTCGTTGGCGCCGACCAGTGGGCTGGTGCCCATCATGTTGAGATGATCGGTGATTGTCATGAGGTGACCGGGGGGAATTTTTTGATTGAGCGACCCCGCTGCACAGGAGAGATACACCGCCCGGCAGCCAAGTTGGCGCAACACCCGAATGGGCACAGCCATGGCAGCAGCGTGCCCCTCATAGACATGGGCGCGTCCTTGCAAGCAGGCGACGGGCAAGCCGGCCAGTGTTCCCAGATGGAGCATGCCCGCATGGCCCGACACGCCCGGACGGGGAAAGCCGGCCAGCTGGTCATAACTGATCCGCTGGGTGTTCTCGATCCTCTCAGCCAGGGCACCCAAGCCTGATCCCAGCACGATCCCCAGGCGGGGCGCAATCTCAGTTTGGCCTTGGATGGTGCGACAGGCTTGGGCGATCAGAGCTTTCGGGTCTTTGTTTTTTGGCATGAGCTTGAGGTTTTAGCTGTTGGTTTTTTTGGGTTTGGGGCGACGACGGATGGAAATGATTCCATGCAGGGTATCGATTTCCGGTTGACTGGGGGCAATGCGGGTAAAAATGCCGCGCAGGTTGGCTATCATACGATCCCGCTTTTCCGGAGGGAAGAAAAAGCCGTCTTCATCCAGGGTTTGGATCAGGCGCGTTAGAAAATGATCCAACGTCTGCCGCGGTGCCGGTAAAATCTCGGGCGCATCGTGTTTTGCAAGGTCACGGGCAGGGCGGCGGGCACCGTAACGTGCGCAGTAATGGGCTGCCAGGAGCACCGCATGGGCCAAGTTAAGGGACGGGCAGTCGGGGCTGGTGGGAATGTGCAGGATGTGGCTACAGGCGGCAACATCGGCGTTGTCCAGGCCGGCCTTTTCGCCGCCGAACACCAGGCCGTGCCGTCCGGGCTCGTGCGCGAGGGCGTCGGGCAAGTCCGGCAGAGCCACCACGGGCTTGTGTAAGCGACGGGATCGGGCGGTGCAGGCCCACAAAGTATGCAGGTCATGGCTGGCATCCGCGAGCGTATCAAAAACCTGCGCGGCGTCGATGACGGGAGCGGCCCCGGCACTGGCGTTGCGGGCTTGTTTGGGAGAATGCCGGGGGCGGACCAGGCGCAGGTCCGTCAGGCCAAAGTTATACATGGCGCGGGCACTGAGGCCCGTATTGGCCGCCAGTTGCGGGGCGATCAAAATGACCACAAGTCGACTCGCCTTAGGACTCGCCTTAGATCGACTCGTTTGCGATGGCTCGCTCTGGGGTCGCTCGCTTTGGTGCGGTATCATTGGCCCTCATCCTTGCCCTTGCCCTCGCGCTTATCCGTACTTTTGGCGGCGCGCGCCAGGCGATCATTAATCGCAAGGCCGATCCCTTCATGGGGAATCGGCATGATCGCAATACGCTTACGGCCAAGCCCATCGAGCTCGCGCAGCAGGCGATAGAGGTTGGCGGCGGCCTGTGCTAAATCGCCCGAAGCAGAAAGGTGGCGCACGTGATTCCCGTCAGCCAGGCTGGGACCGAAGGTAAGTAGGGCTTCTCGCGGCTTTGGCTCGCGGACGTCCAGCCGCAAGGGGGTCTGGGGGGCGTAGTGCCGACCAAAGTGTCCGGGGGCTTGCGCGTTTTCCACGATCACCGGCGGCACCCCGAGCACTTCGGCCAGGACGCCTGGACCTATCGAGCCCGGGCGCAACAGGCGTGGCGGCCAGGCTTGTGGGTCTAGGATTGTGGACTCAAGGCCGATGGGCGAGGCCCCGTCCGCAAGCACGAGATCTACGGCGAGGTCCTGCACCACGGCTTGCGGTGTCGTGGCGCTCAAGCGGCCGCTGAGGTTCGCGCTTGGAGCCGCAATCGGCACACCTGCCCGCATAATCAGGTCTTGCGCGAGGGGGTGGCCGGGCAGGCGAATCGCCACGGTATCCATCCCGGCGCAGGCGGGGCGGACATCGAACGAGCCTTTGGCAAGCGGCAGGATCATCGTGAGGGGGCCGGGCCAAAACTGATAGGCCAAGGTGCGCGCTGCGTCGTTAAACAGCGCGACCTCCCGGGCCATCGACAACGAAGCGACATGTACGATCAGGGGATTATCGCGAGGCCGACCCTTCAGGGTATAGAGCCGGTCGGTGGCTTCCTGGTTGCTGGCATCGACGCCGACACCATAGACCGTTTCGGTAGGAAAGGCCACCAGCTTGCCTGCGGTAAGGGCACGGGCCGCGCGATCAAGAGCCTCAGGCGTGGGGGTGAGAATCAAAGCAGGATTCATGGGCAAATCAGCGGTGGGTGACGAGCAAAACGATCGATGGGGCAATTTATCGGGGGAGATTAGATTGTCACTGACCCCCTACGCCCTTTATCGTTATGGGTATCACACCTGGTAACGTTTTGCCCAACCGATCACACGGGGCACCATGTGTCTGTGTCTGTGTGTTGTGATGTGCGGTTGTGATGTGCGATGGTATGCGTGTATCTGCAAAACGTTTGCCGCGTAAGAAGCTCGACCCAAAAAACCGAACCATGACCCCTTCTGATCTATCCTTTGAGCACCTCCCCCAACCAGAACAGGCAAGCGCGGATGCCCCGCAACCACTCGCGTCCTTGGCACCTTCTGCGCCCGTCGTTGCGGACGGATCGGTCGATGAATCGATGGCGCTTATCCGTCCGGTTTGCCCGGCCCTAGAAGAGGTGCTCGGCCGCCCTTTTAAGGTGCTGGATCATGGTTTTGTTCGGGTGATCGACTACATGGGCGACGATCATGCGATTGTCCAAGCGGCGCGGGTATCTTACGGCAAGGGGACGAAGAAGGTCCATGAGGATGAGGCCTTGATTCGCTATTTGATGCGCCATCGCCATACGACGCCGTTTGAAATGTGTGAGATTAAGCTGCACATCAAGCTACCGATTTTTGTGGCGCGTCAGTGGATTCGTCACCGTACAGCGAGCGTGAATGAGTACTCAGCGCGCTACTCGATTCTTGATCGGGAGGTTTATATCCCGCAGCCCGAGCATCTCGCCGCACAAAGCCAAAGCAATGGCCAAGGACGGCAGGTGCAAGCTCTACCGCCGGATCAGGCCGCCCGTGTGCGGGATATTCTTATCAAGGACGCGGCGCAGGCGCACACGCACTATCGCTGGATGCTTAATGAAGAAAACGACCCGGATCGGCAAGGGCTTGCTCGGGAACTCGCGCGGATGAATCTGCCCGCCAACACCTATACCCAGTGGTATTGGAAGATTAATTTGCATAATCTGCTTCATTTTCTATCTTTGCGAAATGACCCCCATGCGCAGTATGAGATTAAAATCTATGCCGAGCAGATTCAGCAACTGGTGGCACGCTGGGTGCCGATTGTTCATCGCGCCTTTAGTGATATTCGCGAGCGTGGTGCGCATCTTTCTGGGCCCGCCCTTGAGGTGGTGCGCCGGATGCTGGCGGGCGAGACTATCGAGCAGCACAACAGTGGCCTTTCCGCACGGGAATGGCGGGAGCTGACCGCCCTGTTGGCGGCAAGAGGAACGTGAATCCCGTTTCGCGCAATCGAACGATGATGATTCGTCTCGCGATTATTGGCGCGAGTGGTTATACAGGCGCCGAATGTGTGCGCTTGGCCGCCGCCCACCCCAATATAGACATTAAGGCCCTGACCGGAGAGCGGCATCGTGGCCAGCCGATGGGGGCGGTCTATGCACATCTGGCGCATTTGGACTTGCCCGATTTAATCGATGTTCAGGAGGTCAATTTTGATGCCATCGATGTGGTGATCTGCGGTTTGCCTCATGGCCTTAGTCAGACGGTGCTCGCCGATCTGCCGGTCCGTGTGCGGATCATCGATCTCTCGGCCGACTTTCGTTTGCGCGATCCAGCGGATTATGAGGCGTGGTATGGCAAACCTCACCAGGCCAAAGCGTTGCAAAAGCAGGCTGTCTATGGTCTGACCGAGCTCAATCGCCCGGCCATTGCGACCGCGCGCTTGGTGGCCAACCCGGGCTGTTATCCTACGGCGGCGCTGTTGTGTTTACAGCCGCTGTTGGCGGCGGGGTTGATTGCGTCTGATCCCATCATCATCGATGCTAAGTCAGGGGTGTCCGGGGCGGGGCGCTCGCTCGCGCAGGATCGGTTATTTTGCGAGGTGGCCGAAAGCCTGCGTCCTTACGGGGTCGGTCATCACCGTCACATGGTCGAGATTGACCAAGAGCTTAACGCCGCTAAGGACGCCGGCGGGACGGTGCAGGTCAGTTTCACCCCGCATTTGGTGCCGATGAATCGCGGCGAGCTTGTCACATGCTATGTTCACGGCGAGGCGCAGGCTCTATTGGCGCATCTACAAGATGTCTATGCCGATGAGCCGTTTGTTTTGGTGGGCGAGCAGATTCCAACCACGGCGGACGTGCGCGGTTCTAATTGTGCGCGGCTGTGTGTGCGGGCTGATCGCAAGAAAGGTCGGGCGATTGTCATCGGCGTGATCGATAACTTGCTTAAAGGGGCGTCGGGGATGGCGATTCAAAATCTTAATGTTATGGCTGGCTGGGATGAGACCCTTGGCTTGTCGCGCATTGCGCAATTTCCCTGATAGAAAATCAGAAGTTAGATTGCTGAATTTTCTCCAATAGAAAATCACGAAATACCTGGACGCGCATAGAATTACGCAAATAATCGGGATAGACATAGAGCGCATCGACCGACGGTGCAGGCGCATCGGGCAAGACCTTGACGAGATTTTCGTCCTTGGTGGCGATAAAGGCAGGCAGGGCGGCCAGACCTAACCCGGCACGCACTGCCTGATACAGGCTGTAGTGATTGTTCATTTCCAGAACCGAAGCGCGCGGTTGGCGGGCATCACGGCCATAGGTCACGAGCCAGTTGATGTTGGCAACAGGCGCACGAGTCGGGTCACCAAAGATGAGCAGGTCGTGATGGTCTAGGTCATCAGTGGTGCGGGGTATGCCGCGTTTTTCTATATAATCTTTAGAGCCATAGATAGAAAAGTGAATGGTCATCAGGCGACGCTGGATTAAATCAGGGGCGAGATGAGATGAGGAGCGAATGGCCACGTCTGCTTCGTGCATCGTCAAGTCAACGACCTCATCATCGACGATCACCGCTAGACTCATTTTGGGATAGCGTTGGTGAAACTCATACAAGTGTTGCGCCAACCAGTGCGAACCAATGGCCACCGTGGTGGTGACGATGAGCCGGCCCTCGGGGGCGGTGCGTGATTCGTTCAGGCGCGCCTTGGTGCTTTCTATACGGGTGACGATAGAACGCACGGTATCAAAAAGAATCTCGCCCTGTTCGGTGAGAATCAGGCCGCGCGAATGGCGATGAAAAAGCTTAATCTTGAGCGAGTCTTCCAGCGCATTGATCTGCCGAGAAATCGCCGAGGGATGGAGCAAAAGTTTGTGCGAGGCAGCAGAAAAACTTTTGTTTTGTGCAACAATGTGAAAGGTCCGGAGCTTATCCCAATCGATCATAAGAGCATCAGCTTAGGTTGGTAAAGGCACACAGCGCCATGGCACACGGCTAGGAACCACGAGATGGCATGGCACGAGACGACATGGCATGCGGGGACATGATAAGAGCGATTTTACCGACGTGGTCCGGCATATCCATCATTTTGTGCGCTTTATCAACCATTTCTAGCGGTAATGTTTTCTCAATGATGGGGCGTAGCTCGCCCCGACTAATCGCCCCCCACAGATGGGTGCGTACGGCGCGGGTCAGGCGCGCTTTATCAGCTTGGGGCAAACTGCGCAGCACCGAGCCGATGAGGCAAAGTCGGTGACGCAAGACAAGCCCCAAGGGAACCTGCGCGGCGCCGCCGGTGGCCATGGCGATAGAAATATGCCGCCCGCCCGTCTTGAGAGTCACAAGGTTACGCGCAAGGATGTCCCCGCCGAGCATATCGATCACCAGATCGATGGGGCGTTTACCCCAGGTCGCGGTGAGGACTTCGGTGAAGTCCTCACGCTGGGTGTCGATCACCAGATCAGCCCCCAGACGGCGGCAGGCATCGCATTTTTTCTTACCCCGGGCGGTGACGGCAATCTCGGCACCGAGCAGGCGGGCGACTTGAATGGCGATGGTGCCAATCCCGGAGTTTCCGCCGTGCAGCAAGAGCCGCTGGCCGGCGCGCAACTGCCCGAGCTCCACAAGGTTGCGCCAGACGGTCAGACAAGCCTCAGGAAGGCAGGCGGCTTGGCTGAGGCGATCGACCCCATGGCCGCCAGGCAAGTCGGGGACCGGTAAGCACGACGAGGCAGGCACCAGACAAACACTGGCATATCCCCCACCAGAGACCAAAGCGCAGACCTCATCGCCAGGCGCAAAACCCCTCACGCCAGCCCCGATGGCTGTGATCCTCCCGGCGATCTCTAGTCCAAGGGTCTCACTCGCCCCGGGTGGCGGCGGGTAATGGCCGTTGCGTTGCATGATATCCGCGCGGTTAACGCCCGCGGCGTACACGGCCACCAGGACGTGGCGCGGGCGCAGTTTGGGGATCGGTACCTGCACCAGACGAGCCGGCGCACTTGGGGCGTCGATCTGCACGGCGGTCATCATCGCCGCGTCATCGCCGGGTTTGTGCGTGATGTTTTGGCGGCTCATAACGGGGGGCTCATTGAGGATAGGTGTTGGGTTTTTTTCTCCACCCGGCGCAGAAAGCGTTGGGTATCGATAATGTGGCGACCGTGGTGGGCTTGGGCGATGAGCTCGACGTCGTCGTGGGCGGTGACATCCCAAAAGACGTTGTTGGTGCTGCGGATTTGGCGACAGACGGCGACGACGGTAACGGTCATGCCCGGCGGCGTGGGGGCGCAGTGGGTTGTTTTAATGAAGGTACCCAGACTGCTCTCGCCTTTTTCTAAGTGCGGGGTGAGCGCGGTGATACAGCACCATTCCAGCAGCCCGACCATAAAGCCGGTGGCGAAAACTTTTGGCATGGTCTGAAAGGCGTCGGCTTCGGGGTAGAGGTGGGGGACGGTTTTGTTCTCGGGCACGACGTATTCTAGGGTGGCGCAATCGCCAACTTGCAAGGTGTCTTTCATTGTCTTGCGCTCCTTATTCGGGGGGAGTGAGGAGGGAAGGAAGGCGTTGATGCTCTTTTACGCTAATTTTGTTAAGATATCATGATTGGCGGGGGGCTTATGAACCTGGGCTCGACTTTAGGATATTGCTATTGCCGCTGGGGGTGGCTATGATCGGCGCGGTTCGGGTTTCTATTTTTTGTTAAGGAAATGAGGTTGTCGTGGCAGTTGTCATGAGGTTAGCGCGCGGAGGAGCGAAGCATCGGCCTTTTTATCGAGTGGTGGTGGCGGATCGCCAGAGCCCCCGTGATGGCCGCTTTATCGAAGTTGTGGGGGCGTATCGTCCACTTTATGGGGATGATGATCCCCAGCGTGCCGAGTTCAAGGATGAGCGGGTGCGTTATTGGCTGTCTCAAGGCGTGAAACCCTCAGCGCGGGTTGCGCGATTGCTGGGCAAGGCGAATCTCGCGCCGACCCCGCCGATTCCCAACAACCCCAAGAAAGCCGCGCCCAAGAAGAAGGCGCAAGAGGCCAAAGCTGCTCAAGACGCTCCCGCCGCTGAGGCTACTCAAGACGCTCCCGCCGCTGAGGCTGCTCAAGACGCTCCCGCCGCTGAGGCTGCTCAAGAGGCGATGAAGCAAGACCCACCGAAGGATGAGACTGACAAAGATGCCTGACCGCCGGGGGTGGCGTTCGGCATGGTCCTACGCCTGGCGGCAGGGCTTTGATAGACCTGGTCATGTCTCCGGCGTTATAGGGGGCTATCATTCCTTCGGGTAAGAGGGTTGTGATTGCGGAAATTGCCGCACCCCATGGCACGTCGGGCCTTGTCAAGGTGCGTGACTTCACCTTGGCGGGATTGGATCGTTATCTTTCCCGTGCTGTGACGACCAATGTGTCGGGGACTCAGGATTTTCGTCTTGTCTTGAAAAATCGCACCGGCGGGGTGTGGATCGCCCAGGTGATCGGGATCAACACACGCCAGGAGTCGGACGCACTGCGCGGTACCCAACTGGCCATTGATCGCCAGGACTTTGAAACCCTCAAGAGCGAAGAGTATTACCACGCGGACTTGATTGGCCTTGAGGTGATGGACGATGCGGGCGAGCGTTGTGGGAAGGTCCATGCGATTTATAATTTTGGTGCAGGGGATATCATTGAGGTTCAACGCCAAGACCGAAAGACGCTCTTGATTCCCTTCACGAAAGAGATCGTCCGTAAGATCGATTTTGCGACACATCAGGTAACGATCGATGGGGCACACTTGCGCGACGATGACGAAGAAAAGTGACCCCACAGCATCTCATAACCACGCGAGCGTGAGCAAAACGCCGACGGTGCGCGGCTGGCAGGCCCAAGTGTTGACCGCCTTTCCGGCGTCGTTTCCCGGGGCGCTTGGGGTCGGTCTTGCGCACAGTGCACGCGAGGCGGGCTTGTGGTCGCTGACGGTACACGACTTGCGCGATTTTGCCTGTGATCCACGCGGGACCATCGATGATCGCCCCTTTGGCGGCGGCGCAGGGATGGTGCTGCTGGCGGATGTGGTGGATCGGGCGATCATCGCGGTGCGGGCGAAGGGCTGCGCCGATCCTGCTCAATATCCTTTGTGGGTGCTTTCGCCGCGCGGGGAGCGGTTTTCCCATGCGCACGCGCAAGCGTTGATTGCAAAGCCCGGGGTGATTTTGTTGTGCGGTCGGTATGAGGGGATCGATCAGCGGGTGATCGACGCCCACGGTGGGCGGGAGGTCAGTTTGGGGGACTTTGTCCTGTCCGGCGGCGAGGTGGCCGCCCAGGCGATGATCGAATCAGCCGTGCGGCTGTTGCCCGGCGTCCTCGGCAATGCTGATAGTCTGCGCGAGGAGTCCTTTACTCTACCGGGATTAGAGTACCCGTCTTACACTCGTCCGGCGCGCTGGCGCGGGTCTGATGGGATCGAGCGCGCGGTGCCGGCAGTGTTGCGCTCGGGCGATCATGGGGCGATTGCCCGTTGGCGGGCGACCCAAGCACGCGCCTTGACCAGCGCACGGCGGCCGGACTTGTTTGAGGGGCCTTCGCCCGCTCCGGCGCGGGGGGCGGCTGTTGACAAGAAGACGGGGCAATCATAGTCTGGCCGCGGCCTGTGCGGTGGGTGAGCAACGGGCACGGCTAAAACGATCACCGCTCATCATCATCGATAACAATCATCGATAGGGACACGCATCATGGGATTGCTTGAGGCTTGGGAAAAAGCCAAAGAAGATCCGTCGCGTCATGCGCCGGATATTCCAGACTTTGCTGCCGGCGACACGTTGACCGTGACGGTGCGCGTGGTGGAAGGGGAGCGCGAACGTCTCCAAGCCTTTGAGGGGGTGTGCATCGCCCGCCGCAACGCTGGAACGCGCAGCTCCTTTACCGTGCGCAAAATTAGCTATGGCGAGGGGGTGGAGCGGGTGTTTCCGCTGTTCAGCCCGCGTCTGGCGAAAATCGAGGTGGTCCGGCGCGGGGTTGTGCGGCGCGCGAAGCTCTACTACCTGCGTGATCGGCGCGGCAAAGCCGCGCGCATTAAAGAGCGGTCAACCTACCAATCTAAAAAAGCCTCTAAAAAAGCCAAACCGGCCACATAATCACTAGCCGAGGGTGTCTGGGGCGTTCACGACCTCATCTAAGGCGCCATCCGCGACCTTGAGGGCGCAAGGGCATCTTTCAGGTGCGCAGTCAGCGTGAGTGCGGCTTTGATGCCCTTGTTTGTGAGCGCGTCAATTAAGATCGAGCCGACCACGACGGCATCGGCATGGCGGGCGATGGCCTTGGCGTTTTGTGGGGTTTTGATGCCAAAACCGACGGCAATCGGCAGGTCCGTCAAGGCGCGCAAACGTGCCAGCGGTGCAGCCACCGCCTGATCTTCGGCACTTTTCGTGCCGGTAATCCCCAAGACGGAGACGTGATAGATAAAGCCTTGGGCATTGCGGGTGATGATCTGTGCCCGCGCCTCGTCGGTGTTGGGGCTGGTCAGGCGAATGAGCGGAATAGTGTGCGCGGCGGCGGCCTCGCGCAACTCAGTGTCTTCCTCCACCGGCAGGTCCACGATAATCAGGCCATCAACGCCGATATGGGCAATGTTTTGGATAAACGCCTCTTGGCCGTAGGCAAGGATCGGGTTGAGATAGCCCATGAGCACGAGCGGGGTCTGCGAGTCTTTTTCTCGCCACCTTGCGGCCATGCGCAAGGTGCCCGCCAGACTCATGCCGGCCTTCAGGGCGCGCTCGGCGGCTCTTTGGATGGTGGGGCCGTCGGCCATGGGATCGGAAAAGGGCATACCGAGCTCGATGATATCGGCGCCGGCGGCGGGCAAGCCCTCCAGCAGCTGGTCGCAGGTGTGTGCGTCAGGATCGCCCGCCATGACGTAGGTCACCAGCGCGGTGCGCCCTTCGCGCTTGCATTGGGCGAATCGGTCCTTGAGCCGGGCGGTCATGGCGTGTCTAGCTTGAGGGAGTCGATGATCGTGTTCATGTCCTTATCACCGCGGCCACAGATGTTGACGACCATGAGATGATCGGTGGGTAGGCCGGGTGCCAGCTGACTGACGTGATAGAGAGCATGGGCGGGCTCTAGGGCGGGGATGATGCCTTCGGTGCGGGCACACAATCGCACGGCTTGCAGAGCCTCATCGTCGGTCACGGCGACGTAGGTCACGCGTTTTTGCTCGAATAAAAAGGCATGTTCGGGACCGATGCCCGGGTAGTCCAGTCCGGCGGAAATCGAATGCCCCTCGATGATCTGGCCGTCCTCGTCTTGCAAGATATACGAGCGGCTGCCGTGCAACACGCCGGGCTTGCCACCGGTCAGGCTGGCGGCATGGTCGGGGGTATCAAGGCCGCGTCCGCCGGCTTCGGTGGCGATCATGGCCACGTCCGGATCGTCTAAGAACTCGTGAAACAGGCCAATGGCGTTAGACCCGCCGCCGATACAGGCAACCAGGGTATCGGGATCGCGCCCTTCATGGGCGCGCATCTGCACCCGTACCTCCTGCCCGATGATGACCTGCAGGTCGCGCACGATGGTGGGGAAGGGGTGGGGACCGGCGGCGGTCCCGATCAGGTAGTAGGTATCATCGGCATGGGCAACCCAGTCGCGCAGCGCTTCGTTCATGGCGTCTTTTAAGGTGCCGCGGCCGCTTACGACCGGGCGCACGTCGGCGCCGAGTAAGCGCATCCGGGCGACGTTGGGCTGTTGCCGTTTGATATCGGTTTCGCCCATGTAGATGATGCAGTCCATGCCCATGCGGGCGCAAACGGTGGCGGTGGCAACGCCGTGCTGTCCCGCGCCGGTTTCGGCGATGATGCGCTTTTTGTTCATGTGCCGGGCGATGAGGATTTGCCCCAGGCAGTTGTTGATCTTGTGCGCGCCGGTGTGGTTGAGTTCGTCCCGCTTGAAATAGATTTTCGCGCCGCTGAGGTGGCGGGTGAGGGCCTCGGCAAAATACAGTGGGCTGGGGCGGCCGACGTAATCACGCAACAGGCCAGAGAGTTCGTCACGAAAGGCGGGGTCGTTCTTAAGCGCACGATAGGCGGCATCCACGTCCTGGATCACGGGCATGAGGGTTTCGGCAACGTAGCGTCCGCCGAATCCGCCCACACCGCCAAAGCGGCCTTGGTCATCAGGTTGGGTTTTGTAACTGTTGGGGACTGTCATGGATGCTAAGGTCGCTTATATTGCGACAGCTCGCAAGGTCTTAGTCAGACGGACACGATGTCATCTCTATCTGTGTCATCTCTATCGGTGATTGTGATGAACCCATGCCCTCTCGCCAGTCTTATGCCGTGTGGTATTGCTATTCCAGTCCTGACGTAAGCAAAGACACGCACAGCGGGCCTAACATGCACGAAAGCATGATGAACAACCTCTCAAGGCTATGCCTTGCCGCGAGGCGGTTTGATTCCGCCGAAATCTGTTCTTGTGATGACCAAAGTCCGGTCCCGAGTAAACGCCGTGCGTGTTGCTGGTGCCCTGAGATGGATTCCCGCC
>JBCCHK010000015.1:0-45734 GCA_039028835.1 Pseudomonadota bacterium
GCGTTATGAGACGCATCGGCCACCATCAGACCGCTGGAGATGCGATCTTGGGTGACGCCAAGGTCATAGGAAATACCCCGAAGGGTCATCAGGGCACTATTTGCCCCATTATTGGTAAGAATTGAAGACGTCATGGCGTCTGCTCCTTCTTCTAAGGATCGGCACGATGCGGCTTTCTTGCCAAAGGCCTGGAGGAACGTATTTCATCCGGCCCGGCCCCCACAACAGGAGGCATCTCGCACCTACAATGTCCACCGCAATTCTGCGATAGGGGCGCTTTGCGCCCGGCCCGCACTACGGCGGACATGGGCTGTTGTATCAAAATCCCGCAAATTTGTCAAGTCCCCGCGGGGCAAGGCACGGTCTTGACCGGTGGTTCATCATACTTTTGTGTTCGTTGAGAATGTCGCGCGTGTCTTTTCGTGCCTGCTTTCGCAGGAATGACGACACTCTTTGTGTCATTCCCGCGTAGGCGGGAATCCATGGCACGATTTTGCCACATCCACGCCGCTTACTCGGGACCGCATGCGGGGTGCCACAAGCACAGAGATAGACGTAAATCAACCCGCCTCGCGGCAAGGCTAAGCCTTGTCATTCCCGCGTAGGCGCAAGGCGCGGCCTTGACCGGTGGTTCATCATACTTTTGTGCTCGTTGAGAATATCGCGCGTGTCTTTTCGTGCAACGTGTCCTGCTGGGGGACTGGGGACAGGGCAAAGTGTGCAACAAAAACGAATGCAGACGGAATCAAACCGCCTCGCGGTGGATTCCTGCTTTCGCAGGAATGACGAGGTGCGACTTTGCCTACGCCATGCGAGAATAACAGCAACACCTGTAACGCGCAAAAAATTGTGGCGGAAAACGAAGAAAATAATGGCGGAAAATATCCACCGCTATGTTCATTTTTTGTTCGCTGTTCTCGCCAGGCGTTCTTGTCGCAAAATCGGATCGCGCTCTAAGGCCTGACTGGCTAACATCAACCACGTCGGCAGTGTATCCTCTGACGACAGGTATCGCTCAACAGTTCTTTTACCGATACCAAAAGCCTGGGCCATTTCAGCGACGTTAAGATCAAGACGACTGCGTAAACTGCGCAAATCCGAGGCATTCATATCCTGCTGAGCTCCATGGATCCGTCGCAAGGTATCCAAACTTAGGCCTACACCACAAGGCCACTCCAAGCCAATGCCATGTTCAATAAGCGTAACCCTGGCAAACTCTTCCTCATCGAGCAAAGCATGTAAAACTGGTCGCGCATTGATAAAATTGCGTAGGTCAACGACAAACGAGCTTCCGTCGCTCACAGTGAGCGAAAGAGTCATCCCCTCGACCACCTTGACCGATTTGAGAGTCGTCGTGTCACCGACTTTTATGTCTTCTTGGTTCATGTTTTTTTCCTCTTTCTTGCGCTTTTTCCCATTCCAACAGC
This sequence comes from Pseudomonadota bacterium, assembly GCA_039028835.1. Classification (GTDB taxonomy): domain Bacteria; phylum Pseudomonadota; class Alphaproteobacteria; order JBCCHK01; family JBCCHK01; genus JBCCHK01. The sequence goes on from JBCCHK010000015.1 coordinate 1,428, forward strand.
AAACGCGCCCGATTGTCTTTGATCGCTCGCCGGGCTTTTTTGAGTTCTCCAGTACCAATGTGGCCCTCAATGATTGAGCCTTCCTCGATCTCTATCTTAGCCCAGCCGGAATCCCCTGCCACATGAACATGAGGAGGTTCATGATCAAAATTGAAAATGCGGAGGCGGATGCCTTTGGTTTTGAGTAAAAACATGCTCTCATTATCCGCCAATTTGGCGGATTGTCAAGAGAAAAATGATGGAAAATTATACTCTTCGAGCCAGATATTTTGCGGCTTGTTCCATCAAGGTCTCCATTGACCTTAAGCTGGTCGGATAGTTAATCCAGTGGAAATCGTACAATCGCCCACCGTTCGGTAGGTCAAAAAAGAAACCGTCAATAGGCTCTTGTTCCGCACTGATCTTTGCCAGAAAAAACGGGCGTTGAGCATGGATGATGAACCGTTGACCGGTCTCATCCCTGCCTACAATCCAGGTCGATTCGAGTGGCGCGGATTTGTAGATCCCAATCATCATCCGCGCTTCATCCAAGATACGCTCTGGCGCACCTTCTTTTGCCCAACGACGAACCGTGCGCTCATTGACACCAACGAGCTTCGCAAACTCGCGTTGCCATCCCCAGGTTATCCCTGTCAGCTGTATTGCTAAAGTCTTAAAGCGTTCATCGCTCATTTTTTCCGCCCACTTCCCAGGCCTGAGAAAAATCCTGCTCCTTGAACAGTGCTTGAAGCCCTGTCACCTGCTTGAGACGTAGCAGTTCGTCTACGTCCATGCCCAGCTTCTCCATGATCCATTTATCGCCTTTACCTGCCGATACTAGATCAGCGACGATGCTACTCATCAGGTCAACCTGGTGGCTTCCACGAGCGCGATTATGCCTGATCGTTGAGGCCATACGATTACTCTCAGGCTTATCTATGACGACGACCGGCATCATGCCACTCTCCCGCGCTCTGATACGCTTGGATGTCTTCATCACAGTGTACCGATGGAAGCCGTCCACGATCTCATAGGTTTCGTCTGGCATTTGATAGCAAACGATCGGCATCGTGTATCCGTCTTCCCAGATGGACAGTTCCAGGAGCCTCATTTCGGGCGGCGCAACGGCATTCGGGTTCCATGCATTCGCACGGATTTTATCCAATGGTACTGCTTGGACTTCGTACACAGGGCTTTTCATAGGGACTCGTACCTCTTCAGAGTGTTTGCAATCTGCTCTTGTTGGTTCTTTGTTTGAGTAAAGCTGAGTGATTTACACAGGTGGTCGTGCTTGATGATGCATATCGCCATTCTGCGCCACGAAGGACCAGCCTTACGGGCATCGAGGTTGCCTGGAAGCGTGTCAGGGATACGAACATAGCGCGCAAGCCTCTTATCCTTTGTGCCTCTGGCTGACCGTTGATTAAGAACGCGAGCATCGGGAGGGAGTTCTTCTATCGCTTCTTCAGTGGCCGGGCTCCCTTGTTTATGCCACCAGCGCATAAACTGGACAAAGCGTCGAGTGTAATTCTCTCTCGTTTTATCGGGCAGAGATGCGAGCAGGTACTTTGTATAGCTTCGCCAAGAATGCCCTTCGGGCAGGTCGACCTTTTGGAATCCCGTGATCTTTGTGCCGCAGTAAATGTTGCCGAAGTTGGCTCCTGAGACCCTGTTAACGACCTTATTCCAGGTCATCGGTTCTATCACGCGGAACAGGTTCAGACCGATCTTCTGGTCGTCTCCATAAGGTTGACAGATGCGCTGACGTGCAAGCGATACACCGGCCATTTGCATAAGGTCGTAGAGCTTATTGTACGACCACCTAAATCGGCTGTTAGCGATCCATATGTCCTTTGTTTGCCAGTCATAAATTGGGTATGCGTTATATAGCGTATCGCTGACCTTCGTCGTCCAAGGCTTATTGCTATATCTAGCCTTGGTCGCGGATGCGATTGTGCGCCACCTATTCAGGCTCTCGTCGCTACGGATGCCGACGAAACAGGCTGTCTTTTGCCCGTTTGCGTACCACTCGCCGAAAGCAGGCGTGAATTCCTCAAACTCCATTCCTTTGCGGAAAAAAGGAAAGAAAGAAGGGTCGCTGATCATCTCCTTGCGATCAGGCAGATCGCGTATCCATGATGATCGTGCCTTTTCATCCCAGCACCGCCAGAACGGTTCATAGGAAGATACGGCGTTGCGTAGGTTGAGAGGCAGGCATACCCAGTAAGGCTCAATCCGTCCGTGATACTCGTCCAGTACGTTTTTGATGTAGTCGATAGTCGCCTGATACTGTCCCTCAAGATCAACAATAAGTACGCCTATCTTGCGATCAGGGCATATCGCTTCCGCCCGCTCCATAACCAAATGAAGCAAGACCCCGGAGTCCTTACCACCGGAAAAAGACACATATGTCCTGGGAAAGTTGCGCAAAACATAGTCTATACGCTTCACCGACGCCTCTAGCACGTTCATTTTTAGGTATCGCTTCATAGCGCACCGATCCCTTGATCCCTGACGAAGTTGATTAACATACTGACGTTATCAGCTGTGGTCTGCTTTTTATGGCAGCTCCGTTGCATAATTCTATCTAAGCCTGTATTGAGCACCAAGTCACAAACGTAGACGTCACTATTTTGCCCTATTCGATAGGCTCGATGCACCCCTTGTTCACGATGCCCCCAGTCAAAGGTCTGACTGAAGAAAATTACGTGCCTGACAAATTGTATGTTAAGCCCCAGGGCTCCTGTACCATATGTCATAACCAACAAAGGCCTGTCGCCCCCCTTGAACAGACAGAGCTCATCCTTATGCCGTCCAGTGTATTCGTAACAAGCAAACCTTTCACGTATTGCATCGACCTCATGCAGGAAGCGAACAAAGACGATAGCTTTCTCACCTCTCTTCACAAACTCACAAAGCCAGCGGAGCTTGCTATCAGTTAGAGTGTACTGGTGCTGGAAGCTGTTTTGTACCTCAAAAAAAGAGGGCACAAATTGACGACTTAGGTACTGCTTCTTAAAGCAGGCGTATTCATAAGCCTCCTCGTCTGATAAACGCAAGTCAATTTTTTTCCTCTTGACCGTAGGAGCAATATCGAGATCAGCATCAAAAATATATGGTCGGATGATCTCGATAAGGGCTTCCTCATTTTGCGGCTTCGACCATTGTGTCCATGGTCTATGACCACCTTCCTTTTTGTAAATTAGAAAGTCGTGAGCAAACTGCCGTTCGTCACGCCGTAGGATTTTAGGGCTAAGAAACTCCATCTGTGCCCACAGATCATGAATACTGCGCATGACCGGTGTACCGTTCAAAATAAAACGATAGGTGAATAGAGACCTCAATATCAGCAATCGCCGCACTCGCTTGGCTAGCGGATTCTTCGTTTTTGACGATTCATCTATCACGCATGCGCAAGCACATGTTTTAGCCAGTAAATATAGCCGTGCAATCCTCCGATTGCTGGAACCAATGGACTCAGTGGTAAAGAAGACCATTTGCAAATCACCGCAAGCCGAATCTATCTCACTCATATAGCTTTCGTTTGCGAGCAGGGAAGATGGAGCAATCCAGATCACAGTATCAAAGCCCGCCTGTTTCGCTTGCAACAGAGTAAGCACCGCTCTTGTTTTACCCGATCCCGGACGCATAAAGAGAGCACCGCATCGCAAGCGGCTGAGCTTCGTAACCGCCGCCGCTTGATTAGCGGTCAATGAGATCATCGTTTGGCTCCTGATCGTAAACAGGTGCAAGAGGTTCGGGCACATGGTAGAGGTTGCCTTTGATTTTAAGACCCTCTTTTCTCGCTAACCATCGCGGCAAGATCACGTAGTTGCCACGGCCAAAACACCAGAGGCTGTTTTTGATCCAAATCTCCCGACCTGATAACAAAAGGAGGGAAGATTTGTTGCCACGCACGATGACTGGATCATGCGCGGCAACCTTAACCATGCGGCTCATTCAAAATAAGCCTCAAAATCAGCGACGGACATGACCTCTTCATCCATGACTCCCCGCTTTCCCATTCGAAATGTTCGGAATTCGAATGCATCTGTGTAGCTAATCCTCATGTGGTAACCGCTCTTGCCACTGGTTCTCACCAGCTTCTTCGGGTGCCAGAAACGCCGGTCACTCTTGGGGAATTTGATCAGGACACCCTTCTCAGTTTCACGAAGGATGAGGTTGGAATTCGCAGATACGCTCTTCCATTGAGACATTGTGGTTCTCCTTTATTAACCAACAGGGCCTAATTGCCCTAGCAATGCCCTATTATAGTAGGTCGTTACTACATAAGTCAACGACTCACATCAACCAGTCACCGTTCGTCCCAGGTCGACCCTCAAGGGCACCTCTGCGCCCAGGTGACTTGTGCCATTCGATCAGGTTGTGATACACCAGTGCCTGGAGTGGCTATCATAGCTCTCCTATTTTCTGGCGGTCATGGGCTTCGGCTCATGGCCGCTTTTTTTCGTTGACTTTAGGGACGTGAGAGGTAATGTCCACACACCTCGGCGATCCCCGTCGAGTAAGGAAATAGGAGTGTCATTATGACGACCATTATGATTGGGGGTAAGACCTACCCCATTGCCACCCCTCGCAATCCCCAGGAAGGCGCATACGCAATCCTGGGCGATATTGCGGACCACGTATACCCCATCGCTGCCGCGTTGATCGCTGAGGAGACTGACCAACCTCTGACATCGGCGTCCCAATTTTTGGATGGGCAATATGGCGTTCGTTTTGCCTACGAAATCGTCAAGCAATGGCGACTTTTGCGAGGGTTACACAACGCAGATATTGCCTTGCACACTATTATTTGGGAGGAGGTCATGTATTGGGCTAATAGCCGCACGACCGAACCAGACGAGGATAGCGGCTTCGAGACAGGTTCACCACTTCTCTTTGCCCTCGTCTCGCAATTCACTGACCATCCCGAAGATGGGAAAAAGGCGGCCTAGTAGGTTGTCACGAAGGGCCGCCTTTTAGTCGTCCTTCTTGCAAAGGGGTCGGCCTTGAGCCGACCCCTTTATTTTTTGTTCTCTATCCGGCCTTCCCAATCTCTCACAAAGGATCTCCAGCCCCTCACGAAGGCTTTCCCAGAGACTGTCCCGGCCTCCCACAGAGACTGTCCGGGGCTCTCCCAGAGACCATCCGGGGCTCCCACAGAGATGTCCGGGCCCCTCCCAGAGACTGTCCCGCCGCTCGCAGGACTTCTCGCAGTCCTTAATTTGAGACCAGGAGCTCTTTGGCTGGTTTGCGTGGATTAACGTACCCGGCGGCAGTGTATACGGTCTCTACCGGCTCAATCTCAAAGCCAGCGAATAGCTCACGTATCGGCTCGCAATCGTTAATCGACAGGATGAAGCGTCCCTTGATATCGGCCAGTATTGCGGCAAGCCTGGCGAAGTCCTCCCTCGAGAAAATCGGGCCATAGTCATGCTCGTGGCCATAGTAAGGTGGATCGAGGTAAAAGAGTGTCTGTACGCGGTCATACCGCCTCAAGCAGTCCTCAAATGGCAAGGCTTCGATGACCACGCGGCGTAAGCGTTTATGAAGCATCCTTACTAACTCCAGGACCCGCTCGTCGACAAAGGCCTTAGACCGGCTGGATACAGCTACCCCAAAGGAGCGGCTCGTGACCTTCCCGCCAAAGGACAAGCGTTGCAAATACAAGAACCGCGCCGCGCGTTGAATATCAGTCAGCGTTGATGGATTGCTCCTTGTTTGTCGTTGCCATTCCGCGCGGGAGTTTGGGATCAGATCGATCGTCTCAATCAACGCATCCAGGTGGTGTTTGACGACTCGGAACAGGTTATGGATATCCTGGCTGTAATCGTTGATGACTTCAACTTTCGCCTTGAATGGCCTTCGAAGAAAAATGCCGCCCATCCCTACAAAAGGCTCCACGTAGGTCGTGTGTTCAATACTCGAGATTCGCTTGATGATGATTTTTGCGAGGCGGGACTTGCCGCCCATATAGCCCGCAAGTGGGGTTGCTGGGGTTATTGGTTGAAGATTCGACTCCATTGTTGGCACTCACTATAATTGTGCCCGCCTGTTGCACAGGTGGCGGGACGATGCCGGTGTGCATACCGGCTAGTGGGTGCTCTTTTCACCCGGTTTGGAGTGTTGTTGCACTCCAACCCCCGCCTTAATAGCGGTAGGCATTAGATCATTGTGGTCCGTTGTCGCTGCAAAAATACACGACCCAAAACAGCTCAAACATAGTCAATCTCCTTGTTTACGGGTGAGGATTTTCTTGATCGTTGCTACTGATCTCGCTGCCGTTATTTGTGCCTTAGTGGCTTGGGCGGTGGCTTCGATGCGCGCGAGTCCAACGGCGATCTCGGCGGCCCGTTGACACACGGTGGCGGCCAGGTTGGCGATAGTAATATCAAGGGCGTTGGCTTCGGCGGCAAGAATCGGATAATCACTGTCTTGTGGGTTGGTTGCGGCTACATAGGCGTTAGCCTCGGCTAGCTTGGCTTGATAGACGTAGGCCTTGCCATCGCCTGGCGTGAGCAGGGCGAGACGAGCTTGTTCTGCATGCTGCAGCACTCTTGTTATGGCTTGCTCGCGCACTGTTTGAATAGAAATTTCCGGTACGTCTTTCGGCGGTACCCAAGCCCTGCCATCGAATACGTGCGACTTGGTTGGTGGCTTTTTTGTTGTCGCTTTCGCGGGGATAAGGTAACGGCCAGGGCTGCAAGGGTCTTCCTGAGCTACCCCTTCCGTGACGAAATAACCGTTTGGGTCGTAATGATAGATTCTCATTTTACTTAGTACCTAATGCAAAAAGCCATCGCGATATTGCGTGGCCTGGCAACAGACCACACCTCTTGGCTGTGATAGATATGGAGGTTGCCGCGGCCAGTTTTTTTTGGAACCCAGGTAAGCCCGACCCAATCAGGGACATCGTTTAGGGCTCGATCAAAGCCTAGCACTTGCCTCATCTCTTCTAATCTTTGGTTCGCATAAACAAGCCACCCCTCATTATTATGTGGATCGAATAGAAAATGTGATCCGTTTTGGCTACTGCCGAATGTGCGTTCGGGGTCAATTCCCCGATTATGATCCCACCCTCGTGCGAACTCGCCGCGGAAATCAGGCAGGTTAAAGGTGGTTGTGCCGTTTCCCTCGCCGTAGGTCGTGCCGATAACATCAAACAGGTCGGCGTAGGTTGTGCGGCTGATGGCGGCACCCTCACAAGGCAGATAGCCCTGTGGTGCTGTGGCGGCAGCCCACATGATGATGGTTCCAGGGGGGACTAGATTTCGGTGGCTCTGTTTGAGACTTGCAGGTGTGATCGCACGGTCTGTATTCGTGCCAGCTGTCACCTCGGCGTTGGTTGCGAGTTCCACTATTCCGCTTGTTGTGGTGGAGGCTTGCGCAATTTCTTCGGGAGCAGCGTTCTCTACAATTTTTTTGATCGCCGCCGTAAGCTGAGTCAAATCATCTTCCGTTGGCGTCATCCCTGCCTCAGTGATGACATTGACGATTTCCCTGATAGGATGCTCGAATGCTGCACCAGATGGGATAGAGCCTTCGATACCACTTGCGGCGTTTTCATTGACATACGAGCGGTCAGGATCATCCTGGTCACCATTGACGGGTGGAACATATTTCATTGTGTGTACCCCACTGTTAATTTTGTATGCGCTGGCTTGAAACGATGAAGGAGGCACTCCAACGTTTCGGCGCGACTGATTTTAGCCAGCGGATCGATCCCGCACTGGCTTACACCGGCGCGAAAATAGACGATGCGTTGACCTCGAACTAAAGCCCTCCAAACAAATCGCCGACTCGCCGGACCGACTAACCGGCCTAATCCGCATCGTGAGTGACCGCAAACAAAGGGGCGTGTTTCTTTGATGCCCAGCCGATAACCCATTGCCTGTGCCATGCTCTCAAAAAAATGGATATCCTGCCGTCCTCTCTCATTCAATTTTACGATCACTCGCGTTCGCCGCTCTTGAATTGTTTCACCTGGTGGCGAGCATTTATCGGGTAGGCCGCACACGCGCTCCCAATCAACCAACATCTCCAGGGCAGTCCGAGGGTCTGCTTCACGTCTCAATACCAACGCCCGTGCATGGACTCGTGCGAGGATCGGTGCGAGGCCTCCGAGAACCTTTGAGAGTACGCTTTCTTTATCAGCTACCCACGCCTGTCCTTGCGGCAAAAGGGCGTGAAGCTGGGCTTCGTAATCGCGAGCACTAGCGATCATCGTAGATCACTCCTCCGAACACGTATATTTCCCCACGCGCTGGCTTGGTGATTTGTGTTGGGCTCAAGACCTGATGGTCGTATTCACCGGCAGACGTAGATATGACTTCACGTAAGTGCGACATGAGGAGTGCCTGACCTGGCACGGCTTCCCGCTCCACCATTGCTTTGACGGCTTCTTCAATCGCTGCCCGAACCTCTGGGTGATCTGGCTGGAGTTTTGCAAGCCGCACATTAAACGGCTTGGGGATCGGGGCCACCAACGCAACATCTGCAGTGATCGGGCGTACACGGTCTATATAATTTTGCACTTTTTTGACTGCGGGAGCATCCGGAATACCGTTACCGATCCCGTCTGTCATGAACCTTACGGTCACTGTTCCGACTCCGCGTTCTTGAGCGGCAACCCAAGCACGCGTGACTGGTACACCATGCGCATCTTGCTCTAGAGCCCAGGTCTTGTAATCATTTTCATTGCCGCCATGCGGTGGTTGCTGAATGCGGTTAACCACTCTTGCCCGCAAGCTGTCGTCTGACTCCTCGTTCGTACCACCGATCAACCCCGGTTCGGCAATCGTAACCTTGTTCACAATCTGCTCGAGTGGCTCGACAAGGGTCAGGCTCTCACTTGCTATCACGTTGCCTTCCTGTCCAGCCTGTTCAGCGATGACCGGGATTAAGATAGTTCCTTTAACTGGCATTGTGGCTGATGCTTCTGTCCTATACATCACGCCACCTGTAGCTTTAAGGAGTATACCGCTCGGGATCACGCCCCCAGGGATGCCAGAAAAAACCACATGACCCTGAGCAGGCAGAACTGGCTTACGTTGGATCCCCCATACTGCTGCCCAACGCGCCAGGTGCTCGCCGTCTGCGGTATCCGGGAAAATCTGCTTAGATAGGTAGACAACAAAGCCATAGACTCCATGGACAGCACCGGCCATAACTCGTGAGAGCACCCCGACTACTGATCGCCGCGCCAGCGTGACCACTTCGAGTCGACCACGAAGATCACTTGTGACTCCCTCGATCAGCTGGTTAATGGTTGGTCGAGAGAAAGGCATTACGCACCCACCTTTTGGTCGAACGAGAAAACCCTTGTGCTACCGATAGGCAGAGTGATCTCCACCCGTTCAGCGAGCAAACCTCGCTCCTGCCACTCACAATGGACAGCCACTGCTGTTGCATGCCCGTCCTCTATAAGCCATGCGAGTGCCTGGGTGTCAGCTTCTTGTATCAGTTGCGCTGTCTCTGGTGTTTGTTTTCTTCGCAGATACAACCAGCGACGCGAACCAATTTCATCACCTTTATGGTCAGGCCATGAGTCGCCCCACCATCCCCGTCGATCCCCATCAGGGGTCTCATCTTCATCACCCGCGCGGCGATCAGTGAACAAGGAAACATATATGGCAGTTAGCAGAGTCTCGTCGACGCCCAGGTCGTTGCCTTTATATACAAGATCACCAAGCAATAGCTGACCATTAAAACCTATCGCAATATCTCTCACGATGCGCTCACTTTCGATGCCGCGCTGGTAATTTTATAGACGCCTGCGCTTGAGCCTGCCGTAACTGTGACCTCATCACCGAGCCGTGCGACCCGCGCACCTCCTGTGCCGCCCAGTTGAACGTCGCCCTTCATCTCGATGGACGGCGCATTCATTATGATCTGCTCACTTGCGTTCATAGAAATTGACGACGCATTCACTGTGATCGGTTTGGAGGTTGTGATTTCTATGCCGCCGCGTTTGAGATGAACACACTGACCTTGATCGTCATAAACCATGACCTCGCCGTCCTTGAGACCGGTCGGTCGGTGATCTGGATGATCGGCGGCCACAATCAAGTTATGCGTTCGTGATCCACCCGCCGCAACCACTACGCAAGCCGCGCCGGGGTGGGGTACGGAGGTCATACCGTAATTTTGAACCCTAGGCATATCGCCGACGAGTTCGCTGTGATGCACAACCGCCTGTACCGATTGCACTGGGACGCGATCGTTGAATAGGGTGGCCCGCCCCAGGGCAACCATCTGCAGGACCCGGCGTTTGATCGGCGCGATGAATTTCTGACTCAGTCGATCCATGAGAGCTCTTCTTTCTCCGGCTTGGGTAGTTCAGGTAGCAATTCATAAGCCCCGGGTGGTTGGAGTTCGAGGGTTGTGCGTGTGCCGCTGGCACTTTTTTCAAAGGTTGCTCCAGCGATAATCATTGTTTGATCTAGCCCCAACCAATCGTCACGCACAACAACCGTGGTGTTGGGCGTCCATAGCTTGCTGCCCGCGCTCCACCCTTGGACTGTTATCGTCGCTGTTCGCGCCCTGGCCGCCCTTACGACGGCTTCCCATCGCGCACGGTCCGCAACCGCCTGCTGATCCGCCGCCTGCTCTGCCATGATCAGCATGGGGCGATGGCGTCGTACTCCAGCGTCATTGACTCGTGCCTCCAGCGCGTGTTCGGTTTTGCCTTGATTGAAATAATCGATCGTCGGCGGCAGTTGCGCACGAACGATATACTCATGTCCCCGATCACGATGATCGAAACTTGCGGAGGCCTGGAGGATGTTTTCGCCCCGCCGGAGTTCCACGCCCATTGATCCTCCTGCGCCGCCACGTGTCAGCACGACGTTGCCTGAGCCATCGGTGGTCGCCAAAACTGCCCGCATACGACACAAACGCTCTAGGCTTTCAAAAGCGGTCTCGCCTTTGTCTATAGAAAACTCATCGAAGGGCTTACCCAAATCGGTCTGCACCATGAGTCCGATGCCGAAAGGCTTCAACAAATCGCTGATGATTTCATTAAGCCGTGCGCCGCGCCACTGGCCAGGGTCATTCATTGCGGAGCAATCCACCAAGTCCGCCGTCTTATCTCGCCCCGCCACCGAGATAGTATGGTCTCGTGGCGAGTAGGAAGGTGATACCGAGTCGATCCACCCACTGACGACTCGTTCCCCATTGATGCGCACCTCAACCGATTTGCCGGGCGCAATAGGCTGATAGCTTGTCTGCCCAGGCCAGCGATCCGTCAAGCTGAGCTCAAAAGCTCGGGAGACCGCTGTCATGCTCTGCATTATCCGCACACTTTCCCAGCCGCCCCAATCCTGGTCGTCGATTCGCAAGGTGACTTGATCAGCCATGGATCACCTCCACTGGCTCGCCGCCCCCGACGAACCCAGGGTGAGGCAGGGCATTGCGGGCGATAATTTTTTCCGCATTGGCGGCATCATCGGTTTCTTCATACGCGACCACCAAGGCGGGCTTGGTGGAGGTCGGAGTCACTCGCCGCGCTGGCGCAAGGCCGGAGGCACGATCATTAAGATAGTCGGTGGAGCTGGAGCGCATGTTGCCGACCGCTTGGAAAAAATCGTCGTCGTCACTCATGTGCTCCTGCTCGTGATCCAGTGCTTGGGTGATCGCCGCTCTTGTGGTTACGGCTTCTTGCCGGGTTTCCAAATCGGCCTGGGGCAAACGACGAACCACGTCCGTTACAATCATCTGCCGACTGGTATCCTTGAGATTCGCGCGATTCTTTTGTTCGGGTGTTGACGCCACACGCGAAGGCGCAAAAAGCCGCTGAGTGCTGGAAAGCCGCTGAAGCGGAGAGCCGCCCTGACTCCTGACGGCGGCGGCAATCAAATTGCCGACGGTATCAGGGTTATGGACCGTGCCCGGCTTGACCCGTGTCTCCCACCCCAGCAGTCGCAGAATGGATGCCAGATCGCTCTCCGCCTGATCGGCAACGTGGGAGGGGCCAGACACGTCCCAGCGTTTCGTAAGACGCACGACGCTGATTTGATCGAGGTAGTCAGCTTCCCTTACGATCACGGAACCGGGTGCGACCACGGCGGTCGGATATTTCGGTGCGGCGGTTACGGCAAAGGTCATTGTGAAAGTGGCATGACCGCCTTCCTGGGAAGACTCAGCGACTGAGCATTGCATACATATCACCGGGCGGCGTCCATAGAATGGGTGGATCAGATCACCCACACCAGGCTTAGCACAAGCGTCGATGAGCGCATCCCTTGCCCTCATGTAATCCGCGCCGATCACAAAACCGGTGATAGAAAACTCCTGCGCCTTGCCGCCCAAATCCTCAACCATCACCTCAGTTTTGCCAGGAAATTCGTGCATGGCTGTGCGCCGCCCGGCAATCTCCGACGTCGCCTCCTGGACATGGAAAGTTGCGCCTCGAAAGCTCGCTGCTCGCAGATTATCTCGCCAGCTCATATTGCGCCTCCCATGGCATAACCCATATCAGCGAGCACCCCAACCGATGATCCCGGCGTTTGCCTTATTGCCTGCACCTTTGTTCCCGCTGGCGCATTGTCGAAGGAGACTTTAATTTCTCCGCCGACCTCTGATTTTTGCGTTGCTGGCAACGGTACGGAAGCCTGCGCCTGGGGATTTGACTCCACTGCCATAGCCGAGATCCCCATCTTTTCCTTCACCCAGTCCGGCATCCACTCCGTCATTGTTGCGACTGCTCCCTGAAGCCACGCAACGATTGCCGTCCACTTATCACGCATGCCTGTACCCAGTCCCTCGATCCACCGTGAGCCAACCGAGAAGAAGTCAAAGCCAGTTAACCACTCAGTGATTTGTGTAAGCCCGTCAGCAAAGGCCGCACGCACGCTTTCCCAAAGGCCTATAAAGAAGGCCGCCACCTTGTCCCAATTTTTAACGAGGAGAATCGCCGCCGCTCCCAACGCAATGACTGCTGCCACGATCCACGTAAGCGGGTTAGCCAACAAAGCGACTGTCCAAGCGGCAGTGGCCGTCACGGCTCCCCATATCGCTGGAGCGAGCGCAATCAGTCCCTTGACCATGACCGCAACCCCCTTGCTCCCAAGGATCGTCATCTTGGCCGCGACAACAGTGAGACTCACGGCTAGGCCGGTGAGGGGAGCGAAAAGCCCAAGGATGGCAAGGATCAGTTTGCTCGTGATTGCCAGAGCGACCGCACTGACAACCAGGCGTGTCGTGCCGATGCGCTCATGAAGAGCTCCGAGCCAGCCGATCAGCTTGCCAATGATCGGTGCACCGCTTACCCAGCGCGTCCAGCCCTCACTCACGGCCTTTTGCCAGCGAGTTAAGACGGACATAGTGACTGATAAATCGACAACAGTCTGGCGATAGGCCTCTACGATCCCCGGTTTGAGTCGTACCGATATCTCCTTTGCCCAGTCGAGAAAGCGAGTCATGACGGGCATCACCTCCAAGGCCATAGTCATACCCATGTGCCCGAGCGCACGGCTGACACGCGTCCACATATCGTTGAAGTTCTCGGCGACCGCCGCTTGCTCCTTGGTAATAAGGCCCAGGCGTTCGGCTTCCTTTCCTGACGCCCTCATTGCTTCCGCGCCGTCCTTGAGCATAGGGATCAAGACAGCACCCGAGCGTCCAAACAGGTCTTGAGCGATTGCAACCCTGGCGGTATCGTCCTCGACCTTTTCCAATGCGGCGGCGACCTCAAACATGAGTGTCTCGGCATCCTTGAGGTTGCCGTTCGCGTCCTTGACGTCGATCCCCAGCCCTACAAAGGTGTCCTTGGCCATACCCAGGCCTTGCGCGGCCTCACCTGCCGCGTTCAACAAGAAACGCAGGCTGTTTCTAAACTCCCCGGTAGCCACCCCGGACAGTTCGGCATGGTGCTCCAAGCGTTGGAGGGACTCGACGGACACCCCGAGCCGCTTGGATGTTTTGGCAAGGAGATCAGCACTGTTGGCCATTTTTCTCACGAAGGCCAGGGCCCCGACCCCAGTGATTGCGCCGAGTGCTGTCAGGCGTTTGCCCGTGACAGCCGCCGCCCCGGCAACATTCATCAGCCCTGGGCCAAGAGCCGCCGCACTTGTTCCCAGTCGAGTGAGCCCCGTGGCCGCGCCGATCCGCCCCAGCTGTCCGTGAATTTGCTGAAGCGGACGGATGGCCTTGTTGACCACCCCCACGATGATCTGCATTTTGTGCGAACGGTTCATCATCCCTCTCGCTTCTTTGCAATCCGCTGTGACTGCTTAACCCAGAACATGAGTTGACGTGGCGTCAGGCTGTAGCAATCCGGTGGCGACCAACCATAGAAAAAAGCGGCGTCGACCATTACTTCTTCCCAGTTGGCAGGGAGACATCCAAAAAACCCATGAGCTCCTCCCCGGCCCTTAGCAAGTCGCGCAAGGGTATCTTCTTGGAAGACGACTCGGGTATATCCGCCAGCCGTCCTATCAGCTTGGCAATATCACCAAGGCGCGGCGTAACCCCCTCGGTCTGGCTGATAGCAAACAAAGTAAGACCCTGCAAATCACCCAGGGTTGGCTCCCGAAGAGTCAGAGTGTCGTGCTCTTTGCCGTTAGCCTCAATCGGGGTCCTCAATTTGATTTCAATAGCCATTAGGTGATCTCCTCAGCGCGGGCACCTTCAAAACGAACAGAGATATTCGCTTCTTCGCTATTCCCCGTGCCTTCTGCGACCTGGACGGCCTCGTGCAAGACGATATTCTTGCCGTTGCCCAGCTCCAGAGTGACCGTCACATTATTCAGTACCAAGAAGGCTCCGAGATCGAGGTCAGGCATATCGATGATCTCGCCCTCGATGAAGGCGACCTGGGGAACCTCTTTGTAACCGGCATAGCCGCCCGCGCCGAGCACGGACTCACGCTTCGGGTTGCCCAGGCCGTATGTAAAGTTGCCTTTGGCTTCATACTGTGTCCCATCGACGTTGAACGTGATCAGGCCAGCAATTTTTCTGTTTGGCATAATATGCTCCTATAGAATAAAGGCGATCTGCACACCGCAGATACGAAGCTGGTTGACGATATTGGGTGAAAGCCGAAAATCCAGCCGATTGTGGTCGTTGGGGTTACGCTCAACGATGAGGTCTTTCTTAAACTGATCACCGCCTTCCACCAGTCCACTGGTTTCCCACTGCCGAAACCGTCCGACGGCATCCCCCTTGGCGATCTTGGGTGTCACGATCTTTTGACCAGCCCCGAAGCGCGTACCGTCATCGGCCAGCTTGTGCCGGGGATACTTGTTGGTGATGAACGTCCTGAAGTCCCATCGGATATACGCAAGCGTGAGGATTGTGTTCACGTCCAGGAATGCTACATCCTCGGCTCCTGCGGGGTTGGTCTGATAGGTCGTGATTAAACGCTGAATGCGCACGACACCACCGCTATCGATCATGGCCGTCGAGATCCCGCTTCGCAAAAGCTGATCGCTTTGACGCATGGTCAACCGCGACTGGCGAGGAGGTGGAAGGATTGTGCGCAAGGGCAGGGTTTGGAATGGCCGCGCTGGATCGATATTACCGTGCCTTGCAACCCGCGCTGCCGCCGCCGCCGCCCAGCACCAGGGCGGAGTCGGGGAGCCGACCGACGCGAGGATCGATATATGCTTGGAGTTCTGTGTCTTGCCAAACTTCACTGCGTCGGCGATGGCCTTGGAGGTTGCCGCGAACGCGGTACCCTCAATCATCCGTACCGGGCCCCAGCGATCAGATAGCTCCTCATCTACAGCTCGCAGATTGCTCGCATCTGTGTAGGGCAGAACGATGATATTGAAATGCTCATCCCCCAATCCTTCCCAGGCCTTGGTAAGGTCGGGATTGCCTCCCCCTCCCGTCAGTGCATTCAGGGTCAGGGTAAGTCCGGTGGGCAGGCTTTCACCGTCATAATAAGAGAGCCGGAGATCAATCTCGTTGCCGCTCTCGCCTTTGGTCACTGCCGTCAGATTGATTTGCGTATTGGTACGTTCATCGACCTCTGCCGTTACCAGGACGGAAGAATGTTCCGTGATAGCCTTAGCGAGGCGTGTCGCTACCGCAGAAGCTCGTTCGTTACTTGTCACGGCCACCCGAATACGCTCCCCAGCAATATACAGATTGATCGTGCCCTGCCCCGAACCGGAGACAGCGATCGACCCGCTCGCGGCGGTAGCCCCGGTTGCTTCAGCCAATGGTAAAGCCCACAGTGCCGTGTTGCTATCATTGGCCGCATAGCTTTTGACCATTCCTGCGAGTTGAGAACGATCCCCAAACATGGTAGCGGCGGCTTCAGGATCAACAACGTTGACCAGCTCACCGGTTGCGACTGTTGAGCCGGTCGCAACCTGGCCGATCAAGAGTGCTTGATAGGTTTGCTGGCCGAGATTTTTGACCGCGCCGTCTGATGTGATTTCTGCGTATAGAAACGGGGTGCGCGTTTGAGGCACTTCGTTAAAGGAAATCGCCATGATTTATACTCCTTCGTTAAGCGTGATTATTGCTGTTCCAGTTGGCGGCACTTTCACACCGGCAGTATTAAAATCATCAAGATGGGCGGCGTCCAGCTCCACCTTCTTGACCGTCCTAACTGTGACCAATTCAAGAACCGCACGGTGGCAAAGCACCCCCGCAAACATCACGTGTTCACTGCTGGTCAGTTGAGCACCAACCTCCTGATCCTCACCCGACTCTTCATAAAACACCGTGACGGATCCATCAGTACGAAGGCTTCGGCAGACATCTCCCACAAGTTCATCGAAGACGATGTCAGATTGAGTCTCGTCATGCTGGCTCATCAGACCCACAACCTCCCAGGTATCGATGAGCTGATATCGCGTCGTGGAAAAATTGGTCACGCGCCCTTTTGCATGCTTGATATACCAGCCACGGATATGATCTTTTTTATCGCTGCAAGCGAACATATAAAGGTTTTTGAATGCTTTGCTATCCGCCGCATAGCGTTCATATTCATGCACCCTGCCGACGTCTTTGACGCGGTTCAGGGTTTGCGCGATCGCCAGACGGATCGGTGTGGTGTAAGGTGTTGCGTTCATTGTTTCCTCGTCAGGTTGGTGATGATTTCGGTGCCTGCACCGTCAAAGATTTTTTCTATGCCTGCCTGCGCGGCTTCCAAACCTCGCTCAAACATATGTGCCCCTTTGGTACCCTTAGCGCGGATTTTCATAGCAATCCGCCAGGCTATTGCGCGAGCGAGTTTCGGATTGCGCGTGATCTTTTGCCGTACCCAGTCCTGGATCGCTACCACTGGCGGCATGTGCGGCTTGGTACCAAGTTCCACAGGCACGGCATAGGAGAGTGCTGAGCCTACCTCTACTGCCAACCCGTCCTGCGTTTTGTGCGGTGGACTGGTGATAATCGATCCACGCAAACCGCCACCGCCGCCCACGCCGACCGGAGTGATAGGTTTTACCTTCGCCTCGACCAATAACCCAGAAGACCACGCAGCACGACGCAGTGACTTGTCTATTGTCGATGTGGCTCGGGAGAGAATACTTCCCCCACGCACGCGCATGGTGGTAACAACACTCATCCCGACACCCTCATGCTTGCAGGCTGGCTACGATTAAGGGGTAACCCTAGCAACATGTGATATCTCTTGCGTAAGCTGGCGGCGCGAGCCGCATAGCGACCCGACAGACCTTCATGATCGACAGAGTCTCCATCCATCGTTGGATCGATGGCGGAGATAGTCTCTTGTGCCTTGCTGTCCAGCAAGTAGGCCGTCGCGTAACACGCAACGGCCTCCTTGTGCGCCTCGGGGATTTTACGCCCACCCATATCCTCTTCATAACGGGTCTGCGCAATATGCTCAGCACGCGCAAGCATGTCATCATCGACCGTCTCGTCGGCAAACAGATCACGAATGAGATCGGAGAGGGACAAATTACTCATGCCGGGATTGATCCATAAAGGCCGCGATAATCCACAAGGCCCACGCCATAAATGTGTCGGAGCTTGTAAGTGATTTTATCGTTCGTGAACAATGAGCCGCTTCGTGGGTCATTCTGAACAAGAATCTCCGGCTCTTGCTTGCCATCCAAGAAACCAACCTCGAGGCAGGGTATCTCCTTCGGGCTTGCCACCAGAAACCATGCATCTGCATCATCCCAAAACCAGATCGGCAAAATGGTCGGAGCCCAATCCTGAACGAACGTCTTGTCCTGATTTGTCGTTCGTTTGAATAGGTTGTACGCTTTCTCCTGTAGCGCGAAAGGCACTAAGAGAAACTTTGGCGGGACCCCCAGGGTATCCTTCTCACCAGGTTCTTGCTGACCCAGCATCTTTAAGCGAGCCGCTGAAAGGCTTGCCGCTGTCAGTGTGGCCGTTCCCGTGTTGCTGTGATCCGTGTGAAAGAGTTTTTTACCATCAATCGTGATATCCGGATTATCCGAAAAAACGCTCAGCACATTTTTTGCAAGTGTACGCTTTGCGGCTTGCGCCAGTTTGCGCGGGATACGTCTTACTAAACCGACGTCATCATTCTTGATTGCCTCAAACGTAATATCAGCCAACCCGCCGTGTTTCTCGACTTGATATTTTGACTTCTCAGTCGAGGGATCAGTTAGCGACTGATATTTTGCACCTTCATTGACCACCGGGGTATCTGAATAACCGCCAACCGTTATAACGTGCCGCTCGCGAAAATCATTGACTGGCACTACATCAGCCACCGACCTCCATACGGAATACTGATCAGGGATTTTATATTCCTTTAAGAGCCGCTTCCCGAGAGCAGCACCAATAAGATCGACGATACCCGTCGTTGTCGTCGTAATGCTTTCAGACAGCCTGCCGGTGACTTTTTGATCACCCGTGACTGCAATATATGCCTCCTTGAGTGAGACGTGTTCTTCTGTCTCGTCATCAAAAACGTGCCCCCACATATCACTGTGTTTTTCCGTCTGATCCTCGAGAACGCTCGCGCGAGCACCGCCAAGCCCGGACGGCTTCCCGCTTTCAGTAAACTTCGCCAGGTAGTCCCGTTCCTCCGCAATCCGTGCATCGATGCCTTCCCGCGTCCATGTTCCGGTTTCAAAAGCCTTGCGGAGTTTCTGCTGAGCAATCTCCGGGAGTCCCGACTCGGCGACTGCCGTGACGGAATAGGTGATTGTTTCCACCATGCGCCGCACACTCTCCGTTGCGACAACCTGCTCCGCCTTTTGCTCCGAAGGCTGTTCCGTCGGAGAGTCTTTTTTCTTTTTGTTGTCCTCCTTGACGGCTTCGTCTTTTTTCTTCGGCTCCGTCGCCGCTGTATCAGCGGCTTGGACGGCTTCGTCTTTCGATTGTGTGTTATCGCTCATGTTGATCTCCTTTTGCTGAGCAGTTGTATTTTGTTTTTGAGCCTCCACCATCTTGATCAGCTCCCCGCCAGCGGCAGGGTGTACGATCAAGTCGACCGACTCGATTGTGATGATGCGTTCCATCGACATGACGTTACGCCCTTCAACGACCTTGGGTTGAACCTGGCCGCAAGCAATAATGGAAAAACCAAAGGTGTCGTTCAGGCCGCGATCACAAGCATCTTTCAATTTTCGTGAGATCGCGTCCCCCGGTGAAATAAGGACCAGCTCGGCATGCACCGCACCGGTATCGGGAGCCGCACCTTCAATAAAGCTGACCTTTTCCAGCTTGCCGATCACGTTGCGGACATCGACCCCGTCACCTGTGGTGCTGGTATGCTCACGATCCGACTTGACCAAAACCCGAGCACTGTTAAACAAGGGCAACGCTTCACGCAGAACCTCATCGGAATAATAGTTCCCGTTCAAGGAGACCCCGGCTTTGATTGCGCATATCTGGAATCGTCCTCCCTCCTTGGCGTTACCTACAATATGCCCAGCCTCTATGAGGCGCATATTTTGCACTTGACTTGTTGTCATCTCAGGCTCCTTTTCCGATTGCCACATAAACGCCGCACAGGCGCAAAAAACTGGTTTGGACGATCTTGGGTAGCCGAAAAAAAACGAACAGCAAAATGAACAAAGTATCGGCCATTATTCCGCCTCCCAGGTCGGATGGTGCGGGGCAGATATGCACCCACAGTTAATCGTCTCCTCAGGTGAGCCAGCAGGATCACGTGGAAACATCAGAAGATCAGCACCGATATGGAATGGCTGATCGACCGACACGACCTGTCCATCTGCCACATCGTGCGTTAGGCGTGAAAATCTCTTCCCAGACGATATCCACTCTTTTTGCAAACCTGGTAGCTCTGCTGCCGCTTGTTCCTGTCGAGCTTGTGTCGCCACGGAGTTGGCCCGACCCAGCTCCGTGCGTACCACTGTCTTTGCTCGGCGACGTCCGCCGTCCACCATACCGTCAATGGCAGTTATGGCATCGCTGGGGGCCGCAATCCCGACCGCGACTTTTTGTATCTCCTCGTCCACTAACTGGATTATATTGGACGTCAGCCCGTGCATGTATTTGGTCATCGTGGACTGCAGACCCTCAAGCTGTGCAAGGTCGAGACGTGGAAATCGAGCGGCGATATTAAACCCTCCGGCCAGCAGTTGCTGATCAGTAATCGCAACACCGATACGGCTTGCCTCACTCATCCCTGCCGCGATGCTTGCGCCGCCCGTTCTGCCCGCGCCATCCAAGATACGCTCGACTTCATCACGGATTTGGGATAGGTGGTGCGCCTGCCATTCGGAAGGAGCCGCCTGCATCTTTCGCTTGATCTCTTCCCCGGCGCGGGCAAGGATCGCCCGCACCTCCCCATTCGCTTTCTCAACGGTGCGGCGGTGCTTCTTGTTGTGCGCCTCGCGGGCGCGGCGGACATCATCACGCTTGGGCATTGGACTGTCCCCCGTAAGTATCTTGGTCTGCCAAAGCCGCTGCTTGGCTTTTGAGGGCATTGATCTCTTCTTCTTCATCCACGATCACCCCTAACCGATCCGCTGTCTCTCGAATAATGCGTACCGCCGTTTGGATTGTAAGAGTCCCCCGCTCGATCCCAGTAGCCGACGCCGCAATGACCTGAGCCAGACTGGTCGCGTACTTGGTAATGTCCTCACGCACCATATCTGGTGCCTCAATAACAATGTCGAAGTCGGCTCGATGAGTGTTTCTATTCTCTCGCGAGAGCACAGCCGTCTTGCAAATCAGCTTGATCATGTGAAACATTTCCCGTCGCCGCTGATGCATTATCCGCATGACGGGTGAGGTCATCTCCGCCGCCGTGGCACGGTTCACATCGCCACCGCCGCCTAGCCAATGCTCCGGCAAAGCAAAAGCCGCAAGAATATGATTGCGGATCATCCGCGCCATATCTGAGGCGTCCTTAGCTTGCAGGTTAGGTGTGAGGCATTGCCAAGTCTCGCTATCATTGTGAACGTGATATCCACCTTGCGCCTTGATCTTTGCAATCTCCTTCGCCCTCTCTTTGACCTGCTTTGCAGTCCCTCCCTTGATCGTCACGTCGTAAAGATGGTCTTTAAGATGATCCCACCGGTCGACTTCGCTCTTGAGCGCGTTGTTATATGTGATGAGCCATTCGGCTACCGGAAATAAATCCGGAATACCGCGACTGGCAGTCGTGATCCCGCCATGCTTAAAGAAAAAGCACTCCCCAGCCTCAAACTCTTTGCGCTTCTTCTGCGCCGCAAGGGTGAGACTGCTCTCGTCGATGGGAAGGATTATGCGGTAGGTCTTTTCGTTCCCGTCTTCCGTGCGTACCGTCACCCCGATCGGGGTCATGGCATTATCCGGATCGGTGATCACAGCCTGGATTTTCAACGGATCAACATAACCCAGTCGCATTTGCCCATTCATCTCATTGACGAAAACTGGCCAGCATTGCTCACCGAACAACGCCATCTCCCTCATCATTGAGGGTAAGTTAAGCGGCAAGTTGGTAATGGGGTCGTTCCAAAACTCACCGAGCCACTCAACCAGTTTCTTGTCCGGTTCCTCACCTGCGATCCGTGGGGTCAACCCCTCCCCAAGCATAAAGGAGATCGGCAAATCAATGAGGGACTTCGCCAAGGGGTTCGAGCGATACAAATACTCACTGACCTTTTGCATTTGTCCGAGCTTGAAATGCGGGATGTCGCGTGCCGACTGCAGTCCGCCGACCGGAGTCCAGCCGCCGTCCTTCTCAATCAGGCCGCTTGCACCGCCCGGCTTGGGAGCAAGTGCTTCACGCAACCGTGTCAACAAAGGCCATCCCATTATATAAGCCCCAGTTCTAGCAGTTGCCGATCTTGCGAAGACTCCTGCTCTGCGTAACAGCCGACCGGCGGAGCGCACGCCGTCTGTGCCGCCGCCGCTCCCAGCATGGCCGCCCATGCGCGATCGGCGTGACCTTGCGCATCGGCATTAGCTACCAAACGGGGATTGCCCGTAGGACCAGTCACCTTACGGATTTTATGGAGGTCATCACGGAGGATCGGATCGCCTGCCGGAATACGGCAATGCCGATCTTCGAACATCTGCTTGGTCACGGTCGCGATACTCAGCTTGCGATCCGCTGTCATGAGCGCACCCTCGACCACCCCGCCATACTTTTCTGCCGCCCGCTCCACCACGGGTTCCCCCATGCCTGTTTGATCCATACAAATACGGCTAACGTTGTAGTTGTGCATCAGTCGGTCGATCTCTGCCTCCTGCTCTGAGAACGTCTTGTTTTTCATCGTGCTGATTTCGCGCGTCCATAAGACATCACCGACGCGCTCCCACACCCAGGCAACCCAGAGGTGATTGCGGCGAGCAATGTCGACTCCAATAAAGCAATCCCCGCCTGTATATTTTTCCGGGTGACCGGCGGCTTGATCCTCCACCGCCATAATCAGATCAAAAGAAAACCACGCCAGAGCCTCGTCCAACCACTCAAGCATATATTCTTGTCGCCAGGCCTCTTCATCGGCCAGTGCCTTGCGGGTCTTTTCGATATCGAGATCGTAGCCCTGCGCGACAGCCGTATGAATATCAACCCTGTGACGTGACCACTCTGAGTCATGAGCCGTCATGAGTTCATAGAATTTGTTGCCCTTACCATTCGGCGTAGACACGATGCGCATCTTCAATCCCTGACGGGTCGTGATAGGGAAAATTGCCTTCCATATCTCCCGGCTCGCATCATGAAAAGCAAACTCATCTGCGAGCACATTAGCGGTATAACCCCGCGCCGTTTCCGGGTTCGCAGGCAAGGCGGTGATTGTCGACCCGCCGGGCAAATAGGCCTCTACGCCTGTGTATCTGCGAAACTCTATGACTTCTGGCTGACGATTGTTCATATAAGCGCGGACATGGTCGTAGGCTTTAAGCATCGGGATAACGTAACGCCGCATGATATGTTTGGCCTGTCTATGACCACGCGAGAGGATGATCCAATCGCTCGTCTTACCGGCAAACTCAGCAAGCATGACATCCCGCACGATCTCTGCCGCCGTGGAGAACGTTTTGCCGATTTGTCGCGCCCACATCCCAACCTTGTATTGGCTATCGTCTGTCACCCATTTTTGCTGGTAGGGATAAAACTTGAAAAATGGATCAAGGGTTTGGATAGTCATTAAACAATCCCTCCAAACAAACGCATGATCCCATCCCTTTGCTCTGGTGATAGATTATCGTTGGCATCCAGTGCCTCGGAGATTTTACTTTTAAGATGAGTCACCGCACTAATCTCAGTGTCGACTGAAGAGGACATCCCTTTCTGGGCACTTGCAAATGCCTGTGCTAGATCCCGCACCTCTTTCGGCTCAAATGATCCCTTTTTTTGCAAGGTCGACATCGACTGATGAATCATACCCATGATGACCATTCCTAGGGTGCGGGCAATCTCGGCGGCATTTTCTATCCCGTCCAGATGCCCCACGTATGCATGCGCGGCGGCCATGACCGTGTCAGACAGCAGGTTACTTTTGGCAATAAACCGCGCATGACGCGAGAGACTTGAGCGAGTAATAGGGGCGCGTTTTATTCCTTTCATCTCTGCGAGCATCGCATTGGTACTGTGCAGGATTTCTGCCTGGGTCTTCTGTGCCGACATTAGCTCGGCATTGACGTGCTTGAGCACCTGCAACGGGAGTTGGCTGATCGATGACACGCGCCGCCGTGGTTCCTTGAAAGGGATCACTTCACCGGTCATCCTCTGCCCCCTTGCTCGAGGCGTTTGCCAAGCGCATCGATTTTTTCATCCATTGCTTCGACCTTTTCCGTCAGGCCCGCGATCGCGGCCTGTAAAGCAGCCATATCTTTGACTGACGGTACTGCCTTGATCCTTTCCTCGAGACGCGCGGCGCGTTCACGCATGTCCGTCAACTCCGTCGTAATGTACCTGAGACGACTGAACAAAAAACCGAGGGCCGGAACAAACAGGCTTTGGATCGCGGCTAGGACAAGAAGGAGACTGTCGGGCGTCACTTATGACCCCCTTTGACTTTATCGATCGTGCGGGCCGCCGAGTAACCCACGAAACCGACCCCAAAGAGGGCCCACAAATCGCCAGGGATCGCCTCAAAGAAAAGCGACATCCCGCTCGTCATCGCGGCGATCTCCGCCGGATACCAAATAGACACCCCACCAATCATTGGGCACAATGCAATCATCGCATAGATGAGATAAAGGAACGTCGGGCGCGCCCGAGAAATCCATCGATCATTGCTCCTAATTTCTGCCAGGCGCATCTGCATGACGGCCTCTATTTCTTTCCCGTCATTCTCGGCAAGTATTTTTTCAAGCTCACGATGGGCGGTCGCTCGCGCTCCTTCATCGGGTAAAACTTTGTCCAAAGCACGGCCAGCGGCTTTAGATAGAAGAGGAGTCAGGGCAGACATCAGAGGCAACATCACTACACCTCGTCATAGGCTCGTCGGAGCCACCCCTTCAAAAACACTTCAAGAGAAGGACGCGCGGCAACCAACCGTCTATAAAATGAAGCCGCCTCAACGCGGATCGCCGCCAATAGCTCATCAGGCGGTATACTCGAAGCTACGTGCCGCGTGACCGGGCCTAAAATGCCATCCACTGTAATCTTCGGGCCGCTTGCGCGACAGGCTTGCTGAAGAATCTTAACCGCGCGTCCTCGCCCAGTATTCACCTCAAGGTCAAAAACCTTACCCGCTATCTCTGGGGGCAATTCATCGTATCTGCCTTCGTCCCATATCTGCTCATAAATCTCAACGGCCTGGTCCTCGGTCATCCCGCGAACGTCATCCGCGTCGATATCACCATCCCTATCGAAATCACCCAAGTCACCCTCCGACTTAAGATAGCGAAGCGATATACCAAACTTCGTGATACCGCCAGGATCATTTGGATGATCGACAAGACCACCCTCACGCCGGATTGTTTCTTTGATGGCTGTTTTTCTTGTTTTTATCATGGTGCGTATTTTACTACGCAATCTAAGGCTGTTTTACCCCAGAGATTTCCCGCAAAGATTTCCTACAAATATGAGCGCGGGAATACAGGCAAAGTATAGATCTTACGAGGCCTTAAGTTGGCGATATCGCCGTTGCGTCTTTTTTACTGTATGCCACATTGGGATATAGACATCCTTACCACCGTGTAATTTGATCAATGCCTCAAAACCAGGACGGCCAATACGACGCAAAAAATAATGACGGGAATTAGGTAATTTCACAGGGATGTAAAGCCGCCGACCGCCGTAAAGACATGCAAGACGCCGGGCTGTCTCATAATCAGACAGCCCGGCGACATCAATGAGCAGGGGGTGCTGGCCGCGCAAACGAGGATCAACCTCACTCACTTCTACATCACCTTTTCGCTACAATCTTCGTTCGTACTCTCCCATCCTCGCACGTTCTTTTTACCGTAAAACCAGACAAAAAACAAGAGAACAAAATTATAGAAGCACTAGGATGCTTCCGTGCAAGGGACATGAGAATCCGGAAAGCATACCATACGCTTTTCAAATCTCGCCACGAAGGCGGAGGTAAAGTAGCTTTAAGCGGCGCGTCCAGGTTCATTGAGTTTAACTCCTGCCCTATAACACCACTTGCGCAATGCTTGTGTGATCCCATTAGCGTGGGCAGGGGTGACCCACTGATGTTTTCTGATGATCCCTCCCGTTTGACGGCGGACAAAACGATCAAGTGCCTTAATTCGAGCCGTGCGATCCAGCCCAACGCCACCGCATGGGAAGCGTGTGAGATGCCCGTTGTCAGCCAACAACCACCAAAGCACCAAAATAAACCTGATATGGCGATGCGGTGAGCGTGGAGCGAAGTTCTCCTTCACGCTGTTCGGTGTAGCTAATGACATGAGTTTCTGCAAGTGATTAAGAACCTTGCGCATATCACCCAAAGGCGCACCTTTAAGGCTGTCACGTCCAATAAGCTCACGCATTAATTCCACGTGGTCATCATGGCTTATTCCCAATTGCCGCTCAATCGCACGAATTGCCTTGTTCATGTTATTCCAAGTGTTCATGGTTCACCTACTGATCGCGTGCAAACAAAATGACGTATCTCACGATCTCGGCTTCGGTCAATTTGCGTCTGGCATGCTTCGGAAACATACGTTTGCGAGGGCGCAACCAACGGCCAGGTCAAGTCAACCAAGCGTTGCCCAGCAACCACCATAACGGATACTAAGATTGCAAATAGGCACAGCGACACGAGTTCTTTGATCTTTTCTTGGCTCATTTGACTGGCCTCCAAATTGTCTTTAGCCAGCGAAATTGCTGGACGATAATTGATATTAGGCTTCTCTTTGCCATGGGTTTTTCCTTTCTAGGTTGGAAAATTGGGCATAACGCCCATCAAAATGCAGGGGCACCATAGCGGTTGCCCCATGCCGGTGTTTTGCGATTGAGACCAATGCCTCGTTGCGAATACTGTTCATTTTGTTCTGCCACAATTCGTGCGCGACGACCTCTTCGGTTGAAGAGTCATCACCCAAGCGAGGCTCTTTTTTTTCATGGTAGTAGGCGGCACGATAGACGAACATAACCACATCGGCATCCTGCTCAATCGTTCCGGAGTCACGAAGATCTGCAAGCTGTGGGCGTTTGTCGTCACGTTGTTCAACCGCTCGTGATAATTGTGAGAGCACGATGACCGGTACATCCACATCTTTGGCCAATATCTTCAGCCCTCTGGTCATCTCTGCCAGTTCTTGCACACGATTTTCTGACCGTCTTTTACCCTGTTCGGATGACAAAAGCTGAAGATAATCGATGATGATCAGCCCCACGTCGTGTTGTCTCTTGAGTCGAAGGGCACGTCGACGCAAAGCGGACACGCTTAAAGCAGCTGTGTCGTCTATAAATAATGGCATCGACCCTAAAATATCCCGACCTTCCACTAAGCGATCCATATCTTCACGATTGATTCGTCCGGCACGGATATCATCTGATCGAACTTGAGCAAGGCCACTCAGAACACGGGTGCCTAGCTGTAGAGCTGACATCTCTAGCGAGAAAAAAACCACAACCGCCCCCTCGCGAGTGGAGCTTTCCTTGCACAAACGCGCCGCATGACAGGCAATGTTTGTCGCCAGTGCCGTCTTGCCCATGCCTGGGCGAGCACCAATGATGATCAAGTCCGATGGCTGCAGACCGCCCAGGCAATAATCGATGTCCGCAAAGCCGGTAGGGACACCGATTAAATCTCGCTCCTTGTTTCGTGCTGCCTCAGCCTGGCGAACGGAAAGGTCAGCGACTTTATCGAACGGGAGTGCCCAGCCGTCCGGATCAGTTTCGGCAATCGCAAGGCTATAAAGATCAGACTCCAGTGTCTCAATCTGCTTGTCTGGTCCATCATCGACATCAGGCGTATAAGCTCGATCAATCGCACGAACGCAGGCATCGACAAGTGTCCTCAAAAGCCAAAGATCAACAATCCTTCGCGCGTAAAATGGCGCGTTTGCTATGCTCACTACTGAGGCCACCAGGGCCTTCAGATATTTTAACGCCTCCTCTTTCCCCGTCGATGCATCAGCTATTGGGGCTCTTTCCCAGTCATTCGCTATGAAATCTCGGACAGTAATGGGATCACCCACCTGTGAGTGCTTACGCAGACTCTGACACGCATGGTAAATAACCCCGTGACCAGGCCTAGAAAAATGATGGGGCTCTAAATAGTCACTGATCGTATCCAGTAGATCCGGCTTGACAAGAATCGCGCCCAAGAGACCTTGCTCTGCCTCAACCGCTTCAATTGGCTCACGCTCTAGAGAAGGGAAAGGAATCATCGATCACGCTCCTCCAACACAAAGTCTATCTCGAAGCAACCATCGCTACCCTTTATGCCTGCAACACGGGTGCTGACCTTTTTACCTACTTCTTTTCCCACCGCCCGTACCAAGCCATCCATGCTTGAGATATGCTTGCAAAAAAGCTCGATATCCATACCATCCTTAAGGGCTGGGCCTTCAAGAGCAGAGGTGAATCTTGTCTTCGTCATTCGCTAGTTCACTTCATCTATATCAACAGTGATAGGATCGTCCTTAAAGAAGAACCCGACCGGGTGCTTGAGGATATCGACACTGTCAATCATTGCTTACTCCATTAAGCCACTGCTGTGCTATGTCTTTAAGCTCTTCAAGCCAAGTACCTCTTGATTCGAGGTTGTCAATAAACTCCTCAAGCTCCTCGGTATCAGTGTCCTTGAGATCAATTTTTTCTATATCATCAAAAGAAAAATAATCTGACTCGCCATATTGATTGGCAACCCATGCTCGAGATGGATCATTCATAGTAGACTCTAAGAACACATATAGCGTACCCTCGAACTTATCCTTAACGATTTCGCCTTTTTTTAGATCAGTCATTTTTCACTCCAGTTGAAGGTGTTGGTTGTTCCGATACATGTTCCAAAATTGACGCCGCTACTTTTTCTGCGTCTGATTTGGATATTTGGGCGAAGGGCTCATCTGCGCCCATCACGAGTTTCACCCCAAGCCGCTGTCGATCTTCAGTAGATAAGATCTTGAGGGCATCTTTGTTTATTTCGATTTTCTGCCGAAGCAAGCTATCGGCCTGGGCAGGCAAAAGGGTGGATATCCTATGAATCAGCTTCCCCTCGTCATCATACTTAAGCCTATCTTGCCCCTTGCGCAGACCTACACGTACACCTGCGACGGTCTGACTCTTAGGCTTAACGAATAGATGTCTGGCGGCATCTACAAGATCGATCAATTCGCCTCTACAACAAGAAACTAGCATCGCTTGATCGGCAAGAGCCGCCGCATAACGTTCATGAATGACTCGTATGTCCTTATCAATAGCGACAAGAATAGCGGCCAGCCGCTCATTTTCCTCCGCATAGGTCTGTGCAAACTCGTTAATATCAGAAAAATCTCTGGGCTTTCTATCAGCCATCTTCTTACTCCCTATTTATTGACTTATCGCCATGTGGTAATCATGGTTTTCTGCCCACTCTTGCAAGATCACCAACGCCTCAATCAAGTCCTTTGGCATGGAGTCACCCGATGCTTGGTGATCCGTCACGATTATCTTGGACAGCTTGTCGATAAGGGGTACTGCAGGGCCATATTCACTACTCATCACTTGTTCTCCTTTCGATTGGTAGGTTTGCCACGCGCAACAAAACATCGGCATGACAGGACTGGTCTGGCTTGCACCAACACGCTAGATTTTTTCCGCGAAGATCTGAGAGCTTGAAGCGGAGCGCATTGTATAATTGAAAATGGATATAACGTCCGTCCGAAGCAGTAGGGGGATTGTTGGCTCCAGCTAATGCAAAACGCACGAAGGCGTCGTATGCATTCGCTGTTGTGAATGGGTTGCCCCACTTGGTGGCTCTATCCACACGCGCGGTATTGGAGGGCATGCGCCACCCTCTTTTGCGAGAGAGTTGAATGCGGCGGGGAGTCATGACGGCCTCTGATCCCAAAGAACGCCATCAAGCAAACGCCCAGATTTTTTCTTGCCAACCCTGAGGCCAGCGGCGTCAAAGATCCCCCACTGCTTAAAAAAGAACGGGATGCTCTCTGCTACACACAGATCACGCAAATCACGAAACCAGTTTATATCTGGCTTGCGTGCCCCGGGCCCGGACTCACCGCCCGCAATAGCCCAGTCAAATGGATAACGCCAGCTATGCGAAAAGCCATACATCGGGTTTGTAAAGTTTTTCCACTTCACTGCGCCGAGGGCAGGCTCATAACTGATAAAGGTCTTGTGTCCCCATGCCTTCCACTCAGATAGGAAAAACAAACGCTCCCGCGCTCGCTTTTGGTCTTCGATGGAAACGCCAAACATTACGTTCGTAAGAGGCTCAAACCGAAAACGTTCCCAAATTAAATCCGGTCGCTTGGTGAGCAGAAGCCAGGTCAAGTTTTGTGTGGCTTGGATCGTTTCAAAAACCCGATCCCGCCACTCAGGCTTGATAGAGGGATGATCGTCAAAAATATCCGCCATGCTGGCGCAAAAAACGGTCATCGACTTGCCTCTTTTTGCCGCTTGAGCATTCCAATGGAAGGGCTTACGCCAGTTTGCTTCACTGCTTAATTTCCGATCCGCGCGTGGCCCCCAATGGTTGCCTCCAAAGCGTTTGTCAATACGGGCGGCATAACAGTTGGCACAGCCCGGCCCCACCACTGTGCATCCCTGCCAGGGGTTCCAGGTTGCGTCTGCCCACTCGATGAGGGTGTTCTCAGCCATCTAAGGCCTCGATCGTTTTAACAAGAGCTCCGGCAAAACTCTCATCACCGAGCCGATCTGCCAGATAGGAAAGAGGGACACCCATTTGCAAAGCGAGGCTGATGAGAATGCAGCAGGCGTTAATTACGCCCTCCATTGTCGATCCGGACTTTGCGCCTTTGGCAAAAATCTCCAGCTTTGATAAGGCACCCTCTTCGTTTACGGGGCCGACTGAGACCAAGTATTTGCGACCTTCATAGACCATGTCGGTCGTGATACAGCCTCGACGGTTGGGGAGGTCGCATCGCTTCATCTCCCTCTCCAATGCGGACAAGCTCGGCAAATATGACCAAACCGTATCGCTGGCATGGACGAGGGATCGTTAAGAACGTTCTCCTGATTCTCAAGACAGCTTTGACGGGGTATCGACCCGGAGAGAGCTCTGCAGTGGACGTTGTCTTCGGTCAAGTTTTGCTCTATTAAGCGGAAGATTTTTTTAGGCCGATGACGGTATTTTCTAGCTAAGATTTCACTCAGAGCACTCGGTGAAATGCCGCACTTCCCAGCAACTGACCGCAAGCCAAGACCTGCCTCCATGGCACGCAAAACGATCTCGATCTGTCTTGGGCGAGGCTCAGGCCAGACCGTGCGGGCATTATCAATAACGGCGCGACGAGCGGGAGTCATGACCACCAGTGCCCCCCTTGCTTAATCAGTTGATAGCGATACTCTCGCCCGTCTTTCCATCGTTTGAGCAACCCCTTACGAGTAAGAGACGCAAGAAAGTCACGCAGATGTTGAGGAGCCACCTTGTCGCGGAGTTTGCTTTCAATATCCCGCGCCGTGAAAACCCTAAGAGCGGTGATGAGGAGCCAGATACGATCTTTTTTACTAGCCCGCGTGTCGGCTACTCGATGACCCAACGACACTGACGGCATCTCGCCAAAAGGCATCGCTCTTTTCCAAAAGATCGCCTGGCCGAGCTTCTCCCGCTTCAGATAGCCCAGCTTTGCCCAGGCATTGCAGGCATCACTGACTCGTGATGTCGACACGCTGGTGAGTGAGGCGATGTCCCTGATTGTGAACCAACCCTGGCGGCTTCCTATGGTTGCCCAGACCTTCTGAGTGAGGGGAGATCGATAATGCTTACGCATCAGGCCGCCCTCCTGCTCATCGGCGGACGCCCGTTAAATATCTTATCGGCTGGATGAGTGCTGGCGTCGATCTTGGCGTTGCCCAGCCGGTCAGCTTCTTCTTTGGCATTCATTAGTGCAACCGCTACGCGGCGCGTGCACCCGTCCGTCGCCGATAGCATCGCCTCCAACCATTCGTCCGTGATCTCGGTGTCGCCTGCAATTTGCGCGGCGATTTGCCGGGCATCTTCAAGAGAACACGCGACCGCAAGCTCGTATTTGATGATGCGGTTATCAAATTGCTCTTCAAATTGAGCCAAATTCGGGCCCAGATCCTCCTTGCCAAGCAAAAGAACCGGGCGACGGCTTAAGTCGTGCAGATCACGAATTGTGGCCAAGTAACCAACACCGCGTCGAGAGCGGGGCAAAGCGTACTCTGCTTCATCAAGAATGAGCATCTGCTCGCTCATCGCGAGCTGAGCACAAATCAGCTTGAGCAAATCGTTTGCCGTGACCTGTTTGGGATATCCATATCCCAGGGTATCGGCGAGAGAGCGCAGAAAATCACGCGGTGTCATAGCCGCTGTCAGGCGCATATAAGTGACACTCGGGATCGCCATAGCGGACATCAAAGCCGCTTCTGTTTTACCGACGCCGCTTGGCCCATAGAACGCGCCGAGAGCCGGTAAACCCTTGCGCGTTGCTGTGCTCAACGACTGGATCAAGGTGCTACACCGCGCCGCATTCGTGAGCGGCAGGGAGGGTAGAGTGATTTCGTTCATGGGAGTCCTCGCTTGTTATTTGATCGCTTCCGCGACCGTGGGGGTGGGAGAAAATGCCTTAAATAAAACGGCGTGACCTTCATACTCGGCGGTGGTCTGGTATCGTTGGAGCCATTGGACATCGGACACCTCCACCGGTTTGCCTTGCTCAAGCCTGTCTTCCAGATGGCGAGCACGAGTAAATCGCTCCTTTGGGGTCTCCTGTTTGCTGGTCGCCTTTTGGGCCAGACATCTCTTAAGATCAGCCTGAGCGGCTAGGTCTTCCTTACTGGCCGTCCATGTCCGTTTGCGTATTGATTGTGTCGCGGCCTCTAAGGCCGGGGTCTTATGTGATGATCCTGCACGAGGTAGGGTGTGCAGATTGGTTGCGGGCTGGTGTGCCAGAGCCGCCAGGCTGTTTGATAGGCCGCGCATGTCTTTTGCTCGCCCGATCACCTTGCGGGCATGAGCCTTAGCCTGGACCTTGGCTTCGCGGAGTTGATCGGCAGCCTCGCGCGAATTGATCCCCGCACGCTCATAGCAGATAGCCTCGGCAATAAACTCAGTCCCGGCGGCCGTGAAGACCCACACACGCCCCCAGTCCTCAGGGCTGTGCCGGACCAGCACCTTTTGACCAACATGTGCGCCGAGGGCTGAGGCACCATACCAACCGCGCTCAATGCTCAGCCCCTGCTTGGTAACAACCCGAAGGCCATCTTTACCAGCAAGATCCGCTAATAGGACGTCCAGAGCCCGCTCGTTCTCTATGACGGCCACCGGCTTTGTCCAAGAAGCCCGCCGCGCCTCAGGTGTTTGTGCTAGAGTACTATGCACTTTCTTGTCGTAACGATTTGCGATCCAGGCATCCAGGTGCGCCTGTAAATCAGACGCCGACAGCGAAGATGACTCGAGGATCACGGGTCGTTCCCCTCGTTTCTGCGCCGCCAAACGCGCCTCTATCTTTTTGCGATCAGCAACCGACGCGCCAATATAGCCATCCAGCAGTTGCAAGCAGGATCGGTTGAGTGTGCCAATCGCCCGCTCTACGATTGCCTTCTTAGCAGGCTCACGAGGGTCACATACATCGTGACTGATACCCAAGGCGGCCAAGGCATGAAGTGAGTTGAAAGCCTTAAAATCCGAGCCGTTGTCGGTGCGCACCGTAGTCGGCACCCCGAGCGCAAGGATCATCTTGCGCGTCAATGCCCGCACGGCGGATGAGCGAGCGGTCGGGGCCACCATCGCCACCATCGAGCGGCTCCATACATCGATGCCAACGTAGACCGTCCACCGCTTGCCGTCGGCTAAGAGCACGTCCGCAGGCGAAGCATCTATCTCCCAAAGCTGATTGAGAGCCTTCACCCAGCGATAAGCACCGACCCCGCAGGGTTCGTACTTGGATCGCCACTTATCCGGGTCGGTATGATAGGTAAACGCACCAGGGTTGTCGCGTCGCCACCCTTTCCACCAAGTCTGCAGGGTACGTAAAGTCGGGATATCCACGACCTCTCCTTGTGGGGTCATCAGACCTTTTGGCCATTTGGCCTGAAGGAGGTCACGAATAATCGATAGTGAGAGGTGCGGCTGCTTGACCTTCAGCGCGATCACGTATTTAGCCGGTTCGCCACCGCTTGCCGTCTCGATGACGCACTTACGCCCACGCCTGCTGGTATCGTCCGAAAGCACCGTCAGAGAGCCTTCGTTATGGACCTTACACGCCCACCGCTCGATGGAGCGAACGGCAATTTGGGGGATCACCTCATAAAACCATGACGGCAGGTCAAGCTGGCGGGAGTTGTAGCTTTTGACAAAGGCGGCGGAGCGACTCGGTGGGATCTCCAGTCGTCGGAAAAGTGCCATAACGACCATCCGTACTGCTGTCTTGGCCGACGCCGGACGGCTTGGGCGGGGCAAAGACACAAACGCCTTCACCCCACCCTGGGAGGAGACCTTGGCTACGCATTCATTGACTGGCGTCAGATCTAAGGCGGCACGAGCGGGCGGCGGAAGTATGTCGATATGATACTCCCACCCACCACCGCGTCCGACTCTCCTACGCGCTACAGGGAGGTCGTTCGAGAGGCCTCGATGCGCTGTCTGCCAGTTGTTCTGTAGGATGTACGTATTGATACGTCGCTTTGTTGTTGGCAAACCAGGCAAACATGCCTTAGCAATCTCATTAGCAGTTAACCATTCTTTGGGAGCGGTCATGAGCCCTGCTCCAATAACCGCCGATAATGGGCCTTGCTGGCCCGGGCTTTATCCGCTTGGTCACAGGCTTGCGCAAAACCAATCGCATGCTCGTACCGCGCATCGACCACAATCCTGCCGCTGTTAACCAACATCGCGCGGATCACCGCCTCATCGCCTGTGACTCGCACCAAGGCGGCGGCGCGATCAGCGGGGATCACATTGGACTCACGAGCAGGACTAGCGTAGCCATCCAAGACCGTCTTGCTGATCTGCTGATTGAGCAAATCGCTCATCGCCTGCGCAATCTGCTCACGGGTATGCGGGGACTTATCCAGGGTCTGAGCGACGGCAAGCGATATTCGTGCGCGACAGCTCAGTGCATTGTTGCTTGAGAACGCTGGGCCATTGGACTTGGCCAAAGGCGGCAACCGGTCAAATAGACCGGCTTGCCCGGTCATCTCACGCCGCCGAGGCACAACCGCCTCCATAGTTGTGCTCGCGGACCCTATTATGGGGACCTCCCCACCCTATATGAGAGCGGCCTCCGGGCCCGCGAGCACACGCCAGCGAGGATGCGGCGTTCTGTGAAGAGGAGTGATGTGGGGGGTTATAGAGGGATAGCCCTCTTATACAATCCGTCATATCCGAACCCTCGCTGATCTGTTATCGATCGCGCAGAGCTCGTAATCATAGATAGGGCGGCCCTGCGCCGAGGGCTAGAAAACCTGTCAGACACAGGCAGATGTTTCGGGCAAAACCTGGAAACCAGGAGATCGTTATCGCCTTAAAGCAATCCCCCCCGTCGCAGAGCCATAAATCGGAAAATCAATTTCGCGTGTACCAAACGACGAGGGGGGGGGTGCACGCTCAGTCTGATGGGTTTTCTAGGCCCATGAGACTGACCATAACCTCGGTCGCGGCACAGATCAAGCGAAAAGAACAAAAGTATCCACAAATCGCCATGGTGAATAGCCAAAACGGCGGGAACACTTGATAAAAAACGCTAAGTAAATTGGCAAACAAACACTTTTTTAGCAAGCCAGTGGGAAAAAAGGCCAATTTCCCGGCGCAAATGTTAACACTTTCCTAACGAGCAGACCTATGATAAGGGGATATAAAACATAGGAGATCGGGGAGGGAGCACCTTCTAACTGGCGAAGGTGCTCTTTCCTATTAACGTGAGGTTCGCGCGACCTTCAGAATCTGGGGAGGGCTTGCCTCCCTATTATTGTGTTTAGGTAACTGACTGATCAGTAGTTGTAATTGGTGAAGGCGTTTGGGCGAGGTGCGGGCGCGGCCAGCAAGAATATGCATAACACTGTCTTTTTTCATACCCCATATTCGCATAAGGTCACTAACTTTAATATCGTGCGTTTTGACTTCTTTTTTCAGGATCGCAAGAGCCAGCTTTTTAGTGCAGTTTTTCAAAATTACCAATGCAATGGCATATTCACTATCTAAACAGGCCTTTGTCGACCTTTCGAAGTGACTATTCAAAATGTCAATTAGGGCTGTGTCCCCGCTGGTCAAAATGTCAGTTAAGGCTTTGTCCTCACCGGGTGTATCCTCAAATTGGCCAATGTCCATAAGCTCATGGGTGGTTAATCCATATTTTTCCTGAATCGTCATAGTATTCTCCATAATTCCTTGTTCGAGAAATCACTAAATTGTGTGGACATTAGCTCTGACAACATGGAAGTCAACCGAAAAGCGCGCCTCGACAACCTTTTCGAGCAGGCCGGATCTACGAGTGTGAGGCATCCCTTCTTTTTGAAACAGCCCTCCATAACTCATCGAGCCGGGATGGGGAGATCGTATTCTTGCCTACCAGCAGGTTCGACACGGTGGAGCGATTGATTCCCCAGATACGGGCAAGGTCGGACTGCCGCAAACCGTGCTTACCCATTAAATACCGCACCTCGATGATCACAAGCTCGTGCCGCGCATCATGCAAGACTCCCAAAGCGGTGGCATAATCCTTTTTCCGCCACGCACCGCGAACACGACTAACGACATTCGTTAAGTGCTCCATCGCGGTGGTCATACTACTTAGCTTGGCGACCCGCCTCATAGGCCTCTCTCAATGCTTCCCTGATTGTGGAGGTGCTCTGCTCTCTAAAATCCTCGTATGAGTTATAGTCAATCAGGCTATCGATGAACAGGCTCTTCTTGGCGATCTCGGTTAGGCGAGAATCCCGTTCCAGGTTTTCTGCATCATAGCCAATCTCGGCCATCTTTTGGGTAAAAAACTCTTTTTCTTCACGATGGGGCAAGCCATGCTTGCGGGCGAGGGACTTAATATGCTTGCCTTTCCCGGTGCGGCTGGCTTCACGAATTTCCGAACGGTAGGTTTTGATGAATTGGTCTACGGGGTGCATGGTGCTCTCCTTGATAAAAGCCAAGGCGTTATTGCCTTGTATGTTTGTTATATTAGCAAACATTAGGAAGGCAGTCAACTAAAAAAAGCACCTTTTTTCATTTTTCTTGTTCTTTTTTTGTTCTCTACCCCTGAGATCACCAGGAACGGGTAGCTTGTACCGCTATCCGGCCTTGGCGACCGCGTGATTCCGCATAAGTGGGACATCTGGGACATCTGGGACATCGACGTCCCAGTTATTTTTGAGTGATTTTTAAGCGGTATCCCGCTGTGACAGCAGACTTAGCGGCAAAAATAGGCGATAAGTTTCCGCCACTATTTTCTTCGTTTTTCGTTAACCTCTGGCGTTTTCCGCCATAATTTTTTGCGCACGATTTTTTTGCCCATGCTGCCAGGCTCCAAATTACGCCCACTACA
The DNA here is from genome assembly GCA_039028835.1 of Pseudomonadota bacterium. Taxonomy (GTDB): domain Bacteria; phylum Pseudomonadota; class Alphaproteobacteria; order JBCCHK01; family JBCCHK01; genus JBCCHK01. The sequence continues at coordinate 38,859 of JBCCHK010000015.1, forward strand.
CCACGCCAGGATCCCCTCTTCACCTGCCAGCCCCCTTGGCAATCGTACCTCTTAAAACCCGCGCTCACCGCCCATTCCCTCCCACTCAAGGCATACCTATTCCCGCCACCGCTCACAGGTTCCCACTCGATTCTCACCTTTTCCCGCTTTTTCCCACCTATTCCCGGTTTTCGATCAGATCCGCCATTATTTTCTTCGTTTTACAACACCCACGCCGCTTACTCGGGACCGCATGCTGGTCGCCACAATCACAGATACAGATCTAAATCAAACCCCCGCGGGGTGGATTCCTGCCTTCACAGGAATGACGAGAGGGCTGGAACATCGCTGATTTAGGTCTATTCAAGTACGATGTAGGCAAAGACACGCACGACGGAACCAGGACGTACCCAAGTCTGATGAACAAATGGTCAAGGCTAAGCCTTGTCAAACCATGATGGTCACGACTGCTTGCGCGGCGATGCCCTCACCGCGACCCGTAAAGCCCATGGTTTCGGTGGTGGTGGCCTTGATGTTGATAGCCGAGGGGGAGACCTGCAGGAGCGCACCCACGGCCGCGCGCATCGCCTCCCGATAAGGGGCAATTTTCGGCCGTTGGGCAATAATCGTGATATCAGCGTTAATAATCTGGCCGCCTGCTTGGCGAGTCCAAGCCATAATCTCATGAATAAACAACCCTGAGTCCGCATCGCGCCAGCGTGGATCGGTGTCAGGAAAGTGATGGCCGATGTCCGCCCACCCCATGGCACCAAGCAAGGCGTCCGCCAAAGCATGCAAGCCCGGATCGGCATCCGAGTGTCCGCGCAAGCTCGGGTGATTGGGCACAGTGACTCCAGCCAGCCGCAAGGGGCGACGATCTGGATCGTCCGCAAGCTCGCAAAAACGATGGGCGTCAAAGCCGATCCCGACGCGAGGTACGCCGCCCGCTCGCCCAGCACGAAGGCGGCCGCCGCGGTCCAGGTCTTCGGCGGTGGTGATCTTGGTATTCTCAGGCGAGTCCGGCACAAGGATGAGAGGGATACCCGCATGATGGGCAAGGCCCGCATCATCGGTGCAGGTAGCGAGAACCTCAGGGCTCACGGTCTCATAAGCAGTGAGGAGGTCCTTAAAGACAAAGCCTTGCGGGGTGTGCGTTTGCCAGATGCCCTGCCGGTCTATCGGCGACGGCGGCGATCGTGACGACGCGGCGGTTTTGGCGGTATCGACTTTCATCAGGCTGTCGGTGACCGGGCTGGCGGCTATAGCACCCTTCGCACCCTTCACGCCGTCCTGGAGCGCGACGCAGACTCGATCAATGGTATCAGCACTGACAAATGGGCGGGCACCATCGTGGATCAGCACAAACAGCGGCGGTTTGCCCCGATTAAGCGCGCGCAACCCGGCCAACACCGAGTCTGCGCGCATCGCGCCGCCTGCGACCGGGTCTAACAACGCAAGCCCCTTTGTGGCCCGCGCATAGTGGGCGCGATCATCCGGGTGGATGACCGGTTGGATGGCACCGATGGCTGGGTGACGGGCAAAAGCACCCAGGGTGTGACGCAAGAGCGGGATATCACCCAACGGTTGATAGACTTTGGTCATCTCACCGCCAAAGCGACGGCTTCGCCCGGCGGCGACAACGATCACGGCAATCTTGCCAGGCCGGGTCGTTTTCGTGTTAGCCATCTTCTAAATAGACGATCAAACTAGCAGAGCCAAACAGGACAATCGAAGGCGGGGTCCACATGGCGATCAACGGCGAGACGGTGCCAGTGGTGGCCAAGGCGGCTAGAAAACTGGTGAGGACAAAAACAAAGAAACTCGCGCCGACGCCGATGGCAATCGGCCAGGCGGCATGGCGCTGGCGGTGGTGGCGCAAGAACAACCCCCCCGCGAGAAACACCATGGCCACCAGGCTTAGGGGCATGGCGACCAGCCGCTGGTAATGGAGTTGGTAGGACACATGGGAAAAGCCGTTACCCTCCAGCACATCGATAAAGCCGGGCAAACGCCAAAATCCTAAGGAACGTGGGGCAAGGAAACTTTCCTCGATGGTTTGGGCGGTCAAAGAGGTAGAGATCAAGACTTCCTTGGCGCGGCGTTGTTGGTTGTTGGCGTAGGTGGTGACGACATCGGTAAGGTGCCAATGGCCGTCCAGCAATTCGGCACTTTGGGCGTCCATACGTCGTACGAAGTTCTGTTGAGGGCCGATTTCCAGCACCATGATGGGGGCAAGGACGATCCCAGTATCAGGCTTGCGCCCCGGCGCATGCAGAGTCAAGGCGGCACCCGAAGGCAAGTATTGCCGTAGCCAGATGCCGCTATCGAACAGGTCCAGGACGTGGCCGGGACGCTCGCCGAGCATCTCGGTGCGCAAGCGTTCATAGGCTTGGTGGCCGAGCGCCCCCCAGGGGCTTATCAGGGCGATCCATAGGATGCCAAACAGGGCGGCGCCCCCCCCAAGGGGTAGCAAAAGACGCCAGGGCGATGCCCCGGCAGCACTGGCAGCGATGAACTCTTGCATACGCACCAGTTGCCAAAAGGTCAGCGCGGCGGCAAGAAAGACAATCAGGTGCAGATAATCGTGGGCTTGTGCTGGGCTTTTAAGCACGGTGGCGAGCACCACGTCCCCGATCCCGACCCCGGGCTTACCCGCAACCCGGCGGGACATTTCAAACAGATCGACGATCCACACCAAGCCCGAGATGACCAGCAGGAGAGCCGTAAGCCGCAGGACAAAAAGCCGCAGGACGTGAAGAGTCAGCAAGCTCATGAGGAATGCGGCGATGCACCGGATGTGCCGGGCGGGACGGACCGGACAGGTGTGGGCCCGTTCGCGCGGGGACGCGCCGTGCGCCCAAGCATATCATCCAGGTACGCAAAAGCTAACGGAGCGGCGAGCAGGAGGTAGATGGCGATGGGCGGGACGTGCCCGGCGCGCGCGGTCATGATTCCGGCAAGATAAAGGATTTGCGCGAGCGCGAGCGCAAGAGAGGTACGCAAAACCACCTGGGAGTCAAAGCGCGGGAGCAGATAGCGCGCCCGGATTACCAAAGTCATGAGCGCGCAAATCAGGGTAAACAAGGGCAGGGTGAAGACATGGTGGAGCCGCCCACGGGCGTCGACATCCGTGGCGCTGGCGTCCCACAGGTCTGGTAGGATCATTTCCGAGGCTAGCTCGAGTGATTGGCTTTGGTCTGTTTGCGGATGCAAGGTGAGGATGTATTGGCCGAAACGCAGGATATCGATATCCTCGCCACTGCCCCGTTGGCGGTTGCCATTGAGCAAGGTGAGGCGGACACCACCGGGGATTTGCTCTAGGCGGCCAGACTCAGCAACCAACGTGACGGGAGCGTCCGCCTCGCGTCCGTCATAAAGCAAGATGCCGCGCAGGTCCTCCGGGCTGTGACGGTCTTGGATAAAAAAAGTGACGTTATCGGAGATGCGGCGGAAACTTTCATCGCGCAACAAGATGGCGGCGTGTTCGGTTTTAATCAGGTTGGTGAGTTGGAGAAACTTTTGGTTGAGGTAGGGGGTGCCGAACGCGCCGAGGTAAAAGGTGATGGCGGCGATGATAAGAGCAAAAGCGAAGACGGGACGCGCGAGGCGGATGGGCGAGGCCCCCACGGCGATCATGGCGGTCATTTCGTGATCGAAGGCTAGGCGGTGCAAGGCGATGAGGATGGCTATGGCCGTGGCGATTGGCAGGATGACGTAGATGAAGTTAGGGGAGGAAAGCAAGACCAGGAATAAAAACAGCCGCACGGGGATGGCATTTTCGGTCAGGACCTCAAGCAGGCGCAAGGACTGGGTGAGCCAAACGACGCAGGTAAGCACCAGCACCACCAGGGCAAACACCTGGGTGACTTTGATGATGATGTAGCGATCAAGGGTGGTAAACACAAAGGTCATGAGAACATGGTATCACCACAAGGCGCGGCCTGCCCCCTGTTTTGTCATGCCTGCCCCCGCGGGGGGTTTGACTCTGTCTCTCGCTGCGATTGTGGTTACCAATGCACGGTCCCCGGCCCTACGCCGTGGCGTGTTGTTCTCGTCATTGTAAGCAAAACGCAGCAGGAATCATGGACTCAAAGCATCAGCCAGATGGTTTATTTCTTTGGAGTCGATGATTTGAGGCGCTGCTTGTCCCGATACCACTGCAATCATCGCTCGCCCAATCTCTTGATTGCTGGTTTGCGCACCGATGGCTCGCAAGACGGGGGCGAAAGTCTTATCCAGTGCTTGCACAAAAATAGAACGCGGATCTTTAACGCCGCGACAGCTGATAAAACCTGGTCTAAACAAAAATAAACGCGGAAACGATTTTTCTTTTAGCGCATTTTCTGTCCGGCCCTTGACCCGCGCCCACATGCTCCGGCTGCGTTGCGTATGATCCGTGCCCGCACCTGAGACAAAGCAAAAGCAAAGGACCGGGCTTGCTTGCGTCAGAACATCTGCCGCCGCCATTGTAAAATCATAGGTGATCCGGGTATAAGACGCCTCGTCCATGCCAAAGGAACTGATTCCTAAACACCAAAAGCACGCATCAAATCCTTTGAGCATATCGGCAATACCGCTAAAGTTGGTAAAATCGTCATGGAGGTGCTCGCGCAACTGAGGATGAACAACGCCGGTTTTTCTGCGTCCTATACTCAAGACATCATGGACCTGTGGGTGATCCAGACATTCGTGGAGAACACCGCGACCAATCAATCCCGTTGCACCGAAAACAAGGACCTTCATCCATTTCCCCTTCTCTCGCACAGGACACACCCGCAAGCTCAAAAGGGCATCATAACACCTTTCACCCGGCAGCGATGAAGACGATGCCTTGGGCTAGGGTTGCGGACGAACGATCTACGACTGGAACAAAACGAGCAGAGCTTGCGGGGCGTTGTTGGCGATGGACAGGGCTTGGCTGGCCAGCTGTTGCTGGGTTTGCAAAACCCGCAGACGGGCAGTGTTGCTATTCCAGTCCAATGCAAGCAAAACCATACCGCGTCATTCCTGCGTAGGCGCAAGGCGCGGCCTTGACCGAAGGTTCATCATGCTTTTGTGCTCGTTGAGAATGTCGCGCGTGTCTTTTCGTGCCTGCTTTCGCAGGAATGACGACGCTCTTTGTGTCATTCCCGCGTAGGCGGGAATCCATGGCGCAGTCTTCGCAACACTCTTGCTGGTTGCACCATCTCCTGGATTCCTGCCTTCGCAGGAATAACGAAAAAGAAAACAAAAAGCCCCGGTGGCGATATCGCCACCGGGGCCATGTATATGCTCCCAAAGGAGCCTTGCTTTGGCCTATGCCGGGCTTACGACCGGAACAGGGTAAGCAAGCTTTGCGGAGCGTTGTTGGCGATGGACAGGGCTTGACTGGCCAGCTGTTGCTGGGTTTGCAAAGCCCGCAGACGGGCGGCTTCCACCGTCATGTCCGCATCCACCATCGTACCAAGACCAGCGGTCAACAAGCGGGAGACTTCCTTCACGAAGGTCACCTGAGACTCCAGGCGGTTCTTACGCGTACCAAAGTCTGCGGCAGCCTTGTTCACCCTGTCGTATGCCTCGTTGACGATCTGCAATTTGGCATCCAAGGTATTGACCGAAAGCGTTTCGTAGAACGTCTGAGCGTCTGCATCCGACACGGCTGCTGCCGTCAGACCAATCGCCGCACCAGATTTGTGCCGGAGTGTCAGATTTTCGTCAGTACCCGCTACACCGAACGTTGCGCTTTCCACATCGGAGAGGCTCTCCAGACGTGCCTTCACCTCCGCTTCACTGCGCACAATGATCGAGCGTTGTCTCGCCGAGAACTGGGTGATCGCCTCAGGCGCAGTGTTGGGAAGACCATTGTACTTGGTGATACGATATTCCAAGCCATTGGAGTTCACCGTGAGGGTGTAATTTCCGTTTCTCCGAGCGGCATCAGCAAACGTCGCCACACTGTTGGAAAAGCCTCCTTCAACAGCAGGAACAGCAGGAACAGCAGGTGCCGCATCAACACCAGCGACCCCTTGAATAAACTTGTCGGCAACAACCTCGGCTTTCCCGCGCGCCGAGAGATTACCGTTCTTCGCCCCGACAAGATATTGGTTAGCAACGGCGTTCGCGGTGCCAGGTGGCGGCGTTAAGGTGAAGATGATCCCATTACCAGCAGCATTGACTGCGGCCGTGACTGTGACCTCACGTGCAGTGCCAGCACCGACCGTAGGGGCTGTTCCATTAGGGGAGGCTACATTGAATTCATTTTTGACATGATTCAAAAAGACGTTCAACCTAGCATAATTTAGAACATTCGGCTGCAATCGCACAGCCACATCTTCAGCAACAGCAGGACCACCAGTACCATCTGGATCAAACGTGAAGGTGAGCGTTTGTGGCGTGGTTGCAGGATTGGTGTCGAAGAAATGCATGTCACTAGGATCAACAAGAGATGCATCCCAAACGATCGTACGAACGGTCGCATTAGCAGCCGGAACAGCCGGAACACGCGGAACAGCCGGCGCAGCCGGAATCACCACAGGAGCCGCCACCGTCACGCCAGCGCCGGTTGTCGGCGCATCAATGCCAGTCGTTTTGATCTTGTTGTTCGCACCAGACAATCCAGCCAATGCCTCAAGGCCGCCACCAGCACCTTGTCTCAGGTTCGCACTGGCAACAGAAATGTAGTTGGAGACAAGAACCCCATCCGCGCTCCGATCCACCGAAGCAAGAAAGCGCTGGGATTGACCATTGTTGACCATGTTCAGACCCTTAAAGGTCGCCCCATTAGCAATGGTGTTGATCTGCGAGAGGGCTTGATCCACGTCCGCTTGCAGCTTGTCCACCTCGGCCAACTCAGAGGACCATGCCTCACTGACCTTGTCGCGAATAACCTGCACTTGGTCGGCGATGTCCTGGGTGGAC
>JBCCHK010000016.1:0-45057 GCA_039028835.1 Pseudomonadota bacterium
ACACCGCGTTGGCTGAACCTTTTCCTGGATTCCCGCCTTCGCGGGAATGACAGAGTGCGGCTTTGCCTACGCCATGCGAGAATAACAGCAACACCCACGCCGCTTACTCGGGACCACATGCTGGTTGCCACAATCACAGATACAGACGGAATCAAACCGCTGTGCGGTTCCCGCGTAGGCGGGAATCCAGGGCGCAATCTTAGCAACACCTATGTCGCTTACTCGGGATAGCACCCCGGTTGGCCACAAGCATCCATACAGACGGAATCTTGCCTGTCTGGCTAAGACCGCGGCATAAGACTGGGGACATTTGATGAGCGAAGCTCATCATCCCATTGGTGGTCACAAGAGCTGATGACGGCGGAATCAAACCCCCGTGGGGTTATCACGAGCGAGCGCAGGCGAGGTTTGCAACCAGACCGCGCAACAGATAGGATAAATCCGTTCAAGGGATAAGCTCGATACCCTCCAGGTTCTTATCAGAGCGCCCCTTATCGCCTCACCTGTGGATTTCTTGTGATCCGTCTTTAAGAAAAATTTATGAAACCTTGGACAAAAGAAAGCTGGCGAGGCTACGCCATTAGCCAAGCGCCGAGCTATCCCGATGAGGCCGCCCTTGAGGCAGTGACGGATCGCTTGGAGGCCATGCCGCCGCTCATCTTTGCCGGTGAGGCGCGGTCCATGCGCAAGAAACTGGCGCAGGTCGTTGAGGGTAAGGCGTTCCTTTTGCAAGGGGGCGACTGCGCGGAGAGTTTTGAGAGTTTTAGCGCCGATGGAATCCGCGACACTTTTCGGGTTTTGTTGCAAATGGCCGTGGTCTTGACTTACGCGGGCGGCGTACCGGTGGTTAAAGCCGGACGTATGGCCGGACAATTCGCCAAGCCTCGCTCTGCACCCGAGGAAACCAAAGGGGATGCGAGTCTGCCGGTCTATCGCGGCGACATCGTCAACGGCTACGATTTTGATGAGGCCGCGCGGGTCCCCGATCCCCAGCGCATGATGACCGCCTACGCTCAATCGGCGGCCACCTTGAATCTGCTCCGGGCTTTCGCCCAGGGCGGGCTTGCAGACCTGCACCGGGTGCACGAGTGGACCCTGGCCTTTTTAAGCGACAGCCCCCAGGGGGATCGCTATCGCGCCATGGCCGATGATATCTCCCGCGCCGTCGATTTCATGACCGCCTGCGGCATCCGTGGTGCGACTACTGCGGCCATTCGTGAAACTGAGTTCTTTACTTGCCACGAGGCTTTGCTCTTGCCCTTTGAGCAGGCCATGACCCGGATCGATAGTCTAACCGGGCGGTGGTATGACACGTCTGCGCACTTCTTATGGATCGGCGAGCGCACCCGCGATCTAAACGGGGCGCATGTGAACTTCCTGCGCGGGGTAGAAAACCCCATCGGCCTGAAATGCGGACCCACCATGACCCCGGATGACTTGCTCGAGCTCATCGATCTGCTCAATCCGGGCAACGAGCCCGGGCGTTTGACTTTGATGACTCGGATGGGCGCGCAAGATATCGAGCGTGCTTTGCCTGCGCTGGTGCAGGCCGTGCAAAAACAAGAGCGGCAGGTGGTCTGGTGCTGTGATCCGATGCATGGTAATACTGTTCGCTCGGCCTTGGGCATGAAGACCCGCCGCTTTGATGACATTCATCGCGAGGTGCGCGCCTTCTTTAAGATCGTTGCGGACCAGGGGGCCTTCCCCGGCGGGCTGCATCTGGAGATGACCGGCCAAGATGTCACCGAATGCACCGGCGGCGCACAGCAAATCACCGATGATAACCTCGCCCTACGCTATAAGACTGCTTGTGACCCGCGTCTTAATGCTTCCCAAGCGTTAGAGCTGGTCTTCGAGGTCGCCAATTTCCTCGAGCGTTCGGGGGAAAACCCCATGGCTAAAAGTGCCTAAGGTCATTGCTCGTGTTTGGTAAGAAACCACCTCCCGCCGATCCGCCGCCCCCCACCATCGACGAAGAATTGGATCTTTGGACGGATCATTACTTCACCCGGGCGCGCAAGGTCATCAAGGATTACGGTGATGTGCCGGTCACCTATGCAATTTTCATGCGTCGCCCGGTGGTCTCCGCCCCGCGCTTGGCGGTGGAATGGCTCCAATACATCAGCCAGCGCCTTGGCTTTACTTTAGACATCGACGTCGTCCATGCAGAAGGCGAATGGGTCGGGGCGGGTGATCCGATTATCTATCTGACCGGCCCGCTGGAGCATCTTTGTCGGCTCGAGGTCTTCATCTTGCAGAAAATTGGCGCCAGCTGCGTGGCGGCGACCAACGCTTACACCATGGCGGCAGAGTTGCCGACGGTGGCCTTTATTGCCATGGATGCCCGCCATTGCGCCGGGCGCGAGATGGCGCAAATGATGGCCTATGCTGCCAGCGTCGGTTCCCGCCGCGCCAAGCGCATGGATCGCGCCGTAGGCTTTATCGGCAATGCCACCAATGCCACCGCTGGATACTTTGGTCAGCCCGGCGGGCTTGGCACCATTCCCCACATGTTGGTGGGCTATGCGGGCTCGACTCTGCGCGCGGCGGAAATCGTCTATAAAATCCATGGTGGTCCCCTTACGGTCCTGGTGGATTACTATGGCCAAGAGGTCACCGATAGTCTGGAGGTGTGCCAGGCCTTTCCCGAGTTGGTGGAAAAGGGCGAGCTCGCGGTGCGCATCGACACTCCCGGCGGACGCTACGTGGAGGGGCTCGATCCAGCGAAATCCTATGCCCTTTTAGAACGCAACATCCCCGACGTGGTGCGCGCCTATCGCGATGAGGAAGAATTACGCCATTTGGTGGGTCCCGGTGTGTCGGCCGCGGCCATCTATCATCTGCGTGAGGCTTTGGATCAGCGCGGCTTTGATAGGGTCGGGTTGGTGGCATCCTCGGGCTTCGATCCGATCAAGTGCCGGATGATCGGCCAAGCCCGTGCACCGGTGAACGCCATTGGCACCGGCAGCTACCTGCCGCGCGATTGGCAGGAAACCTATGCCACCATGGACGCCATTTCCTATGACGGGCGCGTGTCTGTGAAGGCCGGGCGCGAGTTTCTCATCAAGGCCTGGGAACGGCATCGCAATTCCGGCAACCAGAGCTGATCCCTTGCGCGTCGCCATTGCCCAAGACAACCCGGTTGTCGGTGATCTCGCTGGCAATGCCGCCAGGCTGCGCGAGCATCGTGCTCTCGCCGCCCAGCAAGGATGCGACCTGCTGATTACCAGCGAGCTCGCCCTGTCCGGCTATCCCATTGAGGACCTCGCGTATCACCGGGGCTTTATCCACGCGGCGCGCCGCACCGCGCAGGACCTTGCTGCTGAGTGGACGGATGAAGGGCCGGGCGTCTTACTGGGACTGCCGTGGTTGGATCAGGACAGCCTTTATAACGCCGCCCTATTGATCGACGGCGGCGAGATTCTTGCTGTCACCCGCAAGGTGCGCTTGCCTAATGCCGAGGTGTTTGACGAAAAACGCACCTTTACCGCTGGGGCTTTGCCGGGACCGCTGCGCTTTCGCGAGCACAATCTGGGGGTCATGATCTGCGAGGACATGTGGGATGAGGAGGTCGCCGAATGCCTCCAGGAAAGTGGCGCGGACTTGCTGATCGTGCTCAATGCCTCGCCCTTTGCCCGTAACAAGTACGATCAACGATTACAGCACGCCCTTGCCCGGGTGACCGAAACGGGCCTCACGTTGATTTACAGCAATCAGGTCGGCGGTCAGGACGAGTTGGTGTTCGATGGTGCGTCTTTTGTCCTGAATCCCGATCGTGCCCTTGCGCTGCAGTTGCCGGAGTTTACCCCGGCCCTGGCGGTGTGCGAGATCCAGCGCGCAGCCCAAAACCGCTTACACCAAAACCCCTTGCACCAAGACCCCTTGCAAGGGTGGGTTTGCCGCCCCCAATCCCTCACGCCGCGCGCGCAAGACGATCTGGCGCGTACCTACCGGGCCGTGAGCCTGGGTTTGGGCGATTACGTGCGGAAAAATGGCTTCGGCGGTGTTGTGCTTGGCCTATCTGGTGGGATCGACAGCGCCCTTACGGCCACCTTGGCGGTGGACGCGTTGGGAGCGGGGCGGGTGCGGGCGTTCATGATGCCCTCGCCCTATACCAGCGATCAGTCCTGCGCCGATGCGGCGATGCTTGCCGAAACCTTGGGGATTAATCTGGCCACGATCCCTATCGATCCTGGCGCGAGGGGACTGATTGAGATGATCGAGCCAATGTTAGGCCGGCCAAAAGGCAACAACGCGCAAGAGGCGACAACGCCGAGCTGGCCAGAAAACTGGGGCGTGACTTGGGAAAATATCCAAGCCCGTCTGCGCGGAATCACCTTGATGGCGGTGGCCAATGCGCTGGGGGACCTGCTTTTGACCACCGGCAATAAATCCGAGCTGGCGGTCGGCTATGCCACCTTGTACGGCGATATGGCGGGCGGCTTTGCGCCCCTTAAGGATCTTTATAAGACCCGGGTTTTTGATCTAGCTCGTTGGCGTAACGCCCATTATCCGGACGGCGCGCTTGGCCCCGACGGGACGGTCATTCCCCCTTCGATCCTGGCCCGCTCCCCCAGCGCCGAGCTCCGCGCGAATCAAAAAGACAGCGATAGCTTGCCCGATTATGAGGACTTAGATGGCATCCTCATCCCCATGCTTGAGTTGGACGAGACCCTTGCGCAAATGACCGCGCGGGGTTTTGAGCATGACCTGGTGCGGCGGGTCTGGCAGATGGTCTGCCGCGCCGAACACAAGCGTCGGCAAGCCCCGCCGGGGGTCAAACTCACCGCTCGGTCCTTCGGCAAAGACCGCCGCTATCCGATCACCCACCGCTTTGAGCTCACATAACGGTTTTAGGTTGCCATGAAGACACGTTTTGCCCCTAGCCCGACCGGGCTTTTGCATGTCGGCAATGCCCGCACGGCATTGATCGCTTGGCTGTGGGCCCGGGCCCAAGGGGGCGTGTTCGTCCTGCGGATCGACGATACCGACACGGCGCGCAGTCAAACAAAGTTTATCAAGGCCTTGCAGGAAGACTTGCGCTGGTTGGGATTAGATTGGGATTCTAAGGTGCACCAAAGCGCACGTCTGACGCATTACCGAACAGTGATCGATGGGTTGATTGCTCGCGACCGGGTCTATCCTTGCTATGAAAGTGCGGATGAGCTTGCGTTGTTGCGCCGTGCCCAACAGGCGCAAGGCAAACCGCCGCGCTATCATCGTGATAGCATGAGCGCGCAAGAGCGTGCGGCCCGCGCCCGCGCCGGCGCGCGGCCCCATTACCGCTTTGCTCTGAGCCCGGAGCCGGTGGTTTGGCAGGATCTCATCTTAGGGGAGGTGTCTTTCGGTGGCCACGAGCTGTCCGATCCGGTCATCATGCGCGAGGACCAGAGCTTTACCTATCATCTGTGTTCGGTGATCGATGACGTGGACATGGCGATGAGCACGGTGATTCGCGGCGTGGATCATCTGGCAAACACCGCCGCGCATATTCAGATGATCCAGGCCCTTGAAGGCCCCCCGATCACCTTTGCCCATTTGCCTTTGATCGTCGGGGCGGATTCTCGCCCCCTGTCCAAACGCGAGGAGGATGTCAGTCTCGCAGGCTTGCGCGAGCTGGGCATCGAGGCTTTGGCTTTGGCCCATTTGCTGGCGTTTCCTGGCGGCTTGGCTCATGCCGAGCTCATGCCGGACACCGCTGCAATGGCCGAGCGATTTGAATTGTCCGCTTGGGGCCGGTCGCCCCAGCACTTTCGTCTTGAAGACCTGCACCTGCTCAATGGGCGGGTGCTTAGCCAGAGGCCCTTTAGGGCTGTACGCGAGACGTTGATGATGTTGATCCCTGGGGCTGATCCTATCCGGCTGGAGGCATTGTGGGACATTGCGCGGGAAAATATCCAAACCCAACAAGACATGATCGGTTGGTGGCAGATTATCGAGCATGATGAGCTGCCCCTCCAGGGGCTGGCTGATGTTCCGCCCGGGATCGGGGCGGATTTCCTCGCTGCTGCCATCGAGCTCTTGCCGCCTGAGCCATGGGATGAAAAGGTGCTTAAGGCTTGGATCCGCGCGGTGGGTGAGCGCACCGGGCAAAAGGGCAAGTCTTTGTTTGGTACGTTGCGCGTGTGTTTGACGGGCCGGCCTGATGGGCCCAACCTGACGACTCTTTTGTCTTTGATGGGCCGCGCGCGCACACACGCGCGTCTCGCAGCGTGTGCACGCTAGAGGCGTGATTGCCTTGCTTGGCTTGGGTTGTTAGACTTTTTTGTTTGGGCGTGGTCATCGTAACTGCGCGCTTATTGGCACCCTTGTTTTAATTTTCTCATCTGATGTTATGCGTACACGGGACGTTTGTTTGCGTTTATATAACACCCTGAGCCGCCAGGTTGAGGACTTTAAGCCGATCGATCCGGCCCGGGTCCGGCTCTATGCCTGCGGGCCGACCGTTTATGATCGTATTCATATCGGCAATGGCCGGATGATGGTGGTCTTTGATGGGCTGTATCGTTTGTTGCGTCATATCTATGGCGAAGAGCACGTGATTTACGTGCGCAACATTACCGATATCGACGATAAAATTATCGAGCGTGCCACCGAGCAAAAGATAGACATCACGGCCTTTACTCAAGACATGATTGAGGCTTTTGGCCATGATGTGCGCGCTCTTGGGACTTTATCGCCGACGGTGGAGCCGCTCGCGACTGAGCATGTGGCGGGTATGATTTCTATCATCAGCACCTTGATAGAAAACAACCACGCCTACGAGCAAGGCGATCATGTACTGTTCGATATCACCTCTATGCCGAGTTATGGCGCCTTATCGGGGTGCTCACCTGAAGCTCTGCAAGCCGGGGCGCGGGTTCAGGTGGCGGATTATAAACGTCACCCCGGCGACTTTGTGTTGTGGAAACCCTCAAGCCCACAGCAACCAGGATGGGATAGTCCCTGGGGGCGTGGCCGGCCCGGCTGGCATATCGAGTGCTCGGTCATGGCGGAGGCCTATTTGGGTGAGACTTTCGATATTCACGGCGGCGGGCAAGATTTAATTTTTCCTCATCACGAGAATGAATTGGCGCAGAGCCGGGGTGCTTATGGTGTCGAGAAAATGGCAAACATTTGGATGCACAACGGTTTTCTATTATCTGAAGGACAAAAAATGTCCAAGTCTTTGGGTAATTTCTATACCGTTCGAGAGCTGCGAGACGTCTTCTCCGGGGCGGCCTTGCGCTGGGTGTTGCTCTCTGCGCACTATCGCCAGCCGTTGGACTTTAGCAAGGCGCGGGTGGCCGAAGCCCAGCGCACGATAGACCGGATCGCCCGATTGATCGGTGAGACCGGTAAGGCCGATAAGCCCCCTCCCGCGCGAGCGTCCGTCATGCCTGCGCCGTCTTTGCTCGATGCGCTGATGGATGACTTTAACACGCCCAAGGCCATGGCCACCCTTGCCGCGCAGATGGCGCAGATCAAGCAGGCGGCGGCGGAGCAAAAAGCGGACTTAATCGCGTCCTTGCGTGCCGGGCTCGAGCTCTTGGGGATCAATCCTTTTGAGCGTCCGCCCGCAAGGCTTGGGACGGAGAAATCCTTGCCTTCTGAAACCGTCGATCAGATGATCAACGCGCGCAATCAGGCACGGGCGTCCGCCGATTATGCCGCCGCCGATGCCATTCGCGAGGAGCTCGAGCAAGCCGGGATTGCCCTGCACGACGCCCCAGACGGCACAACTTGGAGCCGACTCTAATGCCTAAGCCTTCTAAGCAAAAAGATTTGAGTGATCGCCTTTATCTTTTCGATACGACCCTGCGCGATGGGGCGCAGACTCTCGGCGTGGACTTTAGTTTGGAGGACAAGCAGCGCATCGCAAAACGCTTGGATGCGTTTGGCATGGACTATATCGAAGGCGGCTGGCCGGGGGCCAACCCGGTCGATGATGCCTTTTTCGCAGACCCGATCAAAACCAAGCGCGCGCGCCTGACGGCCTTTACGATGACCGCCCGGCACGCTGCGGCGAACGATCCGGGCCTGGCTGCGGCGATTAACAGCGATGTGCCGGTCCTGTGCATCGTCGGCAAGACTTGGGACTTTCACGTCAAGGTGTCTTTGGGCATCAGCCGGGAAGAAAACCTCACCCGCATTCATGACTCGGTCGCCCACAGCGCACGCGATGGACGTGAGGTCGTTTTTGATTGCGAGCATTTTTTTGACGGCTATCACCACGATCCATCCTATACCCTGGCGTGCGCCCAAGCGGCCATCGACGCAGGGGCGCGTTGGGTTGTGCTGTGCGATACCAACGGCGGTACCTTGCCCTGGCAGATAGAAAAAGTCATCAGCGAGATTGCAAAAACAATCCCGATCAATCGGTTGGGGATTCACACCCACAACGATACAGGCAACGCGAATGCCAACACGTTGGTTGCCGTTCGCGCGGGGGTGCGTCACATCCAAGGCACCTTAAATGGGATCGGCGAGCGGTGCGGTAACGCTGATCTTTGTGCGCTTATTCCCACCCTTATTCTTAAGCAAGGATTGAAAACCGGCATTAAAGACCTTACGGCGCTCACCGATCTTTCCCGTTGGTTTGATATTCAAATGAATCTGCCCTCTGATCCGGGCCGGGCTTACGTCGGCGAGCGCGCCTTTGTGCACAAGGGGGGGCTGCATGCTTCGGCCATGGCCAAGGATGTCAGTACCTATGAGCATATCGATCCTGCGGTTGTGGGCAACGCGCGCGCCATTGTGGTTTCTAGTCAAGCCGGTCGGTCTAACGTCTTAAGCCGCCTTAAGGCCTATGGTTTGGATGCCCAGGGTCATGAAACGCAGGTCCGCACACTCCTGGACATCGTCAAGGAGCGGGAGTCCAAGGGCTATTCCTATGATGGGGCGGATGCGAGTTTTGAGCTGTTGGCGCGGCATGCCTTTGGCCAGCTTCCGGCCTTTTTCGAGATAGAAAAGTATCGCGTTTCGGACGAAATGCGCAAAGCCAAAGGGTCAATCCAGCAAAGCGCAACCGGGCAAACCGCCGATCATGAAAGTGAGGCGGTTGTCATCGTGCGGGTTGGCAAGACCCGCTATCACGAGGTGGCCTCGGGACAAAATGGCCCTGTCGATGCCCTGGATACTGTCATGCGCCGCGCCTTGGAACCTGCTTATCCTACCTTATGTAACGCTCAGCTTAGCGATTATCGCGTGCGTATCTTGCGCAGTGAGGAGGGCACGGCGGCCTATACCCGGGTGGTGATCGAATCGCATGACGAGAAGGGCCAGGTGTGGGCCACGGTCGGGGTTTCCAGCGATATCCTCAAGGCATCGTTTCAAGCGTTGTGTGATAGCTATGCTTATAAATTGTTTATCGATGGTCAGGCGGTGCCGTCCTAAACAGCAATTTTATAAGTCGCGCCGGGCCGCCTTAGGATGGGTTTGGGGCAATCAGGCCCCCCGAAAGAGTAACAGATCGGTCGCCACACCGGCCAATCTCCGGGTTATGGGTGACGATCAGCAAGCCGGTCTTGCCGCCGCGCACCAAATCGGCCAACGCCTCAAATGCTATCCATCCGGTCTTCTCGTCCAAGTTGCCGGTCGGCTCATCCGCGAGCAGCAAGTCCGGATCACAGGCCATGGCCCGGGCAATGGCGACGCGCTGTTGCTCGCCACCAGACAGGTCGCTGGGCAGATGATCGGCACGGTCTGCTAGGCCGACTTGCGCCAGCAAGTCCGCCGCCCGGGCGCGCGCCGGGCGCGGGGCGGTGCCCGCAATGCGTTGCGGCAGGATGATGTTCTCAAGGGCGGTGTATTCGGCAAGCAGATGATGGGCCTGAAAGACAAAGCCAATATGGCCGCGGCGCAAGGCAGCACGCCCCGTGATGCCAAGACTATGGCCGGGCTGACCGGCGATCCAGACCTCGCCGCTGGTGGGCGGCTCGAGCAAGCCAGCAATATGCAGCAAGGTGGACTTGCCGCATCCGGATGGCCCCATCAGGCTCACCAACTCGCCGGCGCGCACCCTAAGATCGATGCCGCGCAGGACCTCAATGGGGGTTTTGCCCGCGTAGGTACGGGTGATTTGCTGTAGGCACAGCGGATCGGCGCTTTGAGGGGGCCTCAGATCAGGGGTTTTGCTCGGGACAGCAGGTGGCATATCGTGCGCCGCAATGGTTAGATAAAAGGGGGATGAGGGGTAAGATGAGGCCTATGAACAGTTTTATCCAAGCCTATAATTATTTGCCCAGTTCATGAACACTTTGCTGGGCACGACAAGGTGCTGGGTCTAATATGCGAATGATCAAGTGTGTAAGAAAAATTGTTGATTGGTTTAATAATCATAAAGTCAATACGATTTATATTACTAATAACCTGATTATAGGATATAGGAAATTGTTAAAATGAGGAACCGCAACTCTTACAAGGATTTTATTCAGAGATTCAAACTTCTTATTTCAAAAAATCCACAACTTATAATAACGACGCTCAGCAATATTTTTACTATGCGCTTGATTGGAAATAAAACGCATGGTGATCTTGCAGAAATAGCAATATCTGAGTTTATCAACCAATACATGTATGATTTTTCCTCTACTCATGTTGGAAAGGATTTATTTAGAGCAAAATCTAAAGAAGAAGACATCACAGTCATAAATGATTTGACTGAAGAAAGAATCTCAATTTCTTTGAAAGCTTACGGAGATGGCCCTTTACAGCTTTCTACTGATAAATCATTCAAAATATATCCTAGAATATCTGAAGAAAAGAGGGATGTAATAGATGACAATACTTCTATTCAAGCAATTTTTAATGATAAAGTATTCTCTGATTACAGCGAAATAAATGTCTTGCCACTAATATACAAGGAAGAGGAGAAAAAATGTAATATTCTTATTTTTGATTTTGAGAAGGCAAAAAATAACACATATAGAATTGAGAAAGTATCAGAAGGAAAAGGTCGGAAGCATCCAATATTCAGATTTCTTGACTCAAATGGAAATTATATCTGTGAAGTCCGATACGGTGATAAAATGGCGAATGCTTTACAAAGAGGCTTTTGGACGCATACCAAAAATGCTTCAAGGTATTTTGAGAGTATTACCCAAGGTTGGATTGATTATTCCCATAACAATATCTTGATAAAACTATTCTCACATGCCTTGGTATCTTCATCACAAGGTCACGAAAGAGCATTTGAGGAAATCAGGAAAGATATTCAAAGTATTAAACAGGGACAAAAAAATGAATATTCTTAAAAAGAGTTTAGATTTATTTGATCAGGAAAATTCATATGCTGTTGATACAGAAGGTATAAAGTATGCTGGTTCAAAGTTGAAACTTTTACCTCATATTTTAATGATGACTGCTCAAATTCAGCCTCGAACAGTTCTAGATGGTTTTTCAGGAACAACTCGTGTGAGTCAAGCTTTTGCACAAAACGGGTATAATGTTGTTTCTTCAGACATATCAGTATGGTCAGAAATTTTTGCAACCTGCTATCTACTTGGCGAAGAAAGGTATAAGTATAATGATCTTATTCTACATCTGAACAACGTAGAATCGTATGATGGTTGGTTCACAGAGCATTATGGTGGTGACTCAAATTCTGCAGAAAAAAGGTTATGGCAATATCATAATACTAGAAAATTAGATGGTATCCGCACAGAAATCGATCGTCTTAATTTAGATAAAGTAGAAAAAGCGATAGCATTAACATCACTTATTTTAGCGCTGGATCGAGTGGATAATACCATAGGTCATTTTACTTCATATTTGAAGAATTGGTCTTCTCGATCATATAATAAATTGTTGTTAAAGGTGCCAAAAATAATTCCCAGTTCTAACAACCTTGATCATAAAATTTTACGCTCAGATATATATAACACGGCAAAATCTATTGTTACTGATTTGGCGTATCTGGATCCCCCGTATGGATCCAATAATGAAAAAATGCCTCCCTCGCGTGTCAGGTATGCTTCTTATTATCACATCTGGACAACTGTCATTTTAAATGATCAACCAGATTTATTCGGAGCGGCGAATCGTAGAATTGATAGTCGTGATAAAGTTGCCGCATCGGTGTTTGAGGATTTTCGTAAAAATGAAAAAGGTGATTTTATCGCTGTTACAGCAATCAGAAAACTTCTAGAAAATGTACAGGCAAAAAATATTATATTATCATATAGTTCGGGAGGAAGAGCTACTGCTGATAGTTTGTTAAATGTAATTAATGCTGTAGGTAAAATTATTGCAGTAAAAGAAATTAACTACACAAAGAATGTAATGTCGGGTATGCGCTGGACTAATGATTGGATTCCAGATATCGAAACCAAAAATATCGAATATCTTTTTTTAATTAAAAAATCATAAATGTAGATTGATAAGAGTAGTTATATTAGATTTTGAAACAAAAACCACATATAATTTTTTGAATAAAAATCTACTAAAAATATACCCTAATGAAAAGATAGCGTTCTTCATCGATTATCGCTATCCCCCTCACTCATTCATCCCCATCCCCGCGTACAAAGCACCGGAAGGCAACAGGCAAAAAAGGAAAACGGGTGTCATCGACGGATCACGCTTCTTTTGATTTTTCTGCATTCGCACCGGATCAGGCCTGGAGCGCGGCGCAGTGGCCGCAACCTTCAAAGGGTCTCTCATCGCTTAGGGCTGAAGATCAGGCGTGGCTAGAATCCTTTTCTGTTGCGCCGGTGTGGCTCGATGCGGTCACGCCGATCCTGGCAGGCTTAGCCGCCCATGCTCCTTATCTTTATGATCTTGTTCGCCGTGAGCCGGATTTTTTTGCGCAGGTCCTATCGCGCGACCCGCAGGCTTGCTTTCAAGATGTCTGCACCCAGGTCGCCGCACTTGCCCGCACACAAAACCAGGAGCAGATTTCAGATGGCCTGCGCATAGCCAAGCGGCGCGGGAACTTGATTATTGCCCTTGCGGACTTGTCCGGGGTATGGCGGTATGAGCAGGTTGTGCGCGCGATGACACAGCTGGCTGAGGTGTGCGTGCGCGCGGCGCTTGATTTTCTATTTACGCAAGCTGCGCGACGGGGGGAGATTAAAGTAGAAAATATAGAAAATCCTATTACTGCGAACAGCGGTTATTTTATTTTGGCCATGGGTAAACTCGGTGCACAAGAGCTTAATTTTTCTTCTGATATAGATTTGGTTATTTTCTATCAAGAGACAGAGAAACGGCAAATCTTTTTACGTATCACCCGCGCCTTCGTCAAAATCATGGAGGACCGGCAAGCGCTGGGGTATGTTTATCGGGTGGATTTGCGTTTGCGCCCTGATCCGCGCTCCACCCCGGTGGCTATTTGTATCACTGCTGCGCAAGCGTACTATGATTCTATGGCACAAAGTTGGGAACGTGCTGCGATGATGAAGGCACGTTTTTTGGCTGGTGATGCCAATCTCGCGCAAGAGTTTCTATCCTACCTTGCGCCGTTTTTATGGCGTAGCCATTTCGATTTTTCGGCCATTGAGGATATCGGCGCAACCTATCGCCGGGTTGTCGAGTATCACCAGCCGGGTGAGCAGTTGATCGGCTATAATCTTAAACTCGGGGCGGGCGGCATTCGCCAGATTGAGTTCCTTGCGCAAGCCTATCAGATGGTCTATGCCGGCCGACAAGCCGAACTACAAACCCGTAACACGAGCCGGGTGCTACGCTTGCTCGCACGGCGCGGTCATCTCAAAAAAAGCCAGGCGGATCGCCTGATCGAGGCTTATCGTTTTTTACGCACCCTCGAGCATCGCTTGCAGATGACCTGTGATGCCGCGACTCACAGCCTACCCACTGATGGGGCGCAGCGGGAGTCCTTTGCGCGGCTGAGCGGCTTTACCGATTGGCCGGCCCTGGCCAAACGATTGAGCAGCGTTCTGGCCACGGTTCAGCAAATGTGGTTGCGCCGATTTGGGCACTCGAAAGCGCAACATATCCCGGGCTTACGCGGTAGCGATGAGGATCCGGCGGCGATTTCTATGCTTAAAGACATGGGCATCGATGATGCAAACGATGCCTATTCGATGATGCGCGGATGGTTTCAGGGCTCTTACCGTGGCTTGCGCACGGCGCGCGCACGCCGTTTACTCGATGAGATGATGCCGGGCGTAGCCGAAGCGGTGGCGGCCTCACCCTCGCCCCGGCAAGCGTTGGGGCACTTTGATCAATTTCTATCACGCATGACCTCGGGCGTGCCGGTGCTTTCGCTCTTGCAGAGCAATCCGCGCCTCATTCGCCTGCTGGTGGGCATTTTTGGCAGCGCGCCGGGGATTGCGAGCCTGATTGCGCGGCACCCGAGTATGTTGGATGTCATGCTCTCACGAGAGTTTTTTGATCCCCTAGCCCGGTCACGCAGGCAACTCCAGCAGCTTTATCAAGGGGCCGCAACGGCGCGGGATATAGAAGCGCAGCTAGAGGTTATCAGCAGCTGGGTGCAGGAACAACGCCTGCGCGCCGCGGTCCATATCTTAGAAGGCACCACCGACGCGCGGGCTGTGGGGCGGTTTCTTGCGCTGATTAGTCAGGCCGCCATACGCCAGATGTTGGTGGCGGTGCGCGCGGCATTTACCGGCACCTATGGCCGGCTCAGCGTGGATGATGGGCTTGTACTGGTGGCCTTGGGCGGGGTCGGCCAGCTCGATGTCAGCTTGGATTCGGATTTGGATTTGCTGGCGGTGTACACAGATCAGCCCGATGATGCGCTCTCGGATGGAACGCGCCAGGTGGGGGCGATGGGATACTTTGGCCGCCTAACCCAGCGGTTTATCACGGCGATGACGATGAACACCGGCGCGGGGTCTTTGTTTTCGGTGGATATGCGTCTGCGCCCTTATGGCGCGGATGGGCCGTGGGCGACCTCTTTGCGCGGGTTGACGGATTACCTTGCTCGCGCGGCGCACACGTGGGAGCGTATGGCCTTTACCCGGGCGCGGGTGATTGCGGGCTCTCCACGATGCCGGGCGGCGGTGCGTGCCGCTCTTAAGGGTTCACCACAAGGCCATACACCTGCGACCTTGCGGGCCGACGCGCTTGCGATGCGTGCGAAAATCGCTAAGCAGTATCCACCCGCCGGGGCGTGGGATGTGCGCTATCGGGCGGGCGGGTTGTTTGATATCACCTTTGCGGTGCAGTTCTTGCAGCTGATGCATCCGGCGCCGTCTGGGGTCAACATTCATGAGGCGATAGAAAGTCTGTGCCGAACGGGTCGGATGACAGCCGTGCAAGTCGGCGCGCTATCGCAAGGGTATGAGACCGCCTCGGCGGTGCGTCATTTTCTATCTTTGTTATTCCCCAGCGCGGGGCGTACGGATTTGGATACGCGGATGGCAGGCTTATCGCCCGCGTCCTTGCGCCCGCTGGCGTGCTTGTTGGCGATGGACGAGGGCGCAACCCTGGCCCAGCTTCGCGCGCGAGTAGATGCCGACGCGGATGCCGCTTATGGGGTGGTGCGCGCGGTGCTGGGGGAGTCGTCGTAGGCGCCCCGTCCTTGCGTTCAGCGTCATTAACATTGCTCTTAATTTATGCCAGCGTTGAGGACGGCGTGGTTCTTGTCTTACAGGCTTTTGTCTTGTAGAATCTTATTTTATGATCCCTTTACTTTAACAGTCTTTTTTATAGAGCTCTCTGACGTCATGAAATTTTAGGAAGATGAATTCACTCTATAGATTTTCTTATCGTATTCTATTGCTTGTTTTTCTATGCGGCCTTGTCCTGGGTTGCGCCGAAGCGAAACGAGAAGCTGCTTGGGGAGTATCAGACTTTCAGGTAAGCGAACGCGCAACGATCGCGCAAGTCCAAAATATCGCCCCGCAGATACGCCCTGCGGATACCACAGAGCGAGACGATTGGGACTTGCGTATTCGCATGAGTAACGATGGCCGGACGGCAATCCTCAATGGCGTTATCAGTGATGATACGCCGGGGCAACTCTATGAAATCGCCGCCCGATATCCCTCACTCAATCTTCTGGTTCTCGCCAATGTTCCCGGCTCTGTCGATGATGAGGCTAACCTGTATATTGCCCGCTGGGTGCGTAAGGCCGGTCTTTCGACCTTTGTCCCCAGGGGCGGCGAGATTGCCTCGGGCGGTGTAGATTTCTATCTCGCGGGCGTGGGCCGCTTTGCCCACCCCCGTGCGCGGTTCGGGGTGCATAGCTGGGGGGAGTGCTTGCTCTTTATTGTTTGTAAAGAGGGCCGCGAGGTCGCTCGCGATGCGCCTCAACATCAACCCTATCTAAGTTATTATAGGGATATGGGAACGCCGCAGGATTTTTATTGGTTTACCCTCACCGTCGCTGACTTAGATGAGGTTCACTGGATGACCCGCAGGGAAATCGATCACTTTGATATGGTCACCCATTGGCTCAACTAGAGCGCCACCCTACGCCCCGGCGCGGGGGTTTTCGGCGATAAGAAGGCGCCCGCGTGGGTTAGTGGTCTTTATAAAGCGCAATGGCGCGGCTTGGCCCGCCACTCCCGCCGCGCACCTTAGGTGCGCCCACCACCAACGTCGCGCCGTCTTCGGGTAGGTCCGCAAGGTTGGCGACACACTCCAGTCCCCAGCGGTTGGTCGGCAACCACGCATAGTGACAGGCAAAATCAGGCGAAGGCCCGTGATCGAGTGAGAGGGTATCCACTGCAAGGCCCACGGCTGATCCGTCCTCGATCAACATCTGGCAAGCCTCTAGGTGAAAGCCAGGAAAGTGCATGGTGCCCGCATCATCCGCGTTGCGAAACGTCGCGCTGTTCACATGACGATCCCAGCCGCTCAGCATCGCCACACAACAGCCGCGGGGCAGCTCACCATGCCGATCGCGCCACTGATTGATATCATCCGGCGTAAGGCGCGTGTCGGGATCGGCGGCGGCGCGCTCGCGAATATCGATCACCACCAGCGGTGTGACCAGACGATCCACCGGCACCTCAGCGACGCTTTGGCCATCGCTGGAGAAATGTAACGGGGCATCCAGGTGGGTGCCGGTGTGCTCATTCACGCTCCAGCTGTTGACGTTATATTTTTGCTGCGCATAGGTCGCAAGGGGCGTGATGGAAAACTGCGGACTCCCCGAAAAAGTGGGAAAGTCCGGATGGAGCTCGTGCGTCATATCCAGCGCATCGCTGTGGCGGCCGTGTTTATGCCGCCGATGCCCTTCGCGCTTGCCAGCCTTGGCCTTTTGACTGAGCGCGCCAAGGCTGCCCGCCGCGCCCACCGCCACAGCAGCACTGAGCACCCCGCGCCGGTCTAGCATCTTTTGTTTCACGGTATCAATCACACAATGGTCGCACATAACACTCTCCTTTTTGGTATGCCTCTTGTTGGGTATGCCCCTTGGCCGTTACTTAGTTGTTTGCCTGTCATCTTTCGATGGTTCTACTATTATATAAGATTTTTGTGCATTATATAGCATTTTACCACCAAAGCAAGCCTTTTCGCCAAAGGATTAAACCAGGGATTAAGGCGGGTGAATGGTGATCTGAGTGGCGGGATGACATGAGGCGAGCACCGTGCGCCAATCGTCTTGCGCCAGCGCAACACAGCCGCGGGTTGCATCTTCGCCCGGTAGGTGAAGAAAAATCGCGCTCCCTCGGTGCGGGATCGGCGGATCATCGTTATAGCCAATCACGACCACCAGGTCATAGAGATGATCGTCCCGCCAGAGATGCTCAAACGATCCAGGGTAAGGGTGCCGGATGAGCCGATTATAGTCCGCACGCGCCGGGTCATCACACCAGCCCATCGGCTGCGTAATTTCGCGCACAGGCAAGCCCGTGGCGGGGCGAGCGGTACGATCCGGGCGATAGAATACTTCACGCAGGGCAAAGGTCCCAGCGGGGGTGGCGTCATCCCCTTCGCGCTTGTCTGTACGGATTCCCATACGGCCTAAGCGGCAGGGGAAGGTTGTGCGTCCGGCAATAAGCCGACCATCGGCGTAGACATCCAGACGAGAAAGAAACTCAGGCAAAACAATAGGGCGATAGAAAATCAGGTTTCCATCGATTTCGCAATGTCCTCACAAACCTTTTTGGCATCGCCAAACAGCATCATCGTGTTATCGCGATAGAAAACGGCGTTATCGACCCCGGCATAGCCCGGCGCGAGAGAGCGTTTGACAAACAACACCGTCTTGGCCTTTTCGGCATCCAGGATCGGCATGCCGTAGATCGGGCTGGTAGGATCGTTCTTAGCCGCGGGGTTTGTGATATCGTTCGCGCCGATCACAAAGGCAACATCAGTCTGGCCAAAGTCACGGTTAATGTCCTCCAGCTCTAGGATGTCATCGTAGGGCACGTTGGCCTCAGCCAGCAACACATTCATATGCCCGGGCATGCGCCCTGCGACCGGGTGAATGGCGTAACGCACCTGCGCACCTGTGTTTTTAAGCAGGTCGGCCATTTCCCGCAAGGCATGCTGGGCTTGCGCGACCGCCATGCCATAGCCGGGAATAATGATGACCGATTGGGCGCTGCCCATAATAAAGGCGGCATCTTCTGCGCTGCCCTGCTTGACCGTTTTATCGCCCGCTCCCCCTGCGGCGGCGCTGGCCGCATCGGTGCCAAAGCCGCCCAAGATCACGTTGATGATCGAGCGATTCATGCCTTTGCACATGATGTAGCTCAGGATCGCACCAGACGCGCCCACCAGCGCACCAGTGATAATCAGCAGATGATTTTGCAAGGTAAAGCCGATCCCGGCCGCCGCCCACCCAGAATAGCTATTAAGCATCGACACCACGACGGGCATGTCCGCGCCGCCGATGGGTAAAATCAACAAAAACCCCAAAAGCAGGGCGATTAGCAGGATGCCCCAAAAGGGCGTCGCGCCACCAGCGGCGGTAAACCAAACGATCAAGATAATCGCCGCGATGCCCAGCGCGGCGTTGAGCAGGTGTTGCCCGGGAAACACGAGCGGGGTGCCGGTCATAAGGCCCTGCAGTTTGGCAAAGGCGATGACCGAGCCGGTAAAGGTAATCGCACCAATGGCCATGCCCAAAGAGAGCTCGATCCCGCTGGCGACGGAGAGCGTGCCGTCGGTGCTGATGCCATAGGTGACCGGATCGAAAAAGGCGGCCATGGCGACCATGACGGCAGCGAGGCCCACCAGGCTGTGAAAGGCGGCGACCAACTGCGGCAGGGCAGTCATTTGAATGCGCAGGGCGACAAACGTGCCAATGCCGCCGCCAATAACCAGCGCGAGAATAATCAGGCCATAGTTCACGACCTGGGCGAGTAGCAAGGTGGCGATGATCGCGATGACCATGCCGGTGATGCCCATGAGGTTGCCGCGCCGGGCTGTTTTCGGGGAAGAAAGGCCGCGCAGGGCGAGGATAAACAACACCCCGGAGATGAGATAGGCAAGAGTGGTAGCAGCAGTCATAAAGGATAACTCGTTAGCAGGGTGCTGGTGGCGCTTAGGATTTTTTGTTGGACTTATACATGGCCAGCATGCGTTGGGTGACGATAAAGCCGCCGAAGATGTTGACAGCCGCAAGGAGCACGGCAATAAAGCCAGCGATAGAGCCGCCGGTAAGGTCAGCCGGGCCAGCGGCAATCAGCGCGCCGACGATAATCACCGAAGAGATGGCGTTGGTCACGGCCATGAGCGGCGAGTGCAAGGCGGGGGTGACGTTCCACACGACGTAATAGCCGACAAAACAGGCGAGCACAAAAACGGTGATCGCGGTGGAGAGAAAATCATCACTCCCGGCGGTGAAAACAGTCGTCAAAAAATCTGGGGTCGTCATCGAAGGCTCCATGTAGAAATCTGTATAGAAAAAGACTGTATAGAAAAAGACAGGTAGAGAGAAAACAAAAGAGGCATCATGAGCGATTTTTAAGAATAAAAGGACACGCCCCGCCGACGATCACGCCAATAATCAGGGTCAGATAAATCGCCGGGATGCTCAAAAGGTTATGAAGCGCAACGCCGATCACTGCCCCTAAGATGCCAAGGACAAGGATCGGGGCGGCGGCTTTGCTGATAAAGCGCGGCGTGGGCGTATGGCGATCGCGATGAGCGCGATGAGCGCGATGCGTTTGATGGGCGCGGGCGGTGCGGCTCATGAGGGTTTGTCCTTGGCAAAGTCCGGATGGACGATCTTTCCGCCGTTGGTGAGGGTTACGCCCGCCAGGATTTCATCGGCAGGGTCGGTATCAGGATCAAGGGCAAGGGTGAGGAACGCCAGGATGTTGCGTGCAAGCAGGTTAGAGGCATCGCGCGGCGCACCAAAGCCGCCGTTATAGGGGCCGATGATGCGGATGCCCTTGTGGGTGACGGTCTGCCCGAGTTTGGTCAACGCGCAGTTGCCGCCACGCTCGGCGGCGAGGTCGATAATCAGACTACCCGGGCCCATGGACTCGGCCATGGCCGCAGAGATTAACAGCGGCGCGGCGCGGCCAGGAATAAGGGCGGTGGTGATGACGATGTCTTGTTTTTTTAGAGTCTCGGCGATCAGGTCGTTTTGCTTGGCTTGGTAGGCGTCGCTCATGGGCTTGGCATAGCCGGCGGCGGTTTCGGCGGCTTTGAACTCGTCATCCTCGACCGCGACAAAGCTGGCGCCGAGGCTTTCGACCTGCTGTTTGGCGGCGGGGCGCACGTCGGTGGCACAAACAATCGCGCCCAAACGGCGAGCGGTGGCAATGGCCTGCAGGCCCGCAACACCAGCACCAAGGATAAGCACCCGGGCGGGCGGGATGGTGCCGGCGGCGGTCATCATCATCGGCATGGCGCGATCAAAGGCCTCGGCGGCTTCGATGACAGCGCGGTAGCCGGCGAGGTTGGCTTGGCTGGAGAGGATGTCCATGGCCTGGGCGCGGGTGATGCGCGGAACGAGGTCCAAGGCATAGGCGGTAATCTCGCCCTTAGCGCAGGCGGTCAGGGCCTCAGGGGCGTCGGCGGGCTCGAACAGGCATGCCAGGCGCGCACCTTTCTTGAGCTGGTTGAGGGTTTTGCTCTGGGGGCGACGCACGGCGATGAGGAAGTCGGTATTGGGTATGTCTTTATCGGCGGCGTTGCTGATCTTCGCGCCGGCGTTTTTGTAGGCGTCATCGCTGATGCCGGCACGCTCGCCAGCACCGGCTTGAACGGTCATGTCATGGTCTTGGGCAATGAGTTTTTTGACGGCATCGGGGTTGAGGGCGACGCGAGTCTCACCGGCGGCGGTTTCCGTGGGAATAAAGAGTTTCATAGGCTAGGGGGTTATGAGGGTGGCGAACAGCCTAAAAGGTACCGCGATAGGGGCATGGTGACAACCTGGGGCGATGGGCGCTCGGTGGCATCGTGCGGCAATAAACACAAACACCGTCTTGTGCCATGTGTCTTTCGGGTCCTTGTCATTCCTGCCCCCTCTTTCGTCATTCCTGCGTAGGCAGGAATCCACCGCGAGGCGGTTCGATTCCGTCTATATCTGTGACTGTGGTCACCAACGCGCGGTCCCGAGTAAGCGGTGTGTTGGTGGCTAAAAAACCAGCCTAGCCGGGGATGCAACCAGCGAGAGGGTTGTGACGGGCGTGAGATGGATTCCCGCTTTTGCGGGAATGACAGGAGAGGATGCGAATAATGGGAACGGTTTAGGGCGGGTCGGTATCAAAGATGTCGATCAGGGTCATGATTTTTTTGCGCACGTGATTGATGCGCGCCTCACGTTCGAGCAGTCGGGGCTCGTCGTTCATGGTGGCGACAATGGCATCGCCAGAGGGCTTTTGCCCATTAAAGTGATATCGGTCGATGAGGCGGTCGACGGCATCGGGCTTGAGTGCCTCTGTTTTACATATTTGAGCAAGTTGGTCTGTGCGCTGGTTTTCCCAGAACGCTTTGAATGCTTTTTCGGGGTCTTGAGCGGCGGGCATATCATCCCAGTATTGGGTAATGAACTCTTCGATTAGTTCGCGCTTACTACGGAGCTGTGGCTCGTTTGCCAAAAGACTGAGGACGTGCGTTCGAGTTTTTTCACGCTTGTCGGCACGTCCTTTGTGAGCCTCGGTGAGCAGGCGTAGAATATATGCCACGTTAATCTCATCACGGCGGATGAGTTCTAGCTCAAAATCCACTTCGCTTAGGATGGAGGCTTTTTCATGCTCTGTTTTTTGAATGATGTCATAAAGATCTAGATATTTGCTTTTGTAATCTTCGAATTGCTGTTTATGCAGAGGAAGGTCCTGCCAGTTAAATTGCATAAAGCCTTTTAGGGTATTGAGGATGCGCATGAGTTCACGAAAGGCGCGAATGAATTTGAGTTGTGCTTTTTCATCCGTCAGCTCATCAACACTGTCTACTGTGGGTGCGATTTGTAACAAAGCACTAACCGCTTTGGCAAATTGTTTAAGGTAGGTATCGTAATCCTCTAGTAGGACGGTTTGCTTGGCGTTTTCATCAGCGAACAGGCGCAAGGCCTCATCGATTGCGTTCTTAAGGTTGCGAAAGCAGACGATGTTGCCGTGAGATTTTTGCGCGTTGAAGGTTCGGTTTGTCCGAGAAAAGGCTTGAATCACGCCCTGGTAGCGCAGGTTTTTATCCACGTACAGGGCACTGAGTTTTTTTGCATCAAAGCCGGTTAGGTACATAGAAACGACGATTAGGATATCGATGCGATTTTTTGGGTCAAAATCTTCTCTATCCATACTTTTAATGCGCCGCCCGATATCCTTGTAATAGCCATAAAAGCCGCCTTTTGTGTTGGTATTAAAAGAGGTGCCGAACTGCGCGTTATAGCTGTTTATGTAGCCGTCCATCTTTTCCCGCGCAGAGCTTCCTTGGGCGGGGGCTTCGATGGCGGGGTCTTTCTCTGCTGGTAGGTGGCCGTCGGCGTCCTTGTCATCCTCGTTGACGGGAGAGGTAAAGACGGTCGCGATGGTCAGGTCATGCTTGCCGGCGTCTTTAAGAGCCTTAAAGCGGTCGTAGTAACTGCAAGCAGCGGTGATGCTGCCGGTTGCGAGGATGGCGGAAAAGGCGCGGTCGTGGGTTTTTTGGTTGTGGATTTTGATGATCCTATCAATAATTTTGTCGATACGGTCATCGCTCTCGAAAAACTCTTTGGTGTTGAGCCCTGGGACCTCTTCATCGATAAGGGTGCCGTCTTTTCGCTTGAGTTTCCCCCAGTGCTCGACAGAAAATGGTAGGACGTTATCGTCACGAATGGCATCGGTGATGACATAGCGGTGCAGGCATTTATTAAATAGATTGGCGGTGGTGCGGAGCCGCGTCCCTGATGTCCCGATGATGCCTTTAGCGGCATTGTCAGCAAAAATGGGGGTACCGGTAAAGCCGAACAGTTGGGCATTTTCAAAGTGCTTGGTGATATTTTGGTGCGTGTCACCGAATTGGGAGCGGTGGCATTCGTCGAAGATGAACACGACTCGCTTATCACGCCAGGGGGCCATCGCTGCTTTGTGTTTGTTGGGTCGTTTTTTCCCTTCATCGGGTTTGATGGCGCTGTGTAGTTTTTGGATGGTGGTAAGGATCAGTTTTTTCTCAGGGTCGGCAAAGCTGTTAACGAGTTTTTTGGTATTGGTGCTTTCATCGACACTCCCTTTTTGGAAGTTGTTAAACTCACTCATGGTTTGGTAATCGAGATCGAGGCGATCGACGACAAACAAGACTTTATCGATCTCGGGCATGGCGCAAAGAATTTGCGCAGCCTTAAAACTGGTGAGGGTTTTACCCGATCCAGTGGTGTGCCAGATATAGCCATGCCCGCGGGTGTTTTCCACTCGCTCGATGATGCGTTCCGCCGCATAGACTTGGTAGGGACGGAGCACCATGAGTCTTTTTTCTGTTTCGTGCAGGACGATGTGGCGGCAGATCATCTTGGCGATGTGGCATTTTTCTAGGAAGGTGTCGGTAAAAAGCTCGAGTCTGTTGATGGGTTTATTTTTTTGATTTGTCCAACAAAAGGTTTGCAGAAAGTTTTGCTTGTGGTCGTTGGTAAAGTATTTGGTATTCACGCCGTTGGAGATCACAAAAATCTGTATATAGGAAAACAGGCCGTAGCCGCTTTTGAAGGACTGGCGGTGATAGCGGCCCACTTGATTAAAGGCCTGCTTAATTTCCATGCCGCGGCGTTTAAGCTCGATATGCACCAGTGGCAGGCCGTTAATGAGCAAGCTCACGTCGTAGCGGTTTTTGCGGGCGCCGGTTTGGGTGATTTGGTTGGTGACTTGAAATTGGTTGCGGCACCAGTGGTGGGTATTGAGGAATTGGATATGTTCTTTGTTGCCGTTATCGCGGACCAGGTTCATATGATCGCGCAGGGTGTGGGCGCGCTGAAAAACATTACCCTTATCGAGGTGGTTGAGGATGCGGTCGAACTCTTCGGTTGAGAAACGGGTTTTATTATGTTTCTCCAGCTGGTTTTTAAGGTTATCCAGGAGGTCTTTTTCATCTTTGATGATGGCGCGGGTGTAACCTTGCTCGGTGAGTTGGCGGATGAGATTGGCTTCGAGCTGGGCTTCGGATTGGATGGGCATTAGGCGAACATCTGTTGCATCAGGCCTTTTTTATAGGCCTGGGTTTGGCTGATTTGTTTGTCGATCAAATCGATGCGGTGATCGATAGCGGTGAGAAAATCCGCGATTTTTTTCTGCTCGTCGGGATGGGGGATATCAAAATGTTTTTGACCGACGATAGACCAATCAGCCCGTGGCATTTTTGAGCCAGAAGATTGATCTGCTGTTTTCAAAAACTCCTCTGTTTGCACAATGTAAAATAAAAAACAATTTAAGACGGAAATGCCTCTAAAAATCCATATCTCAGAAGAGCAAATACCATCAAAATTTGGATTTGCAAACTTTTTTAAGTAAGGGCGTAATTTCCCAAAAAGCACATCACCACTCTTAAATGACCACTTAAGGCTTTTTTTATTGTGTGCGTTGCTTATATGAAGAATTTTACCGGTTCCTGATTCAATATTTTCAAGTTCAATTAAGGGAAGAGGTTTATTTTTCTCAGCATAGATTGAAGTTTCTGTTATCTTCTTCACCACCTCCCCCAGTTTTTTCTCCTCCCAATCGGGGAAGGGTTGGCCATTTTTGCGGCGAAAGCGGATGTTGCGGCTAAAGAATTGTTGCATCATGCCGCGCTTGTAGGTCTGAAGACCCGCGCGCTTGTCTTTAAGGCTGTCGATCCGTCGATCCACCGCCGCCAAAAAATCCGCGATCTTTTTCTGCTCGTCGGGATGGGGGAGGGTGATAATCTCATACTGTGATTCTGATATCCAATGTCGTTTTTTCTGTTTTGATACGATGAATTCTACACGCTTCATAAGCTCGTATATCAATCTTATACTATATGATAAATCCTTCTTTCTAAGAATTTTTATTGCGGATGATTTAACCTTAAAATCAAAATCTACGAATTGGATAGCTGTAGTAAAATCATCAAAGATGATAACAGGTAGCCCTTTTGAAAAAATCCCATCTTGTTCATCCGTTCTTCCCAAAACAAATGTCTTACCTGGTGTTAAAACCGGGGTAGGATATTTGTCATCGTACTGAGTCGATTTTACTATATATTTACTAGGTTGCTCATAATCTAAAATCTCCCCCAGTTTTTTCTCCTCCCAGTCGGGGAAGGGAGTACCGCCGTTGCGGCGAAATCGCAAGCGGGGGGTGTTTTTCATCGAACCGGAAGGCTTGCGCGCACTCATACCGGTGGCGCGATCCCCAGCTCTTTGCAAAACGCCGCAATCTCTTTTGCGTTGTTCTGTAAATCCTTGTCGATCCTCTTAAGGTCCTGCGCGGTAGCCTTAAGATCGATCTCCTCCTCCGGCTCGGAGGTATCGATATAACGCGGGATGTTCAGATTAAAATCATTTGCCGCCACCTCTTTCAATGGTACCGGGCGGGCAAACCGTTTGCGCGCCTTACGATCCCGGTAGGCATCGACGATCCGATCCACGTCCGCATCACGCAGGATGTTGCGATTGCGTACCTTCTCAAATCCCTGGCTTGCGTCGATGAACAGGATATCGTCCTCAGCCTCTCGGCATTTTTTGAACACCAAAAGGCACACGGGGATCGACGTGCCGTAAAAGACATTGGCGGGCAGGCCGATCACCGCATCGAGCCAGTTTTTTTGCTCGATCAGCTGTGTTCTGATCCGTCCTTCACTCGCACCGCGAAACAGCGCCCCGTGCGGCAAAATCACCGCCATAATGCCCCTATCGGCCAAGTGATGGAGCATATGCAAAACAAAGCAATAGTCCGCCTTGGATGCCGGCGGCAGGTCAAAACTGCTGAAACGATCATCATTTTTGAACACCTGGGACGGCGACCACTTGGCCGAAAAAGGTGGGTTGGCCACCACCGCCTCAAACCGCTCATCAAAGTACTCTTGCGCCGGGTGCCGGATCACGTCATCACAATGCAGGTTAAAGTCCCGATAGCTCACATCGTGCAAGATCATGTTCATGCGCGCCAGGTTGTAGGTGGTGCGATTCATCTCCTGGCCATAATACTGGCCAACCTCGTTGACCTCTCGGCCAAAGCGTAACAACAGCGAGCCCGAGCCGCAGGTGGGATCATAAACAGACTTGAGACGTTTTTTAACGCCACCGTTCGCAGAACAGACAAGGCGCGTGAGGACGGTAGAGACCTCCTGCGGGGTATAAAACTCCCCGGCCTTCTTGCCCGCAGCGGCGGCAAACTCGCCGATCAGATACTCATAAGCATCGCCCAAGATATCCCCGCTTGCCTCATTCTGGCGAAAGGAAATTCCGTTTAGCTCCCTAAGAATGCGCCCGATAATATCGTTGCGCATTTTAGGATCGCGTCCCAGGCGGCTGTTGTCTAAAACGATATCCTCAAACAGCTGATCAAAATCACCTTCAGAGTCTGTACCGCGTGCAGATTTTTCAATAGTCTCAAAAACCTTGCCTAGATCATCTAAAATAAAACTCTTGGGATCTTTTTCTAGCCCGCTACGCTCTGCCATCGTCTTAAAGAGTCGCGAGGGAGGTAGAAAATAACCGATCCCCTCCACCGTATTTTTCTCAAGAGCTTTAAGGTATGCCTTGCCATCAGCAGTCCGTTCTTTAATCTCGGTAAAAGCCAACTTGTCCTTGCGCAAAAGTTTATTCGCGTAGTCTTCAATCTTCTCCGATAGATGCTTGTAGAAAATAAAGCCTAAGATATAATCGCGGTACTCATCCGCATCCATCCGGCCACGCAGGATGTTGGCCACCGCCCACAGGCGTTTTTTTAACTCTTGTTTTTGTGCTTCGGTCATAATAGGGGCCTCCCTCCCTGATGGCGCTTTTACGTGGGGGCTTTTTTAAGCGCGATGCCGTTGATGCAGTAGCGCAGGCCTGTAGGCTTTGGGCCATCCTCAAACACGTGGCCCAAATGCGCATGACAGTGTGCGCATAGCACCTCCGTGCGTACCGAAAAGATCGAGCGATCCTCCCTCGTCGCAATGGCCTGGGGGGCAATCGGCTCATAAAAACTCGGCCAGCCCGTGCCGCTGTCAAATTTCGCGCCCTTGCCAAACAACCGCGCATCACAACACACGCAAGCATAATCCCCCGCGCCCTCGTCTTTAAGCAAAGGACTGGTAAAAGGCCGCTCCGTGCCCGCCTTGCGGGTAATCTGAAACTGCTCGGGCGTGAGTTGCGCCCGCCACTGCGCCGGGGTCTTGTCAATCGGCGGCGGGCTTAGGTCTTTGGCCATGATCTCGCTCCTGTTTTGATGCGCGTTGTTGATCCTCGGACTCTTGTGCAAGATACAATCATGTATACGCCACTCCACCCAGCACTCGCAACCCGCCGCGAGGTCGCGCCTTGTCATGTCTGCGAAGGCAGGAATCCAGGAGATGGCGCAACCAGTGAGAGGTAGTATGGGGCTCGATATGTCAATGATTCGGAGCAACCCTAGAAAGCCACACTGCAGGGTCGCGCTCGGTAATATGCCAGTCAAACCAACAGGCATAGCACAGCAACGCAAAAAGGTCCTGCGCCCGGTGCTTATCCAGCGGCTTGTGCGCAAAGACCTCGAACGCCGACGGCGTAACGATGTCGCCAAGCCCCGGATGATCGCGCAACGTCGCCACCAACGCCGGCCGCCGCGCCTCCAGCCACGACCGGATCGGCACGGTAAAGCCCTTCTTGCGCCGCATGGCCAGCTTGGGCTGATAACGCGCCAGCCACCGGCGCAACAACCACTTGCCCATCCGTCCGCGCACCTTCGCGCGATCCGGTAAGGCCATAGCCAACGCAAAAACCTGGTGATCCACCAACGGCACCCGGCCCTCTACCGAATAGGTCATGAGGCATCGATCCAGCTTGGTAAGCAACACCTCAGGTAAGCGGCCCGTGATGTCCGCCATTTGCCGCGCCTGCAGGGGCGTGCCTTGGGCTGGTCGTGGCCTTGAGTAAGCGCCGTGCGTGTTGCTAAAGCCGGACGATGGATTCCCGCTTTCGCGGCAATGACGGTGTTTTTGTCTATTTCCGTGTAATGCGTTCAAAGATTCGTAAGGTTTTTTTTCTATCTTAGGATCAGGTGATATATCGACATGTAAAAACCATAGTTTTCTACTTCTTCCCCAAAACTGACGAAGAAAATCACGCACAATTTTAAGCCCGCCCCGACGATAGTGGCCATAGCCGGCAAACATTTCATCCCCGCCCTCGCCGGTGAGGATCACCTTGTGATGCTCGCTTGCATGCGCGGCCAGCTTCAATAAAGGCAAACAGGCGTAATCCGCCGCCAGATCATCCATCGCGCGAGTCATACGCGGTAGATACTGCCAAAAGTCTGCCTCGGTAAAGGTAAGCGTCTCGCTGGCAAGGCCAACCTGCTGCGCCAGCTGCGCGGCGGCAGACCGCTCATCGGCCACGGACAGGTCCGCAAAGCCGATACAATAGGTGCGATGGGCTTGTGTGTCGCCCGTTTCGCCCGTTTTGTTTGTTCCGTTCGTCTCGGCACTAAGACAGGTGGCGAGAACTGATGAATCGATCCCGCTGGATAGAAAAGTGCCCACCGGCACATCCGCCATCAGGTGCGCCCGTACCGTCTCGCGCAGACATGCATCCAATGCTATAAGGTCCGCCTCACGGACAAGCGGCGGGGTGAGCGGGCGATGCTCCCGCTGGACGATGCGCCCGCCGCGGATCACGATCACCTCACCGGGCAACACCCGCTCGATCCCGGCAAACAAACAGCCGCGCCCGACGACCCGCTGATCGCGAAAAAAACCTGCCAGCGCGGCTTTATTGACCTGTCGCTCGATCCAGCCACAGGCCAACAAGGCCGCAGGCTCGGATGCAAAAGCAACCCCGGCCTCGGTGGCAGATAGATAAAGCGGCTTGATGCCAAACCGGTCGCGGGCAAGCACAACCTGCTTGCGCTTATGGTCAAAAATCGCCAACGCATACATGCCGCGTAGCCGATCGACAAAGCCCAACCCGTCACGCTGATAAAGCGGTAAAATTGGCTCGCAATCGTTCTGGGTGGTGCAAGGATCACCGTCTTGCGCAAGAGACTCGCGCACCTCGCGATGGTTATAAATCTCTCCATTCGCGATGAGCGCGTCTTGGCCGTGATAGAAAGGTTGATCGCCGCCAGGCAAATCGACAATCGCCAGACGGCGATGCACCATGCCCACACCAGGCGCCTGCACCTCGCCTGCGCCATCGGGGCCGCGGTGCACCAAAGCGGCAGAGAGAGCATCCAGCTGCGCAGGCTCGGGCGTCCCCTCGCGCATCATGATCCCGCCAATCCCGCACATAGACTCAGCCGTCCTCACGCGCAAAAGGTGTCTCGAGCGCCGCACGGGCGGCGTGGACATCCTGCGCCATTTGGCTCTTGAGCGCGTCTATATCCTCAAAACGTTGCTCTTCACGCAGATAGGTATGCCAATGAACAATGAGCATCTGGTCGTAAAGATTGCCTGTAAAGTCAAACAGATACACCTCGGCGGCTGGTGGCGCAGGAAACATCGGGCGCACACCAAAACTCGCCACGCCCTCGCGCAACGTTCCGTCCGGTAAGGTGACCTGCACCGCATAAACGCCGAAAGCGGGCATCACAATGTCCTTGGGCCAAGGCAGGTTGGCGGTGGGATAACCTAAGGTGCGCCCCCGCTGTTCGCCGCGCACGACACGCGCACGGATCGTCCACACCCGCCCCAGTGCACGTGCCGCTTGCCCCGGCCGGCCCTCGCGCAGGGCGGCACGAATGCGGCGGCTGGCAAAAACCTCGCCCCCGTCGTCCTCCTTGCCCATATCCTCCCTTGCTTTGGCGACCAGTTCAACGTCGATCCCTTTGGCACGCCCCCATTCTTGCAGGGCCGCGCCATCGCCCGCGGCACGGTGACCAAAGCGAAAATCGGCACCGACCACCACGGCCTGCGTGCCCAGACGCTGGGCGAGAAAGTCATTCACAAAAGTCTCGGCAGGCACCCGGGCAAAGTCTTTGTTAAAAGGTGCGATCAGCACGCTGTCCACCCCCGCGTCGCGCAACAAGGTGCACCGGTGCTCGATATCCGTGAGCAAAAAGGGGGCTTGTTGAGGAGAGAAAAACGCCCGTGGATGGGGATCGAACAACAACGCCGCCAGGGGCGCACCGACCTGATCGGCCTTGTGGCGCGCTTGGTCGATCACGGCGCGGTGACCGTGATGCAGACCATCAAAGTTGCCAATGGTGACCACGGGACGATCCCGCGATGAGAGGGGCCGGCCCCTTTGGGTCACCATAGGCCGGTCATCATCAATCAGCGGGCAACACCGACGCGAGAGAGGGTTGCGGGTTCTCGAGCACGGTCGGGCCTGGGGTGGCTGCGGCAATCAGTTGCCTGGCTTGGTCTACCGACTGCACCAGGTCAGCCAGCAGCTGCTTTTGCTTGGCACTGAGGGGTGGGGCAATAGCCGGCACGTCGATGCTCATGGGGTCGACCTGCTTGTCCTTTAAGAGCACCTCATAGTGCAGATGCGGTCCCGTCGACCGTCCCGTAGAGCCTACAAGGCCGATCACATCACCTTGGGTGACGCGCTGGCCCGGGCGCACCAGAATTTTAGACAGGTGCGCGTAGCGAGTCTTAGTTTCAGCGTTGTGGCGCAGCACAATCGCCTTGCCATAGGCGCCGTGGGTCTTGGCCCAGATCACCGTGCCGTGTCCAGAGGCATAGATCGGCGTGCCTGTCGGGGCGGCGAAATCCACCCCGCGATGGGCCTTGTTGTAGCCTAGGATCGGGTGAAGGCGCATGCCAAAACGCGAGGAAATGCGCGCGCCATCGATCGGTGTGCGCATCAGCATCCGGCGGACGCTCTTGCCCTCGGTGTCGACGTAATCGGTGTAGTCCGCAAAGGGCATGCGATAGATCGATAAGGGCTTGCCGCCGATGGTGAGGTGAGCATAGACAATCGCGCCGGTTCGCGCGGGGGTGCCGTCAGGGTAGGTCTCTTGCTGGTAGAGGACTTCGAACTGATCGCCCGGGTGAATGTCGCGCTGAAAATCCACCACGTGGGAAAACAAACGGACGGCATCCACCAACACGGCATGAGGAATGTCATCCGCATCAGCAAAGAGGCTATTTTCGATGGTACTGGACGCTATAGAGAGGTGGCTATCGAGTTCGATGGTGCGCGTTTCAACCTCTAGGGCGCCGGGGATATCCTCAGTTTTTTGCGCACGCGGTAGCGCCTTGGCCGAGACCACTGTGACGGGATCGATGATGATTTCCATCTCTTGTAGGCGGTGAGGCCCGTTGAGGGGCACCAGGGTGGTGAGATGGATCGTTTGTCCGACCTTCAGGCGGCGGGGATTCCAGACTTGGGCAATCTGGTCGGCGGCGATGTGGGCCTCCTCGGCGGAGAGGTTGTGATCCAGCAGAATCGAGGACAGGGTGTCGCGTTTTTGCGCGGTGATCGTGTGGTGCTCAAGGCGTGAGGCTGGTACCGGCTCGATCGTCGGCGGCGCGAGGGCGGCTAGGGTGGCCGTGGGCGCGATGCCCGGTTCTGGCGTTGGGTCTTGGATGCTGGCGTCGGTCCCTTGGGTGACGTAGACCAGCATCACCAGCACCACAGCTGTGATGAGGGCAACAAAACGTCCGCGTTTGGGTCTGATGACAAGCGAAGAGGCGCATACAAAAGACCGTCCGGTAAAGTACCGATGGGAAAAAATACTCATGTCTGTATGATATCCGTCGCAACGGCCGCCCGTGATATTCACAATAGCGGCGGTTTTTGCGGCGGGTCAAGGTAAAAAACGCGCCCCGGCCCTGTTGCCAGAATCCCTATGCGGCCTGTCATCAGCCTGTGGCAGGTGTTTTCGCTTCAGTGTGTCCTTGCCAGCGCAGGTAACTGTCCACCGCTTTGTTACGGAGCCGAGAGGGCATGTCATCATCTTTTCTGACGCTCTTGGGATCGCCGAGCACACGGCCAAGGGTGTCGGTGACCAGGGTTTCCTGACCGAGAAGAAGGTTGCACGGATCGAGCTGAAAATACCCGAGGTCGATCTCATGGGCGCGCACGATCACCGCCGGGTCTTGGTCGGCCAGGGCTTGGGCGAACTCTGCTGCTGTCGCCCCTGCTTGGGTTGGGTTGATATTGACCTGCAAACGCTGGAGGGGATTGCCTGTCGGGTCGTCCACTAAGGTCGTCTTGATCCCAGCAAGATCTTGAAGAGCAGCTTGCCAGGTGCGCAAGGTGCGGCCATAGGCTTGGTAATCTGCGCGATGGTCGCGCGTCTGCCAGGCCTGGATGGCCGCAATCGCCCCGGCAATGCTTTCTTTACCGATCTTCATGCCCCGACCAATCGCGATATTTTGCAGATACGCGGCGCGTACCGCCTCGCGTCGCCCGGCGACGATACCGCCGGTTGGTCCCCCTAAAAACTTGTGAGCTGAGTAGATCACAAGGTCCGCCCCTGCGGCTAAAAATCCGGTTAAATCGTATTCCGAAGCCGCATCTACGATCACCGGGACGTCGGCGCGATGACACATGTCAACGAAACGTTTGAGGGGAATCTGCCCATAATGCACCACATGGTGGGACGCCACATAAAGCGCGGCGGCGGTGTGCTCGCAAAGGGCTCCTGCCAATTGATGATCCATCACATGAGTCGACTGGCCGATCGCCCGGGGGCTTGCGCCTGTAAGGCGGATGGCCGTCTCAACCGGTGCGCCGTAGTGACACAGATGGCCTGCTTGGATGACCACGTGGGATTTTGCGCCGGGATCAGCGGGTAAAGCCTCGGCGCGGGCGGCGTCCAGCCCCGTCATACAGCCAGCGATGGCAAGGGAGATCCCCGCACTTGCCGAGGCAGTAAGAAAGCCCGCCTCGGCGCCGGTCAGGCGGGCGATGCCCGCACTGGCCCGCGCTTGCAGTGCGTGCATATCCACAAAACTCGCCCCCGCCTGGGCCATGGCCGTTTGCACGTCGCGGGAGAGGACCGAGGCGCCAAGGCCGGTCATGGTGCCTGAGACATTGATGACCCGTCGCACCTTCATGGCGTCATGCCATGCCCACATGGTGTTTTGCTTGGTGTTTTGTTCGTTTTGCTGATCTTGTGGGCGCGGCATCAGGGCCTCGGTCGGTAAATCGTGTCAATGACGGCATTATAGGATATGATGCGACGATGCTCAAAACGTCCAGCAAACGCACCAGCGGCATAGACCGGGCACTCCAGATCATGGACGCGCTCACCGAAAGCCAGAAACCGATGACGGCCTACGAGTTGGCCCGAGTCACGCGTGCGCCCCTGTCTACCACCTACCGTCTGATCGAGGAGCTGATTGGGCGGGATATGCTGTCCCGGGATGAGGAGTCGCTCGTTTGGTTGGGGCCGCGCCTTATGCGCTATGGTCTTGTTTATCGCGCCCATATGGATATGTTCGCCCAAGCCCGGCGGGAAATGAAACTGCTCAGCAAGCGCACCGGAGAGACCGTGCAAATCTGCGGCAGAGACGATGACACCATGATCGTGCTGGCCATGGCGAATGGTGATGGTCATTTTCGCGTCACCTCAGATGTGGGCACACGGGTCCCCCTTAACTGGACGGCCTCGGGGCGGTTGCTGCTCGGGCATCTGACTCAAGCGCAACGCATCGCCACCTTTAAGGCTGTCTCCAAACCGTCGGTCACGGGGATGGCCGAGACCGACCCGAAGGCCCTTGCCGAGCAATCGCGGATAGATTTTGAGGCCAACGTGGCCATTCAGATCAACAACTCAGAGTATGCGGTGGCCTGCATCGCGGCCCCCATTCGCGACATGACTGGGGCGTGTGTGTTGACCATGTCGGTCGTTCTCTCTGAACAAAAAGCGCAACAAAACCGTCACAAGCTCATAAAACATGTGCAGGACTCAGCGCGTAGGGTCGAACGGGCGCTCGGGCATCAGACAGGGCCCACATCTAGTCCCGCCGTAACGCAAAAATCGCGTCAATTTCAACCGTAATGTTATTCGGCAAAGAGCCCACACCATAAGACGTCCGGGTGTGTACGCCTGCGGGGCCAAAAATGTCGCACATAAGCCGTGAGGCCTCATCGATAATTTTAGGATGCTCGGTAAAGTCAGAGGTTGCGTTGACAAGACCCATGAGCTTGACCACGCCATCCACGTGATCGAGACTCCCGCAAAACGTTTTTACCGTGGCAAGAATGTTGATCGCGACCAGGCGCGCGTGCGCACAGGCGGCCGCAAGATCGACGTCGTCCCCGACCTTACCGGTACGTAGGGTGCCTCGCTCATCGACGGGCCCTTGCCCGGAGACAAATAGCAAATCGCCGACCTGTTTGGCGTTGCAAAAGGTGCCAATGGGCGTAGGGGGCTTTTTTAGATGAATCCCCAAATTGGTCAGGTTCGTTTCGGGACTTTGCGAGAGAACTTGGGATTTTTGTGAGGGTTTCATCTTGCGTGTGCTCCTGTGACCTTGAGGCAGTGAGTGATGTGGTGCTCGCCGACGCGTATGGCAGGCGGAAAAGCCGCCTCGCAGGCCTGATCGGCGAGCGGACAGCGGGTGTGAAAAACGCAGCCGCGGGGCGGAGACAGAGGGCTTGGAATGTCGCCGCGCAAGAGGGTGCGCTGCGCTTTTTTTTGCGGATCGGGGATAGGCACGGCGGACAAAAGCGCCTGAGTGTAAGGGTGCGAGGGGCGACGGTAGAGGTCCTGCGCGGACGCGATTTCTACAGCCCGCCCCAGATACATCACCACGATTTGATCGCACAGGTATTCCACCACGGACAGATCATGGGCGATGAACAGAAGCGTAAAGTTATGTTTCTCGCGTAGATCGAGCAACAAATTGAGCACCTGCGCTTGAATCGAAACATCGAGCGCGGATACGCTCTCATCGGCGACGATGAACTCAGGCTCGACCGCAAGGGCGCGGGCAATGCCGATCCTTTGCCGTTGGCCGCCAGAAAACTCGTGCGGGAAACGATGCATATGATCGGGTTGTAACCCGACCTCTTCTAGCAAACGCGCGACTCGCGCCTGGCGGTTGTCGATGCCATGAGCGCGGAGCCCTTCACCGATGATCGCGCTCACTTTAAGGCGTGGATTGAGCGAGGATACGGGGTCTTGAAAAATAATCTGCATCCGCCGGCGCATGGCGCGCATGGCCCTGGCATCGAGCCCATTAAGCGCAATGCCGTCAAAAGAAATGTCCCCGGAGGTGGGCTCGATCAAGCGAAGTAATGTTCGCCCGAGGGTGGTTTTTCCTGATCCGCTTTCCCCGACCAAGCCGGTGATAGAATGACGCGGAATATCAAAGCTGACATCCTTGAGCGCATGCACGAGACCCTGAGGCGTGGCGAATGACTTGCAAAGGTCACGAATTTTGACGAGCGATTCAGACACGGGCGGGCACTTTCAGACAGGCCACATGATGACCCGCCGTCTTTTGTTCAAGCGATACGGGGGACGCGCAGGCGCGATCAGTCAGAGCGCAGCGTGGCGCAAAAGCGCATCCCGGCGGCATCTCATGAAGGGCGGGTACTGTGCCGGGGATGGGAATCAGGCGATCTTTCGAATCTCGTTGGGGGATCGAACGCAACAGGCCTTGGGTGTAGGGGTGACGCGGCTGGGCAAACGTGACACGAATAGGCGCGCGCTCGACAATGGCACCGGCGTACATCACGGCGACATCATCCGCTATTTCTGCCACGACACCCATGTCGTGGGTAATAAAGAGAATCGACATGCCAAGCTCGGCTTGAAGGCGGCGCATGAGATCGAGAATCTGGGCTTGGATCGTCACATCCAGCGCCGTGGTCGGCTCATCAGCAATCAACAAAGCTGGCGAGCAAATCATAGCCATGG
Source organism: Pseudomonadota bacterium (assembly GCA_039028835.1). Classification (GTDB taxonomy): domain Bacteria; phylum Pseudomonadota; class Alphaproteobacteria; order JBCCHK01; family JBCCHK01; genus JBCCHK01. Next base: position 36,249 of record JBCCHK010000016.1, read on the forward strand.
CGATCATAACTCGCTGGCGCATACCGCCGGAAAGCTCGTGGGGGTAAGCATGCAAACGTGACGCGGCGGCGGGAATTTCTACCAGTTCGAGCATATCCAAGACTCGTCGCTGGCGCGCCGCGTGATCCAAGTCGGTGTGTAAAAGGAGCATTTCGCCAATCTGATCGCCAATCGGAAAAAGCGGATTGAGCGATGACATGGGTTCTTGAAAGATCATGGATATCTCAGAGCCCCGGATGGCGCGGAACGCTTGTGCGTCCAAGGTCTCTAGGGCGCGTTGTGCGCCTTCGCGCGGGTGATAGGTGATCGTCCCGCTTTCGATGGTGCCGTTGCTGGGTAGCAGGCCCATCACCGCAAGCGAGCAGACCGATTTGCCTGAGCCGGACTCGCCGACCAGGGCCAGAGTACGGCCTTTTGCTAGACTAAAACTCACGTCCCGCAAGGCTGTCACCGTGCCGTATTTCGAGCGAAAAGCGATTCTGAGATTCTCGATGGTAAGAAGGGGCGCGCTCATATCGTTTTTTGCGGTTTTCTTCGCTCGGCTGGGCAAACGGAGGTGCCCATGATCGTAAGGCGCGGGGCGAGTACATGATCCAGGGTGAGGGTGTTGGCTTGGCTATCCAGGACTTGCTCGTTCGCATCGTCAAGGCTGAAAACGGTAAAGTCAGCCCGCCCCCCAGCGGCCACCCCGCTATCAAGCCCGAGGATCGCGCGAGGTCGGCGGGTGACCGCCGTGATAACCGCGTCAAGGGGCATCCCTAATGCTAAAAACTTAGAAAGGGTGAGCGCCATGTCATAGACAGGGCCGTCTATGTTGCGCAGATGTAGATCGGTCGAAATGGTGTCGGGGAAAAGCCCTTCCCCCAAGGCGTGGCGCGCCACCTCAAAGTTAAAAGAAGCAACGCCGTGGCCAATATCCAGCACCACGCCGCTTTGCGCATGTTGCCGGACCCGCTCGAACAAAGCCGCCGTATCGGTAATTGCGCCGGCGGTTTTGCCGTGAAAACAGTGCGTGATGATATCACCAGGCTCTAGGATATCCAAAATCTCATCGAGAAGTGGCGGGGGCTCGCCGACGTGAATCATCAACGGCAGGTTTGCAACGCGCGCCCCATGCTTGGCGATTTTGACAGGCGTCATACCCCAGCCGCCTAAAATCACCGCCGAGGCGCGTACCTTCACACCGCAAATGACATCGCGGTGGTTTTCTATTGTTGCTAGGGTTTTATCGATATTGATCGAGCGCATGTCGATCAATTCGGAAACCCGGTTGCACGCAACAAGACCAATAGAGCCGATGTTAAGAAAGGCGCGGATTGTTTCCTCGCTGGGATCGATGACGTACTCACGCAATCCGATGAAGTTTGCCTCGCCCGCGGAGCCGGCATCAGCCATGGCCGTCACGCCGGTGGCACGTCCTGCTTGGTGCGCACGCACCGAGATGTTGGTACCGCCATGCCAAATGTGGACGTGTAAATCACACCAACCAGGAGAGAGATAGCACCCCTCACAATCGATGGTCTGTGCGCCCTTGATCGCGCCCGGGGCGATCGTGCCATCATCATCGATAGCAATCATATCGGGCTTGGAGCCCAATGATAGGGGTTGAAAATTGGTGAGGTGTAATGCCATTTTCTATAGGTTTTTTGCAAGTCTTGGGTCCATCGCATCGCGCAATCCGTCGCCAATAAGCTGGAGTGACAATACCGATATAGAAATTGCGAGCCCAGGAAACAGAATTAAAAAGGCTGCTTGGTCAATATACTGCCGACCCTCATTAATCATTGTCCCCCAAGTCGGTGTTGCGGGATCGACGCCGACACCGAGAAAAGACAAGCCCGCTTCCGCGAGCATGGCATAGGCAAAGATAAAGGTGCTTTGCACGATAATGGGGGAAAGGATGTTGCGCAGGACATGATCGTACATGATGACGAAGGTATTCGATCCCAAAGCGTGGGCGGCCTCGACGTAGGGCAATTCGCGAATCACCAGCGTCGAAGCGCGCACGATCCGCGCGATCCGCGGCGCATAGACAATAGATAAGGCAATCATGACATTGACGATTGAGCCCCCAAGAATCGAGACAAGCGCAATGGCCAGCAAAATATCAGGAAAGGCCATCATCGCATCGATCAGGCGCGAGAAGAGGCCATCGAGATGACGAAAAAACCCTGCGCACAAACCAATCAAGATGCCAATCAATGAAGAGAGCAACGCCACCCCGCCACCGATACCTAACGAGACGCGTCCCGCATAAAGGAGCCGAGAAAGCACGTCCCGGCCAAAGGCATCCGCCCCGAGCCAAAAGTCACCCCCCGGAGCAGTAAGGCGTTGACGGACCGACATTTTCATCGGGTCTTCTGGGGCGAGCAGGTTCGCCAAAAGACACACCGCCAAGACAATGAGCAAGACCACCAAAGCTACCGCAACGGCGCGACGGGAGAGAAGGAGATCGATGAATCTCGGCTCGATGAGGGGGGCAGCGGAGGCCATGGTGTTAGTAACGGACCCGCTTGTCGATCAAAAGATAGCAAAGATCGGTCAGAAGGTTAATCACCACATAAAGGGTCGCAACGACAATCAGCGTGCCTTGGATGACCGGATAATCACGGCGCAACACCGCCGAGACCACCAGGTTGCCCATCCCAGGGATATTGAAAACCCGTTCGGTGACCACCGCCCCCGACACCAGCAAGGCAAAGGTCAGGCCGATGACCGTGATAATGGGGATCGCCGCGTTTTTCAGAGCGTGACGTAAGATTACGCGACGCTCGCTCATACCTTTGGAGCGCGCCGTACGGATATAATCTTCGCCAAGAATATCCAGCATCGAGGTGCGGGTGAAACGCAAAATAAGGGCAGAATTGACGATACCAAGAACGATTGAGGGCAAGATAAGGTAACTCATACGCTCGATAAAGGTGGCATCAGGACCGCCGTAACCCGCCGCATGAAACCAACCAAGTTCAGTCGCAAAATAGCGTTGAAACATCAGCCCGGTCCAGAAACTCGGTACCGATGCGGCAAGCATGGCGGTGGATATAGAAATTTGATCGAGCCAAGACCCGCGCCGGTAGGCCGCATAAATCCCAATGGGCGTTGCGATCACCAACGCAATCAGGAGGGAAAAAAGAGCAAGAAATATCGTGGGCTCAGCGCGTGCGGCAAGGACATGTAAGACCGGTTGATTAAAAAAGATAGAATCTCCCAGATCGCCTCGCGCGGCATTGGCGGCAAAGGTTAGATACTGAAGAAAAATAGGCCGATCAAGGCCAAGCTGGGCGCGTAAGGCAACAGCATCTTCAGGGGTGGCCTCTGGCCCCAGCATCAGGGCTGCTGGATCACCCGGCGCTAACCTTACAATAATAAAGGCGATGGTCAGGACGATGAGGACGACAACAAGAAGGCCAAAAATCCGGCGAAGTAGATAAGATGTCATAGGCTGCAGACAAATGTATGTGGCCCGCCGGGGTAAGAGTATAGAAAACCATATCTTACCCCGGCGTATCTTTCATATGTTTGTTTTACGTTAGTTTAACGTTGCATTCCAGAAAAAGGGCCACGGTGAGGGCGCTACCCCATCCAGATCGGAGCTTTTTCCCATCAGCGCGTTAAAGCCGCCGATCTTGATAAAGCCGACATCCTCAAAGACTTTTTGTTGCAGCTGCGCAAAGAGGTCGCGCCGCGCGGCAGGGTCGGTCTGGGTGGTGAAGTTGTTTAAGATGTCGTCCTTTTCCTTTTCTTTCCAACCAAGCCGGGAGGTCGGCGCATAAAGACTGGTAAGAGCTGGTTCTGGCAGGAAGGGCGAGTGGGTAATGTAAATATCCCACAAAGCCGGATCATTGCGCCGTTGACCCAAAGTTGCCCAGTCGACCACGTCCATGTGCACGGCAAAGCCAGCAGCCTCCAAGCCGACTTTTGCCACTTCGGCCATCTTGAAGTGGAACTCGTACTGTCGCGAGGTCAAGATACGCAAGGGCGTGTCGTCATAGTTGGCCGTCTTAAGAAGGCCAGCGGCTCTGGTCGGGTCGTTTTGGTTGTAATACTCGACCCCGGCGTTATTGCGCCATGCCCATCCTTCAGGATAGAGCGGTGCATCAACCACAAAGAAGTTCTCATCGCCGAACGCGGCAAAGAGCATGTCATCGATGGGTAGAGCCGCTTGTAGGGCTTGGCGAATGTTGAGATCCGTGAGCAAGCCCGCCTTGTGGTTGATGGCAAAAATCGGCCAGCCAAAGGGGCGAAGCAGAACGGGGTCCGCGCCGGACGCCCCATCGATACGGCCATAGGATTCGGTCGGAAGACCATCGGCAAAGTGATACTGGCCGGACAGCAAACCCTCGACCCGGGTGTTGGGGTCGGGCACGGGCAGAAAGCGAATTTCATCCGGCGCTTGGGTGCGCGTGCCGCCCGCGCCGTTGGATGGTTCACTGCGCGAGACGTAATCATCAAAACGGGCCATTTGAATGTATTGATCGGGCACATGGTCGACGAGCTGATAGGGGCCGGTGCCAATCACCTGGTCGATGGTGTCCCCGGTAAGAATCTCTTCGGGGTAAATGGCCGCCGCAGAGTTAGAGAACGCCAGCAACGACAAGAGGGGGGAATAGGCCTCGTTCATCCGGATTTCAATCGAATGGCTTCCGGTCGCGACGACCTCATCGATTTTATCAGCCACGCCTTTGCCGCGAGTCGCGACGGTCAGCCAGCGATTGAGCGAGGCGACCACATCGGCACTGTTCATGGCAGAGCCGTCGTGAAAGACGATGCCCTGACGCAAGGCAATGCGGTAGGTTTTACCGTTATTACTAATGTCAGGAAGCGATTGGGCGAGCAAGGGTACCACACTCCAAGACCCATCGAAGGTGTAGAGCGTTTCCACAAAATGTTGGGTAACGATGCTCACCACGTCCTTGGTGGACATCATGGGGTCAAAGGTGTCGGGTTCACCGATGATAGCGACGTTGACGGTATCAGCGCGCGCCGGCAGGGCAAGGGCCGTCACCATGAGGGCAACAGTCAGGGCGGACGTGATCCGTCCAAGCCCAGCGGAAAAAGAAATAGTCATATCGAACTCCCTTATATGATTTTCGTATCGTTGTTGTGTGCAGTGCACAGGGTCATAAAGGCCTTGTGGCAGGCAGGTGTGTTTGATGATGGTTTTTGGGTGGCTGTCCTATGACAATTATCATAGGACGTAGGAGGCTTATGAAGCATAGAACTCTAATAATATTACCTTATTATGGAATAACATCTCTCCTAGGGAAGGTCATGGGTAGGAAAGCTAGCGGATAACCATACGTGAGTCAATGGAGCTCCCAGGTTGGGACTCGAGGTTTTTTGATCCATCGGGGGCGGTGCTTGGGGTCCTTTGTAAGGAATACCGTGATATTTTTGCCTTGATAAAAAAGAACAAAATATAATTTTATAAAGAATAAAATATGTATTAAACAGCATAATTATCTAATTTTCTTTAAGAGATCCATCATGACAGCACTCCTTACACCCACCCTCAGTGATCGCCAGGGCTTTAATCGACGTTGGTTTGCGAACGATGATCAGCTTGTTGTTTATCGTCCGACGAGCTCCCAAGAAGCCCTCAGCAACGTGCAAGATTTATTTGACAAGCGCTATGATCCGAAATCGGTTCAGATCACCTGCGGACGACATTGTTATGAGGGTTTTGTCTATAATTCGTCCACAAAGGCCATCATCGACCTCACAGGACTCAGAAGCTATGGCACGTTCACAATGCGCGGTGTGGAAACGGTGTATTTCGATGTTGGATACAACAATTGGGATATGTACCGCGTTTTGAACAATGTTTACCAAAAAACCATGCCCGCCGGGTCGTGCTATTCCGTTGGCCTTGGCGGTCACATTACCGGCGGGGGGTATGGATATTTTTCCAGAATGTACGGCCTGACCATCGATGATCTTACCGCGGCCGATGTCATTGTGGTGGATCCCGTCAAAGGCCCTACACGGTCCACCTGCTCTGCTGATAGCAATGCGGATATGTTTTGGGCCATTCGCAGTGGCGGCGGCGGCCAGTTTGGGATGATTACTCGGTATTATTTTGCTCTTGAGGCGTTGCCTACATCACCATCCTATCTCTTTGTTAACATCCTGGCCTGGGATTGGTATGCGGGCGGTTCGAAAGAAGTCACCCTAACGCAAGATCAATTCAACGCCATTGTGAATGACACATTTTTCGATCAGTACTGTAATCAAGATAAAACCCTATGGAACGTGGCGGGTATTTTGCATGGCTATCATAAAGACGGTGGCACGATAAACCTTGTCGAAATCGATTCCTACGGACCAGACAACGATATCCCCTTGCAGGACTATATTCAGCAAAGGAGAGAGCGTCTTGCGGATCTCACCCGCCGAGCCAATGATATTGCGCCTTTGAGCGATCGGGATTGCACGTTACAAGGCCACCCTTACATCGCGCGCACCCGCGCCTTAGGGATTGAAACCGCCCATCACGCTGGTGATCCGGGTCCAGATCATATCTACACTTACCTAGAGGGCGTTCAGATTCTCAACGGCTCAGGGCCTAATAGGCATGGGAAATACAAATCAGCGTACCATTCGGCCCGTTTCAGCACGACAATGCTGGAGGCGGCCTATCAGGGTCTCACAGCGAATGTCACCCGCCCTGATACCCACGCGCCGGTTGATATGTCCAGCTCGTTAATGCAGATAGACGCTTATGGCGGGAAGATTAATACGATTGCGCCGGCTGAAACAGCCATCGTGCAGCGATCATCGATTGCCAAAATGCAGTATCAGACCTATTGGGAAACCAAGCAGGGGCCGCAGTTTAATGATGAATCTTTGGAACAAGCGCATGTGCAATGGATCAGAGATCTTTATAAAAACATCTATCAGCAAACCGGTGGTGCTCCCTCGGGCACAGACCTGCAGGGATGCTATTTCAATTACCCCGATATCGATATCGGGAGCACAGACCCGAGCACCCCGCCCCTGGAAGATGCCTTAACCCTCTATTTTGGAACGAACCTTCCTCGTTTGAAGAGTGTCGCGAAGGCGTATAATCCCGATGGTTGGTTTAGCAACAGCCAAAGCATTTGTCGTAGTGTGTCGTCTTCTTAGCAAGGCTTGCATCGGACGAAGAGATATTAACGCACGGATGCGTGGCACAACAGGCTCAAAAACGTGACTTTTTTGACGATTATCCAGATTATTAGCATAATAGGGTCATCGAGCAGTTGACTCTGGATAGGGGAAGGCTATAACTGGTCCTTCCTGCGGCGTTTGATCGATGCTCCTTGGGTTTATCCTTGGGCGTATTAGCCTGCGCAGCGGTATGATCCCGGCGTGTAAGCGCGGGGCAGGTGGTTGCTCGCTTTTCTTTGTTGATTGTGAGCGCGTACCATCGGGGCCTTGTTGCCCCGGCGTTGGGCTTGAGTGTTTTTGCTTAAGTGTCTTTAATTGTGTCTGTGCTCAGCCAAACGCCTTGAGGGGCGTGCGTGGCTGTTCTCGCGCGGGTGCAGACAACGCCTCTATTTGACACGGTGAAGTAGGAAGAAATGTGCGGGCAGCGTTGGTGCCTCGTACCAGCGAATTGATACGCTTTCATTTGGTTTCTTTGACTAAGCAAGACCGGTAATGCCTTATCGCGTGAGCGTTAAAGCATGAGCTAAAGCGTGACCGGAGTCTTAGGCCCCCTTACCAGGGGTATCATCGGGATTGGCAAGGCTTGCTTTGCCCCTGATGCAAGGTCACCAAATCGAGCGAGATAATACGCATACGACGGCACGCAACTTTTTTCTCCAGCGCAACGTTTCTAACGTCATGTTAGGAACAAAGCGTTGGGAAAAACGATGCGTTGTCCGGAGCTGCACTCGTCTAGATAACACTGGAGAGTTTGATCCTGGCTCAGAACGAACGCGGGCGGCAGGCCTTACACATGCAAGTCGAACGAAGGCTCCTGCTTGCAGGATGTCCTTAGTGGCGAACGGGTGAGTAGCGCGTGGGAATCTACCCCTTGGTACGGAACAACAGTTGGAAACGGCTGCTAATACCGTATGTTCTTGCTGGTTATGGTGGCCGGTAAGCAAAGATTTATCGCCAAGGGAGGAGCCCGCGTTGGATTAGGTAGTTGGTAGGGTAACGGCCTACCAAGCCGACGATCCATAGCTGGTCTGAGAGGACGATCAGCCACACTGGAACTTAGACACGGTCCAGACTCCTACGGGAGGCAGCAGTGGGGAATATTGGACAATGGGGGAAACCCTGATCCAGCCATGCCGCGTGAGTGACGACGGCCCTAGGGTTGTAAAGCTCTTTCAGCAGTGAAGATGATGACGGTAACTGCAGAAGAAGCCCCGGCTAACTCCGTGCCAGCAGCCGCGGTAATACGGAGGGGGCTAGCGTTGTTCGGAATTACTGGGCGTAAAGCGCACGTAGGCGGCCTATCACGTCAGGTGTGAAAGCCCCGGGCTTAACCCGGGAAATGCACTTGATACGGGTAGGCTAGAGAGTGGAAGAGGTTAGTGGAATTCCCAGTGGAGAGGTGAAATTCGTAGAGATTGGGAAGAACACCCGTGGCGAAGGCGGCTAACTGGTCCACAACTGACGCTGAGGTGCGAAAGCGTGGGGAGCAAACAGGATTAGATACCCTGGTAGTCCACGCCGTAAACGATGTGTGCTTGCCGTCGGGCAGTTTACTGTCCGGTGGCGAAGCTAACGCGTTAAGCACACCGCCTGGGAAGTACGGTCGCAAGACTAAAACTCAAAGGAATTGACGGGGGCCCGCACAAGCGGTGGAGCATGT
>JBCCHK010000017.1:0-24616 GCA_039028835.1 Pseudomonadota bacterium
GATTACGGCCACCGGCTTACAAGCCCAGGCGGCCATCCAAGCTGGTACCGGGCAAGCTAATAACGTGCGCTGGCATAGCGGCGATACAGACTTCGCCTGGATCGATGCGGACAACAATCTCGTCCCCATGGATGCGCCTACCGTACTCGCCTTTGCCCGCACAGCAAACCAGCACGTGCGAGTGCACGCCATTGCGGCGCGGCTTATTAAGAACGATATTCTCGACGGGCAAGAGGCCGATATAGAAAACGATCCTCGCTGGCCGACACAAAGAAACTATGGAGAAACCGATGACCAAGACCCATAAAACCTATGAGGACGGCCTACAAGCCGGGCGGATTGAAGCCATGAAAAGTAGCATCGACCAACATGATATTCGCCTGACCGATCACGCGCGGCGTTTGCAAATCCTGGAGCGGCTGTTCTGGGGCGGCGCGGGCGTGCTGATCTTCCTGCAAACATGGCCACTGGTGAAGCCATGGCTCGCCTTGTAAGCGATTGGGTGCGCCGCTGGCCGAACTTTGCTCCCGAAGAGGTGGCCTGTCGTGGATGTGCGCCTGATGCCCCCTGTCGCCGCAACCGCCTCGCTGTTGACCCCCAGGCGATGGATTGCTTGCAAGCCCTTCGCGGGCGCATAGGACGCCCTCTGCGCATCAACAGTGCCTTTAGGTGCCCCTACCACAACAAGCGCGTTGGCGGGGCTGTACGCTCACGACACCGCTATGGCGACGCCTTTGACGTGTCGGTGATCGGCTGGCGTAAAGAAGATAAGCGGCGGCTTTATGATGGCGCGAGGGGCGCAGGGTTCAACGGCTTTGGCCTGTACGGATCATTTCTGCACATCGACACCAGCCGACCGCGCATCTGGTCTACAACACAAGGAGATAAGGCATGGCGATTTTTGATGCCGCGGCCACTGGATTAGCAACGGTCGCATCCGGCGGTCTGTTTGGCCTGCTCGGCGCTGTGGTTGGCGCGGGTGCAAAGTACCTGGAGCGTAAACAAAAGGCTGCTGGCGACCGCGAGGAACGATCCCACGAGCTCGCCTTGCTCCAGCTAGAGACCGAGCGCGGGGATCGCGACGCCGAGAACGAGCTCCGCATCCATCAGGCCGATGCTGATGCCGCGATGCGCACAGGGTCTTATGCAATGCCGGTCACGGTGTCGGGGGTACCGGGATGGGTCAACGCCGTGCGCTCACTGTTTAGGCCGTTCCTTACCCTTGCGCTAAACGCAACAGCCGCCGTGATCCTCGTTCTGCTCATTACGTCACTGGGGGATGATTCCGCCCCGATTATCCTTTGGCTCTCAAGCGAGGGGCCAGCAACCGAGCTCATCACCTACATGGTGCATTCATTGCTGTTCGCCGCCAACACCGCCACCGTCTGGTGGTTCGGGGATCGTGCTCTCACGCCGCCCGGCCAAAAGAACGCCTAACGGCCAATCATCGAGGCGATGGCCTTGCCTGTATCCTGCGCCGCCTTACGTTTGGGGTCATCCATCAAATGCGCGTAACGCGCTGTCGTTGCCGAATGGGAATGCCCCAGCAAGCCACCAACAAGCGCAAGGTTCTTTGTCCGGTCAAGCGCGACCGTTGCAAACGTGTGGCGCAGATCATGGAGCCGCAAGTCTTCAATCTTGGCATGCTTCAACAATTGTGCCCACGCTTTTTGAGGAGTCCCCATCGGGATATCCTCGTTTTGATCTCCCCCTCGGCGGCGCGCCGCAGCGTTGCCTGGGATCAGGTACGCGCTACGATGCTCCGGGTCACACTTGACCTCATCGATGATCGCAAGGGCGGCGTCTGAGAGGACGATCTCTTTCGCGCCCGTCTTGGAATCAGGGAGGCGCAAAACGCCGCGCTCGTCATCGATCCATTCCAAGCGGGCGTGCATGATCTCCTTCAGCCGTGCGCCCGTGAGGAGCAAGAGGCGTACCAATCTCGCCACATGCCGCTTGGAGCCGCCTAGGGCATCGTACATGGCCAAGGCCTCCCCAAGCCGCTTAAGTTCATCAGGGGCAAGATATCGCTCTCTACGAGCCTCCTTATAGCGTTTGATTCCCTCCGCCGGATTGTCCCTTGTCCAACCCCACAGCTTGGCTTTGTTGAACAAAGCCACCATTAACATTAGCGCACGGTTGGCGGTGATCGGCACGTGATTCATGTTTGTATGCCAGCGCACAAGGCGGTCGCGCGTGATCTGCTCAATGGTATGGTCGGCAAAGACCGGCGCAATATGATTGCGGTATGCAATCTTGTAGGCACGCTGAGTCTCCGGCTTTGTGTGGTGCGCTAAATAGTCCCGATCAAATTGCTCCCACAACTCGCGCAACGTTCGATCAGGATTGGTGATGGATGGTGTGTCGCCGCCCGCTAACGCTGACCACACCCCCCTAGCGACTTCACGAGCTCTTTCTATTGTGATATCAGGGTGTCTGCCGATGGTTTTGCGTTTCAGCGCACCTTGCTCACGGTAATAAATGATGAACGATCTGAGACCGGAGGGGAGAATACGGACACCCAATCCGCGGACCTCGCTGTCCCAAACCGTACGTTCTTTTGCACCTGGCTTGAGCGCGTCAATCGTTCTTCTTGACAAGCGTTTTTTTGATATCATGCGCCCCTCCCATGGTAACGCTATGGTAACAAATGTACCCAAATAAACCGACATAACCCGCCTTAACGGACAAGTTGTCAATTGTTACCATACCCCGAAAGGTGCGGAAAATCAAGGCTTTTTTGCTTGAACTTGGTTGTCCTTGTATTTTGGAATTGTTGTTCTAGCGCTACCTATTCCAATCTGCTAGACTACCGAACGACTATATAGGTGGGATATTTAAGTTGTTCTAGCGCTACCTATTCCAATCTGCTAGACTAGATGTCCGGTAATTCCTTGATTTTGATGGATTTTTTGCCCCATGCGCGGACGAAAAATCCATCAAAACAAGTGAATTTGTTGCCGTTTCGGCGGCTTTTTCTTTGCCTGCTGACCATAAAAACGACGAATCTGCCCATACTGCTTATCCGTGATCGTCAAAATATCCACTTTCCCCCCAGGCGGTAGGCACCGCTGAACGCGCTCCCCCGCCGCCTGCGCTTTTTCCCCTGAAGGACAGCACTTAAGGTACACGGAAAACTGCGCCATCACAAAACCCATATCCAATAAATCATTACGAAACATCGTCGCTTGCTTACGCTCTTTTTTTGTGCCCACCGGCAAATCGAACATCACATACAGCCACATAATCCGGTACGAGCTAAGCGGGGTTACCATAGCCGGCCATATCCAGTGGATCAGGCAACTGGGGCAAAAGCAGTTCATCACTCTCGCCCATAGAGTAGGCCGCTAAACTACGGGCGACCCGCACCGCCGCTAAGGATAGCGGCGAGCTCTCTTGCGCAAGAGGCACCGGCAGAATCGTGATGGCTGATAACACTGCCTTGTCCTCGGCCTGCAGCTCTTCCTGCCACCGCGCCGCGCCATGATGGTAGAGGTAGTAATCCGCTAGCGGGCGAAAGGGCTCTAGCACATCATCCACGAGATTAAGAGGGTTTTGCGGATGACGATGATGCAGGCTAAAACTCGGATGCAAACCTGCGGCACTGATCCCCCGCGCCACGCACGCTCGCACAATGGCATAAGTATAGTTTAGAGCGCGATTGAGCCCAGGTGCCGACCGATCCCGGCGAAACGTAGGGCCAAACAAGCGCGGCCAGTAATCGCGTGCCGCTTGCGCCTCGCAGTTATCCGGGTCACCGGACTTAACCTGCTGGGCTAAGCGATTCAAGCGCGTAGCATTTTGCCCTGCTCGTTCCAGCACCGTTGCTTGGTTACGAATCTTGCCGCGCACGATTGCTTGCCAGGCCCGCTTGCGCCGGGGTTCGGACACACGGGACTGGCTGCGCATCACCTGAAACTGTCGGCCATAGCCCAAGACGGGAAGCAGCAGGGTGGTGGGAAGATAGTTTCGCCCGCAAATGACCACCGGCACACTGCGCTGGCTTAGATCATCGAGTAGCACGGTAGAAATCGTACAGCCCGGCACAGCAATGATAATCGCGAGAATATCGTCCAAAGGCACCTTGCCAAGCGTCTTACCCTCCCCGCGGACCTCCAGGAAACCGCGCACCTTGCCAAGGGCATGACCCGTTTGGGTAATTTCGACGATCTGATCCGCCATCGTATGAGCCAGCTAGGCTAGGCCATTGCGGCGGCGGCGGTTTTCAAAACTGATCTGGCCCGTGGGACTGATGTGTACCCTACGTGCTTTACATTTTTGTAGGCTACCTGCTGTCTTATATATGTAAGAAAAAGAGTCCTCTTTATTTGAGTCTCGCGCAGCCACGTTCGCTTCATGCAGATCCGCAAAAATGACTTGACCCTTCGACATTTTCTGAACGCGCACTAAACGTTTTCTGCCATTTTCTTCTATCTGCAGACAATCGTCGATCTGAAGGCGCATCACCAACCGCGCCGCCGGATGGGGTCGCGCGGTCATCCCGGGACGAAACTCGGCTTGATTAGCCTGATAGGTGGAAACAACCACTCCCACCCATGTACCCGCTTTTTTCGTGCTCGGCGGCATCTCATAGATTTCTGTCGCCCAGTTACCGCCTCCCTGAAGAGCCTTATAGGCTTTACCGCCGTGATTTTTGAGAATGATCGGATCCCTCATCGACTGCACCATACGCAAGCGGCGGATGCCCCTACCCTGGGCAAATTTTTTAAGGACGTCCACGACCTTCTCGCCTGCGGCCACGGCGCGATCATACTCCGCTAGAAAAAGGCCCTGCAGATGTTCATCGCGAATAGCCTCGACATTCTTACGCTTCTCAAATTTGTCGATACTCCAGCGGGTCACGACGTTCGTGAATCCTTTTTTTGCCGGCATATCGCGCACCAGCCCATAGGCCGTGTCTTCGTGCAGGCGATCAGTGGTGGCGCCTGGTCGTGGCCATTTGCGTTTGGCGCGATGGGAGATGATGATGCGCCCCACCCTCTCCTGAATATCCTGGCGATAATTCGGCCAAGGATCCGGTAAACGCTCGGTAAACAATCGATCCGAGGTCACATCATCCCCCTGCCGGGCGAGCTTAGCGACCTTTTGGATCATGCCCTTTGTGGTCAGCGCAATGACGATGGCATCCACCGCATGGTGCCGGTGGTTGTCGCGATTCTTCTGCCCGTCATCCCCCAGCACCTTATTCAAGCCCCAGTGGCTGCGTAAGATGGACGTCAGACGCCCCGTGACCACGTCAATTCTTGGTCGGTCACAGATACATTCTAAGTATTCCCGCGCAAGACGACCGATATAGCGCGTATCATTCAGGTGCCGGGAGGTAAAATCACCGCCCTCGCCCTTATGCCATTTGTCCATGGCATCGGCCTCAAAACGCCATTTCTTAGACTCCGGCAGACGCTGAGCGCGGGCATAAATCTCATTCCAGCTATAGATTTGACTGTCTGAAAAAGCCTCATAGGGTGTGCGATTACCCTTAAGGCGATTAGCTTCACGAAAACAAATCACCTTATTGGCGTAGCTATCATCTAAGGTCTGGCTATAGGGAAGTAGGTGCTCTATTTCTATCTCGTCACTAAACAACTCTGCTTTGCTGATTTTCTTACCAGAAAAAGGACAGTAGTGATCCTCAAGCTCCTCCCATAAACGTAAGCGCAGGCGATTATCCCGGCTGATTCTTTGCCCGTGTTCCTTTAATGCCTCATCGTGTTTTTCATTCCGAGCTTGATTGGCGTTCTGTTCTTTTTCTAGCTCTGAGCGCCCGTCCTTTCCCATGGGTAAATCCCGCGCAAGCTCAATACCAATCGAAACCGGATGCTTGTAGCGCTTTATCAGACTGTTGGTCACCCAGCGAATTTGATTAAGGCCAATGTGGACGGTGGGATTGGTAATCCCGCCATAGTATTTCAGGTCATTGCCCTGGTCCTCGGTGCGGCGAGTGCCGGGGATGATATGACGACCGTCGGCAAAAGCATCACCATAGTAGGGAAGCTCAGATAGAATCTCCCCCTCGCGCGAGCGGGTATAGGGATTGATAAAGCCATCATCGCGCTGCGCGGCCCGTTCGATGGCATCGGGCTGGCGCAGGTTTTCTTCGTGCATGAGATCCAGCAAAAGTCGCGCGGCTTTAGCCGACGAACTCGCGGTGCCTTCGGGCAAAGGGGCCTGCATACATAGTTCTGCCGCCGCTGCAGTTAAACCATACTCCTTGATAAGGCGCGCGTGCACTTGATCGTCCTCCAGATCACTGAGCAACAAACTGACAAAGGCGTCCTGTTTATCCAGCGACCACTCGTGCCACTGAGGCCCCACGCGATCCTCTTGTTGTAGAGCATTGGCAGTAAGGTCTCCTTGCAGGCCTTTCCGTTTTTCAGATTCAAAATTAAACGTTTGGACATCGGCCATGAGATCGAGATTTTTCAAGATTTTTTTCATCTTGCCGAAAGTCACACTGCCATTTTTTGCCGTTGGCTGACGTAAGAGAGTGATAATCTCATCGCGGGCATGGGGATGATCGATGAGCTCGTTTTTCTCATCCGGCGTCGACCACGTCAGATTATGGGCCTCTTGATACAGGCGATAACGCTGAAAGGAAGGCAACGCCTTATAGGCGCGCTTTTCTTCAGGGAAAAAGCCGCATTGGCCGAGTACCGCAGGCTTGAGGGGACGCTGGTGGAAGATGGTTCTATCGCCAATGCGCACCTTGGCTTGTGCCGTGAGGAGCTCAGGGTGATACGTGGCTTGAGCCTCCCAGATTTTATCGAACTCATCGCACAGGAGTTCGCGGGTGGGATAGACCTCATAGAGTTTACCGTCCGCCGTGGGACGCGCCCGGGTGGGCTTTCCCTCTTTCAGGCGTTCATATAAAAACGCGCCGTAGCTTCGGGTTTTATCCGCCTTAAAGGTCTCGATGGCTTTGCCCGATCCTCGGCCTGACGTTGTCTTTCGAATTTTTTCTCTTCTTTTGGAAGGCTCTTGTAGGTTTCTTTATCCAAGGGAGGCTCCAGGAGTCCCATATCTTGCAAAAGTTTGCCCACGGAGTTGCTGACCTTGCCACTTGTGACCTCTTCGCTTCTGTCTTTGCGGTTGCTTTGAAAACCACGCCGTTGGTTGAGGTGAAAAAGGGCCCGGCCAATATCAAAGGGATCGAGTTTCTCAGACAGAGCCTTAGCGCGGAGTTCAAGGGGGTTCTTGTCTTGCAACGCGCGCCGCACGGCAGGGTCTTGGGGAAATAACCCGGCATCGGTTAAAGCGGCCAGCAGGTCCGTCCGGCGGCGAATAAAACGATCCCGACGACGACTGGCCGAACGGGCGAGGCGGCGTGAGGCCTTTAGGGTTTCCTTTGTTTTCGCATCGCGCCCCTCGGGAAAGATGCGAACCCCGGCATCCAAGAGGCCGAGCGGATTTCCCTTTTGATCTACCTCCAGCACCGCCCACCCAAGGGAATTGGTACCCACATCAAAGCCAAAACGGTAAGATGTCATGATTGTCCTCCTCTTTATATTATTATTTTTCCAGGCAGTGACCCGCTTTAGACATACTTTGGGTATTTTTTTCTTGCCATGGACAAAATATGGTGTATATTATCACTTAGGAATAGGTGTTTGCGCTAGAATTAACAAGCATAAATTGCACCATTGAACGGGTGATCTACGGATCACCCGTTTCTTTTTCGATGAATCGCAAGGCGTATCTTTAACAGGTTGTTCACAAGGCGCGGCCTTGACCGGGAGTTCATCATACATCTGCACATGTTAGACCCGCCGTGCGGGTCTTTGCTTACATCGGGACCCGTGACTCCTGGATTCCCGCTTTCGGCGCGGCCTTGACCGGGAGTTCATCATACATCTGCACATGTTAGACTCGCCGTGCGGGTCTTTGCTTACATCGGGACCCGTGACTCCTGGATTCCCGCTTTCGGCGCGGCCTTGACCGGGAGTTCTTCATACTTGTGCACACGTTAAACCCGCCGTGGGATGAAGCAAAACCACGCACTGCAAGACTGGGGACATTTGATGAGCGAAGCTCATCATCCCATGGGGTCGTCACAAGAGCGGATGACGACGGAATCAAACCTCCGTGGGGCTGCTTTTGTAGGAATGACGAAAAGGGATCAGGAATGGCAAAAGGGGATGCAGATAGAGCAGTGAAAGCAATAGCATGAGAAAAAAGGTGCTTTTGCAGACCCCCCAAAGGTGATAGACAATCCCCAGCCGATGATCATACTTGCGTAAACAATCCAGACCCTACGCACACACCATCCCTGCGATCCCCGCGCGTCCCTAGCCTATGAGGAGGTAGCCATGCCCAACCAAGCAGATCCTGCCACCCGGCAACCTCGCGTTCTGATATGGAACGAGCATATCCACGAGCGTACCAACGATCAGGTGGCGTCGCTCTATCCGTCCGGCATCCATGGGGCCATTGCCGCACTGCTCGCCGCCGATCCGCGCCTTGATGTGAACACCGCGACCCTCGCCGACCCCGACTGCGGCCTTGCCGCTGATCGCCTTGAGAAAACCGATGTTCTCATCTGGTGGGGGCATGCCGCCCACGGCGATGTCAGCGAGGTGGCCATCACCCGCGCGGTGCAACGGGTGTGGGAAGGCATGGGACTGATCGTCCTGCACTCGGCGCATTTCTCGAAGCTGTTTAAGGCGTTAATGGGCGCACCTTGCTCGCTCGCCTGGCGCGAGGCCGGCGAACGCGAGCGACTATGGATTACCGACCCGTACCACCCGATCACCGCCGGGCTACCGCCCTGTTTTGAGCTGGAGCATGAGGAGATGTACTCAGAGCCCTTCGCTATCCCCGAGCCGCACCAGACAGTCATGCTCTCTTGGTTTCAAGGAGGTGAGGTCTTTCGCTCGGGCGTGACCTATCGCCGCGGCGCAGGCAAGATTTTTTATTTTCGCCCTGGCCACGAAACCTATCCCACCTTCTATAATGAGCATGTCGGCCAGGTCCTGCGTAACGCCGTGTGGTGGGCCGACAACCCCCAGCCGCCCGCCACCGATATCACTCAAGCCCCCAACAGGCCCGATGCACCAGAATCGCTAGAAATTCGCGGCCCGCGCCTACATAAAGACGGAGACAAAGGTTTTGCCTAAGATCAAACTGCTTTTGCTCGGCACCGGCTCGATGGCAAACCAACACGCCGCGCAGTTTCGTGACATGAAAGATGTGCAGATCGTTGGCGGAGTCGATGTCGATGGCGCACGGCTGACCACTTTTTGCGATACGTTTTCTATCCCGCATCGCTTCGCAGACCTCAAGGCCGCGCTTCAGTGGGGTGAATTTGACGCGGTCGCCAACGTGACCCCCGATGGAGCGCATCATCCCACAACGATGGCCTGCATCAAAGCAGGCAAGCACGTCTTTTGTGAAAAGCCGCTCGCGACCAACGCCACCGATGCCCGGGCGATGCGTGATGCCGCGCATAAGGCCGACATCATCGGCATGGTGAACTTGACCTATCGCAACGGTGCTGCGATGAGCAAAGCCCATCAGCTGGTGGCCGACGGCGCCATTGGCACCGTCCGCCACGTCCAAGCCGCCTACCTGCAAAG
The DNA here is from genome assembly GCA_039028835.1 of Pseudomonadota bacterium. Classification (GTDB taxonomy): domain Bacteria; phylum Pseudomonadota; class Alphaproteobacteria; order JBCCHK01; family JBCCHK01; genus JBCCHK01. The sequence continues at coordinate 9,591 of JBCCHK010000017.1, forward strand.
CTGGCTAACCCAACCAGCGTGGGGCGATTGGCGCGAGCATCATCAGTGGCTCTGGCGGCTTTCAACGGCACACGGCTCTGGCGGCGTGCTTGGTGATGTAGGGGTTCATTTGGTGGACTTTACCAGCTTCATCGCAGGCGATTCGTTTAGCGAACTCTCATGCCGCCTCAAGACCTTCGCCAAAGCCCCTAAGGATCGCATCGGAGACTACATGCTGGATGCGAATGATAGTTTTGTTATACACGCCCAGATGGCAGGCGGCGCTCTCGCCGTCTTGCATGCCTCGCGCTGGGCAAGTGGCCATATCAATGACCTGCGCTTACGTATTCACGGCGATCAGGGCGGTCTGGAGGTCGTGGTGCGCCCCCAAGGCGATACCCTGCGCGGCTGTCTTGGGCAAAAAGACATGACCGCCGGCACCTGGCGAGAGCTCAAAACCCCGCCGGTCAAAACCATGTATGAGCGGTTTATCAACGCCGTGCGCGCGGGACAACAGGACGAGCCTAGCTTTGCCCTGGGGGCACGTATTCAAGGGGTGCTCGATACCTGCATTGCCTCCGATCAAGCTGGCAAAGTGCTCCCATGCGAAAACGAGTCTTGAATGCGCACAATTCTTGACAAAGCAGCGCGGCTATGACGATAAATATGTGATGATTAGTATTCTGCGCGACCCCGTCTCGGGAGTCCCGCAATCATGAGTGGGAGGATTTCATGAAAAAACGAGTTATGTCTGCGCTAACGGCGATGCTTGCTGTTGTATCCGTGGCAGCCTTGAGCGTATCTGCCCTTGCGGCTGAGATTTCTTTTGTCTCTGGGGCCACCGGCAACGCGATTGAGAACTTAAAAAGGTTCGTCAAACCATGGGAAGAAAAAACAGGCCATACGGTCAACATCGTCCAGATGCCCTCTTCTACCACCGATCAATTCGGCCAGTACCGTCTGTGGCTGGCGGCTGGCAATAGCGATATCGACGTCTATCAAACGGACGTCATTTGGGCGCCGCAATTGGCCGATCAGTTTATCGATCTCAGCGATGCAGCGGCAGGCGTGATCAACGATCATTTCCCCTCGATCATCGAATCGCAAACGGTGGACGGCCGGTTGGTTGCATTGCCCATCTTTACTGACGCTCCGGCGTTGTATTACCGCAAGGATTTGCTCGATAAGTACGGGGAGAGCGTCCCGACCACCTGGTCTGAAATGACCGCCATCGCCCAACGAGTTCAAGACGCCGAGCGTGCGGCGGGCAACCCCGATATGTGGGGCTTTGTCTGGCAGGGCAACGCCTATGAAGGTCTGACCTGTGATGCGCTGGAATGGGTTAAGTCCCACGGCGGTGGCCAGATCGTCGAAGCTGACGGCACCATCTCCATCAACAACCCGAACGCCGTGCGCGCCCTTGAGGTTGCCGCCTCTTGGGTTGGTCGTATCTCACCCCAAGGCGTCCTGTCCTATCAAGAAGAAGAATCCCGCGGCGTGTGGCAAACGGGCAATGCCGTGTTCATGCGCAACTGGCCTTATGCCTACGGTCTTGGCAACAGCGACGATTCTCAGGTCAAAGGTTTGTTTGACGTCACCACGTTGCCTGTCGGCGAAGGTGGCTCACAATCTGCGGCCACCTTGGGCGGCTGGAATGTTGCGGTCTCCAAATACTCTGAGAACACAGAGGCCGCCATCGAGTTTGCCCTGTTTATGGCCTCCGCAGAAACCCAAAAACAGCGGGCGCTCAACGACAGCAACCTACCGACGATCATCTCGTTGTATGACGATGCAGATATTGCCGCCCAACAGCCCATCATTCCGCGCTGGCGGGACGTTTTCCTGAACGCGGTGCCACGCCCGTCTGCGCCCACCAAGGTCAAGTATAACGAGGTCTCCTCCTTGTTCTGGAGCGCAGTGCACGACACCCTGTCCGGCACCACATCTGCGCAAGAAAGCCTAGAGATTTTGGAAGCAGACTTACAAGACCTCAAAGGTTCTGGCTGGTAATATAAGGACCGGGCGGGCGTATCTATGCCCGCCCGTTCTTGCTGGTACGAGCAGCTAGATGCTGCCCTCATCTTCCCAACCCCTAACGCTACAAGCCCAACGCATTCGTGCGGCCATGTGGTTTTTGGTGCCGATGATCGCTGCTCTTGCCATCACCGCCGCCTGGCCGCTCGCGCGGACTATCTATTTTGGTTTTACCGATACCAGTTTAACAGACCTGTATGGTGGTCAATGGGTGGGGTTCGATAACTACCTCAACTGGCGCACCCTCTCCTCAGGGCGTGTGATCTTCCGCGGCACGTTAGTCGATCCTGGCTGGTGGAACGCTGTTTGGAACACCGTGCGCTTTGCGGTCATCTCCGTATCCTTTGAGGCCGTCTTGGGGATGATCGTTGCCCTGGTGCTTAATGCCGAGTTTAAGGGGCGCGGCTTGGTCCGCGCGGCGATTTTAATCCCCTGGGCGATTCCTACCATTGTTTCGGCGCGGATGTGGGGATGGATGCTCAACGATCAGTTTGGCATGATTAACGATCTGGGCCTTAAACTGGGCCTTCTCTCGGAAAAAATCGCATGGACGGCCTCGCCCGATACCGCCATGTTAGCGATATTGGTGGTGGATATTTGGAAAACAACGCCCTTTATGGCGTTGCTGTGTCTGGCGGGGTTGCAAATGATCCCGCGAGAAATATACGAAAGCTGTAAGGTGGACGGCATTCACCCCGTGCGGGTCTTCTTCTCTGTTACCCTGCCGTTGGTACGACCAGCGTTGATGGTGGCGATTATCTTCCGCACCCTTGACGCCTTGCGGATTTTCGATCTGGTGTACGTGCTCACACCCAATTCGTCTGCGACTAAGACCATGTCGGTCATTGCGCGAGAAAACCTGATCGAGTTTGATAAGTTTGCTTACGGCTCAGCACAATCAACGCTCCTATTCTTGCTTATTGCCCTCTTCGTGATTTTCTATATTTGGCTTGGCCGGGTGAACCTCTCTGGGGAGGGCCGTTAATGCGCCTCGTCAAGCAAAGCCTTTTCTATTTTTTGGTCGGGATCATCGTCGTCGTGTCGATATTCCCTTTTTACTATGCAGTGGTTACCAGCTTTAAGACCGGCACCTCGATTTTTCAGGTCGATTATTGGCCAACCACCTTTGCCTGGGACAACTATCTCGCGGTCTTACAGCAAGGATCTTTTCCGCGCAATATCTTTAATTCTATCTTTGTCGCCATCCTCACAGTGGTGCTGTCTTTGCTCTTTGCGGTTACCGCTTCTTATGCGTTGGCGCGGGTGTCCTTTCGCGGGCGAGGGCTTTTGTTGTTGACCATCTTATCGGTGTCGATGTTTCCGCAAATCGCCGTGTTGGCTGGTTTATTTGAGTTGGTGCGTTTTCTCGGGTTACATAACACGCCTTGGTCACTGATTTTTTCCTATACCGTCTTCACCTTGCCCTTTACCGTGTGGGTGCTCACCACCTTTATGCGTGATTTACCGATGGAGCTAGAAGAAGCCGCTATTGTCGATGGCGCGAGTCCCGTGGTCATCATCGCGCAGGTCTTCCTGCCGCTCATGTGGCCCGCACTGGTAACCACTGGTCTTTTGGCCTTTATTGGGGCGTGGAATGAGTTTTTATTCGCTCTGACCTTTACCTCATCCAACAGCACTCGAACCGTACCCGTGGCCATCGCGCTACTCAGCGGTGCCAGCCAGCACGAAATCCCGTGGGGCTCGATTATGGCAGCCTCGGTGATCGTTACCGTGCCGCTGGTGATCCTGGTGCTGATTTTCCAACGTAAAATCGTTGCAGGCCTGACCGCAGGCGGCGTCAAAGGCTAATAAGGCAAAGCCTTGACCAGGAGTTCATCTTCCGTCTGCCCAAGTCAAACCCGCCGTGGGGTGGAGCAAAACCGTGCGCTGCAAGACTGGGGACATTTGGGATGCGAAGCACCCCATCCCATGGGATCATCACAAGAGCGGATAGCGACGGAATCAAACCGCCTCGCGGATGGAGCAAAGTCACGCGCTGCAAGACTGGGGACATTTGGTGAGCGAAGCTCATCATCCCGTGGGATTATCAAAATCGCAGATAGAGACGCGGAACCCTGCCCGTCTGGCTAAGACTGGTCTTCGTTTTCTTCCGGTAGTTCGTCCGATGGCTCGTCCTGAATCTCACCCTGGCTTTCGGGCAGAACCGGCGCAACCTCCGCAGCGACACCAGCATCCGCCTCGCGCGCTATCTGTCTGCGCAACCGAGTCAACAGTGTCCCCTGTCCCAGCGTTTGCGCAAGGGTTTCGGCAAACACCGGGTCTGCCGTCACTTGGACCATGCCCGCCCGCTCAAGCTGATCGAGCGCGTCGCGGTCCTCTTGCGCACTGGCCGTCGCGATTGCCTGGCTCAGACTCACGCCCGAGATGGCCTTAATCGCCTCGCGATCCTCCTTGGAAAGGCGCTCCCAAGACTGGGCATTTATCACCAATGCCGCCCCCGACACTGTGAGATAACGATCAAAAACGATCCGATAATCGGCATCACGACCCGCGCCAGCTTCTCTCACTGCCGACGCCGATGCTCCCACCAAGCCAAGAATTTGGCCACTTTGTAGCCCGCGCGTCACATCCGCCCAATCGAGTCCCGGTCCATCTGCGGCTAGAGAATCCCACAACCGTTCGGCCTCTGGCGCGACCCACATCGGGCTCGCTGCCAGTGACTCCACACTGTCCGGCACTGCATCCCCGGTGGTAAAAAGATGACCTGGCGAGTGATAAAACAAACTCAGAACCTCCAGCCCCTTCCAAGGATCAGGCTCTCCAGCAGAGGGAGTTATAGCCTCTTGGTAGACATTCCACAAGGCGCGAGCACCAGCGGTCACGTCGGCCACAATCAGCGGCGCAATAGAAAAAGCCAAGGTGTCTTTCTCGCGCATATCCACGACTGCCGCATCCACGACCTGGGCTTGCACTGCCGCCCACCGTCCCGTTGGCTTGATGAAATCATGAGCCGGAATTAGGACCTCGACCCGCCCATCTGTGGCCGCGCGCACCTCTTGGCTCCATGTGTGCACATGGGCCGTGACCAGGTGATCGGGCGGAAAACCGAGCGCCAGCACCAGTACCTCTTGCGCTGTAACAGGCGCACCCCACAGCCCCACAAGCACCATGGATAGCGCAAGCCGGGGTAGCCGGATCGGTGATTTCATCTTCATAAATCAAGGGCTCTCTTCTCGGCACCGCAAGCTCGCGGTACCATAAGTCAATAATTGATTAAATGATTGATTATTGGTGCCCAGCTCATCGCGTGTCAAATGAAACCACGCCCGTGCGCCTCTCTTCATAATCTCGGCCCCTTCTTCTCATGTCCGCATCCCCTTCTGCTCACGCCGATACCCTGCTTGCTCCGTTGACGACGCTGAAGGTCACGCCGCGGACGGCCCGTTTGCTACAAAACCTGTGCGGCGATCGGCTCATCGATGTCCTGTGGCACCTACCCTTTGATCTGCAAACCTTCACCCGCTACGAACGTCTCTCACAAGCTCCAAGCGATGCACCCGTCGCCGTGGTGGTGCGTGTTATTGGTTATAATATTCCCCCGTCCCGCCGTCTGCCGATCCGTGTGCATACCGATGACCAAGGTGCACGCCTTGATCTCGTGTTTTTTGGCAATGCGCGTCAATGGATTCCCAAAACCCTTAAGAAGGATGAGACGTATCTCATATTTGGAACCATCGAGGATTATCGTGGCCGGCGGCAGGTGGTGCACCCCGATCGTACGCTTTCCCTTGCCAAGGCTGACACCGCCGCCATGTCCTTTCCTCGCTACCCGCTCACGAAGGGGATGACCAATCTTGGCTTTCTCGCCGTCCGCGATCAGGTGCTTGCCCGCCTGCCTGAATTGCGCGAATGGATCGCCCCCGCTCGCCGCCAGGATTGGCCAGATTGGGCTCAGGCCGTGCGCACTGTGCATCTTTTGACCAACGATGCGCCCCTCGCGCCCGAGCATCCAGCCCGGCGGCGACTGGCTTATGACGAGCTCCTTGCTGAGCAGATTGCCATCCACAGCCGCCGACAACACATTCACGCGCAAGAAAATCATCCGACTAAAGCCACCGGCCACCTGACCCGGCAGGTGCGACACAATTTGCCTTTTACTCTGACCAAGGCGCAAGAGACAGCCTTGATAGAAATCACCGCCGATCAAAGCAAACCCCACGTCATGCACCGGCTCCTACAAGGTGATGTGGGGAGTGGCAAGACGGTCATCGCCTTACTCGCGATGCTCGGCGCGATAGAAGCCGGCGGACAGGCAGCTTTGATGGCTCCCACCGAAATCCTGGCCCGGCAACACTGGCAAACCATCGAGCCTATGCTTGCCTCGCTGGAAATTCGTGCTGTGTTGTTCACCGGACGCGAGCGCCGCAAAAAACGTGAAGAGATTTACCAAGACCTTGCGATGGGTAGGATCGATCTGATGATCGGCACCCATACTCTCGCCCAACCAGCATTATCTTTTCAAAAACTACGCCTGGCGGTGATCGATGAACAGCATCGCTTTGGGGTCGATCAACGGCGGGTTTTTGCGCGCAAGACCGAAGGATGCGATCTTTTGTGTATGACGGCGACCCCCATTCCGCGTACGCTCCAGCTTATGGCCTATGGCGATCTTGATATCACCAACTTACGTGAAAAGCCGCCCGGACGGCATCCCATTACCACCCGCGTGATGAGTCTTGATCGGCAAAACGAGCTCATCCGAACCCTTAAGGACTCGCCCGATCATCATGCCTTTTGGATCTGCCCTGCGATTGATAGCGATAAGATAGAAAATGCCACTGATCGGTACGAGTCTCTGTATAAAGAGTTTGGCGATCAGGTCGGCTTGATTCATGGCCGGATGAAAGGCCCCGAACAAGACGCCGTGATGAAAAAGTTTCAAGATCGTAAGATACGTATTCTGGTTGCCACCACGGTGGTAGAAATTGGTGTAGATGTGCCTCATGCCAACCTGATGATTATCGAAGACGCGCAACGTTTTGGTCTTGCACAATTGCATCAACTGCGTGGCCGGGTGGGACGTAGCGAGGTTTCCTCTTATTGTTTACTCCTTTTCGCTCCGCCACTTTCTGCCCCTGCGCGCGAGCGTCTTAACATCATGCGCGAGAGCAACGATGGGTTTATCATTGCCGAAAAAGATTTGCAAATCCGCAAAGGTGGTGATGTCCTGGGCACCCGGCAAAGTGGTATGCCGCTGTTGCGATTGGTGGATGAAGACGCCCATATTGATCTCATCCAGCAAGCGAATGATGATGCCGCTGAGATCATGACGCGTGATCCGGACCTTACCAGTCCACAAGGCACAGCCTTACGAGAACTTCTCAAGCTGTTTGGTAAAAATATAGAAAAAAATACAATCGATTAAGTCGATGAAATCGATTAAAAAGACAATCCGTCTTCTTCTCTCTGAGCCGGACTCGATACCGCAGAAATCACAAGCCCCAGTGAGCCCAAGACCGCGATCATGGATGTCCCGCCATAAGAAATAAGCGGCAAGGGTACGCCGACCACTGGAATCAGTCCAGAGACCATCGCCACATTAATCGACACGTATAAAAAGATGTTAAAGGCAACACCAATGGCCACAAGACGTGCAAACTGGTTATAACAACTGGATACCCCAAGGTATAATAAGAACGCGCATCCTAAGACATAGAAAATCAATAAAGAAAATGCGCCAATAAATCCAAACTCTTCCCCGAGCATCGTAAAAATAAAATCTGTGTGAATCTCAGGCAAAAATTGTAAGTGACTTTGGGTGCCTTGACCAAAGCCGCGCCCAGAAAACCCGCCTGCACCAAAGGCTATTTTTGATTGGGCAATGTGATACCCCGCCCCCAGTGGATCATGATCCGCATTGATAAAGGCAATGATCCGCTCGCGCTGATAGTCACGCAAGACGTTCCACCCCAGCGGAATGGCCATCGCCCCAATGAGAATCAACGCGATGAAAAACCCTGCACGCAGGCCTGAGGCAAACAACAACCCAAAGCCAAGCACACATAAAATCACTGCCGTGCCTAAATCAGGCTGCTCGGCGACCAAAAAAACCGGCACTGCAATCATAATCACCGGGATAACAACCGTCATAAAACGCCGCAAGCCTTCTGGATCGTAGCGATATAAAAACCGCGCAAGCCCCATGATAAGAGCAACCTTCATGAGTTCTGAGGGTTGTAGGTTAATCGGCCCGAACGATAACCACCGTTGCGCCCCCATCGCTGTTTGACCAAAAAACTCGACCGCAACCAGCAGAGCAATCGCAACAATAAAAATCGGATAAGCCATGGTCTTCCATACTCGAATATGGACCGACCCGACCATCATCATCACGACAAAAGCAATCACAAGATGGACGCCGTGCCGCTGAACCGAGTCGCTATAAAGATCCTCAGCAGCAGAAATCTGCATCATCATACCGACCCCGCCAATCACCAAAGCAAACAAAATCAACACCCCGCCCCTTAGATTCATCGGAATAAGAATCTGTGGCCAGGTTTTGACACGTGGAGGCGTGGAATAGCGCACGGGTTGCGTTGTCGGACTCATGCGCTGTCCTGATCCCATGGATCGCTTAACGTCAAGGCTTTACCGAGAAGCGCACCGGCAATCGGGGCCGCCACACTTGAGCCGCTACCGCCATGATCGACGATCACGCTGGCCACCAGGCGCGGCGCGTCTTGCGGCGCAAAACCGACAAACAAGGCATGATCGCGCAACGCCCAGGGTACCTCATCGTCTTTTAAGACTCCGGTCTCACGCTCACTAAGGGAAATACTGCGTACCTGGGAGGTTCCTGTTTTACCGCCAAAGCGATAGCGCGGGTCTTGCGCTTGCGCCCCGCGCGCCGTGCCGCGCTCCCCTGAGGTCACTTCGTTCATCGCGTGGGTAACCAACGCGCGCGCAATATTGGACCCACCAATCTCTTGTGGCGGTGTGCGGGCGATGCCGATATAGGGTGTGAGAAGCTTGCCACCATTGATAATCCCTGCAGTCATCACAGCGAGCTGGAGCGGCGTTGTGAGTGTATAGCCTTGGCCGATACCGGTAATCAAAGTCTCGCCCAAGTGCCAACTCTCGCCGCGCCACGCCATTTTCCAGGCGCGCGAGGGAATCAAACCGCGATGCTCGCCCGGCAAGTCGATCCCGACACTCTCACCAAGACCGTATCGCTGAGCCATTTTCGCGATACGCGCAATGCCGAGCCTGCGCGCCAATTGATAGAAATAAACATCACATGATTGAGCAATAGCCTGGACGAGATCGACAGGACCATGCCCTTGCTTTTTCCAGCAATGAAACCGGCGATCACTGACACCGATATAGCCCTGGCATGAGATAACCTCCTGCGGAGTAATCACCCCGGCCTCTAACCCGGCAAGGGCCACAACCAGCTTAAAGGTCGATCCCGGCGCATAGGTGCCGGCAATGGCCTTGTTAACCAGCGGGTGTTGCGGATGGTGCAAGAGGTCATGCCAGGTTTTCGAATCCATGCCGGTGGCAAACTTATTGGGATCGAAGGACGGTGAGGACACCAATGCCCGCACCTGACCGGTATGCGCATCCATCACCACTGCGCTTGCACTTTTGTGATTATTCAACAGGCCATAGCCATAGTTTTGCAGTTGCGCATCCACCGTCAGACGCAACGGGGTTCCTGTTTGGGCGGGCTCCCTTGAGACTTCGCGCACGACCCGCCCCAGAGCGTTAATTTCTGTTCTGATTCGCCCGACCTTACCGCGCAGACGTTTCTCGTAAAAAGCCTCTAGTCCGCTTTTTCCAACCTGGGTGCCCGGCAAAGAAAGGGCACGATCCTGGATCACATCACGTTCGGTGGCATCGGCAACATAGCCCGTGAGGTGCGCCCAGCTCTGGGCAAAAGGATAAGCCCGGCGCATAACCGCCACAACAGAAACCCCAGGTAGAAAAGGGGTCTCCATGCTGATGGTAGCCACTTGTCCCCAGGTAAGATTTTGCCGGATGGGTACTGGCGCAAATCCCTTTGCTTTACCTATATCGTGGTGAATACGCTTAATATCAGCCGATGTAAGAAGTAAGGTCGGCGTGAGACGCGCAAGCACTTGATCGATGTTATCACCGGCCATGTTCGCGATAATCATGGCATCAAAATACTGTTGATCGGTGGCGATTTCTTTACCCGAGCGATCAATGAGTGTCCCTCGCTTGGGACGTAAGAAGCCAACCCCAAAGCGATTATCATCGGCTGATTTTCTATAGCGTTCGCTTTGGGTAACCTGCAGGTGATATAACCGTGCCGCAAGCACTGTAGTCACAAGACCCATACCTGCCCCAGCAATCACCACTCGGCGCGAGACAAGCGCCCCTAGGGCATGGTCACGACGACTGTAGTTGATAACCATGACGATGCATCCAGCGCAAAAGGCTTAACAGCGGATAAACAAACAAAGGAAACAGGGCAACCGTGAGCCCCAAAGCAAAAAGTTGCGACCGATGCCACGCGACAAACCCTTGGTGAGAAAGCATCACCATGAGCCATAAGGTCAGCACAAAGATCACAAGCACCAGGATAAAATATCCCCACAGGTGCCACAGCGAAGGAGACTTAAGCCGCGTCATAAGCTGCTGGGCGACGATTGTGGTCAATAAATAGACAGCCGGATAGACTCCCAGCGCGACACCACTGGTGATGTCCATCAACACCCCACACGCTAAGACCACCCAAACCGGCAGGGGGCGATAGATGGTCCAAAAAAATAGAATAATGACTTCCAGATGGGGGGTCGTATTCTCGCCAAGGTTTATCGGCAACAACGTCAACAAAATCGCCAATAACATCATGAGCGGAGGAATAACCGCCATCATGCCATCGGTCATACCTTCACGCATGAGACTAACGAGCCTCAAAACTTATCGGCAGGCCCCCCTGGCTACCGGCATAAAGATGGAACTGGGCGATACGAACGTACTCGATCCGGGAGAGATCTTGAGTGGGCACCGCATAGGCAATCTCACCAGCGCGCCCGGTAATAACCCCAACCGGCAAGGACGGTGGCAACCGTCCGCCGTGCCCCGAGGTCACAATCTGATCCCCCGGATAGAGTGTGAGGTCGGCGGGAAGATATAAAAGTTTTAGACGGCGCGAGTTGTCCCCTACAAGTAAGGCACGATGGCCCGTGCGGCGGATCTTCACCGGAATCTGAGAGTTGATGTCGGTCACCAGCAGCACCCGCCCCGTATGACGGCCCAGTGATATCACCCGCCCAATGAAGCCGTCGTTGCCAAGAACCGCTTGCCCAAGACTGATATCCCCCGCATCTTGCAAGGAAATGAGTAAACTTTGGGCGAACGCGCCAGAGGCATCTGCGACCACCCGGGCTGAGGTAAAACGATACATACCCGGCGGGCGATAACTCATCAGATTGCGCAAGGCCTGATTTTCTGCTTCTAACTCGAGCACACGCTGACGCAGGGTACCAACCTGCGCAACCTGCCCGCGCAGAGTGGTATTTTCGTCATGCGCGTACCAAAGGCCCTGAATATCGTTTATGGCCTCGCGGGTGGTGACCACGGGGCGGTGCATGACCTCTAAAACCGGGGCAAGGCCATCGATCACCGTCGTACGGATGTTTTGTGTGAAAGACCCTTCAAACGCACCAAAAGCAACGGTCAGAACAATACCGACGAACAGCACACCTTCCCAAGCACGCCGCAAGACCCTCTCACCCATAGTGCGGGCTCTAAGATTGAGATTGAGTCGCTTAACCACCGAGACTCCTTCCCCACCAGCCCGCACGAGGATGATATTGCAACGGAAAGGCGCACATCGGCAGGGTTGTAAGGGGCGAACTGTTCATGACCGCAGGGCTCGCACGTGCTGAACTTAAGACCTTTGCTAGGCAATCGCACAAGAATCGCACGATTCCAAGCACTTACAGCATCCCTATCCACAGCCTAACGGCATCCCCCCGGCCTTGCAAGAGAGATTATTTGATCTTGCCTTCTTTGAAAATCACGTGACGGCGGGCTTTGGGGTCATATTTCTTGACCTCCAGCTTCTCCGAGCGGGCATTTTTCTTCGTCACGTAGAAAAAGCCGGTATCGGCGGTGCTGTTGAGCCGTACTTTGATGCTGGCAGCTTTGGCCATAACAGGATCCTTAAACGCTGGGGTGACCTTGACTCTTTAACGCGCCGCAACGGATTTTGCAAGTTCTTCCTGAGAATCAGTGGCGGATGGCCGGAGCATTGCTGTCCTTTGGCGGCAGAGCCGTCGGCGGCGCGTTTTCCACCTCGATGGGCACGAGCGGCTCGGTCAGCGCTAGGCTTAAGACATCATCGACATGCTCGACCGGCACGATCTTTAACCCACGCTTGGCGTTGGCTGGGATTTCTTCCAGATTTTTGGCATTTTCCGCTGGGATGACCACAGTTTGCAGACCGCCGCGCAAAGCCGCCAGGAGTTTTTCCTTAAGCCCGCCGATAGGTAAGGTCCGGCCACGCAGGGAAATCTCTCCCGTCATAGCCACATCCCGGCGGATGGGGATTCCCAGCAAGCTAGAGACAATCGACGTCACCATGGCAACTCCAGCGCTGGGACCATCCTTGGGGGTTGCCCCTTCGGGCACGTGGACGTGAATATCGGTCTGGGCGAGGAGATCGGACGGGATGCCAAAGCGTAGGGCGCGCGACTTCACATAGCTTTCCGCCGCTTGGACGGACTCTTTCATGACATCGCCGAGTTTGCCAGTGATGATAATCTTACCCTTGCCAGGCAACGTCACGGCCTCGACCGAAAGGAGCTCACCGCCGACTTCCGTCCAGGCGAGTCCAGTGGTCACCCCCACCAAGTCGTTGCTTTCCATCTGGCCAAAGCGATAACGCGGGACCCCCAAAAAGCGCGAGATGTTGCGCCCGGTGACCCGGATCGACGTTTGTTTTTTGACGGTAATGTCTTTGACCGCCTTGCGGGTGAGCGAGGCAATTTCGCGATCAAGATTCCGCACACCTGCTTCGCGCGTATAGGTGCGGATGATCTCACGCAGGGCCTTCTCGGAAATCTCCCATTCTTTTTTACGCAATCCATGATAGGTCCGCTGACGCGGGATCAAGTGGCGATGGGCAATTTTTACCTTCTCATCTTCGGTATAGCCAGAGATGCGAATGATTTCCATTCGGTCTAGCAGCGGACGAGGCATGTTTTCTGTATTGGCGGTGCAGACAAACATCACGTTAGAAAGATCATAATCCACTTCCAGATAATGATCGTTGAAGGTGTTGTTTTGCTCGGGATCGAGCACCTCCAGCAGCGCCGAGGTGGGATCGCCGCGATAATCGGTACCGAGCTTATCGACCTCATCAAGTAAGAAAAGCGGGTTAGCGGCTTTCGCTTTGCGCATGCCTTGGATGATTTTACCGGGCATAGAACCGATATAGGTGCGGCGGTGGCCACGAATTTCTGCCTCGTCGCGCACCCCGCCCAAAGACATGCGGACGAACTTTCTGCCTGTCGCACGGGCTATGGATTTTCCCAAGGATGTTTTGCCAACCCCCGGCGGACCTACCAGACATAGGATCGGCCCACGAATGGTGTTGGTGCGGTTTTGCACGGCAAGATATTCTAAGATTCTATCTTTAACCTTATCCAAACCGTAGTGATCTTCATCGAGGATTTTATTCGCGGCAACGATATCTTTTTTCACGCGTGATTTCTTGCTCCACGGCAGAGTCACCATCCAATCAAGATAGTTTCGCACGACGGTGGCTTCAGCCGACATCGAGCTCATGTTGCGTAGTTTCTTAAGCTCGCCTGTGGCCTTTTCCTTGGCTTCTTTGCTCATCCCCAGCTTGCTGATCTTGTCTTCGATCTCTTGCAATTCATCGCGGCCATCTTCGCCATCACCGAGCTCTTTTTGAATTGCCTTGAGTTGTTCGTTGAGATAATACTCGCGCTGGGTTTTATCCATTTGGGATTTGACCCGGCGACGAATACGCGATTCGACCGAGAGCACACTGATCTCATTTTCTAAGTGTGCATAGACACGCTCTAAGCGGGTCGCAAAGGATTTTGTTTCGAGAATCTCTTGCTTTTCTATAATCGGCAGATTGAGGTGCATGATGACCGTATCAGCAATTTGCCCGGGACTTTCTATTTCTCCCATGGCAACGAGAACTTCGGGCGCGATTTTTTTATTCATCTGCGCATAATGCTCAAAGCGTGAGATCACCGTGCGACGTAACGCCTTAAGCTCAACCGGCTGGTCGGCTTCTTCCTCAAAAGGCGAGATGTGTGCCTGAAAATAGGGTTCTTGCTGTTCGTAGTGATCGATCTGTGCCCGGTGTTGACCTTCAACCAAAATCTTAACCGTATCATCGGGCAATTTAAGCAATTGCAGAATCTGGGCAACACAACCCACCTCATGCAGGTCATCACCAGCAGGATCATTATCGGCGGCATTTTTTTGGGTAACCAGCAAGATCCGCTTGTCTTGCGAAACCACCTCTTGCAACGCCCTCACAGATTTTTTACGCCCAACAAACAAAGGCACAATCATGCTGGGAAACACGACGATATCACGCAAAGGCAGGACAGGGATTAGTCCGTAAGTCTTTTGTAAAGCGTCATCGTCGGTAGCAGACGCATCAGCCAGTTGATCGACCAACGGGGCGTTGTCCTGATTGTCTTGCTCGTCATGCTGATGATCGTCGCTCATGCGCTTTGTCCTTTGTTGCTCTTAGACGTCGCCGATACCGGCGATACGTCTTTTCATGCGTTATCGGCATGAGTTTCGTTGTCATGGATCGTGGTGGCCGCACCCATCACTTCTATATGGGTTCTTGCGCCGATGGTTTCAAGCCTTGTGGGCAGATTGTTCAAAAACGTCCCCAGCTTTAGGCACCGGGGACCATCTCCTGATCCGGATCGGCGTAGACAAACAGCGGCTCGTTCCCGGCGTTGATCACATCTTCGTCGATCACGACCTTATCGAGCTGCTGGACGTCCGGCAGCTCAAAC
>JBCCHK010000018.1:0-24096 GCA_039028835.1 Pseudomonadota bacterium
GTGATCCATGTGCTCATGCGTGAGCAGGAGCATGTCAAGGTCCGTCGGTGTGATCGCAAGTTCTTCAAAAGCCTGCTCAAGAGCAGGTAGCCCGCCATATAAGCCGCTGTCGATAAGGGCGATTTTGTCCGTCCCGCGCACAAAAAACACGCGCGTGGCCGTCTTGCCCTCATGATCTCCAGGCAGTCCCATGGATACCACGGCAAAGGGACCGGATTGATAGCTAATGACAGAATCGGTCATGATAGAAATCTTTTTTTGTTAACGTCCTTGAAATCGGGGGTCGCGCTTTGCAACAAAGGCCGCGATGCCCTCCTTGCCGTCATCGGTCGCAAACAGCCCCGCCAACGCCCGCTGCTCCAGCGTGAGGCCGGCGGTCAGGGACGTTTCAAGACCGTCATCGATGACCTGCTTGCCATGCATGAGCGCGAGCGGGGCCTGGGCGGCGAGGGTTTGGGCGATATCTAAAACCCCAGGCATCAGGTCTGCAGGCGCAAAGGTCTGTAACGCCAAGCCGCACGCCACCGCTTCTTGAGCAGCCATCATGCGCCCTGTGAGCACCAGGTCTTTTGTGCGCATAGGTCCAATCAGACGAGGAAGGCGCTGGGTCCCGCCGCCACCCGGTAGCAAGCCGAGCTTGATTTCTGGCAAACCGAGTTTAGCGGTGTCGCTGACAAAGATAAAATCACAGCATAGTGCCAACTCCAGCCCGCCCCCCAGAGCATAGCCGTTGACCGCGCAGCAGGTGATCTGTGCCGTCCTTGCCAGGGCATCAAAGGCCCGCCGCGAACGGCGCTGGAAGTTATCAAAGTCGCTCTGGCTGGCTTGATGGTACCCCTTGATGTCGGCGCCAGCAACAAAGCTACGGCCCGTTCCCGTCACAATCACGACTCGCACCGCCTGTTGGCGGTTGGCAAGGCCGCTTGCATAGTCATACAAGGCATCAATGATCTCATCGTTGAGAGCACCCAGTGCCTCTTGCCGATCGATGCGCAGGATTTCTATCGCGTCGTGGGTTTCCAAAATCAGGTGCGGATGCAGTTTTTTTTGATCCGCCGCACTGCGCCGCGTCTTTGTGCGCTCACTCGTCATGAAATAGCCCCAGCTTTATGCAGGTGGGCGACCTGCTCGGGCCCGAGAAACTCGGTCAGGATATCGCGGGTATCGGCACCCACCGCGGGGATGCCGTGCCGCACTCGCGCGGGCGTTTCACTCATGGTAATGGGGCACGCCACGGCCTTGACCGGGCCGGCCTTGGGATGATCCACCTCCACCAACAGCGCCTCATCTGCTACGAGTTCATCCATGGCTTGACGGGCGGTGCGTACCGGCGCCGCCCACACATCGGCGTCTTTGAAGATCGTCATCCATGCGTCGGTCGTTTTTTTCCTGATGCACACTTGGGTTCGTTGTTTGGCCTCATCACGCTGGCGCCAGGCATCAAGATCAGCCAGAGTCCGATCCCCAATCAGGTCGCCCAGTTTATCCAAGGGGCACATGGCAATCGCCACCCAGCCGTCCCGAGTCTGAAAAACACCGTAAGGCGCATCATTCCAGCAGGACGCCAGGCCCGAGGCCGTGCGTTGCAGGTTAAGCCCTTGATTGAGTACGGCAAAATTTTCCTGGGCCATCATATTAAGCGTTGCTGCATACAGATTTGTTTCGATTTTTTGTCCTACACCGTGCCGGTTGCGCGCCAGCAGGGCACTTAAAATCCCAATAGCCAGCGATTGCGAGGCAGCGAAATCTGCCACCGGTGTGCCACACGGCGTAGGCGGGTCGGCGGCACGGCCTGTATTGAACATCACACCGCTCATGGCTTGAATCAGCAAATCTTGTCCCGGCATGCCCTCTTTGGCGCGAGCACTTTGCGATCCCCAGCCCGAGCCGGAGGCGTAAATGATCGTCGGATGGTGGGTCTTAAAATCCTCATACCCCAAACCCAAGCGATCCATGACCCCCGAGCGGAAGTTTTCAACCACCACATCACAGTGTGTTGCCAGGGCGAGCAACGCCTCACGGCCTTGGGGATTTTTCAAATCCACCGCCAAAGAGCGTTTGTTGCGGTTAAAGGCGTGAAAAGCCGCGCTGTCACCCTCCACTAGGCTCCCAGCCATGGGCATCGCGCGTATCCAGTCACCCGACCCTGGACGTTCGACCTTAATCACATCAGCGCCAAGATCGGCCAGCGTTTGAGTACACAAGGGTCCGAGCATCATTTGGGTGAAATCCAGGATGCGAATCCCTTCAAGGGCCCCCTTAGCAGGGGAGCGATTTTGATTTTGATCTGAGGGTAGGGACATGATTTTGGCTTCGTTATTGGTGTCTTTGCTGGCGAGTGGGTGTTCTTGACGCTAAGGCCGCTTGGGCCACGGGTGCTTAACTGCCAAAAAGTAGCCTTAGCATCATCGATGACCGTTCATCTATTTTTTATTTTTGCCGATGCCGCTGAGATTGTACGTATGGTAAATCGATTTATCAATTGAAATAATCATTGATAAATCCATTTACCAATGATAAAAACGGTGCCTGTTCATAGACGCGCCTAGGCGAATCGGTGAACCAGGCGTGTTGCCTGCCTGCATAGCGCTTGCCTGTATAAATGGTGGATGACTCGCATGTCGAGCCGGGCCCGTCGGGGGTGCAAGCCCTCTGGTTTGATCCTTGAGTTTACCTTCGACCTTGCGCCTAATTCGCGCCAGCTGTTTTCATTCCTGTCCCTTCTCTTGCGAGCACTTCCATGACGACCAGTCTTGACATCGCGAAAGCTGCCCGCGTATCTCCTGCGGTGGTGTCGCGCATCATCAACCAAGACGCGAGCCTGCGCATCACCGCACAAACGCGCCGCCGCGTCGAGCGCGTGATCAAGGCCATGGATTATGCACCCAATACCTGCGCGCAATCTTTGCGCCGCGCACGCACGGGGATCTTGGCCCTGGTCGTGCACGATATGACCAATCCCGTTTATGCAGAGATTCTGGCCGGGGCCCAGGATGCGGCGGCCAGCCAGGGCAAGGCTTTGCTGTTGGGTGAAGCGAAGGACCTCAACAACGGCCAATCACGGATCGAAAGTCTGATCGGCGGTGGTGGTGCCGACGGTCTGATTTTGCAAGGTGCCGGCACCGCCCTTGACCGCGCCCTGGCGCGCGCCGCTCGGCGGCTCATGCCGACCGTGCTCTTGCAGTCCGGTCATGCCCGCGACACCATTTTGATGCGCATGAAGGATCATCAGGCCGGGGCTTTGGCATGCCGTGCGTTGCTGAAGCTCGGCCATCGCCGCATTGGGTTTTTAGGCGTGTCGCCCAGCTTGTCCTTCTCGGATGACCGGCAAAAAGGCTGGCATGAAGCCCTAACGAAGGCCGGCGAGAGCCCCACCCCCCTCATGACCGGGATCGGCGGCAACACCTGCGCCCAAGGAGCCGATGGCATGAAGAGGCTGTTCATGACTCAGCCTGACTTGACCGCTGTGGTCGTTGCCAACGTCATGGCCGGTATCGGCGCGCTCTCCTACCTGCACGATCAGGACATACAAGCGGGGCGTGACTTTTCTGTCATTGCTGTTCATGATAGTAACTTGGCTGCGTACGTGCGGCCAGCGTTATCGGTCGTACGTATGCCCCTAAGGGCACTGGGGCGTGGGGCAGTCGATGCAGTGTGTGGGCATGATTTTCACGCGAACACCACCATCACCATTCCCGACGCACCCACCGTCATCGCCCGAGCCAGCACAGGCCCGGCGCGGTAATAGCTTCATCCTTGGGAGGCAGGATCATGAGCGAAAATCAAGCGACGTCCGGGGTTGTTTTGCAAAACGTGGTTAAGCGCTTTGGTGATTTGACCATCGTTCCAGAACTCAATCTGCACATCCACGAAGGTGAGTTTGTCGTGATTGTCGGCCCTTCGGGTTGCGGAAAATCCACCACCTTGCGGATGATCGCAGGGCTTGAGATGGTCTCAAGCGGATCGATTCATATTGCCGGACGCGACGTAACCTTTGCGCCGCCCAAGCAGCGTGATATCGCCATGGTGTTTCAGTCCTATGCGCTCTATCCCCACATGGATGTGGCCCACAACATGTCATTTGCGCTACGCTTGGCGCGGCGCGCTAAAAAAGAAATCACCGAGCGCGTGCAACGCGCGGCCGATATGCTGGAGCTGGGTGACTATCTCGCGCGCAAGCCCCGCGATCTCTCCGGCGGTCAGCGCCAGCGCGTCGCCATGGGACGTTCTATTGTGCGAGATGCCTATTGTTTTCTTTTTGATGAGCCTTTGTCCAACCTGGACGCCAAACTGCGCTCCACGATGCGCACCGAGCTTGCGATCCTGCATAAACAACTCAAGCGCACCATGATTTATGTGACTCACGACCAAATCGAAGCCATGACCATGGCCAATCGGATTGTCATCATGGATAAGGGCATGATTCAGCAAATCGGCTCCCCGCGTGAGGTCTACAACAATCCAAAAAATCTATTTGTGGCTGGATTTATCGGCTCCCCGGCGATGAACTTTCTCTCCGCTGATCTTGTGGGCACAGACGCTCTGGTCATTCGCGGCGATGGTTTTGAGCTACCTTTGCCCGCTGCCCTGGCTCAGCGAGCCCGTAAGGCCAAAGCCAAGCGCATTACGGCCGGTCTGCGACCAGAGCATTTCACCAGCCCAGTCACCCACAACGACCATGCCGGCGGATCCTTGTCGCCGATTAACCTTACTGTCAATGTGGCAGAGTACATCGGCTCCAGCCAATTTCTTGCAGCACGCATTGGTCCGCAAAACATCACGGCATCGGTGGAAGTGGGCCCCGATGCCATGCCCCTTGAAAGTGGCACCTATCACTTTGATACCAACCGTATCTATCTCTTCGACAGCGCTACCGGTGCTGCGATCTAACATCACACTTAAACGGGAGACCTTAAATGATGTTCAAAGCTCTTAAATCTCTTTTCGCCGGGGTGGTCCTAGCGACTCTTGTAGGCGGCCTTGGCCTGCCCAGGGACGCTGCTGCTAATCCGTACGAAAAATACGCCGGTTCCACCATCGTGGTCAGTTGGCCGGCCCTCTCGCACTTCCAAAAGGCTGAAACGCTGGTGGAAGAGTTCACAGAAGAAACCGGCATCAATGTGGAAATCGACGCCCTGCAATACCTCAAGCTACGGGATCGCCAACTGCTGGAAATGTCCAAGCCCGAAGGCGAGTATGACGTAGTCTCTTGGGTCGTGATGTGGAAGGGTGAGTACGTATCCAAAGGTCTTTTGACCCCTTTGAGCCAGTTTTACACCAGCGGCGCACTTGTCGATCCCGATTTTGATATCGACGATATCGCCGATGCCTACCTGCAAAACGGCGGCGTTGTCGGTGGTGCCAAAGGCTACCTGCCTGGCAAATCTGGTGCACTGTATGGCTTGCCCTTTGGCGCAGAAACGTCCATTTTGGCTTACCGCAAGGATATTCTCGCTCAGCACGGCATCGAACCACCGACCACCTATGACGAGCTGCGCGCTGTCATGAAAAAGCTCGGGGATGCTGGCGTGCCGGCGATGACTTCACGGGGAAAAACGGGACACCAGGTGACCGCCGGCTGGCTTTTGCACCTGGCACCGCTGGGCGGCAAGATTTTTGATGACAAGTGGAATCCTGTCATCAACTCGCCTCAGGCCATTGAAGCTGCCCAGGTGATGCGCGAAATCGCGCAAACGGGTCCCACAGGTGTTCCCACCTTTGGCTTTGGTGAAGCTTCGGCCGCCTTCTTGCAGGGCGACGCGGCGCTATATCTGGATACGCTGAAGATCGCCGCCATGTCGCGCGATCCCAAACTGTCCAAAGTTGATGGCGAAGTCGGCTTTGCTCTACACCCGGTCGGTTCGCGTTGTGGTTCGGAAACAGGCGGTTTTGCCGCCGGCATTCCTGCCAATTCGCAAAACAAGGAAGCCGCTTTCCTCTTCTTGCAGTACATCACCAGCAAAGCCGGTGACCAACGCATGGTAGAATTGGGCGGCGACCCCGTGCGCATCTCTACGCTGGAAAACAACGCGGATAAGTTCCCCGAGTACAGTGTCGTGGCCGAACAACTTCCTTGTGCAGATCCCGACTGGCGACCACTGATCCCGGAATGGAATGAGCTCAACATCGATGTACTGGGGCAAGCCTTGACGGAGGTCATTACCACCGATAAACCGATCAAACCCATCATGGACGCCGCCAACGAAAAGGCGCGGGCCATCATGGAGCGTGAAGGATACTACGTGTGGACCGACTATCGTATGTAAGTCAAACTTATTGATGAGCCGTCACGGGGCTTTAGCGGTGCATGTCGCCAAGGTCCCGGGCGGCTCATCTTCGCAAAAAAGGTCATAATTTATTTATTCTGTTGTCACCACCCAGAGTGCGCCACGCATCGATCAGCGCGTTCTGGCACCTTATCTGTTTATTCTTCCTGCTGTTATTTTAATGGCTGCGGGGTTGGTCTATCCCGTTTTTCAAGCCTTCTACTTGAGTTTTTTCGATTGGAAGATCGGCACCAGCTTTGATGCGGCGCCCTTTGTCGGCTGGCGGCACTTTGCGCGCATGATCACCGACCCAGATGTGTGGACATCGATGTGGGTCACCTTTCGCTTTGGTGCTTGGACAATTTCTATCGAGATGGTTTTGGGCGTCACGCTCGCTCTTTTGTTGGAAAAACCGATTCGCGGCGCATCTATTTTCCGTACAATTTTTATTCTGCCTTTGATGGTTTCACCGGTCGTCGTGGGGTTAATCTGGCGTTACTTATTTGATGCTCGCATCGGTTGGATTAATCACTATTTAGGGTACCTGGGAATCGAACCCCAAGTGTGGCTAGGGGACGCACAACTTGCTTTTTTTGCCATCGTCTTTACCGATATTTGGCAATGGACGCCCTTCATCTTCATTATCGTTATTGCAGGCCTGCAGGCCCTGCCTTCTGAAGTGCTGGAGGCCAGCAAAATCGATGGTACCAACTGGTGGCAACATATTTTTTTCGTCAAGCTGCCGATGATTCGTTCTATTTTGCTGATTACGCTGCTGATGC
Organism: Pseudomonadota bacterium; assembly: GCA_039028835.1. Taxonomy (GTDB): domain Bacteria; phylum Pseudomonadota; class Alphaproteobacteria; order JBCCHK01; family JBCCHK01; genus JBCCHK01. The sequence goes on from JBCCHK010000018.1 coordinate 7,049, forward strand.
GTTTGATTGATATCTTTCGGGCGCTGGAGGTGATGTATATCCTTACCGGCGGTGGACCAGGGCGGGCGACTGAGCTTTTGTCTTTGCATATCTATAACCGGGCCTTCGATACGCAACAGTTGGGCTATGCGTCGGCTATTTCCGTGTTGCTGATTGTCATCGTCTTTGCTCTTAGCCTTGGCATTTTGGTCATGGGCAACCCTATGAAAGAAAAATCGGATCTTTAAGAGACCATGACATACTCACCTGTTCGCCACGTTGCGCCTGTTTATCTGCACTATGCCGCTCTTATTGTGCTGGCCGTCATCTCTCTTGCGCCCATTTGGATCATGGTCGCCACCGGCTTTAAGGATGACGTGTTGGTGCAACAAAAAGAACCATTGTGGTTTTTCTTCGTCCCCACCATGGACAATTACAACTTCATCATGACCCGCGGCAAGTTCGATACTTATCTGTGGAACTCGATCATTGTAGGGGTGTCTTCAACCTTTTTGACTCTCTTCACCGGCGGTCTGTGCGCATACGCCCTGGCACGCACGCAGTTTCATGGCCGCCACCTGGTGGCACATTCCACTTTGTTGGTACGTATGGTTCCTCCGGCGGTACTTGCAGTGCCGGCCTTCGCGATGGTCGTAAACTTTGGCCTGAGTAATGATTTGGCTGTTTTAACTTTTTTCTATACGGCTCTTAATTTGCCTTTTGCTGTGTGGTTGTTATTTGGCTTTTACAAGCAAATTCCCGTGGAATTGGAGGAAGCGGCCATTGTGGATGGTGCCACGCCCTGGCAGGTATTTTGGCTCGTACTGATGCCTTTAATGAAATCCGGTTATGCCGTGGCGGGCATTTTTACCTTTCGTATTGCGTGGAATGAGTTTATCTTGGCACTGCTGCTCACGGGACGCACAACCCGCACTTTGCCTGTGGGTGCGGCGGGTTTTATTACCGATACCGGCGTTGAATGGGGACGAATTATGGCCATGGGCACCTTGATCGTCATTCCACCATTACTGTTTACCTTCTTTGCTGCCCGGCAAATCATCGCGGGCATGACCGCCGGCGCCGTGAAAGGCTAGGCCAATCTGATCGGGATTCAAGTTCCTATGCTGTATTTCAATGTTGCCACAAATAACGCCTAAGAAACAAAGAAAGGCAAGTTTTATGTTACAGCGTCTTGTGCTGATTTGATTTCTCGTAGGTGTCTACAATCTACATCAGCGAGTCAATGGCCTACGTCATAGAATCAAAGAGGATCTGGTGTTGGCGCTACGAGTCTTTTTATGTAGGCATCGGCCTCTTGCTCACTCATTGCTGGGGCAGCTTTATCGGCCATATTGCTGGGCATATCACCAAAATAAAATCCATAACCCGGGATGACTTGTCGCCGTTTACGTAGAGGCATGCCCTTATAAGGGAAAACATCTGAGCGAGCATTGGCGACCTTATCGTGGCATGGCAAGACGTAATCGGCCCGTTTGTCTATTTCCTCAACCGATTTCCAGCCTTCATAAGCATTGACAAAGCGCGCCGGCACCCAGTAACGCCACTTCTCATCCGGGTTGGGCTCTAGGTTGCGCTCTTGAAAGATCGCATCGCCGGCAACGACAATATCGCCCATGCTGGTTGCTACTGTGACCGCCATGTGGCCCACTGAATGTCCAGGCGTGTGAAACATGGTAACCCCTGGCAGGACCTCGCACTCATCCTCAATAGTTTCAAAGGTGCACCCAGCATAGGCAGGCTCGATGCCGAGAAGGCCGCATTCATAAGTTCGATAATACAAAGGTAGCGGATTATAGGCCATTTCAATTTCGGCCTTAGGTGCGATGTAACGAGCGTTTTTGAACATCTTCATGTTTTGCACATGATCCCAGTGCAAGTGGGTGAAAATGATAGTGTCGATCTGGTCTGGATGCACGCCCAGCTTTTGCTCCAGATGTTCATGGACTTGCAAACAACCACGTTTATCGCATTTGTGATGATATTGGGTTGCCCGTTTCTCATCGCATAGACCGGTATCGATTAAAATTTTATGGTCGCCGGTATCCACGTAGTGGCAATAGACGGGATTCCATATCTTTTTTCCAGCTGGTCCTTTCCAAAAGATATATGTTCCCAAGTCTGCCTCTAGCCAGCCGGTATTGATTGGATAGATTTTTGTTTGGTATGTATTCATGGTCTACTCCGTGTCTTTTATGTATTTTCTTTACCTATCTTTTGTATATATCTTTTGTATATAAACAATAAAAAAGCATGTTTTTAAGAGAAAAATTACTTTTTATACTATTAATTGGTCTTAAGCATTTCAAGAAAGCCTTGTTTCATATGGTTTTGCACACTTTTTGATGCATCGGCCGAATCTTGAGAAAAAACACCCTTCAAGAGCATGTGATGTCGTTGTGCTGATGTCAAAAGGTCCTCCTGATGGATGAATTTTTTTGCTCGAAAAGGTCGGTTGCGCTACGGAGACTTTGAGGTCTTCACTCAGTGCGGGGGGTGTTTTTGCGATGAAAATCTCTTGTATTCAAAATAAAGCACTTTGTTTGTTCTTGGTAAAGTCATGATACATAAGTAACAATAATTTAGCAATTTTGCATATTTACTTCTATAATTGTATACAAGATAATAATCACGGAAAAGGCGTGTCGATTTTATGCCCAAGTTACATCTGGATAGACTCGTCAAGCGTTACGGCAGTTGTTACTTTTCGCATTGCCTGGAACGAGTATTTGCTTGCATCGGCTTTGCCTGGTCGCAACACTGAGACGGTGTCCATCTTAATCGTAAACACGATGAGTGAGTTTAACGCGGAGTAGGACGTAATTATGGTAACGGGCATGCTCTTAGCGATTTCTCCGATTACCTTTACGTTATTCGCATCACGCCAGATTATAACCGCAGCAGGCGCTGTGAAAGGGTAACCAAGCCTTGTGACCTCATCCGTTCTTCTCCTTGCGACGCTGGAGACTAAAAATGAAGAAGCCAGATATCTTGCCCAGTGTTTGCAGGATCATGACGTCAGTGTGCAAATTCTCGATCTCTCGCTTGACGCAGGGGGTAAAATTTTGGACGGACCTGCCAAGACTCGCGCTATAGATGAGACGTCGACAAAAGCTCTGGGCCAGGTCGCCGATGCTTTAGATCAGGGTACAGATGCCGTGATTGGCTTGGGCGGTGGCACCAGCGGTGAGATTATTCTCAAAGTCCTACGGACTTTGCCGATCACTTTCGCCAAAGTCCTGGTCACGACTCTACCTTTTGATCCGCGCACCGCCATTGCGGACAACTCGATAATTCTGGTGCCGACTCTGGTTGATATTTGTGGGCTTAATGCGACGTTACGCGAGGTTTTAGAAAATGCTGCCGCGATGATGGCAGGTATTTGTTATTCCCGGCGTAAGGCAGGTTCCTGTGTTGAGTATCCCTCGATCGGCCTGACGGCACTTGGTGCGACCGAGGGGGCTGTCGGTCCCTTGATTACATCTCTTAAAAAACGTGGGCAAGAAGCCACCGTGTTTCATGCGAACGGATACGGCGGGGCGGCGTTTAGCCGGTTTGCACGAATCGGCGCCTTTCATGCCATTATCGATCTGACCCCTCACGAGATGACACGACTACACCTTGCAGGTGCTCATGTGCCTATGCCAGATCGCTTTACAGCTGCCAGCGCGTTACCCCGCATTGTTTTGCCCGGTGCGCTGAACTTTATCGGTTTTGGTGAGAGGTCTCTTGTCCCACCTGCCTATTTAACTCGGCCCCATTACGAGCATTCCGGTTTTTTTACTCACGTCCAGCTCACCCCAGATGAGATGCGGCAAATGGCTGAAAAGTTGGCCAGTGCCCTTAATGTTTGCACTGGTCCGCGTGCGCTGATCGTCCCTATGGGTGGTTTTTCCCACCAAGACCGACCAGGCGGGATTATCGAAAGCGAAGAGTTGCGGGCTGTTTTTCTATCAGTTATGCAGGAGATGCTTTGTGATGAGGTGACAGTGCATATTCGCAAAGAACATATTGCTGACCAGGCGATCATAGCATGTATCATCGATACACTTGATCATCTAATATCTATAGAAAGTTCCAATAATCAGACTGTGAAAAGAAGGTTATGACATGAAAAATATCGCTGAACGTAATCGTCAAAAAGATTCATTGATCGCGGCAGCAAAGCGCTGTTTTGATCTTCGGCTACAAACTAACGCGGGCGGTAATTTATCTATACGGCTCGATCAAGAAGAAGCGATTATCATCAAGCCTTCTGGGGTTGGTTTTAATGAATGCTTGCGGGAAAACTTGCAAGTGGTTCACTTGGATGGGCGCATTGAGGAGAGTTCTTATAGACCATCGAAGGATCTAGAGTTTCACCTTGATCTCTATCGTACGCGCGGAGATATTCGTGCTGTGGTTCATTGTCACAGTCCTTGGGCGACAGGTTATGCGAGTGCGGGTATTGAAATACCGTGTCTGACTGTTCAAACGATCGAGAAAATTGGCCAGATACCATTTATTCCGCTCAGTCCGTTGGGCGGCCCGCAAACAAAACAAGAGATCAGCCCGGTCTTTAGTGATCCCAAAATCGTAGCTGCTGTCCTGGCTAACCACGGGACAATCGGCGTTGGTGCCACAATCATGAAGGCACAATATCTGGCTGAAATTATAGAAGAAACCGCGCAGATTGCCTATGTTCGTGATACTTTGATGGCTGCGCATGGTAAAAAGGTCGCGGACATGCCGACATTTGGTACGGCCGCCGAAGCGGCGGCACAGGCGCAGTCTTGAAGATCTAGCTGGTTACTCCCAATAAGGCTAGGGCCGTGTGAAGTATCACGACCACCTCAAAGATATTGGATTTATCGCATTTAAGGTTATTATTGTTCTACCTGATAATCACAAAGGCCATGAGAAAGTCGACGAAGGTACACAAGGTATTTTTATAGACCCAAAGTGACACTTTTTCGCACTCGCTAGGACACGCTAGGGATACGCGCGGTGGTTTTAACGGGTGCAGATGTACGATGAACAACCGGTCAAGGCCGCGCCTTGTGGCGGAGAGAGAGGGATTCGAACCCTCGGTACGCTTGTGCGCACAACGGTTTTCGAGACCGCCCCGTTCGACCGCTCCGGCATCTCTCCCTAGGGGCTGTTTGGCTTTCCAAAGGGTAGGCCGACTGCGCTAAAAAAGCCATCCCTTAGCCGTGGACTCTTGTTTCCCTTGCTGGCCCTTTATTTGAGAGAAAGATTTGCCACAATCCGCAGGTTATATCCAGGGGATACAAACCGATCATTTGGATTGAATCATCGCTGAGAGTGGCCTATAATTCGCCCACAGGGACATGGTCTTGTGGGGGCTTTGAGGGTTTGTTCCAATCCAAAAGCACCTGAGGTTGTATCTAGGTAAGGAGTACGGCGATCAATGGCGCAAGACGTCTGGAGGGAATATCGCCCTGACAGGCGCCCGAAGAGGTCTTTTGTTGACAATTTGTCTGATAATTCGTTTGACAACTGTTCTCACTGTTAGCCCGATGATATGTCCTGGGATGAGGCAGTCTAGATAACATCATCGACTATGCAGGCCGCCCGGGGGCAGGGGGTGTGTAGATAAGTATGAGACTCTGAAGATCAGACCATCTTATCGGGTTTCGCCTTCTCGCCGCATCCCATGACTGGGTCTTCCGGTTGGTGTTTGCTAAGTCACGATCACAACACCGGAAGTAGGTCGCCGCTATGTTTGACTCCCTCGATGCCGTCTTTCTTGCCCGAGCGCAGTTCGCGTTCACCATTTCCTTTCACATTATTTTCCCAGTCTTTACCATCGGCCTGGCCAGTTGGCTCGCGGTTGTCGAGTGGCGCTGGCTTAAGACCGGCGATAGGGTCTATGAAGAGGTCTATCGCATGTGGGTCAAGATTTTCGCCGTATGTTTTGGCATGGGCGTGGTCTCTGGCGTAGTGATGTCCTATCAGTTCGGCACCAATTGGTCGGTTTTCTCCGATCGGGTTGGTAACGTGATTGGGCCTCTGTTGGGTTATGAAGTGCTGACCGCGTTCTTTTTAGAAGCGTCATTCCTTGGCATTATGCTCTTTGGCTGGGGGCGGGTGAGTAAGCGGATGCACTTTGCTTCCACCTGTATTGTTGCAGGCGGTACCTTGTTATCGGCATTTTGGATCTTGTCGGCGAACAGCTGGATGCAAACTCCACAGGGTTTTCGGATCGGTGCCGATGACCTTTTATACCCGACCAGTTGGCTTGAGGTGGTCTTTAATCCCTCTTTCCCGGTGCGGTTCTTTCATAAGGCTCTGTCGGCTTACCTGACCACGGCATTTGTCGTAGGGGGGGTTGCCGCCTATTACCTGTGGCGGCAGAAGTATGTGCCTCATGCTAAAATTATGTTTGGCATGGCTATGATTATGGCAGTGTTCGTCTCGCCGCTTCAGTTGCTAGCCGGGCACCAGCACGGAGTAAATACTTTAGAGCATCAACCGATCAAAGTGGCCGCGATGGAAGGCAACTGGGAGCGGGGTACAAACAAGCCGTTCTATCTGATCGGTATGCCTAATGAGACCACCGAAACCACCGATTTTGCGATCGCTATTCCTGGCGTTGCGAGCTGGGTTTTAACGGGAAGCACAAGCGGCGAGATACCGGGTTTGAAGGATGTCCCCAAAGAAGACCGCCCGCCGGTGGCAGTGGTGTTTTGGTCTTTTCGGATCATGGTCGGCATTGGCTTTGCTATGATCTTCACCGGCGTGGCGGCGGTTTGGCTTTATTACCGTAAGCGATTGTTTGACACCCCGGCATTCTTGATGTGGTGCATGGGAATGGGGCCGATGGGCTTTATTGCCGTGCTCGCGGGCTGGTTTGTCACCGAAGTCGGGCGTCAGCCTTGGATCGTCCAGGATACGATCCGCGTCTCTGATAGCGTGTCCCCGGTGATCGCCGAGCAGGTTGCCTTAACCCTGTTGGGGTTTGTGATTGTCTACACCCTCGTCTTTGGTGCCGGGGTTTATTATATTTTCAAGCTGATCGGCAAGGGGCCGAGTTCTGTCGGTGATGGTGAGAAGTACTACGACAGAAGTCTGGGTGCCAGTGTCACGAAAGCCGCTCTTGAAGGAGGTCCGAAATGATTGATTTTTCTTCCTGGCTAGATTTGCCGCTCATCTGGGGCCTGCTGATCGCAACGGCGGTGTTTTTGTATGTCATCCTCGATGGTTTTGATCTTGGTTGTGGCATTCTCTTTCCCTTTGCGCCGTCGGATAACGCGCGTAGTTTGATGATGAACTCGATCGCACCCTTTTGGGATGGCAATGAAACATGGCTTGTCCTGGGCGGTGGCGGTCTATTCGTCGCGTTCCCGGTGGCGTACTCGATTTTGATGCCGGCGTTGTACTTGCCGATCATCTTGATGCTGATGGGACTGATCTTCCGTGGCGTTGCGTTTGAGTTCCGTTTCAAGTCCGAAGAACAAGGGCGCAAATTGTGGGATATCGCCTTCCATGCGGGTTCTTTGCTTGCTGCATTTATGCAAGGCGTGGTGCTGGGGAACTTTATCCAAGGAGTCGAGGTCGAGGGCCGCAGTTTTGCGGGTGGCCCGCTCGATTGGGCCAACGGTTTTGCCATCGTGACAGGGCTTTCGTTGGTGTTTGGCTATGCGCTGTTGGGGGCGACCTGGCTGATTATGAAGACCGAGGGTGAAACCCAAGCATGGGCGCGCCAGGTGGCGAAGTATAGTCTTTGTTTTGTGGCGTTGGCGATGGGTATCGTCAGCCTTTCTATGCCGCTGGTAGATGAGCGCGTGGCTGATTTGTGGTTCAGCACGCCTAACTTTTTCTATCTCTTGCCGGTGCCGTTAATCACTGCGGTAATCTTTGTGGTGCTTTGGCTTGATCTGGGTGCGCAAAACCGGGAAATCCGGCCATTCTTGCTGTCTCTTGCGGTATTCTTGCTTGGCTATATTGGTTTTGGCATTAGCTTGTTTCCGTGGATTGTACCTTTTGCGTTCACTTTGTGGGATGCAGCGGCTGTGGCGACGTCTCAGACGATCTTACTGATTGGCACGGTGATTATGCTGCCGCTCATCTTGACCTATACGGGATATTGTTATTACGTATTTCGCGGCAAGGCCCAGCATGAGGCTATGTATTAAGCTATGTACTAAGACGAGGTGCTGGATTGCACGATCGTAATGATAGATGATGATCAATAGCGATGGTGGATAAGTTTTTGGATAAGTTTCTAAACCCCAAGCAAAAGCAGTGGGCGTGGTTTGTCATCCTGTGGTGTAGTGGCCTTGGCACTGTGATGCTGGTCGGTTACATCATTCGCATCGCCATGGGCATCGAGTAAGTACTAGCGTACCGATCATCGCTCATGTCATGAGATATTAAGGTGGGCCATCGATGAGCGACGATCCATCCGATTTTGCTGAATCTCTTATTTCCCTGCACCCTTGCCTGAGGGGCGCCCACTGGGGTTCATGGTTTACAAGGCCAGATCTCAAGGGGGGTGCCATGGGCGCACAACCCCGGACGCAACGCTTGATGGTATCACTGTGATAGGGCGATATGATGAGGTGCTGTGATGGGTATTGTGATCGGCCCTGCTGACATAGTGCATGTCTTCAGGGAGAGAGAAGAAAAAGTTTGCTCAACATCACGGATTTGGTAGCCTCCCTTGGTCTGCCTTCGATCATCGATGTTATCGCTCATCCAGATGACGGTCTGGCGTTTTTACGAGAGGCCTTTACCACGACCAAAGCCCTCGGTGCGGTAGCTCTGACTGGCGTGACTTATGGTTCTATCGGCAAAATAACGGGGCAGCCGCCAAACCAGGCCGAACAAGATGGCACCGCGCGGTTTATTGAAAAGGCGGCCGCGTTGGCTGCCGAGTATGATTTACGTTTGGGGATTGAACCTTGTAATCGCTATGAGACACACTTGATGAATACAGCGCAACAGGCGGTCGATTATATCGAGCGGGTTGAGGCTGATAACTTGTTTATTCATCTGGACACCTACCATATGCACATCGAAGAGACGTCCTATCACCTGGCCTTCACCCAGGCTGCGCCGTACCTTGACTATGTGCATCTCTCTGAATCAAATCGCGGGATTCCTGGTTGCGGGATGATCGACTGGGATCAGGTCATGGGTGCGCTTAAGACGATTGATTATAAGAGTTCACTAACGCTAGAAAGCATGAACCATGTGGCCCAGGATATCGCATCAGGGCTTGCCATCTGGCGTCCGGTAGTCGACATGCCGGACGACGTGATTGACGAGGGACTGCCTTACATTGTTACCGCTACGCACAATGCCGTGCTGGACTTGGATATATCCTAAAGGATATCAGCAGCATTCATCTTATGGCACCATAGCCTTATATGTCCCATGCAGTCAGGACAAGGGAGAGGACAAGAAAGGAGGCTATGGGTGTATCAAAAGGACATTTGATCCCATTGGAGTCTTGCGATTATCCGCAGTATCCTGAGGATCTTAGTTACAAACAAACGCTTTACAAGAGCACTCTTGCATCGTCGGATAAACCGACAAACTCATAGAGATAAGTTATAGACAAGTCAGCGTCCATGATTCGGTTCTTCGATATTCTTTTGTCGGCTACGGGCTTGGTTGTTCTTTCGCCGTTGTTGCTTTTTTTGTTGATAATAGGGTGGCTAGATACCCGCGCGCCATTGTTTTGTTATGAGCGTGTTGGCCAATATCAGAAATCATTTGTATTGATCAAGTTTCGTACGATGCGGCTTGGGGCGCCGGTGGTTGCTTCGCACTTAGCCGATGCTTCAGCCATTACCCGTTGGGGGCATTTTTTGCGGCATTTTAAGCTCGATGAGCTCCCGCAGCTTTTCAATGTCCTCAAGGGTGAGATGAGCATGGTTGGTCCGCGTCCCTGTTTAAGAAGTCAAGCTGATGTTATCGAACAGCGCGCTAAACATGGGATTTATGATGTGCGACCCGGGATTACTGGTTTGGCGCAAATGCGGGGCATCGACTCATCGAGGATTCGAGCAATGGTCGCAGCTGAGGCTAAGATGATGGAAAAGCTCAATCTGAGGTATTATTTTTGGTGCATCATCGTGACCGTTTTAGGAAAAGGGGTGGGGGATCAGGTAAGATAACCTGCTGCCCCTTATCTTAGGTCGTCAGGTTTTCTGCGTGTTTGCGGGCTCCGTGGGGGTGTTTTGACTTGCATATTGCCCCAACATGTCCTAACAACAATACGGGCTGCGCGTTATTGCTCGTAACCGTTATCATCATGAGGAAGGAACCGCCATGAACCCTGACCTTCAGATCGCTCGCGCCCATCAGCCGCAAGACATCCGCACTGTTGGCGAGAGGGTAGGGTTGCAAGAAACAGAGCTCTACGCTTACGGCCCTCACATTGCCAAAATCACCCCCGAGGCTCAGGTACGCGCTGCGGCACAAAGCCCCGGGCGGCTAATCCTGGTCACGGCCATGACCCCGACTCCGGCGGGCGAGGGCAAGACCACCACGACGATCGGTCTTGGCGATGGGCTGTGTAAGCTGGGTAAGAAGGCGATGATCTGTGTACGGGAGCCGAGCCTTGGTCCATCCTTCGGCATGAAGGGCGGCGCGGCTGGCGGCGGCTATTCCCAAGTCATCCCGATGGAGACCATTAATCTGCACTTCACTGGTGATCTTCATGCGGTGGCCAGTGCCCATAATCTGCTCGCCTCGATGATCGATAACCACGTCCATCATGGCAATAGCTTGGGAATCGATACCCGCCGGATTACCTTTCGTCGCACCGTTGATTTGAACGATCGTGCCTTGCGCGCCTGTGTGGTGGCCACCGGCGGGGTGGGAGATGGTTTTGCGCGCACCGATGGCTTTGATATCACTGCCGCCTCAGAGGTCATGGCGATCTTGTGCATGGCGCGCGACGTGGCGGACTTACAAGCGCGCTTGGGGCGGATCGTGATTGGCCTCACGCGTGATCGTGAGCCTGTTACCGCCAAGCAGCTTAGGGCTGATGGGGCGATGACAGTGCTGTTGCGCGATGCCTTGATGCCCAATCTGGTGCAGACTCTTGCGCACAACCCTGCTTTTGTCCATGGCGGACCCTTTGCCAATATCGCCCATGGCTGCAATACGATCATGGCTACGCGCACGGCCTTGGGCTTGGCTGATTATGTGGTCACTGAAGCGGGTTTTGGGGCTGATCTTGGGGCAGAAAAGTTTTTTGATATCAAGTGCCGGCTGGCGGGATTGCGCCCGAGTGCGGTGGTGCTCGTTGCAACCATTCGTGCGCTTAAGATGCACGGTGGGGTGGCCAAAAATGACTTGGGCAAAGAAAACGTGCCGGCCTTAAAAGAGGGTCTAAGCAATCTCATGCGTCACTATGAGAACTTAACGAAATTCGGTGTGCCTGCGGTCGTGGGGATCAATCACTTCACTGGCGATAGCGATGATGAGGTGCAAACCTTAATCCAGGCTTGTAAGGATCAAAAGATAGAAGTCTTTATGAATACCCACTGGGCTGATGGCGGGGCGGGACTCTTGCCCATGGCCGAGCGGGTTGTAGCGTTGGCTGATGCGGATGAAGGCACCTTCAAACCGCTCTATCCCGATGACATGCCTTTGCTAAAAAAGATTGAGACCATCGCCCAGACGCTCTATCGCGCCGAGGGTGTTGATGTTGCACCTGCTGCTGTGCGTGATGCCGAGTTATTTGAATCCCTTGGCCATCAAAACATGCCGGTGTGCATTGCCAAGACTCAGTATAGTTTTTCGTCTGATCCGAACCTCAAAGGGGCACCGACGGGTCATCGGCTGGAGGTGCGTCGCCTGCGTCTTTCTGCGGGTGCGGGTTTTGTTGTGGCCTTGTGCGGCGATATCATGACCATGCCGGGCCTACCTAAAGTGCCTGCTGCGGAGTCGATCACCTTAAACGAGCAAGGACTCATCGAAGGGCTGTTTTGAGTGTTTTATCCGCGCAGGACCTTGCTCGCGAGATCCAAAGCGCGGACCTGACCGATTGGCAGATCACCGAGCAAGGATTGCAGCGGGTTTTTATTTTCAAGACCTTCCGCCAGGCCTTTGCCTTTATCACGCAGGTGGCTCTGCTTGCTGAGAAGATCAATCATCACCCCGATTGGTCAAACAGCTATAATCGGGTAGCAATCACGCTCATTAGTCACGATGCGGGCGGGATTACGATGCGCGATACATCTCTGGCACAGAAAATCGATCAAGTCTTTGCGCAGTTCATCGTAAGTTAGATTTTTCTATATTTCCATATAAAAGGTACGGCGCTTAAGAAAAGAGCGTGTTCTGTTTTTTTGTGGGCAGTGCTTTTTTTGTTTTTTTGCGTGCTTGGGTTTCTCCTTGAACGTGTACGGGCACGGTGCCATCGTTAAAATGTAGTCGCAAAATTTGTCCCGCCGAGGTGGCCGCGGCTTGCGTGATCGTATGCCCGTCGGTTGTTTGGACGAGCGCGAAACCGCGCGCGAGGGTTTGCGGGAAAGATAAGCCGTCTAGCAAGCGCGCTTGTCCGCGCAAGTATTGCCGTCTTGGCGCGAGGATCATCTCACCGCGTAGGCGCGTGCGTAGGGTATCAAAATGGGTACGCCTACGCAGGATTTTTTCTTGGGGTTGTTGTCGCCCAAGGCGTAGTTGTAATTCAGTGAGCCGGTTGGTGCGTCGTTCAAACTGGTTGCGTTGTAGGGACCTGCGGCGTTGGTCGTATTCATCCAAGCGTTGCCGAGCACCCTCGAGCAAGCGCGGGATTCCGGCAAGACCGCGTATGAGTGCTTGAATCTGCTGACGCTGGGCGGTAAGACGCCGGTAAAGACGCTCAAGTCCCTCATGCATGAGTGCGGCGAGTCTTTGGATTTGCTCATGGCGAAGGGGCACGACATCATCGGCGGCAGCGGTGGGGGTGGGGGCGCGGATATCGGCGGCTAGGTCCGCCAGGGTCGTATCGGTCTCATGGCCAATCGCGGCAATGATGGGAATCTCGCTAGCGGCAATGGCGCGCACGAGAGCCTCACCGTTAAAGGGCATGAGATCCTCAAAACTGCCGCCACCGCGGGCCAGGATGATAACCTCAGGACGTTCGTGTGCGGGCAAAGCGTTCATCTGTTCTAGGGCGGCGATGATTTCAGCCTCGGCGTTTGTGCCTTGGACAGCTACAGGCGCGAGCACCAACGAGCGTGGCGTTCGTTCGTTAAGGCGACGCTGGATATCGTGACGGACGGCACCGGTGGGGGAGGTAATCACGCCGATACGGGCGGGGAGGATTGGCAGATTTTTTTTTCGGGTTTCGTCGAACAAGCCCTCAGCGGCGAGTTTTTTGCGTCGCTCTTCGATTTGCGCGAGGAGCTGGCCGCGTCCTACCGGGCGTAGGTCTTCAATAATCAATTGGTAACGGGATTGGCCAGCATAGGCGGTCAATCGTCCGGTGCACGCGACACTTTCGCCGTCTTTGATTTTCTTGCCCAAGCGAGACGCCAGGCTCTTCCAGCACACGGCATGCAAGATGGCGTTGTGATCTTTTAAGGTGAAATAGACATGCCCGGAAGCCGCATGATGCGGTTTGGAGACTTCCCCCAGCACGATGATGTGCGAGAAGTCGTGCTCCAGTTGTGCGCGTACCGCTGCGGAAATTTCGGTGACCGTATACTGGGCGATGTTGCCAGCGGTCTCGATGGTTTCGATGGTCTCGGCGGCCCCCGTAGTTTCGGCGGTTTCGGGTGTGTTTTCTATCATGATGGGGGAGATGCGCGCGCGCGAAAGGCGGCGATGATCGTACCTTCGTCCATATAGTCAAGCTCGCCACCCAAGGGTAGCCCGTGCGCCAGCATAGATGTTTTAATACCCTGCCTCGCCAGTTGCTCGCATAGATAATGGCCTGTTGCTTGACTTTCGACAGTGGCATTAAGAGCGAGGATAATTTCTTTCATATTTTCTTTCTTGACCCGGTCGATGAGGGCCTTGATCGGCAGGTCATCGGGGCCGATCCCATCCATTGCCGACAGCCGCCCCCCGAGCACGTGATAGCGACCAAAGTGCGCATGGGCGCGCTCTAATGCCCATAAATCAGCGACCCGCTCGACAACACACAGGCAGGTGGTGTCACGCTTGTGATCGGTACAGATCGGGCAGGGATCAGAGGCGGCGAGGTTGCCACATTGCTTGCAGCTGACGATGTTTTGCGCCACGTCATTGAGGGAGTCTTGCAAGGGCGCAAGCGCATGATCCCGGTGGGTAAGCAGATACAAGGCGGCGCGGCGCGCCGAGCGGGGTCCCAGCCCCGGGATTGCCGCGATGCGGCGGATCAGCAGGTTAATGGGATCATCAGCCATCCCTTAAAAACCGGGTAGTTTGATGCCTGCGGGTAAACCGAGCTCTCCCATCATCTCGGTTGTGCGTTTCTTCTCATGCTCGCGCATCCGCCGCTGGGCATCGTTAAAAGCGGCGATCAGCAAGTCTTGTAGGACGGTTTGCTCGCTCAACAGTTCAGGATCGATATGCACGGCGACGGCCTCACCCGTGCCTGATAGGGTCACTTTCACGCCGCCCCCGGCGGCACTGCCGTCGATGCGTTCATCAGCCATAGAGGCTTTCATATCAGAGATTTTTTGTTGCATCTGCTGCGCTTGCTTCATCATTTTCATCATATCCATGACATCACCTCCGATTAAAGTTTTGTTGTCGTGACTTTAGCCTGGGGAAACATATCCAGCAAAGATTTTACATTTTCGGTATAGACATCCTCGCCCGACTCAGAGGATACAGGGTTATTTTCTATCTCATTGTTTGTTTGTAGCGGGGATGAGGAGGGAGGGTGTTCGGCGGTGGTGGTTTGTGAGTCTGCTGGTTCATCTCTCACCGGATCAGAGGCGGTGCGATCAGACGTATCTCCTGCCAAGGCTTTGACGGCTTGTTCAGGCGTTGGCAGGTGGCTCATATAGGTTGCGCGAATCATAATCATATCCAGGGCCGCGTCACTGCGCGGGGCGATTGTCATTTCTTCAACGCCCTTCATGAGGGTTTGCCAGGTGCGGGCGAGTTCGGGGACGGATATCTCTAAGGCGAGTTTTTGGGCGTAGTCCCACAACGCCGGATCGATATCTGCAGCGGTTGTTTTTGGATCGATCCGCGCGTGCATACTCGCATGAATGAGCGCAAGGGCGTCCTCTAGGACAATTTTTGGGTCAGCACCGGCATCGTGCAGGGTGCGTAGAGACTGGCTGACAGTTTGCTGATCGCCCTTCATGACCGCAGTGATAAGATCAGCGGTATGGCGGTTTGATTGGCTACCGATCATGCCCATGACATCCTCAGGCGTAATCGTGCCGGTATCTTTGGCTTTCGCGCAAGCAAGCGCAATGGCCTGATCGAGCAGACTTAAGCCGTCGCGGATCGATCCGCCCGCTACCCGTGCGAGCAAAAACGCGGTTTCTTGGCCCAGGGTGATGTGCTCTTTTTCGGCAATCGTCATCAAGTGCTTGCCCAGAGTCTCTTGCCCTACCGGGCGCAGGTGGTAGCGTTGGCAACGGGAGACAATGGTCAGCGGCAGGCGACGCATCTCGGTGGTGGCGAGGATAAAAATGACGTGCGGCGGGGGTTCTTCCAGTGTCTTGAGCAAGGCGTTAAAGGCCTTGGTCGACATCATGTGCACCTCATCGATGATATAGATTTTTTTGCGTCCCATAACCGGCGCGTAGTGAGCGGCTTCGATGATTTCGCGCACGTCATCGATCCCGGTGCGTGAGGCGGCATCGCACTCGATCACGTCCATGTGGCGTGATTTGTCCAGGGCTTGGCATTGGTCGCAGGTCATGCATGGGGTGGCGGTTGGCCCGGACTCGCAGTTTACGGCGCGCGCAAGAATGCGCGCGAGTGAGGTCTTGCCCACCCCGCGCACACCACAAAACAGATAAGCATGGGCAAGGCGGTCTTGGGCAATAGCTTGCCGCAGGGTGCGTGTCGTGCCTTCCTGGCCGATCAAGTCATCCAGGACATGCGGGCGATATCGCCGGGCAAGAACGATGTAGGGTGTGGCGGGTTTGTCAGCCATAAATGGGGTGCTATTTGGTGCCGAAAAGCCGATCGCCGGCATCGCCAAGGCCGGGCATGATATAGGCGTGATCGTTCAGCGCGCGATCCAGCGCGGCGGCATAGATAGTGATTTTAGGATGGGCTTTGGTAACGACGTCGATCCCCTCGGGGGCGGCGACTAAAACCATGAGCTTGAGATTCTCGTCGCTGACGCCGTGTTGTTTAATGACGCTCAGGGCATGGGCCGCGGAATAGCCGGTGGCCAGCATGGGGTCGACGGTGATAAACAATCGTCCCTCGGGTTGCGGCAGTTTGACGAGGTATTCCACGGGACGCTGGGTTTTTGGGTCGCGATAGAGACCGATGTGTCCTTCCCGGGCGGAGGGGATGAGCTCGCGCAGACCCTCGGTCATGCCAGCTCCGGCGCGCATGATAGAGACAAAGGCCGGCTTGCGACCACCCAAGATGGGGGCGTCCATGTCTTCTAAAGGGGTTTCGATTCGCCGGGTTGTGAGGGGTAGGTGACGGGTCATCTCAAACCCCATCAGCATCGCGATCTCGCGCAACAGACGGCGAAAATCGTTGGTCGAGCAGCGTTTATCGCGCATGAGCGTCAGCTTATGGGCGATCAGAGGGTGATCGATAAGCACCAGAGAAGAGTCAGTGGAAGAGTCGGTCATCATCAAGCGGCCTCGTCAGAGTAGGAACTTAACCGATCATAGCACGCCCACGACCGGGGCGCAGCGGCTTTTCTGGGGCTTATGAGGGTCTTTTGCGGTCATGGCTCGCTCTTTTCCGGCTTTCCTCGCAGACTTCTCCGATCATGAGGATTTGATGAGCATAGGGCGTTTTACTAAGGGCACTCAATCCAGGGTCGGCGTGCTTAATTATTCTTTATAATGATTAATAGTATACTTTTTTCTTGACAATTCGTGATGTGTTCTTGTATTGTTCTTTATATCGTTATTATCTTTTCAATATAAGGATTTATTCATGCCAGAACAGAACAACCATCA
>JBCCHK010000019.1:0-18173 GCA_039028835.1 Pseudomonadota bacterium
GTAGGGGAATACAAAAGGCACATACGACACCGGCGATGGTCGGATGGATCCCCGATTGGATAATGATAAACCAAAGGCATAACGAGAGTACGATATAGGGCCAAATCGAACGGATGCGCAGTAGACTCAACGCAAACATGGCCAGCACAAAGATCATGCCGACCCCCAGCCAGGTCACCTGCAGCCCTTTGGCAAAAAAGATAGCGATGATTAAAATCGCACCCAGATCGTCGATGATCGCAACGGCGAGTAAAAAGGCACGAATGGACTTGGGTACCCGGTCGCCCAAAAACATCAAGATGCCGACGGCAAAGGCGATATCGGTGGCCGCGGGGATCGCCCAGCCTCGCACGGTGGTGGGTTCTTGGTAATTAAAGCCCAGATAAATCAGGGCGGGCACCACCATTCCGCCGATAGCGGCGATGGTGGGTAGGCTGGCCTTAGCGGCGGTTGAGAGTTCGCCTTCGATGAGCTCGCGCTTGACCTCTAACCCGATCAAAAAGAAGAAGATCGCCATGAGTCCATCGTTGATCCACCACTTGATGGAATAGTCCAGGGCCATGATCGTGCCAGGGATACCGATCATGATGTGGGTCTTAAGTAGCCCCTGCCAAGCATAGGCGAGGGGTGAGTTGGCAATCACCATCGAGAGAATGGCAGCGGCGATCAGAACGACGCTGCTGGCCGTTTCTGTTTTAAGAAAGGCAGCAATCGTAAAGGGTTTGGTGGGGGATGGGGGCGTCATCAGGCAATCACCGGATTAAAAAAGCACAAACAAATCCGCGCACTGGATTACGCGATGCGCAATGAACGTTGTATAGAAAAGTCCTCACAGACTAAGGGGTGGCCTGCGGAGAAATAGTCTTGATACGATTGATATAGAGATAGCCAATGACGGCGGCCAAGATAGAACCGCTAAGCACGCCAACACGCAGACCATCGGTATAGATAGAATCGCCAGGGAAAGCCAAGTTGCCGATAAACAGACTCATGGTAAAGCCGATTCCGGTTAAAAAGCTAACCCCAAGCAGATGAGTCCAGGTGGCCTGGTTGGGCAAAGAACAGAACCCTAGTTTGATCGCAAGATAACTGATGCCAAAGACCCCTAAGGGTTTACCAACAAGTAGTCCCAAGGCAATGCCGATGGGCACGGTGCCGATCACATCTTGGGGGGCTAACCCCGTGAGCGATAGTCCCGCATTGGCAAGGGCAAAGACCGGCATGATGATAAACACGACGGGCTCTTGAATTTTATCCTCGATGGTGTGGGCCATAGACACCCCGGTTTTGGGGTTTTTCCGCAGGGGAATACAAAAGGCGCAAATGACCCCGGCGATGGTCGGGTGGATGCCTGATTGGATGATGATAAACCAGATGCATATCGAGAGCACGATATAGGGCCAGATCGAGCGGATACGCAACATATTCAACACAAGCATGGCCAGCACAAAGATCATGCCGACTCCCAGCCAGGTCACATGTAGCCCTTTGGCAAAAAAGATAGCGATAATCAAAATCGCCCCCAGATCGTCGATGATCGCAAGGGCGAGCAAAAAGGCGCGAATGGACTTGGGCACCCGGTCGCCTAAAAACATCAAGACGCCGACGGCAAAGGCAATGTCGGTGGCCGCAGGGATCGCCCAGCCTCGCGCCGTGGCAGGCTCTTGGTAGTTAAAGCCCAGGTAAATCAGGGCGGGCACCACCATCCCGCCAATGGCGGCGATGGTCGGCAGGCTGGCCCTAGCGGCGGTCGAGAGCTCCCCTTCGACGAGTTCGCGTTTGACCTCCAGCCCGATCAAGAAGAAGAAAATCGCCATCAACCCGTCATTGATCCACCACTCCAGCGAATGATCTAAGACGATGATCGTGCCGGGGATACCGATGATGATGTGGGTTTCTAGCAGTTCATGCCATCCATGCGCGAGGGGCGAGTTAGCGATGATCATCGATAGGACGGCGGCGATGATGAGGATGACGCTGCTGGCCGTTTCGGTCTTGAGAAACTCAGCAATCGTAAAGGGCTTGGCAGGCGACATGGCTATTGGTCAGGAGAGATTGTCAGATTAGGGGGATACCAGGCATGGGGCGGCCATAAGACGATCTTACTCTTATGACTCTACCCTTATGATCTTAATCTTGGCCAAAGCCTTGGAAGCGTTTATTAAACTTGGCTACCTGGCCGCCGCTATCGACAATTTTGTGCTTACCAGTCCAGGCCGGGTGGGTGGTGCGATCAATCTCCAGGCGCAAGGTTTCTCCGTCCTGGCCGAAGGTGCTGCGGGTCTTAAAGGTTTTGCCATCGGTCATGATTACCTTAATGTCGTGATAATCGGGATGGATATCTTTTTTCATGGCGGGTGTCCTTATAAGATCGCAGTAAGATCGCAAGAGAGGGTGAGAGAAGAGAGGGGATAAGATAAAACCTCCGCCATTCTAGCAGAAAATGCGGCGGCGCGGAATACATGATATGCTCGCTTGAGTTCGTCATCCGCTTTTCACATCTTTCGTCTGTCTTGATAAGGGTTCGCTATGGCTACCGCTGCGCAGATTCGCTCGACTTTTATAGATTGGTTTACCGCGCAGGATCATCAGCACGTGCCATCAAGCCCCTTGGTGCCGCGCAATGATCCGACCTTATTGTTTACCAACTCTGGCATGGTGCAGTTCAAAAACACCTTCACCGGCCAGGAAACCCGGGACTATGACCGAGCGGTCACAGCGCAAAAGTGTGTCCGGGCCGGGGGCAAGCACAATGATTTGGAAAATGTCGGCTACACCGCCCGGCATCACACGTTTTTTGAGATGCTGGGGAACTTTTCCTTCGGTGACTATTTCAAGGAACGAGCGATTGAGCTTGCTTGGGGTTTGATAACCAAAGACTACGGCATGGCGAAAGATCGCCTGTTGGTCACGGTCTATCAAGACGACGATCAAGCCGCCACACTGTGGCGTAAAATCGCCAGCTTAAGCGAAGATCGCATCATCCGTATCGCCACCAGCGATAATTTTTGGTCGATGGGCGATGCGGGTCCTTGCGGCCCCTGCTCTGAGATTTTTTATGACTATGGCGAGTCCGTGGCTGGCGGACCTCCCGGTAGCAAAGACGAAAACGGCGACCGCTTTGTCGAGATCTGGAATCTCGTGTTCATGCAATACAACCAGAGCGCGGACGGGACGCGCACGGACTTGCCCAAGCCTTGCGTGGATACCGGCATGGGGCTGGAGCGGATCGCCAGCATCCTGCAGGGCAAGACCGATAACTACGATACTGATATCTTTACCCGCCTAACGACTGTCGCCGCCGAGGTCACGGGTGCAACAGGCAAAGGGATCGATCCAACGGACAAACCCTCCCTCAAGGTCATGGCCGATCACGTGCGCTGTGCGTCCTTTTTGCTCGCCGATGGGGTCATCCCTGGCAACGAAGGGCGCGGTTATGTCCTGCGCCGGATCATTCGCCGGGCGGTGCGTCATGGTCGCAAACTTGGTGCGCGCGAGCCGGTGCTTTATCGCATGGTGGATGAGCTCGTGACCCTGATGGGACAGGCTTACCGAGAAATCAACCAAGCCCAAGCGATGATTGAAGATGTGTTGCGCACCGAGGAAGAGCGCTTCCTTCTTACCTTGGATCGCGGCTTGGGTTTGCTCGCCCAGGAAAGTGAAAAACTCGGTGAAGGGGGGGCGTTGCCTGGTGATGTTGCCTTCCGGCTTTACGATACCTACGGTTTTCCACTGGACCTGACCCAAGACGTGCTCGCCGGGCAAGGCAAGGCGGTGGATGTGAAGGGCTTTGAACAGGCCATGGAACGTCAACGGACCCAGGCACGCGCCGCCTGGGCGGGTGGCGCGCTCGCGGCGGATCAGGCTGTTTGGCATGATCTTGCGGCCGGGCCGGTCGAGTTCATCGGCTACCAGGACCTTACGGCAACGGTGCAGGTGCTTGCCTTGGTGGTGGACGGCCAGGCGGTGGATCATTGTACGGCCGATCTGGATAAGACGTTTCACATGGTCATCAGTCCATCACCCTTTTATGCGCGCGCCGGAGGCCAAGTCGGCGATGAGGGCACCTTAACCGGTGCGGGCATCGAGCTGGCGGTCACCGATTGCCAGCGCATGGCGGGCGAGCTCCCGGTCTTGGACGTGTGTTTGCGCGCGGGTACGGTGGCTTGCGGTGATGAGCTTCACGCCCAGGTGGATGCGGTGCGGCGCGATGCGATCGCCCGGCATCACAGTGCGACGCACTTGCTCCACGCGGCATTGCGGCATCGCTTGGGGGGCCATGTTACTCAGCGGGGCTCGCTGGTGGCCCCGGACCGGCTACGATTTGATATCTCGCACCCCAAGCCGATTTCCGCACAAGACTTGAGCGTCATTGCCGATGACATCAACAGCCAGATTCGCGCCAACACCCTCGTACGCACCGACCTCATGTCCCATGACAGTGCCGTAGAGCAAGGGGCCATGGCCCTGTTTGGCGAGAAGTATGGCGATGTCGTACGAGTCGTGAGTATGGGTGAGGACAGTGCTGGAGGAATCGAATCTAAGGAGCTTTGCGGGGGTACCCATGTCGTGCACACCGGCGATATTGGCGCGGTGGCCTTGGTCAGCGAGGGGGCTGTAGCTGCGGGGGTACGGCGCCTGGAGGCTTTGGCGGGTGAGGCCGCCCTCGCGCACTGGCGGGAGCAGGGTGAGATCATCCAGCGCGCCGCTGGACTGCTTAAGGTCTCCCCAAGCCAGCTTGTCGATCGGCTGACCGGTGTGCTGGCTCAGCAAAAGAAGACTGCCGATGAGGGCGAACCCACCGAGACCAAAGAACAGCGGCGCACAAGCAAAAGCGGTATCGCTTGTCTGACAATGTTGGCCCAGGACATGGATGGTCGTTATCTGCGCTCCTTGGCGGATCGTCTGCAGCAAACTGAAGGTGAGGGGGTTATCGCCATAGCGGGGATCAAGAATGGCCGAGCATCTCTCGTCGTGCGGGTGAGCAAAGGTTTGACCGAGACGCTCGATGCGGTGACACTGGTGCAGCGCGGCGTCGTCACTGTTAAGGGACGTGGCGGCGGCGGGCGACGGGACATGGCGCAAGGCGGTGGTCCCGATGGCGCGGCGGCAAGCCAAGCTCTGGAGGCCATTTGGCATGCGTTGGACGAGAGCTCGTAAATTTTAGGGAAAAAGTGCACGAAGAGATGCGCAAAGGAGAGGAGCCATGCCTGAGACGCACCAACGAACATTGCTGGTCGTGATCGATGACTCGGCCGAATGTCGCTCGGCCTTGCGTTATGCTTGTCAGCGGGCCCTCCACTCGGGAGGGCGGGTGGCTTTGCTCAAGGTGATCGATGGCTCAGAGCTGTTGCACCAGTGGCAGGGCATCGAGCAGGCCATGCTGGAGGAAATGCGTGAAAAAGCCGAAGAAGAGCTCCAGCAGCTCGCGCAAACAGTGGCGCAACAGGTCGGCGTTTTGCCTGTGTTGCACGTGCGGGAAGGCAAACCAGCGCAAGAAATCATCAATCTGATTAAGCAAGAGCCGGAGATCGATGTGCTTGTGCTCGGCGGTTGTTCCAGCGCCGATAACCCGCTTGTCAACTATGTCCTTAGTCAGGGCCTGGGAGAATTGCACGTGCCGATTACCATTGTGCCCGATGTCATGACGATCGATGATATTGATCGCATCAGCTAACCAAAGAAAACGACATGGCCGATCCTAAATTGCCAGCCAAGCGCGCCGCTGCTACTGCTGCTATCGATGCTTTTGTTCGAGATGGCATGACGGTGGGGCTCGGTTCAGGCTCCACGTCTTTATGCGCGGTCGATATTCTCGCCGAGCGCATCAAAAAAAGGGGGTTCTCGATCATAGGGGTTGTGACCTCTCGCCAGACCCAAGCAGCGGCTAAACAAGGGCAAATACCCATACGGGCACCTGAAGATATAGAAAAGATAGATGTTACAATCGATGGCGCTGATGAGATTGATGGCGGCATGCGCGCCATCAAGGGCGGCGGGCGATGCTTGTTATGGGAGAAAATCATCGCCCACGCCAGCGTGCGTATGGTCGTGATGGTCGATGAGGGTAAGGTGGTAAAAACCTTGGGGGCGTTTCCTCTTCCGATCGAGGTGATTCCCTTTGGCTTTACGATTACCTGCAAGGCTATTGATGCTCTCATACGTGCTCATGGATATCCCAACGCGCGGCTGGTGCGCCGGGACCAGGACAAGACGCCGGTTTTAACGGACAGCGGTCATTGGCTTGTGGATGTCCATGGCCTGAGGCTTGATGATCCTGAGCCTCTTGCTCTTGCTCTTAATCAAGTCCCGGGGGTGGTCGAAACGGGATTGTTTGTCAGCGAGGTCGATGCCGTGGTGGTTGGCCGAGATAACGGTGATAGCCAAATCAAGACTCGCGACGCTTAGGTCGTTTTTCTATCTTATAAATATAGACTCAAGAGGCTGAAGAGATATTTTTGTCATCTTGTCTATCGTGAGGGCTTTTGCCATGGTCTGGGTCGATCGCCTGGCTGATTTTCCCCAGTGTAAGCAATCCGACAGGCTCATCCTTGCCGTTGGTGATGAGGGCTTCATTTTTTTGTGTCTGACACAGGGTATGCAAGGCTTTTTCTATCGGCGTGCCTGACGGGATCAATGTGTCCAGGTGTGTATATTGCGGCGGTAAAGACTCCATGATCGCCCCGCAAGATAGATACTTGCCGGCGTTGATGTCTTTGGTGAAACTCGCGACATATTCATTGGCTGGGCGCAGAATAAAATCCGCACCTACGCCTTTTTGCACGATCGAGCCGTCCTGGAGCAGGGCAACCTGATCGCCCAAGCGCAGGGCCTCATCCAAATCATGAGTGATAAAAACCACCGTCTTGTGTAATTCGTTTTGTAAATCTACCACTAAATCCTGCATCTCCCGCCGGATAAGCGGATCCAGAGCCGAAAAGGGCTCGTCCATCAGCAAAATATCCGCGTCCGTGGCAAGAGCACGGGCAAGGCCAACGCGCTGTTGCATGCCGCCCGAGAGAGTCGGCGGATAAAAATCCTCATAGCCAGTTAAGCCCACCCGATCGATCCACTGCTGGGCGTGACTTTGAGCGTTGGGTCGTTTTTGAATCTCCAGCCCATAGCACACGTTATCCATCACCGTGCGATGGGGAAACAAGGCAAACCGCTGGAAGACCATCGAGACCCTATGGCATCGTAGCTCGCGTAACTCACGGTCATTGAGGGTGAGGATATCGGTATCATCGATAAAAACCTGCCCCGAGGTCGGCTTCATCAGGCGATTGATGTGCCGGATCAGGGTGGATTTGCCTGACCCGGATAATCCCATGATGACCTGAACCTGGTGGCGCGGGATTTCAAGGTTAATATCCGCAAGCCCCAATAGATTGTTGTATCGATCAAGCAGTGTTTGCTTGTCCATGCCCTGGCGGAGCCGTTCCATGGCGCGTTTGGGGCGCGGCCCGAAAATTTTATAGATATTCTTAAGATAGATTTGAGGATCATCCGCCACGGGGCATATCCTGTCGATGTTTTTGGATGCGGCGACCATACGCTTGCGAGGTACGATCAAAAATCACGGCGAGAATCACAATCGCCATGCCATTAAACAAGCCCAAGGCAAGGTATTGGTTGGTAATGGCCTGCAGAACCGATTGGCCTAAACCCTTGACCCCGATCATCGAGGCGATCACCACCATCGCAAGAGCCATCATGATGGTTTGGTTGATCCCGGCAAAGATGTTGGGCAAGGCGAGGGGAATCTGCACCCGTAACAGGCGTTGCCAGCGGTTCGCGCCGAAGGCGTCAGCGGCCTCTAACACGTGATGATCGACCAGGCGAATGCCCAAGTTGGTTAGGCGAATGACCGGCGGTACGGCATAGATCACCACCGCCAAAAGCCCAGGGATTTTGCCGATTCCCAGCAGCATGACTACCGGGATGAGATAGACAAAGGGCGGGATGGTCTGCATGGCATCTAAGACCGGCATCAAGACAGATTGTGTCCGATTGGATTGCGCCATGAGAATCCCCAGCGGCAATCCGATCACAAGGCAAATCAAGGTTGCACTGGCGATCATCGCCAGGGTGCGCATGGTGTCTTCCCACATGCCAAAAACACCGATCCCAGCAAGCGCAAGGCCAACGATGATCGAGAGCTTGACTTGGCGTGAGATGACGTAAGATAAGCCCATCGCGAGCCCCAAGACGACGAGCCAAGGGGCATGGATTAACGTTTGTTCCAGCCATACGAGTAAAACCAGGAGAGGATCAAAGACCCCTTCGATTTGATCGCCGTAGTTACGGGAGAAGTCCCGATATCCCCCGTCTAAGGTCTTGCGCATGGCGCGCAAGACCTCGCGGTCAAGGGCCGGGAAGGTGAGCCAATCCATGGGACTGCGGGACTAGGGGATCGCCTTACAACGTCCTATAATGCCGCGCGGACTTTTGCGGCTGTGGCACTATCCAGCCAGCTGGTCCATAGGTCTTCATTTTGCGCGAGGAAGGCCATGGCGGCTTCTTCGCCATCGGCCTGATTTTCATCGCTCCAGACCAGCATGGCTTGCAGCACCTTGTTGGTGATTTGCCGGCGCGAGAGATACTCGGTCACCTCAGGAGCCATGTCTTTAAGGCGCACGGTGGCAAGGATGATGACATCACTTTTAGCAAAGTTATTGGGCTGGGGGTTTATACAGTCAGGACGGCCAATGCAGTCCTCCCAAGCAACCGGATCATGGGTCACGCCAAAATCGACTTGCACCATATCGTACTTACCGAGCATAGAGGTCGGCTCCCAATAATAGCCGAGCCAAGGATCGCCACGCTCGTAAGCGCGCGCCAGCGAGCCATCGAGTCCCGCAGCAGAGCCCGGATCGATCACCTCATAACCCGCCTCAATAAGGCCAAAGGCCTTGGCAAGATTGAGGGAAACCTGTTGGCATGCCCAGCCGGATGGGCAACCGATGAAGGCTCCTTTGCCGGGGTTTTCTTTGTTGGGAAAGAGCTCTACCGAAGCGCGCACCCCTTCGATGGTGGCGAGCTGTGGATTCTCGGTCAGCATATAGCGAGGCACCCAAAAGCCTTCATTGCCACCGTCGGATAGAGACTCCCCGGTGACGACGATACGGCCCTCACTCACGCCGCGCGCGACCAAGTCGCGATAGGAGTTAGTCCAGAACTCTGGCGCGATATCAGGCTCGCCTTTTTCGACCATGGAGGTGACCGTTGGCACGGTATCGCCAGGCACGATGTTCACAGTGCAATCAAAGCCATGGGTGAGGATGAAGGCATCGAGATAGGCGAGCATCGATGCCGAGGCCCAGTTCATGTTGGCAATGCTGACGTCATCGCATTTTGCCTGAGCTTGTGGGGCGGATAAGGTAAAGCCAGCCACAGCTAGGGCGGTAAGGAAAGTTTTGCAAAGGAAGGTCTTATAGGTCCGCAACCGTAAAGTTTGCAACATCTGAGATAGAATCGTGCGCATAAGAAAGGCTCCTGTAAAAAATCAAAAAAGGTTAACGAAAAGGAAGAAGACACAGTGAAGAAAACCGATAGGCCTATTGTTTTCAGGCTTGTTGCGTATCGCTTTGGTCTTCACAACGTCGGTCTTCATGGGCCCCATAAGGTCAAGGGGTCACCAATCCCGTCGCTGAGCGCATACCCATCATCAAGATCAGCTAAGATCACGGCGGTTCGCTTGCATCATCACGCCCGTTAGATCATAAACGCGATAAGGCGGCGCAGGTGTCATACCATCATTCACATCATAAAAATTCACATCATAAAATGGGATTTGAATGGCGTGACAGCAGACGCGGCACGATAACAAGACAAGTGACACAAGTCATGGGCACGCGCCAATAGACAACCCAGGCAGTTTTTATATGCCCATAGATTGCCGAAAAACCGACGGGAGACCTATAGGGTCTCCCCAAGGGGCTCTTGAGCGTGGTAAGCCGAGAAAAACACCAAAAGTGCAATCTCAAAGTGTAATTTGGAAGTGCACTCCACAATGCACATTTATCACACAAAAAACGTAACAAACGAACGCATCAAAGAAACACGCACAAACACGCAAGACTCTTTGCACGCAAGGCCCTTTGTGATCCTTGACCAGTTACCATAACATACCGATAAGGGGTGTCAACAGACAGTAAAAAGTTATTATAATTGGTTGATTTTTAATGGTTTTTTTATATTTTCATGAATCGAAAACAAAACGGCCAACATGCGCATCACGCTTGCTTTTTTAATCACATCAATCGTTCACATCAAAGTGGGTATTCATGGTTATGATTTCATGGCGCCGCGCGTTTTAAGTGCGCTTTTTGCACGATAACCTACGTGCGATCTTTTGTGCGCTGTGATTTTCTATCTCTGTGCTAAGGGCGGATGGGGGTGTCTCTGGTATCAGTCACCGTGCCCTGATTGGATTTTGGCAGGGCGGCGGTCCCAAGTTCTTGCTCGCGCAGCAGGCGTAAGCGATCAAAAAATCGTTCGCGTACCAGCTGGTAGTGTCCCAGCGATTGGTGGGTGGCATACCTTAGGACCCACCAAAAACTCAAGCCTAACACCAAGGAAATCGGGATCGTTAAAAAGATCACCAAGCCATCAAGGGTCAAGATTACCTGCTGGGTCTCACCAAAACTTGCGAGCAGAATAATCAAGGTCACCATGCCCGCATAGGTCAAGCGGATGCGATAATTGGTTTTCTGCTCGATGGGCGTTAAAACCCGCGCGATCATGTAGCAAACCGTATCGCCGGTGGTGGAAACGAACAGCATGCCCAGCAAAAACAACAACAGCAGGGCAAAGGGGCCAATGTTGCCCCCGAAGATGCCGTAGCTAATATCGATGAGGGCCTGGGGCGATTTCATTTGGGTGTAGAGATCACCCATCACGGGCATTTGCTCGATCCGCGGGGCGTTTTTACCGCCCAACGAGGTAATCCAGATCATCAAGAGCGTCGGAATAATCACCGCCGTCGTCAGCAACACATCAAAGGTCGACCGACCGCGAGAAATACGAGCGATGAAGCACGCCATAAGAGGGGCTAAGCCGACATACCACGACCAGGACGATGATGCCCAGTAATGCATCCACGGTGAGGAGTCAAACAGGCCCATCGCCTCGCCCCGGTGGGCAACAATGGTGCTGATATGCGAAGCCAGAAAGGTAAGGCTATAAACCATATGCCCGGTAACCTCGAGGGCCGAGGTGGTATAGAGCATGAGAACAATCATGATGCCAAACAGCATGGCATTAATCTCACTGGTAAAACGCAGGCCCCGCGACAAACCAGACATGGACGATAAGGAAAAGATCAGCGCAATCAAGAGGATCAGCACTGTTTGTAGGATCCCGCTCAGGGCGTTGGCGGTGGTGGTGATATCGATCATCTGAACAAAAAAGCTGGAATACTCGATGACTGCGCGGACCAGCACGACCAGACCCGCAAGGACACACAAAAGGTCAAAGGTATAGCCGATGATCCCATGGGTCAGGCGCTTGCCAAGAAGAGGAAACAGTAAGCTACGGGGCACCAGCGGCTGTTTGTGGGTGTAATGCAGATGCATCATCAGCACAGACACCAATCCAATCGCCGTTGCCCAGACAAAAAACCCGTGGTGATAGATGGTTTGCGCCATGCCCCACCAGGACGTCGCCATGGTCCCAGCGGCCACAAAGTAGTCTTCGGGGGGGCTACGAAAAAAGGCCAACGGCTCGCTAGAGCCCTGGACGACGGCATGATAGGCAGTCACGGAGCACAAAATCATGGCAAACCAAGACAGTGCGGGAAATTCGGGCTTGTCGCCAAAGCGCTGGAATACCCCCGGTTGGGCAAAAACCAACACGCTAACCAAGCTCCCGACAATCAAAAGGATAATCCAGTAAAGGCTAAAGACTGTGATCGACCAGTGGGCAAGCCGATCAAACAGGTTTTCCATAGCCTGGGCGCCCGTCAGGCTCTGCATGAAGTAGACGACCACCAGACTCCCCAAGATTGAGGTCGTGATAAACCGGGTATCGCGGTAGAAATCAAGTTTCATGGGTGTGCGTAGGCCTTCTTTGCCCCCAGATATAAGGGGCTTGGATACTTCAGCCTACGGTCTTTTCCTTAAAAAAGCGAGCGTTTCGCCTATCACCGGCTAAAGTATCGATCCATCTCGTCCTAAGACCTGCTCGAAGGTCTATCGCAAGGTTTGCCCAAAGGTTTTTAGCAAATTCTCTAGCAATGTTTTTCGCAATAATGTTCGTAATGTTTAGAGAAGATTTTTTTGTAGACTGTTTGTAAGGTATTCGCAAGATTTTTTACGGGACTCTTTGGCAAGGCTTTTTGCTAAGATTCCCTAAGGCCTATTGCACAAAAAGCCAAAATAAGCGCAGTATCAAGGCATGGATACACATTTAGATGTTGCCCATGAGGGTGAACGCTGGCAAATCGCGATCAAGCGCCGCCGGCGCCGAACCTTTGGTATTACCGTCTATCCTGATGGATCGATCACTGCGGCGGTACCGATACGCGCGTCGATGCGCGACGTGCGCAAGGTTGTCGGCGAAAAAGCGCGCTGGATCGCTCGTCAGCGGGCGATTTTGGCGCGCCCAACCACACCGCGTCTTTATTTCGTCCACGGCGAGCACCATCGCTACCTCGGGCGCCGCTTGCGTCTGCGGGTCTTTGCGCGCTTGCCCTCGCCAATCAGCCCCCAGGTTAGGCAAACAGGGCGTTTTTTGGATGTTTATGAACCCACGGGAGAGCCTTTGGCCGTCCGTGCGCTCTTGCGATCTTGGTACCAAGCGCAGGCAGCGCAGCTGTTTGCCCAGCGGCTCGCGGTGCATCTGCCAGCCTTCCCAGGCGCGCGCACCCCGCGGCTTCGTATTAAGGCGATGAAGACCTGCTGGGGTAGCATCAACCGCGTCAGCAACGGGTTATCGCTGAATGTGGATCTCATTCGGGCGCCGCTGTTGTGCCTGGATTATGTGGTGATTCACGAGCTATGCCACCTGGATTATCCTCATCACGGGCCGAGCTTTTGGCGAGCGGTCGCCCAGAAAATGCCCGGTTGGCAGAGTCCAAAGCAGCGACTAGACCGCCTAAGCCGGGTCTTACACATCGATGGGTTGTGGTTTTAGGGGCTTCAAAAGCCCCTCTGAGCCATGTTAAGAGCGTAGGAGGTATTTTTAAGAAAGAGTCGCTGGGGGATGTTACTCCTTAATACCCGTGCTGGCGACCGATTGGATGAAGGCCCGTTGTAAACTTAGGTAAAAAGCGAGTACCGGCACGGTGATGATCGATAAATAGGCCATAATCTCGCCCCAGGGGACGTTGAGCTGAAAAAAGTACATCAATCCCACCATAATCGGGCGATATTGCTCTTCCTGGGCGACCATAATCGGCCATAGAAACTGATCGTTATACATGATTAGAAACTTGAGGATCGCGGCGGTGGCGATAATTGGTCCCGAAAGGGGCAAAATCACATGCCAATAGACATGAAACCAATTTGCGCCATCGATCCGGGCAGCCTCAACCAGCTCGCGCGGTAAATCACGAAAGTATTGCACGAATAGAAAAATTGTCAGCGCGTCAGCAAGGAAAGGCACAATCTGCACGTGATAGGAGTTCAACCAGCCAAATGTCAGTCCCTCAAGACCGATCCACGGCAGTTCATTGACGATCATCAGCAAGGGAATGGCAATCGTCTCAAACGGTACAATAAAAGTCGCCAAGATGATAGAAAGAATGACTGCTCGACCCCACCATTGTAAAAAAACAAAACTAAAAGCCGCAAGCGAACATAGAAAAAGAGAGCACACCAAGGTCGTCGCCGTAATGAAAACCGAGTTGCCGATAAACAACGCAATCGGCACCCGCGCAAAGGCTTTATGATAGTTATCCAAAGAGATATCGCCGATAGGCAGAAACGCGCGCAGAGAGGCAGTATCACGCAAAAGCTGGAGATCTGGCTTGAGCGAGGAGACCACCATAAAGATGATGGGAAAGACGAAAATAATCGCAACCCACACAAGCAAGGTATAACGTACAAGAAGCTGAGCAAGGCGCAAGCGGGACATTCTTATCGCTCCCGCACCAGGTAACGCTGGCCTAAGGAAACCAGCAAGACGAACAAAAACAGAAAAACAGAAATAGCCGAGCCTTCGGCAATATCCTGCTTACCGTAACCGCGCTCGACCATCTGAAACACCAGCGACTGGGTTGAATCAAGCGGCCCACCTCCCGTCATCACCGCCACCTGCGGGAAAAGCCGAAAGGACTGCATGGTGATAATCACCATCACCAAAATCGCTGTATTACGAAGACCTGGCCAGGTGACATAGAAAAAGGTTTGCCAGCGATTTGCTCCTTCTAGGTGGGCGGCCTCATAAAGATGGGGGGAGATCGTCTGCAAGCCCGCCAGCCAAATCACCATATGAAAGCCAACCCCCTGCCAGACCGACATTGCAATGATCGACCCTAGCGCCGTTTCGGTGTTACCTAACCAATCCACTGGCTCAAACAAGCCAAAACTCATAAACCCTAAAAGTGAGTTCAACAGACCATCTTGCCCATCATAGATAAACCGCCACAGCATCGATACGACAACCATGGCGATCACCACCGGCATAAAATACATCGTGCGAAAAACATTAATCCCGCGTAGCGGCTGATTAATCAGTAAGGCGAGCAACAGAGCAAGCCCGGCCTGCAGCGGTGCGGTGACCAGCACAAAGGTCACCGTGATGACAAAGGCCTTCATGAAGATCACATCGCGCGCCAAAAGATAGAGCCGCCGATCTTCCGATAGATCAAAAGATATCCACTCCCGCATCCGATCAAGATGGGGATAGTCAGGGTTGTTGCGGGTATAGGTGCGCAGGCGCGGGTAAACCGGCGCGCCGTCCTCATCGATAAGAATCGTGCCGGTTTGGGTATCTCGTTCGGGCTCTAGGATTAGGTATGACACCCCGAGCATGCGCTTAAAGTTATCAAGCCCGACGTATTGGGTGGGTTTGGGAGAAAATAACCGCTGATTGGTCAGCGAAAAACCAAACGCCATAAAAAAGGGGAGGATTAAAAACATCGCCACCAAAAACACAGCCGGACCGGCCATAAGCCAGCCCGCTTTGTGATGGTGGGATAAGCCGCCGGATCGGAACACGCGCATCAAAACAGGACGGTAGTCCCGGTGGGGCATACCCGCCCCACCGGAGCTAGGAGAC
This sequence comes from Pseudomonadota bacterium, assembly GCA_039028835.1. Classification (GTDB taxonomy): domain Bacteria; phylum Pseudomonadota; class Alphaproteobacteria; order JBCCHK01; family JBCCHK01; genus JBCCHK01. Next base: position 15,223 of record JBCCHK010000019.1, read on the forward strand.
CCTTATCGGTAGCCGTTGTTTTTCTCGATATCGGCATCGATGGCATCCGCCGCCGCATCGAGGGCATCGGCGACGTCAGCACCGTTGGTGATGTCTGCGAGAGCCTTTTCAAACTCTTTTGAAGCCACCACATAGCCTGGGGTGACGGCCCGCAAGGTGCCCTGGGCCTTGGTAAGTTCGAAAAAGACCTCCATCGGGCCGCCGGGCTGGTATTTGTCTGTCATCGCCGCCGCCGCTGTGGTGGTGGGTGCTAAGCCAAGGACATTAGAAAAGGCCGCAGAGTATTGATCTTGCAGGGCAAACTCGATAAACGCGCGCCCCCCGTCCTTGTGCTCGGAGCTGGCGGAGATACCAAACTGCCACGACGCCGCGCCGATTTTCGGGCCATTACCAAAGTCAACAGACGGTAAAAACAGCATATCATCACCAAAGGCCTCTAGTGCGGGGACTGCCGCCCAGTTCCCGTTGAGTTGCATGGCATACTTGCCATCCAAAAAGCCAGTATCGCGATCTGCGCCGTCTTGGCTGGTGCCTGGGGCATAGCCCTGGACGAAGAGATTTTGCCACCATTGGCCAAACTCGACCGCGGCGCGGCCGTTGATCGTCCCATCCGCTCGATTGGCGTTGGTATCCACCAGGTCACCGCCCCAGGACTGGAGCATGGGACCAAAAGCATAGGCGTACCATTCACCTGTCCAGGCCATGCCCGGATCAAAGGCGTATTGGAATTGGCCTGAGGCTTTCAGTGTGGCGAGAATCTCATCAAACTCTTGTCGGGTCCAAGGGTTATCGAGGGTGGGGATGCGAATATCGTGCGCATCAAGGGTGCTTTTGTGGGTATAAATGGCGGCCGCAGCATCCCATAACCCCACAGCGTACACTTCACCGTTCCAGCGGCCAATGGCCCCCTCTAGTATGCCGTCTAGCTTGGCAGGATCGATATCAAGTGGTGCCATGTATCCTGCCCATGCCCAGTTCGGCATGATCGGGCCGTCCACATCGATGATATCAGGCAAATTGCCCGCCAGCGCAGCGGCGGTGACAGAATCGTTATAGGATTCCTGCGGGAACTCCTCAACGGTGACGGTATAGTCCGATTGGGACTTGTTAAAGTCACCGATGAGTCCGAGCAAAACCTCCCGTTCTTCGGGATTACCCGCGCCGTGATACCATAAAGACAATTCTGTTGCTGCGTGGCTTGTCACAGCGATGAGCATCCCCGCGAGCGCAAGACTGAAAGCTCTGAGGTGAGGCTTGATAAGATGGGTGAGGCGTCGTAAGAGCATAAGAAATCCCTCCAAAAAGATACGATAGCTCAATATCGCATAAGCGTATCGCATAAGCATAAAGGTTTGTCGCGTGATTTTCCGTGTCAGGATTGTCACGCCATTATTTTGTAAGATTATTTTGCAAGTATCAGACAAGGTTGCCAAAGGCTTGTCAAGATGCACCATAAAATATGACTATTATCTTTGCGCAACACAGCTTAACAGGATTTGGTCATTGTTGTTAAATATAGAAAACAGAGTAGGGATACGCAATGCTGGCATTTGAAGATCGTTGGATTTGGGATTTTTGGTTAACGCAAGATGCGCAAGGTTTGTGGCATTGTTATTTTCTACAAGCACGTAAGTCGCTGATGGTCCCGATCCGGCGGCACTTTAATGTGACCCATGGCCATGCGACCTCGAAAGATTTAATAAACTGGCAGGATCAGGGCGCCTGCCTCACGCCCTCTTCGCCCTCTAATTTTGATGACTATACGATCTGGACCGGTTCGGTGGTGCACGATACGTCCGGGCGATGGCATTATTTCTATACGGGGACCAGCCAGCAAGACCGAGCGCTTATCCAACGGATTGGCCATGCGGTTGGCGATGATGGTCATACCTTTGCTCGCGTGGGGGATGGACTCGCGCTGGATCATGATCCGGCCTGGTATGAGCGGTATGACCCGTCTATCTGGCACGATCAGGCCTGGCGCGATCCGTGGGTCATGGCGCACCCTGAGGGAAGGGGCTGGTTGATGGCCTATACGGCGCGCATAAAAGGGGTCCCCGTTGCCAATGAAGGGGGGGCAATCGGTTTAGCGCACTCTGATGATCTTACCCATTGGCAGGCCTTGCCGCCGTTATTCGCAGGGCAGTTCGGCCAACTGGAGGTCCCGCAGATTTTTACCCTCGGCGGGCGCTGGTATTGTTTGTTTTGTGTGCGCCCTGAGCATTGGTCGTCCGGATATGAGGCGGGCTATCGCGGGCGGCGGGTGGCGGGCACTCACTATCTGATGGCACAAGATTTTGCTGGCCCTTGGCGGGTCGCCCCTGGACCTTTTCTTACCAGCGTATGCGACGATGAGCTCTATGCCGCGCGGCTGGTGATGCATGAGGGTGCGCCGTATCTGTTGGGTTTTTGGCACGATGACCCGCAGGGCAATTTTATCGGCACGATCAGCGACCCGATTCCGGTGACAATCGATGAGAAGGGCCTGCTGGCTTTGGACATCAGCGTTCGGCACAGTGCTTAGGTGCCTGCTTAGGTGATTATTTTTTTTGAGAACACTGGCGCGCCCGAGAAGACTCGAACTCCTAACCTTCTGATCCGTAGTCAGATGCTCTATCCAATTGAGCTACGGGCGCGTTGCGTTTTTCTTGTGAATCGCTTCCCTTATATAAGCATGATATGAGCATGGCGCAAGCATGGGGGCGATTTCGTGATTGTCCTCCCGCAAACATAGCGAGTCAAGGTTTCCAGCGCGCCCTGTCATGCCCGTGAAAGTGCAAGGTAAAGCCTTGAGCGAGCGTTCACAAGGTGCGGCCTTGAGCGAGGGTTCATCATGCGTCGGCGGGTGTTAAACCCATCGCGCGTGTCTTTGCATATATTCGCATATATTCGTTTTTATTCACCCTTTCCTGGATTCCTGCCTACGCAGGAATGACAAGGGCGCGAAAGAC
>JBCCHK010000020.1:0-11455 GCA_039028835.1 Pseudomonadota bacterium
CGTCATTCCCGCGAAGGCGGGAATGACGAGAAGGGGGCAGGCATGATAAGAATAGCAACACCACACGGGACAAGACTGGGGACCAGTCGGTGGGTGTCACAATCACAGATGACGGCGGAAGCGGACCGCCTCGCGGCAAGGCGCGGCCTTGACCGAGGGTTCATCATACTTTTGCCCTTGTTAAGTCCGCCGTGCGGGTCTTCGCATACCTCGGGACCCGTGACTCTTGGATCTTTTTAGCAACCGGTACAGTGCTTACTCGGGACCGCATGCTGGTTGCCACAAGCGCAGATACAGACCTAAATCAAACCGCTGTGCGGTTCCCGCGTAGGCGGGAATGACGAGAATAGCAACGCCACACGGTACAAGACTGGGGACCGGGCGTTGGTCACCACAAGCACAGATGACGGCGGAATCAATCCCCCGTGGGGCGAATATCTGTGGGCTTGCCGTCTAAACTGCGGCGATTCTTGCGTTGCTGATACGCCTTGGTCCCTGCAGGGCCCATGCGCGCAAAAAAGGGCTCGAGTTGGCTCTCCGCCCGGGACTGTTGATAGGTCATGAGCGGCACCCCCATACCACAGGATTGATGCACCAGGTCGATACGCACATCGAAAATCTGCCGCCCGCCCGCATAGTCCGGAAAGGCATCATATAATTCTGGCCAGTCCTCGTCCCCTTCATGGATGATCCGTGCCTGACCATACAAACGAAGGACCTGCGGATCGCCCTCAAAGGCACAAAACATCAAAGTCATGCGCGGATTATAAAGGACATGGGCGCCGGTTTCATTACCGCTACCCGTCAGGTTTAGCCAAACCACCCGCCCCGCGTCCATCACCCGCAAGGCATCCAATCCCTTAGGCGAGATGTTGATCCGCCCCTTAGTATCAGCCGTCGCCACAAAAAACATCTTTTGTGCGTGGATAAACGCACGATGGTCCGCGCTGATTTCAGAAAAACTTTTGCCCATCAGATTTTTTGATCCTCATTGTTATCTTTTTCTATATTTTTACACACGCAAATGCGCTATCGACTTATCCAAATTCTATAGATACCATAAATCGCTCTCAACACCCAAGACCAACCATCAGGATACACAGATAAAAAGGTAATCCTCCTACAAAGCCCCGCCTTTTCTGTCAGGGCAGCGGCATGTTGTCTTTAAGAAAAATATCGATCCGCAGATGGTTATCCGCCAGATGAGCCGACGTCTCATCCACCTTGGTGCGCAAAACATCAATCGTATTTCTAATCAGGTCTTCCTGGTTTTGTGAGATGACCGCATCGAGCGTGCCATCCTCTAACGCTTGCCGGGATAAGGGCGTAAGTTCGTGCGCCACGATCATCATCTTGCGATGGTGGGCGTGGGTTTGCTTGAGATGACGCAGACATGCCGCCAAATCCGGACCAAGCCCGCCAGAAACATAGATGCCGCTTATGTCGCGATCACGCCTGAAGATATGCGCTAAAGCCTTGTGGATTTCTTGCGGGTCTTTGCCCATCCTTTTCATCTCGACGGTCGGTAGCACCGTAAACCCCGATGAGGTTTCACGCACCACACAGTCAAAACCAAATCGACGCTCTAGGTGATTGCGCTCTAGCCGTGCGCCGGTGATGACCAGCAACCGCCCTTGGCGATGCGGATGAAAGCGCGTTATCAAGCGCGCCGCCGTACGTCCGGCGGCGACGTTGTCGATGCCGATAAAATAATCCCGCGTCGAGCTCGGCTGATCGGATACTAGCGCGACGGTCGCAATGCCGCGTGCCCGGATGTGATCGATCGCATCGCGCACCGGCGGCGTTTCCGGGGCAAACAACGCCACCCCGTCGATTCGATCTGGCACGATATCCGTGACCCACTTTTTGATGGTCTGGGGCTCAAAGTTCGGTGCCTTAAGGATCGTGAGGTGCAAACATTGCCATATCATGGTGGCCTCATAATCATGTAGCCGTCGCGTAAGCTCTAAGCAAAAGGCATCGTCCCGGTGGTCGGGCAGGATAAATAGAAAATGAAGAAAGCGACTACGCGCCAAACTGGCGGCGGCCGTATTGCGCACGTAGCCAAGTTTTTCTACCGCATGGCGCACCCGCATGATCGTGGCGTCGCGCACCCCTGGGCGATTGTTCATGACCCGATCCACCGTGGCCAAGCTCACCCCAGCCTCGCGCGCAAGGTCGTTGATGGTTGGCTTGATAAAAAGGTCCTTCACCCGCGCACTCCTTATTCGCTACGCCTAGCCCGCCAGTTCCTCAAACAACAGCGCAATCGCCTCGGCGCCTGGATCGTTGTACCCCAAAAGATTTTCCTCAGGTACGTAAGATGCGCGTCCTGCCTTGGCCTGGCCCATGTCTTGGGTGCGATCGGCGCCAGCCCGCGCGGCGGTGGCAGCGGCGGCAAACCCGCCGCTGGCAAAGGCAGTGAGGGCTGGCGCCAGCGCGTCGATCAAGGTGCGGTCACCGGGCTGCGCGCCGCCCACCTCACTGATGCGCGCCAAGCCCTTGCCAAGAGCCGTGACCGGATCATCCCCACGCGCGCAAGCCTCCCCCGTGGCTTCGAAGAAAATCGCAAGAATCACACCCGAAGAGCCGCCCATGGTTTGACTCAGCTGTGCGCCCAGGGCGGGAAACAGCTGGGTTAAATCGGCCAAGGGCATGGTATCCAGGCTTTCTTGTAACGCCTTAGCCGCGGCGGCCAGGGTGCTGCCCGTATCGCCATCACCGGATTTGGCATCCAATCCATTGAGCGCGTCCTTGCTGGCGATCAAACGCTGACAACACCGCTCGATCACCTGCCGGGTGGCTTTGTTGTCCGAGGCGATGGGCTCGATGGGGTTAAGCCCGCCGGGCAACGGGGTCAGCGCCGGGGACACCAGCGCCGCCATGCCAGGCCATGCGGCGGGAGCCACCGGGGCCATAAGGGCCGACTCCCAATCATCGTTAAGCGGTAAGACCGAGACAGAAAATCCATGCATATCCAGGGACGTCATTAATCCTGCCGGACCGATCACATGAGACACGCGAGTTGACGTGCGCGCTTGCGCCAACTCGTGCATCAACACGGACATCTCCAGCGGCGTCGTACGCCCTAAGTTATTGAGCAAGACGGCGTTTTTCTCACCAGTCATCACAGGTTGTAGCGTTTGCAAAATCAACGCCATGGCCTGGGCGGCATCGGTATAGGGCACCTGCTTGATACCCGCCTCACCATGAATCCCCAGGCCCAGCTCGACATTGCCCGGCGCCACCCGCTCTTCCCTTTCGGTGCCGGGAATGCTGCAGGTATGGAGCGACATGCCCATTGACGCGATGGTGGGGATGAGCCGATCAGCCATGGCTTTGAGCGCTGCCAACGCCGCCCCCTGTTGCGCGGCATGACCTAAGATCTTATGCACGAACAAGGTGCCCGCCACCCCGCGAGGCTGGGGCAGGTGCGGCAAGGCGGCATCGTCCCCCACCACGACCATCTCAACTTGCAAACCGAACGCCCGCGCGCGCTGCGCCGCAAGGCCAAAGTTCAGCCGATCCCCCGTGTAGTTTTTGACGATCAGCAAACACCCGGCCTCGCCTGTGACGGCCAAAATCCCAGCCAGCACCGCCTCTACCGACGGTGAGGCAAACACATCGCCGCAAACCGCCGCGGTAAGCATGCCCTTGCCAACAAAACCGGCATGGGATGGCTCGTGCCCCGATCCCCCGCCGGAGATAAGCGCAACCTTTGATTTGCCCCAATCTTTGCGGTGCACAACCTTGATGTGCGGGTAGCCGTCCAGCCGCGCAAGGGTCCCATCACAAGAGGCCAGAACCCCATCGATGGCCTGGGTGACAAGCTGGGCCGGGTCGTTCATAAATTGATCCATGGTGTGCGCTCCTTCGTATCGTTTTATTCTTCTGATTGATAGACGCGTGCGCCCTGCACATCAAACAAGAGCGGATGACGGGCGGTGATAGATAAAACCTCGCCTACCTTATAAGTCTTGCCCATCTGGGCAAGGGTAACAAGCTCATGGCCCTCCAAATCCAGGTGCAAACGAATCTGATCGCCTAAGTTTTCTATCCGTTGTAGGCGCGCTGGGTGCCCCCCTGCTTGATCGCGAGATTGCACAATATGCTCAGGGCGTAACCCCATATAGGCCACGCCCGCTTGGCTAAGGCCCAGCGCCTGAGGAGGAAGAATGTTAATCCGCGGCAAGCCCAATCGGCTCGCCACGTAAATGCTGTTGGGTGATTCATAGATTGATCTGGGCGGGCCAAACTGCACAAGCTCGCCCTCACGCAACACCCCGATATGGGTGGCCATGGTCATCGCTTCGATCTGATCGTGAGTCACGTATAAGATCGTCGCCCCCCGTTTCGAAGAAATCTGCTTTAATTCGACCCGCAGATCAGCGCGCAGCTTTGCATCCAGAGAACTCAGTGGCTCGTCCATTAGAAAAATCGACGGATTGCGGACCAACGCGCGGCCAATCGAAACCCGCTGCATCTCACCGCCCGAGAGGGCCGTAACCCGATTGTCCAGTTTATCGCTGATCTGCAGGGTCTGCGCGACGTGGGCGACTTTCTCATCGATCACCGCTTGCGGGGTATTGAGCAGCGGCGAGCGTAAAGGAAACGATAGATTTTCGCGCACCGTCATGTGTGGATATAAAGAATACTGTTGAAACACCATCGCGACATTGCGTTGCGCGGGTGTGAGTCCGGTCGCCTCTCGACCTTCGATCATCACCGTGCCCGCATCGGGTTTTTCAAGCCCCGCAATCAGCCGCAACGTCGTGGTCTTGCCCGCCCCGGTAGGACCCAACAGCACCACAAAAGCACCGTCAGGAATCGTCATGGTGAGGTCCTTCACCGCAACGGTCTTCGCAAACGACTTAGTTATGCCGGTAAGATCAACCTGTCCCATAAGTCTCGCTCTCACGATTCAAATCTGACGGCAACGCGCGCGTGGTATGCGCATCAAACAGGCTGATCGTCTCGGCCACGAACGCAAGGCCCGGACGATCACCCACCTTGATGGGGACGTGGGCGTCCATGCGCGCACGCAACAAGCCATGATCGCTGGCCAGAGTAATCATCTGACTCGTGCCTAAGTACTCGACCGCACGTACCTCGGCGGGCAGGCCGCCTTCTGCGCTTAGGCGTACGTGCTCAGGCCGCACCCCCAGCACCATCGGCCCACGATGGTTCGCATGCTGGCGGGGTACTGTAAAGCAGTGGTCAACCAGATTGACCTGGGTATCGCCGCGCACCACCGCACCCTCAAAGGGCAACAGATTCATCGCAGGTGAACCGATAAACTGGGCAACAAACAACGAGGCAGGTTTTCTATAAATATCACCAGGGGTCCCCAATTGCTCCACCACAGCGTTGTTCATCACAGCGATCTTATCGCCCATCTGCATGGCCTCGAGCTGATCGTGAGTCACATAGACGGTGGTGGCCTTGATCCGATCATGCAAGCGGCGCAGTTCTTGCGCCATGTGCTCGCGAAACTCGGCATCGAGAGCGCCCAAGGGTTCGTCCATCATAAAGGCCTTGGCGCGGCGGACGATAGCGCGCGCCAGCGCAACCCGCTGGCGATCGCCGGCGGACAGACCGCTGACCGACTTGCGGAGAACCGGCGTGATCTCCAGCATCTGAGTGACCTCCTCGATCCGCTGTTTGATCTGCGCCTTGGGCACGCCTTGGCTTACCAACGGATAAGCGATGTTTTGATAGACATTCATATGCGGGTAGAGCGCGAACATCTGGAAGACAAAGGCAATATCTCGCTTTGCGGCGGGCTTGTCGGTGACCTCTTGACCATCGATGGTAATCCGCCCTGAGGTGGGTAGCTCCAACCCGGCGATCATGCGTAAGGTGGTTGTCTTGCCGCACCCTGAGGGACCTAACAGCATGAAAAACTCGCCACTGCGCACGGTAAAAGAAGAATCGCGCACGGCGACGAAGTCACCAAAGGCCTTATGGAGATTTTCAACAACGATCTCAGCCATCGTCCTGCTCGGGGAGGTGACTGGCGATGATAAACAAAACGGTGCCTGCAAGGGTCACGACGAACGACCAAGAAAACAGCACGGCCGCCAGCGGCTGCATGAGCATGACCACGCCGAGAATAATCAGCGCGGTGGCAACAGCCTCCCACGCGCCGCGCCGAGCGCAGTATAGATTTTTTATAAACCGCCTCATTTGCGCACAGCGCCGAAAGTAATGCCACGCAAAAGATGCTTCCGCAACAAAATGGTGAAAATCAGCACAGGGATCACAAACAGGCTCGCCCCCGAAGCCACCGCCGGCCAGTCCATCCCGCCCACGCCGATGATGGTGGGAATAAACGGTGGCGCGGTCTGCGCCGTGCCCGACGTGAGCAACACCGCAAAGGCGTACTCGTTCCAAGAAAAAATGAGGCAAAAAATGGCCGTGGATGCAATGCCCGTGGTTGCCTGCGGCAGGACGATTTTATAAAAGGATTGAAAGCGGGTATACCCATCGATCATCGCCGCTTCTTCGTATTCGCGCGGGATCTCGTCGATGAAACCCTTAAGCAACCACACCGCTAAGGAGATATTCACCGCTGTATAAAGTAAAATCATACCCAGATGCGTGTCTGATAAGCCAAGGTTTCTGTACATTAAGAAAATAGGGATCGCGACCGCCACGGGCGGCATCATGCGCGTCGATAGGATAAAAAATAACAGATCATCCGCTAACGGTATCTTGAACCGCGAGAAGGCGTAAGCAGCAAAGGTGCCTAACAGCACACTTAAAAAGGTCGAACCAAAACCAATGATGACCGAGTTGATAAAGCGCGCAGAAAACTTTGACGGCCCGGCGATAACCATATTCTGGCGACGGACAATTTCTTGCGCAAAGTTTTCCGGCGGCGGTAAACTTTCTAAGGTTTGCTGATCCACCCGGGTGCGGGTGGTAAACAGATTCACATACCCTTCTAGCGATGGCTCATAGATCACCTTGGGGGGATAGCTGATGCTATCGGGCGGTGTCTTAAGGCCAGTCATCATGATCCACACGAGCGGTATCATGGTGATAATCGCATAAACGATCACGATGCTGCCTGCAAACCAGCGCATCGCTTTTGAGCTCTGTTCGTGTCCGCCGCTCATCGATCTTTCACCTTATTAAGGGCTTTCACGTAGATAGACGCGAGGCCGAAAATCGTGACGAATAAAATGATTGCAAAGGCACTGGAGTAGCCTGTGCGCCATTTCTCAAAGGCTTCGCGCTTGAGATTGATGGACGCAAGTTCAGTCACAGAACCCGGGCCGCCGCCGGTAAGCTGCACAACAAGATCAAACATCTTAAAGTTTTCAATGCCGCGAAACAGCACTGCGAGCATCAAAAAGGGTAAGACCATCGGCAAGGTGATGGTAAAAAACTGGCGGACTTTTGAAGCGCGATCGATTTCTGCCGCCTCATAGAGATACTCAGGAATACTGCGCAAGCCCGCCAGACAAATGAGCATGACAAAAGGCGTCCACATCCAGGTATCGACCACCACAATCGACCACGGCGCGAGTGAAACCGAACCGAGCATCTCGAAGCTGGAGGGATCAACACCGGTAAAAAAACTGATGATATAGTTAAACAATCCAATTTGCGGCTGATAAAGAAAAGTCCAAAAGTTTCCTACTACCGCCGGTGAAAGCATCATCGGTAACACTAAAATGGTCGTCCATATCGCGCTGCCCTTGAACTTGTGATTGATAAGCCACGCTAGGGAAAAACCGAGCAAAACCTGTAAGACGACCGTCCAAAATAGAAAATGAGCCGTTGCCTGCATCGACAACCAAATATCGACGTCTGTTAAAATTCGCTCATAGTTTTGCAGGCCGACATACTCAAGCGGCCTATTGGCACGATTGGCCTTAAAATTGGTAAAGCTAAGATAGATCGTCCAGACAAGCGGGAAGATATTGATAAACAAAAGCAGAAAAATTGTCGGCGCGATACACCACCAGGCCACCGCTCGGTCTGATAGACCTCTGATCTTATGAACCATCGCCGGCGGCGTCGCCTTGGCCGCACGGGTGACAAGAGAGTCCGACATAAGACAAAGAATAAAAAGAGTAAAAAAGAATAGAAAACGAGAAGAAATCAATCAAACCAAGGGACAGGCTACACCCTGCGCTTTATCAAGGTGCATCGTCATACCCTCATTGCGCGATGGGTTATAGCGTGCCCACTTGGTCGATCATGCGCGTCATAACGTCGCGTTTTCTATAGCTTTCCTTCGTCTTCAAACACTTCCACCCAGTCCTCGATGAGAAGATCGAGGGCTTGTTTGGCGGTGCCTTGGTCTGCAACGATGTAGTCATGCAAGCGTTTTTGCATGGCTAGCAAAAGCTCGGCATACGCCGGCTCTTGCCAGAAATCGCGGACATTTTCCATCGCCAGTAAGAAGTCCCCGGCAAAGGGAGCACTGTCCTTAAAGGTCGGCGCACCCAAAACGTCGTTATGCACGGCGTAGCCACCGAGCTCCCACCAGCGGGCCTGCACATCGGGTTGCGCAAACCATTTCAGATACTCCAGCGCCGCATCCTTTTTATCCGAATAGGACACGACCGAGATTCCTTGCCCGCCCAGGGTCGAGCCCTCGACGTTTTGCGGTGGGTTGACGAAGAAGTCAATCTTATCTCCGCCAATGTTTGGATCAGCATACAGCCCAGGAAAGAAGGCAAACCAGTTCATCGCCATGGCCACCTGGCCGGACTTAAAGGCATCCAGGCTTTCGCCCATGTAGGAATTGGTGTAACCCGGCGGGGTGGCGGTTTCATAGAACTCTTTATAGAACTCTAAGGCCTGGACGGCCTGAGGTGAGTTGACCGCGCCTTCCATGTCGTAACTGCCGGGGGTATTTTCGTACGTAAAGCCCCACGGATACATGGCCGAGGTTGCGCCCATGGTGATTCCTTCCGAGCCGCGCTCGGTAAAAATCGCTGCGCCATAGACGGTCTGACCATCGATCTCGCGTCCCTGGAAAAACTGGGCGATTTCCAGCATTTCCTTTTGGCTTTTAGGTTCGCCCAACTCGCGGCCTGTTTCGCTTTTGAAGGCGGCACGGATATCAGGACGGGCAAACCAATCTTTTCTATAAAACCAACCGTTGGCATCGCCCATGGCCGGCAGCGCGTAGTAGTTCGGGGTTCCTTTGGGCCAGGTGGAATAGGCATAGACGGCGGCAGCGGCAAAGTCGTCCATGGAGATTCCTTCGGCATCGAAAAAGTCATTGAGTTTGACGTAGTGTCCGTTTTCCGCGCCACCGCCGATCCACTGGCTATCGCCGATCAATAAATCGCACAGTTTGCCGCCGGAATTGAGTTCGTTGAGCATGCGGTCAGCAAAGTTTGGCCAGGGGACAAACTCAAAGCTCATGGTATGGCCGGTTTTCTGCTCAAAATCCTTGCTAAGCTCCACCAGCGCGTTGGCCGGATCCCACGCCGCCCAGCAAAGGGTAAGGTCTTCGGCTTGCGCAGGGGCGGCAAGGGCGGTCATCGCCACGGCAGCCCCGGCGATCATCATTCGATGTGTTGTCATAAGGTCCTCCACTATGTGTTTTTTGCGGGCCGCACCGGCTTTGCCAACCCTCGTGCTTGGCGGTGCGCCCGTTAAGATCGCAACGTCACACGCACGGGATCAGCCTTGCGGATAGGGCCTAAAGGCCAATGCGCGAGCGAACTCCCGGCATATCTCAGTCACAAAAACTGACTTGCAGCAGGATAAATGAGGAACGCTCCTCATGTCAATCATGGCCACAAAAAGCAAGGCGACAGGGCAGGCCATATCCCGCCATCATCAGTTCTTGTGAAAACCAACGCCCGGTCCTCAGTAAACGCCTCGCCTTGTCAAGGCCGCTAAATCAGGGCCGTGACGAGCCAAGGCTTCCAGCTTAATAAAATCAAGACAACAACCGTTGCGGCCAGAAACGGCAGGAGGCTGCGAAACAAATCACCTGGCTTCACGCCGGTCATGGCCGTCGTAATGAATAGCCCTGCACCCACCGGCGGCGTAAGAAGACCTAAAACCAGATTGATGCAAACAACGACGCCAAAGTGAAACGGATCAATGCCGTACTGACTTTGAGCAATCGGCAATATAATCGGCACAACGAGAATAAGAGCCGCAATGCCATCAAGAATCATGCCCACAAAAAGCAAGGTGACGTTGACCAGCAGTAGAAAAACAAACGGATTTTCCGTGAGCGTTACCAGCTGGTGCGCTAGAGCTTGGGGGACTTTCTCGTAAACAATGATCCAGCCGAACACTTTGGCTGTTGCGACAATAAAGACGACCACTGATGTGTTGATTGCCGTACGGTACAGCACCTGCGGTATACGGGACATTTTAAGTTCCTGATAGAGGAACTTGCCGAGTATAAAAACAGCCACCGATGCCACCGCCGCAGATTCGGTCGGGGTTGCTATGCCTGCAAGGATGCCGCCGACAATCACCAGCGGAATGATGAGCGTCGGGAGGCCGAACTTCAAAGCCTGCTTCTTTTCTTGCACACTTTGTTTATCTGACATTGGCAACGGATTGAAGTGACCGATGATGGCCAAGGCGATGAAAAATCCGGTGGCCATCAAGATGCCGGGAATAATCCCTGCAATAAACATGTCGCCAATCGCAACTTGGGCCAGAACGCCATAAATCACGAACAGCATAGAGGGCGGAATAATGGGGGAGAGCAATCCTCCGGCGGCGGTTGTCGCGGCGGCTAAGGATTTGTCGTATCCTTGCTTTTCCATCTCGGGGACCATGGCACGAGACATGATGGCAATCTGGGCCGCCGCCGACCCTATGATGGATGCCATCATCATGTTCACGATGAGATTAATATAAGCCAGCCCCCCACGGACGCGCCCCATGAAGACGCTCGCCAAATCAACCAGACGCTTGGTAATGCCGCCTTCGTTCATCAACTCACCGGCAAGCATGAATAGCGGGACAGCCAGCAAACCGTAACTTTCAATGCCTGAAAATAATTGCTGCGAATAAGACTGAAACAGGACGGTTTCACCAGAAGCGACGATGTAGACCAGTGCCGAAACAGCCAGAACGAGCGCAATGGGCAATCCGATCAGGAGCAAAGCGATGAAGGACGCGATGACCATTACTGTTTTATCATTACTGTTTTGATGTCGTGTTTGTTCGACAAAACAGATTGTATGCCGCGTGAATCGTCATGGTCATTGCCGTTATCGGCATAATCATCCAGATCCAAAATTTTGCTACCCCAACAGTCAGGGTTGGCTCGTCATAGATGTAGTTGAATGTTTGCCCGGAAAAGGCGCCCGTATCGAATCCCACAGCCATGAGCGTCAGGGGGTCATACCAAATCCAAGACAGCCAAATAAGCACCAGACAAAACGCCAATATGACGCTATCCACCATAAGCAAAAAAAGACCCCAAAGGGGCTTGCCTACCCATCCTTCAAGC
>JBCCHK010000021.1:0-11163 GCA_039028835.1 Pseudomonadota bacterium
CGAAAGCAGCCCCTAAGGGGTTTGATTCCGCCATCATCTGCGCTTGTGGTCATCAACGCCCGATCCCCAGTCTTACGCCGTATGGTGTTGCTACTCTCGTCATTCCTGCGAAAGCAGCCCCTAAGGGGTTTGATTCCGCCGATATTTGTGATTGTGACGACCAAAGTCCGGTCCCCAGTCCTATGCCGTATGGTGTTTTTTGTCTCGTCATTAAAAGGATGCAACCAGCAAGAGGGTTGCGAAGACTGCACCATGGATTCCCGTTTTCACGGGAATGACGGTGAAGATTGGTAATGACAGTGAGCGGGATGCACGCAGCATCGTGCTTTGAGGGTCAAAGGCCGGCTTTAATCTCTTCCCAGCGGCGAATCACGTCCTCCATCGTCCGTCCCGTCGCACTGTCGGGAATCCGCTTTTGAAAAATCCCCGTCCGCAAAAAAGTCTCCACATCCGCCGGCAAACCGTTACGCGCATGCACCGCCGGGTCGATCCCCTCATAACTGCGAATATTAGCCGCGCCGTACCCCCAATCCTGAACCATGTACCGCCCCGCGCCTTCGGATAAGGACGAATCGATCAACGATAAGGCCTGGGCGACGGCGGCCGGATCCTCCACCGCTGCGCCCAAGGTCAGCCCGCACACCCAGGTAAACACCCCCGCATCCGGGCGCATCCAATCCACATCATGGCCGTCCTTCTTCATCTCGATAAAATCGGAGTTCCACGACATCGCCGCCACCACCTCTCCTGAGGCCAAGGCTTGCTGCAGGACCGTCGGATCGCTTGAGACCAGACGCACATGGCCCACCAACGCGCGGAGCTTGTCCTGCACCTGGCCCCATGCCGTCTCATCCATCGCGTAGGGGTCGATCCCCAAGGTGTGCGCAACAAAGGTCACCGTATCGATCGCCCCAGGCAGAGCCGAGGTGCGCCCCGCGTACTTTGGATCCCACAAAATCTCCCACCCCTGCGCAAGATCCTCGTCCGAGAGCAAATCCGCACGATAGAGCACCGAGGTCTCTCCCCAAAACTGCGGAACAAACCACACGTGCCCTTCTGGCGTGTCCACCGTGGCGGCATCCGCAAACGCCATATCCTTCATCGCCGCAGAGAGCGAGTCCCAATGGGTCAACTGAGCCACCTCGATGGGCTGAATAAGCCCCGTTTGCCGCCAGCGGGGAATCTCATACAAGCACGGTCCCATCACGTCCGGACGAAACCCCGCCCTTAGCTTGGCAAAAGCCTCATCCTCATCGGCAAAGATTGTCACCGCCGGGGGCGCAAATCCACGCGCCAGATGCTCAGTAAAAAAGGGCGGATCATCCAAATCCGCCCAGGTAAAATAACTCACCTGGGCAAACCCAGGCGCGGCGGCCAGTACCGCCGTCCCCGCCACACAACACCCGACACATCTCGATAAAAAGCGCAATGCCGCCGAACAAACAAAAGGCATAACAAGGTCCAAAAAATAAAGAAAAAAAGTGGAAGGCCAATCCCCGACCCGTCCCGAGATCGCGTGCGGCTGCTTTCTCTCGAATCTGACCGGGTTTGCGGTCGGTCCGTCCAGAGACGGCCTTCCTGTGGTAGATTGTCGGGAGGGGCGTTTTTTGACAAGGTCTTTTTGACACGCGTTCTTAAAACCTAATCAAAACCAAGCCTCGCCCCTTTGCGGGCCATCCACCAACCCACAAAACCACCGCCGATTGACATGTCCTGATGACGATCACGAAGAAAAATCCGAAGAAGTTCACCGCGCCCCGAGCTTTTAAGAAAATCCTGGTGGCCAACCGCGGCGAAATCGCCATCCGCATTATGCGTGCGGCCAATGAACTGGGCAAAAAAACCGTCGCCGTCTACGCCAAGGAAGACAAACTCGGCCTGCATCGCTTCAAGTCAGACGAAGCCTACCTGATCGGTGAAGACCTCGGCCCTGTTGCTGCTTATCTGTCCATCGATGAGCTCATGCGCGTGGCCGAGCACAGTGGCGCGGACGCCCTGCATCCCGGTTATGGCTTTCTTTCCGAAAATCCCGATTTGGTCGAGGCTTGCGCGGCGAGGGGCATCACCTTTATCGGCCCCACCGCGCAAACCATGCGCCAGCTGGGCAACAAAGCCTCCGCCCGGGGTCTTGCCCAAGCTGTTGGCGTGCCGGTTATTCCCGCAAGCGATGTCCTGGGGGATGACGCCAAAAAAATCACCCGCCAAGCCAAAGAAATCGGCTATCCGCTCATGCTCAAAGCCTCCTGGGGCGGTGGTGGGCGCGGCATGCGGCGTATCGATGATCCCAGCGAGCTGATGAGCAGTGTCACCGCCGGGCGACGCGAAGCGCAGGCCGCCTTCGGCAACGGCGAAGGCTACCTAGAAAAACTGATCGAGCGTGCCCGCCATGTGGAGGTGCAAGTCCTAGGCGATACCCACGGCAATCTTTATCACCTGTTCGAGCGTGACTGCACCATCCAGCGGCGTAACCAAAAAGTCCTAGAGCGCGCGCCGGCGCCCTACCTGTCACAAGAACAACGTGCCGAGCTGTGTGATCTCGCCATCACGCTATGTGCCCAAGTCAATTACCAAGGCGCAGGCACCGTCGAGTTCCTCATGGATTGTGACAGCGAAAAGTTCTACTTCATCGAGGTCAATCCTCGTATCCAGGTCGAGCACACTGTCACCGAAGAGGTCACCGGTATCGATATCGTCCAAGCGCAAATCCGTATCGCCGAGGGCAAAACCCTGGCGCAGGCCACCGGGGCACCGCAACAAAAAGACGTCCGTCTGCATGGTCACGCCCTACAATGCCGGGTCACCACCGAAGACCCACAAAATGACTTCATCCCTGACTATGGCCGCTTGACCGCCTATCGTTCGGCCACCGGCATGGGCATCCGCCTTGATGGGGGCACCACCTACGCCGGATCGGTCATCACCCGCTATTATGATTCGCTCCTGGTGAAGGTCACCGCCTGGGCACAAACCCCGCGCCAAGCCATTGCCCGGATGGACCGCGCCTTGCGCGAGTTTCGCGTGCGCGGGGTGTCTACCAACATCGCCTTTGTCGAAAACCTGATGGGGCATCCGACCTTTTTAGACAACAGCTACACCACCCGCTTTATCGACACCACCCCCGAGTTGCTCAGCTTTACCAAACGCCAGGATCGGGCGACGAAAATCCTGACCTATATCGCCGATGTCACCGTCAACGGCCACCCGGAAACCCGCGATCGCCCGCGTCCGCCCGCCGATGCCCGCCCGCCTATGCCGCCCAAACTGCCCACGCCAGCCAGTGCACCGCAAAAAGGCGCAAGCTTGCGTGCGCTCTTAGATCAAAAGGGTCCCGAAGCGGTCGCACGTTGGATGCGCAAGCAAAAACGTCTTCTGATTACCGATACCACGATGCGCGACGGTCATCAGTCGCTCCTCGCCACCCGTATGCGGTCGATCGATATGATTCGCATCGCTCCAGCCTATAGCGCGCACCTGCCGCAACTGCTTTCTATGGAATGTTGGGGCGGGGCGACCTTCGATGTGGCCTATCGTTTTTTGCAGGAATGCCCCTGGCAACGGTTGCGGGACTTGCGTGCTGCCATGCCCAATTTGCTCACTCAGATGCTTTTGCGGGCGTCCAATGGCGTCGGGTACACCAACTATCCTGATAACGTCGTACGCGCGTTTATCAAGCAAGCCGCCACCTCTGGCGTGGATATCTTTCGCGTATTTGATTCGCTCAACTGGGTCGAGAATATGCGCGTGGCGATGGACGCGGTGTGTGCAGAAAACAAAATCTGTGAAGCCGCCATCTGCTATACCGGCGATATCCTCGATCCCGCGCGCGCCAAGTACGATCTGGCCTACTACGTTGCGATGGGCAAGGACCTGAAGAACGCCGGGGCGCATATCATCGGTATCAAGGACATGGCCGGCTTACTCAAGCCTGCCGGGGCGACGCTGTTGATTAAGGCGTTACGTGATGAGGTCGGGTTGCCGATTCATTTTCATACTCACGATACCAGTGGCGTGGCGGCGGCCACGGTGCTGGCCGCGGCGGCGGCCGGCGTTGATGCTGTCGATGCAGCGATGGATTCTTTTTCCGGCGGCACCTCCCAGCCGTGTCTGGGCTCGATCGTCCAGGCGCTCATGCGCACCGGGCGCGATACCGGCCTTGATATCGACGCCATTCGTCAGATTTCTAACTATTTTGAGGCCGTGCGCGGCCACTATCGAGCCTTCGAAGCAGGCTTGACCGCCCCCGCCTCGGAGGTGTATCTGCACGAAATGCCCGGCGGACAATTCACCAACCTCAAAGAGCAAGCGCGTAGCTTGGGCCTTGAAAGCCGCTGGCACGAAGTCGCCCAAGCATACGCCGACGCCAACCAGATTTTCGGCGATATCGTCAAGGTCACCCCGTCCTCTAAGGTTGTGGGGGACATGGCGTTGATGATGGTGGCGCAAAATCTATCTCGCGCTCAAGTCGAAGATCCCAAGGTGGATGTAGCGTTTCCTGAGTCGGTCAAGGATATGCTCAGCGGCAACCTCGGCCAGCCGCCGGGCGGTTTCCCGCCCGCCATCATCCGCAAGGTGCTGGGCAAGCCAGTGAGCAAAAAACAAACCGAGCGACCAGGAAAACATCTATCATCTGTCGATATAGAAAAAATCCGCGCCGAAGTGTCGAAAAAAATCGGTCGCCAAGATGTCAATGATGAAGAACTTAATGCTTATCTCATGTACCCCAAGGTATTCTGTGATTATATCAAAGCACAGAAAACCTACGGCCCGGTACGCACCCTGCCCACCGATATTTTCTTTTACGGCATGAAGCCAGGGGATGAGGTTTCGGTAGAAATAGACCCGGGCAAGACGCTGGAGATCAGGTTGCAAACCGTGGGCGAAAGGGACGAGCGCGGCTATGTGCGGGTATTTTTTGAACTCAACGGTCAGCCGCGCGTCATCCGTGTCACCGACCGCCACGCGCAAGCCAGCACAGCCCCCGGGCGGCTTGCCGAAGACGGCAACCCCAAACACATCGGCGCGGCGATGCCTGGCGTGGTCAGCTCTGTCGTCGTCACGCCCGGACAAAAGGTCAAAGCGGGTGAGCTACTCCTGACCATCGAGGCGATGAAGATGGAAACCTCTATTCATGCAGATAAAGCCGCCACCATTAAAGCCGTGCACGTAGCCACCGGTAGCCAGATCAATGCCAAAGAACTGCTGATCGAACTTGCCTAAGCCGCGAGGCGGTTTGATTTCGCCACCATCCGCACCTGTGGCATCGTCCCGGCAGTCCCCAGTATGGCATCGCGTGACGTTGCGCTTTGGTCACAGGTATAGACGAAACCAAACCCCTTAGGGGCCTTGACCGATGGTTCATCATACATCTGCGCGTGTTAAGACCGCGGTGCGTGTCTTTTCTTATATCCTCCCCTATTTACCCATCTCCTGGATTCCTGCTTTCGCAGGAATGACGGGAAGGGTTAGAGCATCGCTGATTTAGGTCTATTCAAGTGCGATGTAGGCAAAGACACGCACGACGGGGATAATACATCCCCAAGTCCGATGAACAAATGGTCAAGGCTAAGCCTTGTCATTCCCGCGTAGGCGGGAATCCATCTCGTGCCAGTCATACCCCTTGCGATGGTTGCGCCCCTTCCATGGCGGGATAAAACAACACCCCACGGCGTAGGACTGGGGATATTTGATGAGCGAAGCTCATCATCCCATAGGCCGTCACGAGGACAGATGATGGCGAAACCAAACCCCTTTGGGGGCAGGGATGATGAAATCCAGCAATTAGGCCGCAAGGGTGGTCATCACCTGGCTGACGTCACTGACCGAACATTGGGACGGGTCTTCCTCGATCTGCAGAAAACTCACGATCCCGTTTTTCGCCACCAGGGTATAGCGTGTTGACCGTCGTCCCAGGCCAAGCCGGCCAATATCGATCTCCATGCCAATGGCGCGGGTAAAGGTGCCTTCTGCATCGGGGAAAAACGTCAACGCATCAGCGCTGAGGGCTTGTTGCCAGCCTTCCATGACAAACAGATCATTGACGCTCACGCAGATGATCGCGCCCACACCCTTCTCGCGCAGGCTCTCGCGCTGGGCGATAAATCCTGGGATGTGTTGATTGGAGCAGGTGGGGGAAAAGGCCGCCGGGACGCCGAGCAAAATAGCGGTGGTATCTGCGTACAGTGTGCCCATCGATAGACTGCCCATCTCGCCACCCACCCGGGCGGGGACTTGAGTATCAGGAAGGGTATCGCCAATTTTAATCATCATCGTATCTCACATGAAAAAGGGAAGGGGAGAGGTGAAGGGGAGGCGCAACCTATAATTGCACTTCGACGGGTCGATGACCAGTGAAATTTTAGCAGAAGTTACGTGGGGTGGGTGGTGGAGAATCGAGGCAAAAAATCAGTCAAAAACCCCATTAAACTGGGCATAACAGGCGCGTCAATCCTTGGGAAAACCAGTGCTTTTGAGGTAAAATAAAAGCATTCCCGAGAACACGAATTTTCTGTGTGTCCACCGTCAATTTTTAAGCGGCTTTAACGGGATTGGGCATTTTGCAACGAACAAGCACCACCATGAACGAAAAAACCCAAGCTCAAAACCAGGCCAAAGCCCCCACCGTCATGATCGAAGAGGAGATGCGCCGGTCCTACCTGGACTATGCGATGAGCGTCATCGTCTCGCGCGCGTTGCCCGACGTGCGTGATGGCCTCAAGCCCGTGCATCGCCGCATTCTCTATGCCATGAAAGAAGGCGGCTACGATGTCGGCAAGCCCTACCGCAAGTCCGCCCGGATCGTCGGGGAAGTCATGGGGAAATACCACCCGCACGGCGATGCCGCCATCTATGACTCGATGGTGCGTTTGGCGCAGGATTTTGCCATGCGGATGCCGTTGGTGGATGGCCAAGGAAACTTTGGCTCGATGGATGGTGACCCACCAGCGGCGATGCGTTATACCGAAGCGCGCCTGGCTAAAGCAAGCGAGCCTTTGCTACGCGATATCGACCAGGACACCGTCAACTTTGTGCCGAACTACGACGGCACGTTGGATGAGCCGCAAGTTCTGCCCGCCGCCTTTCCTGCGCTGTTGGTGAACGGCGGTGGCGGCATCGCTGTTGGCATGGCCACCAACATCCCGCCCCACAACCTGGGTGAGGTCATCGATGCGTGCCTGGCGATGATCGATGACCCCGAGATCAGCACTGCCGCGCTGGTTGGGCATATCAAAGGGCCAGATTTTCCCACCGGCGGGCTCATCATCGGCCAGCGCGGCATCCAAGAAGCACAAAGTAGTGGCCGCGGGAGCATCATCATGCGTGCCCGCTCGACCATCGAGGAAGGCAAGAGAACTCGCATCATCTTTAACGAGATTCCCTATCAGGTGAACAAAGCCCGCTTGATCGAGCGCATCGCCGAAGTCGTACGCGAAAAAACCGTCGAAGGCATTGCCGATCTGCGCGATGAGAGCAACCGCGAAGGGGTGCGGATCGTCGTTGAGCTCAAGCGCGAAGCCCATGCCGAGGTGATCTTAAACCAACTTCTACGCCACACGCCGCTGCAAACCACGTTCCCCGTTAACAGCGTCGTTCTACAAGCCGGTCGTCCTCAGATCATGAACCTGCGGGAGATTTTGCAGGCTTTTCTATCTTTTCGTGAAGAGGTTATCGCGCGTCGTACCCGCTTTATTTTGGGTAAGGCCAGTGCCCGGGCGCAGCTTCTCATCGCGCTCACCGTCGCGGTCGATAATATAGATGACATCGTGAATCTGATCCGCTCGTCCAAAGATGCGGAGCAAGCGCAAGGTCGCCTGCTCGCGCAAGCCTGGCCCGCGCGCGGTATTGCGCCGCTTCTAAAGCGCATCGATGAAGACCTTGGCAAGGGACAAACCTATCGGCTGACCAGCGATCAGGCCAAAGCCATTTTGGACTTGCGCTTGCACCGACTGACGACCTTGGAGCGAGAAAAACTAACCGATGAGCTCGATGACACCATTGCCGAGATTAAGGATTGTCGCGATATTCTCGCCAAACGGTCCCGGGTGCTGGACATCATCCGTCATGAGCTTAAAGACATCGCCAAACGCTTTGCCACCCCGCGCCGCACTGAGATCATCGATCATGAAGAAACCCACGATATAGAAGACCTCGTCCAGCGTGAGGAGATGGTCGTCACCGTTTCTAACGCCGGTTACGTCAAGCGGGTTGCGCTCGATACCTATCGCGCCCAGCGGCGCGGCGGCAAGGGGCGTACCGGCGCGACGACCCGCGATCAGGATTTCGTCACAGACCTGTTTGTGGCCAACACTCACACAATGATTCAGTTTTTCACCAGCCGCGGCCAAGTCTATCAACTCAAGGTCTATGTCTTGCCTGCAGGCACACCCCAATCGCGGGGCAAGGCGCTCATTAACCTGTTGCCTCTACGCAGCAGTGAGGCGGTGACCACCGTTTTACCCTTGCCGGACCCAAGCACCAAAGGCTATGAAGACCTCAATATCGTGTTTGCCACCGCCAGTGGCGGGATTCGTCGCAATAAGATCAGCGATTTTGCCCGCATTAATCGCGGCGGTAAGATCGCCATGAAACTGAAAGATGGGGATCGCCTGATCGGTGTGGTGTTGGCACGCGACGATCAAGAGGTGCTGCTCGCTACGCGCTTGGGGCGTAGCGTTCGCTTTCATCTGGGCGAGCAAGTGCGGGTCTTCTCAGGCCGCACGTCCACCGGGGTGCGCGCCGTTCGCCTGAGCAAAGGGGATGAGGTGATTTCCCTAACGGCGCTCAGTGGTAATCCTGATGAGCAGATTCTCACCATCTCTGAGCAAGGGTTTGGCAAGATCACCAAGGCCAAAGAGTATCGTATCACCGCGCGCGGTGGTGGCGGCGTTAAAAACATGACCCTTGGCACCAAAAACCGCGCCGTGGTTGCCAGTTTTGCGGTCGAGGATTCGGATGAGATTATGCTCGCCAGCGATAAAGGCCAGGTTATTCGTTGCCCGGTTAACGATATTCGTAAGACCGGGCGTACGGCGATGGGGGTGAATATCTTTACCATCGATGAGGATGAACGGGTCGTGTCGGTTGCTAAAATTGCCGAAAAAGATGATGAAGAAAGTGCGAAAAAACTTCTATAAAATTTTCTATATTTTTTGTGTTTATTTTCTATAGAGGATGAGTGATGAAACCGCGCATTAGCATGATTACGCTGGGCGTTGATGATATGGCACGGTCAATCCAGTTTTATGAGCAGGGTTTGGGATTGCCGCGCCTTGATTTCCCGCCGCCTGATCCGAAAAATCCCGATGCGCCGCCCAGTGTGGCGTTTTTTACCCTTCATGGGACCTGGCTCGGGCTGTTTGGTCTTCAGGCATTGGCCGAGGATGCGAACGTGCCAAGCGAGGGAAGTGGGTTTAACGGCTTTGCGCTTGCCCATAATCTGGCGAGCGAGGCGGAGGTGGATGCGCTCTATGCGCAGATTATCGATGCGGGCGGCAAGGCCCTCAAAACGCCGCAAAAGGTCTTTTGGGGCGGCTATTCGGGGTACTTTGCCGATCCCGATGGTCATCTGTGGGAACTGGCGTACAACCCGTTTATGTGGGTCGGCCCAAAAGATGAACCGGCCACGGATTAATTGATATAGGCGATTTTGTTTTTAAGCCTGCCGTTTTTATGCTCCCTTATCTTTGCGGCAAGACGACATGCTTAAAGGTGCTGGTTAACAATAAATCGTCAATCGTTTTCTTGATCGAATCAACGTGAGCTTTATTGTTGGTGTTTAGTTCTTTCTTAATTTCTAGAAAGTGTATGTCTGCTTTTTCGTAGCACATTTTTTTGATAATATCTCTTTGTTTGGCGTCGCCCTTATTATGGCCTGATCCTTGATATTCTATGGCTATTTTGGGCCATCCACCACTATCAATAATCAGCATATCAACACGCTTGGAGTTGAAGGATTCACCAGCTTTTTTCTTCTGTTGGTTTCCCCCTCGCCCCTTTTTCTTAATTTCAATAAACTCTCCTAAATTGACTTGTGCCATAACACGAACATATCCGGGTTTATTTTTGAGGTGTTCTTCTATAGGTTTGAAAACGTAATATTCCGCTCCGTTGAGAAGACGCTGAGGGCGAAGATCTACGGCATCGATGAATTTTTTTTGATTCTCTGGATTTTTTGTGTCTTGCTCGTCGCGCCACCTTTTATTCTCCTCGCGCCGCCTTTCATTCGCCTTGCGCCATCTTCTATAGCGAAACTTTTTAATCCCGTTTCGTATCGTAACAAAGAGGGCGCCTGCAAGGGCGCCCAGAAAAAAGTTTATTGTAAAAACAATGGATAAGATATCGCGCATTAATTTTGTTCGCGAGGATTGCCTTGGGTATTAAAGGTGTATTTGAGTGATAAAGTGGTGGGCGGTACTGGGATTGAACCAGTGACCCCGTCGGTGTGAACGACGTGCTCTCCCGCTGAGCTAACCGCCCGCCCGTTTAGTAAAGCGCATCCGGCCAGGAAAAGGCAAGCCCGCGCACAGCGATGAGTAAGCCCGCGTGTCGCGAATAAGAAGCCCGTGCCTGCCGGTAAAACATGGTCGCCCTGGCCGGGGTGTGCCATAATCCCCTAAGGTCGTGGCCCCAGCCCGCGCGTTGCGATACACAAGCTCGCGCTCAGTGAAAGGCCAACCCGCGCAGGGTGTAAAAAAAGGGGACGCCGATGAAACGCACGAAAAAAACCAGCGACCATCCCGCCGCTGGCCGTCGCCAGCTGAAAGTCGGGCAAAATATTCGCAAAATCCTCGCCGATATTCTCACCCGTGCCACCGGGCTGGGGCACATCACCGTCACTGAGGTGCGCATGTCCCCTGACTTGCGCCTGGCCACCGTGTTCATCACCCCCTTGGGACGCGATGATCTGGATATCGTCAGCGAAGTCACCCCCCACACCCGAGAGATCAGCCAGCAACTCTCCCGCCGATTACATCTGAAGTATATGCCCCGCCTGGTGTTTCGCCCGGACGCCAGCTTTGCCCAAGCCGCGCGAATCAGCACCATCCTTCAATCTGTGCGCACGGATACGATGGACACAATAGACCGGGCAGACTCGATATCCGGGGACTCGGCGACGACGGATCAGCCGCCTGATTCCCAATAGGCCTATCTCCCATGCTTATCAAG
>JBCCHK010000022.1:0-9763 GCA_039028835.1 Pseudomonadota bacterium
CTGTGGGCGGTTATCCCATGATGCGGATACCGAAGTTTTATTACCGGACGGGTCCGGTGGTGGGCGGCGCCCATGCAGGCAAGATCGGCTGGTGGATCAGCGAGCGTCCCCGGGCGGGCTTTGTTGTGCACCCGGCTTTTATGGAGCAGGGGCGTGAAATCCCCCATTTCTATATCAGCCAGAGAATCTACATGCTGAACAACTCGAGGCAGCTCCAGGTGTATCGCTCAGGCGCAGGCGACAAAAGAGGGGCACGCTGGGTAGAATACCAACGGGCGGCTGAGGCGATCAACCGCGAGGGCCGCAGCGGGTTTATGGTGGCCTCCATCTACCAGCAGGAGGCCATTCGGATGTTAACCTGGATCGATCAAGGCATGGCGTCAAGTCTCCCAGACCACTGGCGGGGCATGAAGGAAATAGGTAACACGGTGATCCTTGATGGGTTCCGGCTGAAGGCGGAGTCCCGTCGTCCGGCGGGGGAGCTCGACCGGGCGTTTAACTGGAATCGCGATATCCATCTGCCCCTACGAGCGCAGATCTGGGATCGGGAGGGTCGGCGCACCTATGGCCCTGAGATCACCAGCACGATTCATCTTCCAAGCCCAGACCGCTCTAGTGGCACTACAAGCAATGGCATAAGCCGTGATTATTTCTCTTACAGCTATGCTGGTGCCATACATAGAATCCGGGATGATCGAGGCCCGGGTTGGGATTTCCGCGATGTCTTCTTGCCAGTTGGCTTCAATACGCGGGGCTCGGCCGCAGGAGCCCGGCGCACGATTCCCAGCGACTTTTTTTGGCATCGGCAAACATCCCCAAGCTTGCGCCATCGGAACTTCATGGTGCGGTCAGCGCTGAGTTATCTGAGGCTGGATTTTGATTCGGAAGGGCAGGGATATCACAAAATCTTCGTTCGCTTAGCCAAGGTCTAGGGAGTGCCTCGCCTGGGGCCAGATATCTGTGTACAAGCAGTGAAAATAAAACCACCCCGCCGGTTGCCTGCTGGCAATCGGCGGGGCACTGGCCCACACTGGTCCACGGTAACAATGTAGCCCCTGCTCGCCGCATTTGCGGGATAAGAACCTGTCGGTAGCGCACCAAAACGCGCTAGTCCGCTCGTAAACAACGCGCAGGGTCTTTGCATAAGGGAGGACTCTCGTGTTTTCAGCAAAACCAAGTTCGATCAAACGATCACAACATTCATCCCCTCGCCGGTTTTATCTTAAGGGACTGGCCCTCGCCATCACCATAAGCGCCCTCATCGCCCTGTCCCCCGCCAGCCAGGCTGAGACGATCAAGGTGGCTGGAATTTACACCCAGCCGATTCAACAAAAATGGGATGCGCGCCTGCATCTCGCCCTAGAATCCGCGAAGCAGCGCGGGGATATCGAGTATACCTACGCCGAACAGGTGGCCAACACCGACTACGTTCGCGTCCTCCGCCAGTACGCGGAGAGCGGCGTTGACCTGATCGTCGGGGAAGCCTTTGGCATCAGCAAAGAAGCGCGCCAGGTGGCCGATGACTATCCCGATGTCGCCTTCTTAATGGGCGACCCGTTCGAACCCCACGGTTCTAACTTTGCTGTGTTTGATAACTACATTCACGAACCGTGCTACCTGATGGGCATCCTTGCCGGCTCGATGAGCCAGTCGGGAAAAATTGGCATGGTCGGCGGCTATCCCATCGGCGAGGTCAATCGCCTGTTTCATGCGTTTATGGCGGGTGCTCGCTCGGTCAATCCCGATGCTCAGTTCAAGGTGACCTTCATCGGCTCCTGGTATGATCCGCCCAAAGCCAAAGAAGCCGCGATTGCCCAAATCGAGGCTGGGGTCGATATTCTATATGCGGAACGCGCCGGAGTCGTGGACGCCGCGCGGGAAAACGGCCTGCTCGCCTTTGGTAACGTCAATGACATGAACAAGGAAGAAAACGGCACCGACGTGGTGGTCACTTCTGCCCTGTGGCACATGTATGATGCCATCGATCATGCCATTGCCCGGGTTAAGGCCGGCACCTTTGCGGCGGAAAACTATAAGGAATGGACCATGATGCAAAAGGGCGGGGCTAGCCTCGCGCCCTACTACGAGTTCGAGACGCGCATTCCCGCCGATGCCAAGGCCAAGGTCGAACAGCTTAAGGCCCAGATTCTCGCCGGGAACTTCATCGTCGAAATCAATGACGAAGAGCCCAAATCAACCTTTTAGAAGTCAATCTTCTAGTCCGTTGTCTCATGAGTCTAAGGGGACGCCGCCTTCCGGCGGCGTTCCTTTGTTGGTGGCCGAGGGAATCTGTAAAACCTTTGGCGAGCATCGGGCCAATGACGATATTTCTCTGCGTCTTGCGGCTGGGGAAATCCTATGCCTATTGGGTGAGAACGGCGCAGGCAAGACCACCTTGATGAACATCCTGTTCGGTCACTATGTGGCCGATGCAGGCACGATCACCGTGGCGGGACAACCCCTGCCGCCAGGCTCCACCCAAGCCGCCCTGCGCGCCGGGATCGGTATGGTGCATCAGCACTTTACCCTGGCGGGGGGGCTGACCGTGCTCGAGAACGTTGTTCTGGGCACCCAGAGCCTCTGGTCTTTGCGTGATGTTCGCGCGAACGCCCGCGTGCGGCTCCAGACCTTGATGAACGACGTCGGCCTGCGAGTCGATCTCGATGCTTTGGTGGATACTTTGCCGGTTGGCCAACGCCAGCGGGTCGAAATCCTCAAGGTGCTCTATCGTCAGGCCCGGGTGTTGATCCTGGATGAGCCGACCGCGATCCTCTCCCCCCAGGAGTGCGATGGGCTGTTTACGACCCTTCGCGCGCTCGCGGCGCGCGGGCTTGCAGTGATTCTCATCTCCCACAAATTAGAAGATGTCATGCGGATCAGCGACCGTATCGCTGTCCTGCGTGATGGTCGGTTGGTGGGGGAGGTGGCCGCCGCTAAGGCCAAGCGCGATGATCTTGTGCGGATGATGATTGGCCGATCTCTCACCCAGGTTAGTAAGGGTACCAGCGAGGGGAACGATCAGGATACTGGCGAGCCAGTGTTGGTCTTGCGCAAGGTCAGCGTGAGGAAGGGACGGGATCGCCTGTGCGATGTTAGCGTGAGCGTGCGCCAGGGCGAGATTTTAGGCATTGCCGGGATTTCCGGCAATGGTCAATCGCTGCTTGCCGATGTGATCTATGGCCTGGTGCGTCCCGATCAAGGTGAGGTCCGGCTGTATGGCGAGGCGATCAGCTCCACCCAGCAGGTCATCGATGCCGGGGTCGGGCGTATCTGCGAAGACCGTTTGGGTACGGGGATGATCGCGGGCATGAGTGTGGCAGAAAATGCCGCCAGCACCCGCCGCCGCATCCCACCCTTTGCCCGGTGGGGTTGGTATATCGATAACAGGGCGGTGCGCGCAAGGGCTCAGGATTATCAGCAGCAGTTTGACGTGCGTTGCCGTCACATAGGTCAGCCCATCGCCGAGCTCTCTGGCGGCAACATTCAAAAGCTAATCCTCGCCCGTGAGCTCGCGGATCAGCCGCGCTTTATTTTGGCGCATCAACCAAGCCGCGGCCTGGATGCCGGTGCCATTGCCTTCGTCCATGAATGCTTGATCCAGGCCCGCAAGCAAGGGGCGGGGATTTTGCTCATGAGTGAGGATTTGGACGAGTTATTGGCTCTTTCGGACCAGGTGGCCGTCATTTTTGAGGGGACGCTCAGTGCGCCGCTTGCCCGCGATGAGGCGACGGTGTCCCGGTTGGGACTCTTGATGATCGGCCATGCGGATGAAATAGAAAACGAAAAAATAGAAAAAAAGAGCAAGCGGCATGCGCATTGAAAAACGTCCTCACGTGTCGATCCTATGGCTTGTATCCGCGCCATTACTGGCCAGCCTGGCGGCACTGATTCTCAGCGCCGCCTTGATTATATGGGCGGGCCAGTCGCCCTTGCGCGCTTACCAAGAGTTGGTGCTAGCCGCGCTTGGCTCCCGTGGCGGGTTGGCTGAGACCCTTTCCTATGCCACGCCGCTGATCTTTACCGGCCTTGCCGCCGCCATTGCCTTTCGCGCTAAGTTTTGGAACATCGGCGGTGAGGGGCAGCTGTATATCGGTGCTTGCGCCGCCACGGCTCTGGGTACGGGCATTCTCACCGCCCCGCCGGTGATTCTCATTCCCTTATTGTTTATCGCCGGTGCCCTTGCGGGGGGCATCTTGTTGGTGATCCCGGTGATCCTAAAAACAGCCCTAAGGGTGGATGAGGTGGTCACGACTCTCCTGCTGAACTTTATTGTGCTGTTGGTGGTGAGTTTCTTAATCGAGGGGCCGTGGCGTGATCCTATGGCGCTGGGGTGGCCCCAGGCCGCGCCGATCATCGATGAGGGGGTGTTGCCCAAGCTGCTTGATCGCACCCGCTTGCATATCGGTTTTCTCGTGGCCGTAGGGTGCGCCGTCATTTCGTGGTTTGTCATGCAACGCACCGTGTGGGGCTTTGAAATTCGCGCGGTCGGCTTAGCCGCCACAGCGGCCGCCTTTGCCGGGATGCGGGTCACGCGCGTGGTGGTCATCGCGGCCTTGATTTCCGGCGCCATGGCGGGCATGGCCGGGGTCAGCGAAGTGGCTGGCCTCAAGGGCTATATGACGCTCGATCTATCGCCGGGCTTTGGCTATACGGGCATCGCGGTGGCCATGCTGGCGGGACTGCATTTATTGGCCGTGGTGCCTGCCGCGATTTTTCTATCTGCCGTCTATGTTGGCGCCGATTCTATGAGCCGAACGCTCGATATTCCGACCTATCTCGCTGATGTGTTGGTAGCGCTCTCGGTGCTCGCGATTTTGGTTTGCACGGTGTTTGCGCGCTACCGGTTGCGGTTTTCTTAATAAAGGGCACGGGTGAATGGATCTTTTTGATATTATGTTAAGTGCCGGTTTTTGGGCCGCCACGGTACGCATCGCAAGCCCGTTAATTTTCGCCACCCTAGGGGAGCTTATTTGCGAGCGGGCCGGCGTCCTCAATCTCGGGATTGAGGGCATCATGACCATCGGGGCGATGACCGGCTGGCTGTGGGTTTATCAAGGGGGCGATTTATGGGGCGGCATCATCTTCGCCGCCTGTGTTGGCATGGTCTGCGGTTTACTACACAGTATGGTCGTCGTTTACCTAGGGGCATCCCAGCATGTCACTGGCATTGCGATGACGTTGTTGGCGTCCTCTTTTGGTTATTATGTTTATAAAATGCTCTTCCCGCGCGCCACCACGCCCCCGAAAATCACACCTTTTGAGCCATGGGCAGTGCCTTTTCTATCGGATATCCCGCTCATTGGGGTGGCTTTTTTTCAGCAAACACCCTTGACCTATCTGGCCTTTGCGCTCGTGCCTGTGGTGTGGTGGTTTTTCTATCGCACGCCGCTCGGGCTTGCCGTGCGTGCGGCAGGTGAAAATCCGTCTGCTGTTGAGGCGCAGGGCCTCAATGTGTTGCGTTTGCGTACCGGCGCGGTTATGGTCGGCTCTGCCTTCATGGCGGTGGGCGGGGCGTTTATGACCATGTCGGCCTTTGATGCTTTTTACTTTGGGATGATTAACGGGCGCGGCTGGATCTGCATCGCTTTAGTGATCTTTGCCTCTTGGCATCCGGGTAAGGCGTTGCTCGGTGCGTTGTTGTTTGCCGGTTTTGATGCTCTGCAGGTCCGTTTTCAGCAAACGGCGGGTGCTTTTATTCCCTATCAATTCTTTTTAATGTCGCCCTACATTCTATCTATCATCGCTATGGTGTTTATGGCACGTCGGGCGCGGTATCCTAAGGCTCTGCTCATTCCTTACTATCGGGGCCAGCGGGTGTAACAAATAAAAAATAAGGGGGAGATGATGCACGCCGATTTGCTTATACAAAACGCCCGTCTGCCCGACGGTCGCCGCAATATCGCGGTGGTGGTAGAAAAGGGACGCATTGCGGCCATCGGCGATCCGCGTGATGCCCATCAAATCAAGGCGCGTGAGGTGATCGATGCGCAGGACTACTTGCTCTCGCCGCCTTTTGTTGATCCGCATTTTCATCTGGACTCGGCCTTAAGCTACGGCCAGCCTCGGATCAACGAGTCCGGTACTTTATTAGAAGGCATCGAGTTATGGGGTGAATTACGCCCCACATTGACGATCGAGAGCGTGCGCGAGCGCGTGCGCAACCTGCTGTCCTGGTCTATTGCGCGCGGCACTTTGGCCATTCGTAGTCACGTGGATATCGGCGATCCTAATCTTACAGCCGTGCATGCCTTAATAGAGGTACGCGAGTCCCTCAAGGACCTATTGGATATTCAGTTGGTGGCCTTTCCTCAGGATGGTTACCTGCGTAACCCCGGGGCCGCCCGTTTGTTGGATCGGGCGTTAGAGTTGGGGGTGGATGTGGTGGGCGGCATTCCCCACTTTGAGCGCGCGAAGGCCGAGGGCGATGAGTCTGTGCGGCTTTTGTGCGAACTGGCCGCAAATAAGGGATTGATGGTGGATATGCACTGCGATGAAAGTGACGATCCCCATTCCCGGCATATAGAAACCTTAGCATCGCAGACAGTGCGCTTAGGCCTTGAGGGGCGGGTGACCGGCTCCCACGTTACGGCCATGCACTCGATGGATAATTACTATGTCTCCAAACTCCTACCGCTCCTGCGCGACGCTGATTTATCGATCATCTCCAATCCGCTCATCAATCTATGCCTGCAGGGTCGACATGATAACTACCCAAGGCGGCGCGGGCTTACGCGCATCAAGGAGTTGCTAGACGCGGGGATTAACCTCGCGCTTGGCCATGATTGTGTGATGGACCCGTGGTATCCGCTAGGTAGTCACGACATGCTGGAGGTCGCGCACATGGCTGTTCATGGTGCACCGATGACCAGCCTTGCGCAGATGCGCGATTTATATGATGCGGTGACCATCAGGGGCGCGGCGGCGATGAACCTTAAGGATTACGGCCTTGCGGTGGGGAACCCGGCGCACTTTGTTATCCTCCAGGCACGTACACCGCTAGAGGCCATACGCCTGCGTCCGGCCCGTCTGTTTGTCGTGCGCGCTGGCCAGGTTATAAGCCGTACGCCTCCCGTGTATGCCGACGTTGCCATGGGCGAGAAAACCCACGCAGTTGATTTTTGCTTTGAAGAGCCAGCCGAGCGGGCAAACCTTAAGAAAATGAGGCCGTGATGGATAAGGGCTGGCCGGCCTGTGACGGTGTGCTATGGTGGAGTGGTAGCCTTAGATTCTAATAGGAAATGGCCGACTGTGGCAAAAACACGCAAAAACCAGAAAGATCCTAAGGCCAATCACAAAGCGGATTTGGGCTCTTCTGATTCTGGCCTCAGGGCTGGCGATGGTGATGGTTTGAGTAAAACCCCGCCACGCATTGGCGCGGAGATTTTGCGCTTACGCCAATCACGCGGGTTCACGTTGGATGACTTGGCAGAACGTTCGGGCGTGTCGAAATCTTTGCTATCCCAGATTGAGCGAGATTTGGCCAACCCGACCCTCGCGACCATTTGGCGGATTAGTGACGCCCTTCATCGGCGAATGGAAGATTTATTTTCTGCTCAGGTGCTTCCGATCCAGGTGATGACGAGCGAAGAGATCCCGCAAATTATCGATGAGAAGAACGGCACCTGTTTACGTATCCTCAATCCTGTACAGACCGTTTCTTGGCTCCAGTGGTATGAGTTGATTATAAAACCCAAAGGAGTGCTTGACTCTGACTCGCATGGGAAGGACACGTACGAGCATCTTTATCTACAAGCCGGGACGGTTCACGTTTTAAGTGGCGAGACGGAAATGACGCTAGAGGTTGGGCAGACCATGCGCTATCCCACTGATGTCCGTCACACCATTCGCAATGTGGGTGCAAGCG
Source organism: Pseudomonadota bacterium (assembly GCA_039028835.1). GTDB lineage: Bacteria > Pseudomonadota > Alphaproteobacteria > JBCCHK01 > JBCCHK01 > JBCCHK01. Next base: position 7,865 of record JBCCHK010000022.1, read on the forward strand.
AAGCGCGTGCGTTGATGGTTAATACACTCGTTACGTTATAACAGTGAAGTGATTATATATTCTTATTTTCTATATACAGCTATAAGCCCGAGATGGCGTCCCCGGCAGGATTCGAACCTGCGACCTACAGATTAGGAATCTATCGCTCTATCCTACTGAGCTACGGGGACATTGGTAACTTTGAGGCATTGGTGGGCGTACAAGGACTCGAACCTTGGACCCGCTGATTAAGAGTCAGCTGCTCTACCAACTGAGCTATACGCCCTGCGAACTTTTCACACGATTGACCCTTTGTTGTCAGTATCATGTAAGCAAAAAAGTAATGCCGCAATGGCCTGCTCATTGTCCGCCTGTAGGTTTATTGAGTCAAGATTTTCCGTTATGTTGGCCAGCGAGAATCGTTCTCGGCGTCTACCTGATGGCCAGCGAGGATGTCATCTTTCATAAGCCGCGCCGCAAGGGTGTGCGCTCGCACGTGCTGGTTTGCTGTGCGGGCAAAGGCGAGTACGGTAGGCGCATCCATGGGGACGAGATTGTTGTCGGCGTTGATCCAAGCAAAATCACGATCCTCGCCATGCCAGCGCACGTTATTAGCTTGCCCGGTACCAGCTTGGATAGCCGCCTGGGCTTGTAAGCCGGTGGCTGTCATTCGCTCTAGGTCTTGCGGGCGAGATTGGTAGCGGTGAGCCTGGAACTCAAAGCCTGCGATGATGCGCTGATCTCGCTCTGCGTTGACCTGACTGATCTGCTCGTCTTGGGTGAGGGGAGGTGTCGGCGGCGGGGTAAAGGTTTGGCCATCATAAAGCCAGCCGATACCAACCTCATCCTCGCATGGGACGTGGTTGTCCATTGTCCCGACGATGACGTTGGTGACAACGCCGTTTTCTATGTAAGCTGAACATTGCATAGCATTCTCCATTATTTTTGCTTCCAAATGCGAACAACGCCGTGATAGCCTTGTACATTGGGACTCCAATCGTAATAATTATTAGGGAGCGTAAGCGAATACATACCATCACCGCCGCTACCAAACCCTCGATGATGGTTTACTCCATTTACCACATTTCTATTGTAAGTATTGATGAACCACTTCGAGAAATACCCTTTGCCGCCTGGGTTACCGGACGAAGTGGCAGGCCCTCCAAGGAGGCTATCCCATCCCCTTTCGCCATCTATGCCAAAAATGTTGCCGTACCCTTTTCCTCCAATACCGCCTTTAGCGTTTGTATTGCCGGTGCTTTTTCTAAGCGATTCATGTCCTTGTTGTCCTCCTCCTGCTTTCAATATCTCGGTGGTTCTCCCTGAGACGGGGTCAACCAATTTAACGATGGTCTCACCGCCTGGAGAATGTGGTCCTCTCACGGCTGGTGTTGTTGCCCCGCCCGTGCCAATTTCTATCACTGCTTTTTTTCGTGTGGCATCGATAGGGAATGCGTAAATAGATAATCCTCCTGCACCGCCACCACCACCACCTGCGTGAAAGTAAGGAGTATTCCCCTTTCCTCCCGCGCCGCCACCGCCGACAAGCAAAAACCAATAGGCAGCCCCGTCTTGCAAGTTGATCGTTGTGCTTGTTTTATATTCTTGTGTGGGGTGAAAGAAAATATTTGTTAAGGGCAGGAGATGGGTTTGCAGGTTAAGCCGTGCGGCACCATCGGCAAGGTCGCCTGTCCCGATGTGTTTTGATATGCCATCTATCCCAAGGTTGGCGCGAGCTACATCAACATCCGCTACGTCCGCCAGGTTTTTGGTTTTATCCAGCGGGTTTTCTACGCTGGCAGCCGCGGCCACGGCGATATCGCGAGCGGATACGGTCTTACGAACGCTGGCGAGCAGCGCATCGAGCACTCGGGCCGCGCTCCTGTGATACGTACCAAACGAATCCAGTATAGAAAAGTC
>JBCCHK010000023.1:0-8080 GCA_039028835.1 Pseudomonadota bacterium
GTGGGCAGACGAGCTTCCTGACACGGAGCAATGGAAACCCAGTAAGAAAGACCGTGATAACTTCAGGCATTTTGCGTGGGGCTACACACTGACGAGAATCATTGATCGCAAAACCGCCAAAGGCTACACTGATGCCAATGAGGTCAGACCAATACGGCTATATTACCCACCAAGCTGGAAAAAAGGCGGAGCTCACTTTCTTAATTACCTTCCTTCCTTGGCCGATGTTGAGGAGGACTTAATTGTAAATAATGCCGCCATGGATCGAGCGGAGGCAAAAAATAAAACTAATCCATTTGAAGTAGATCTTGAAAAATTTAAAGATTCACCTGAATATCGAGATGCTACACTGGAACGGCTAGGCCCAGAAATTATGGAGAGCTTTCATCAGTGGAGAAAAGAGCGAAAAGAATAAATACCCTAGCAGAAATACTTTTCCAGAAAACGATATATGGCACTCTATGTTGTTACATTGCCATTATGACGCTTTTACTAGTGCTCTGGTTTTCAGTGGTATTTGCCTTTGATTTTAATCTAGATGGACCCGAGTACTCGAGAGGCCCTTATACCTATATAGAATCTTTGTATGGTGTTTTTTTATTTGTTTGTTAATTGCAATAATCCAAATTCCAGGGTTTATTGGCCTTCGTTTATGTCATAAAGCTATAAAGAAAGGATATCCGCTCACCGTGTCCCTTTCATGGAAAAAACTACTAGGATGGGCATATATACTCGCACCTGTAATTTTGATGTCAGCGATGTATGCCCACACGGTGAGTTTCGAGATTGAAAAAACACAGACCGATGATCGCATATGGGGTCTCTTGCTAGCCGCTACGTCTATACCGGGGCTTGGTATGCTCTGGTGGGGTCACAAGCCACCTGGTAGGACTATGACCAGGTGGCACTGGCTACGATATTCGTGCTGGGTTTATATCTTTTTCTCTTTTGTCGTCATACTTTTTTTGCATGACTATCACGTTCACTTTGCTATATTTATCTTCTCTGCTGTAATATATACTATCGTGACTGACCCGCTTGCTGTGCTCCGTTTTTTTGGCTATGAGATGTTTGAGGTCTTAAGTAAACCAGAGCTTCTTAAATTCACAATAAACCTACTCATTGTCCAGCTTCCTGGCTGGATAGGCCTGTGGTGGTGCACCCGCAAACAAAAGCTGCAACCCTCAACTTTATAGGCAACCAAGTTCAAACGCCATGAACATCGCCAAAGCGCGCCTTGCACCGTGAGACGGTTTGATTTACGTCCATATCTGTGCTTGTGATGAGTACTTCGTTGTCCCGAGTAAGCGGGCGTGGACATTACCAAGGCTATGCCCCTTGCGCAGGAATCTGGGAAAGAACGAGCCTTGCGCGTGATGGTGGAGCCAAGGGGGATCGAACCCCTGACCTCTACAATGCCATTGTAGCGCTCTCCCAGCTGAGCTATGGCCCCACGTGTTTGTGATCATAGCCGAGCCAAAAGGAGACGACAAGACACCCCCTAAGCCCGATTTGCCGTTTTTCTTACGGCCTTAGATCCTGACCAACTGTTCGTAAGTTTCTGGGCGACGATCCCGATAGAATTGCCACAGATCACGGACCTCGCGCACCTTGTCCATATCCATATCGGCCACGACTAACTCGTCCTTGTCCTCGCTGGCTTCCACCAAGAACTCGCCGCGCGGGTCCACCACATAGGACGAGCCATAAAAGCGGCCAATATCCCACGGCTGTTCGTGACCTGGGCGGTTGATCGCGCCAACAAAATAGCCGTTCGCCACGGCCGAGGCTGGCTGCTCTAATTTCCACAGATACTGGGAAAGACCCGCCACTGTGGCAGACGGGTTGACGACGTACTCCGCACCATTGAGACCAAGGGCCCGCCAACCTTCAGGAAAGTGACGGTCATAACAGATATAAACCCCTACCTTACAGTAAGCCGTCTGAAAAACCGGATAGCCGCCGTTACCCGGCTTGAAAAAGAACTTCTCATAAAAGCCCGCCACTTGCGGAATATGATGCTTGCGATACTTGCCCAGATACGTGCCATCGGCATCAATGACCGCCGCCGTGTTGTAATACACACCCGTCATGTGCTCTTCATAGATCGGCACGACGATGACCATGTTGTGCTTTTTAGCGTACTCCTGCATCAGCTTGGTGGTGGGGCCATCGGGAATGGCCTCAGCCGCCGCATACCAGCGGGTATCTTGGCTGGGGCAAAAATACGGCTGGGTAAAGACTTCTTGAAAGCAGAGCACCTGGACCTTTTTTTTCGCCGCTTCTTCGATAAACGGAATATGCGCTTGGATCATCGCGGTACGAATTTCATCAGGTGTTTTCGATGTATCTTGCTTAAGGGCAACTTGTACAAGGCCAGCACGAACAACAGACATATCTGCCTCCTCAATGGTGATAAACGGATGTGGTTATTTTACGGGGTCTTATGTGCCGGGTGACTCATCTTATGGATCACCTCGCACCACCAAATCCACAGGCCACCCACCAGGACGATAAACGCCCCAATCAAGACCCACGGATTGGGTGGTTGATGAAAAATCAACCAACTAGACAATACCATAAAAACAATCTGGAGATACATAAAGGGCGCTAACGTGGATGCGGGCGCAAACCGGCTGGCAATGCTGATGACCTGATGGGACGACCAGCCAAACACCCCGACCATGACAAAGGCGACCCAGTCAATCAGAGTCGTTGGCCAGATCCACCCCCCAAGCGCAAAGGGGGAAAGCACAATAAGCGGAATAAGTCCCGCATAAAACTGTTGCGCGGTAGCGGTATCCTTGCCCGCTAGGCTCCGCGTTAAAATCATATAGATCGCGAGCGACGCTGCCGCTAGGATCGAGAAAATGACCGCCCAGTGTGCGTCGGCTTGCCATGGGCGGGTGATGATCAGCACTCCGATGAACCCCGCACAAAGCGCGGCCCAGCGTTGGAGTCCGATTCGTTCTCCCAACAGCGGGATCGACAGCACACACACCCACATGGGCGCGGTGAACATGATCGCCGAATGCATGGTGAGCGAGAGGTACTTAATCCCATAAAAATTAAAAACGGTAGAGGCCAACAGCGCCAGCGCACGCAACAGCACAGGAATGGGATAATGAACGCGCACCAGCTGTTGCGGCATCACAGGCGCGAAGATCACAGCCATGACCACCACATGCATCATAAAACGCACCACCATCGCCTGTGGTGGCGGCATACCATGAACCATCAACCACTTTGCACTGGTATCGATCCCGGCAATGAGAAACACCGCAAAGATAATGAGCACAATCCCCAGCGTATGACGGCTTTGCGTGGGACGGACAATCATAAGCGCGCCGCCATAGATACTCGATCAACCATAAAATGACAGTAGAAAAATATCTATTTTCTATATTAATATAGAAAATAATTATAAGGGAATATTGCCATGCTTGCGCTGAGGTGTACGCACCTTTTTATCCGCAAGCATAGCCAGCGCACGGGTAATGCGCCGCCGCGTGTCAGCCGGGCGAATGATGTCATCAATATAACCGCGCGATGCCGCAACAAACGGATTGATAAAAGCCTTGCGGTATTCTTGCGCCCGCTGCTTTTGCACTTTAGCGTCCTCTTTGCGAAAGATAATCTCCACCGCGCCCTGCTCACCCATCACAGCAATCTCAGCCGTCGGCCACGCATAGTTGATATCCCCGCGTAAATGTTTGGACGACATGACATCATAAGCCCCGCCATAGGCTTTACGGGTGATGACTGTAACCTTGGCGGTGGTTGCCTCAGCGTAGGCGTACAAAAGCTTTGCGCCGTGACGAATAATGCCGCCGTGCTCTTGATCCCGCCCGGGCAAAAACCCCGGCACATCCACAAAGGTTACCAAAGGAATATCAAAGCAGTCACAAAAGCGTACAAAGCGCGCAGCCTTGGTAGAGGCCACGACATTCAAACACCCCGCCATCACCAGCGGTTGGTTGGCAACAAACCCCACCGTCCGTCCTCCGACCCGGCCAAAGCCGATGACGATATTAGCGGCATGATCGGGCTTGAGTTCGATAAACTGTCCCTCATCCGCGACGGCGCGAATAGCCTGCTTGATATCATAGGGCGAAGAGGCATCAGGGGGTACCAACACGTCCAGCGCCTCGACCAGGCGATCAGGCGGATCGATGGTCTGATCAAGAATGCGAGTCCCGGATCGGTTGTTGGCAGGGAGCATGCTGATAAACTCGCGCAACCACAGGAGTGCCTGGCTATCGTCATCGAAAGCAAGATCCGCCACCCCAGAGGTCTGGGTGTGCACCCCCGCGCCGCCGAGTTCGTCGGCGGTAATCTCTTCCCGAGTGACGGCCTTGACGACCTCGGGGCCGGTGACAAACATATAGGACGAGCCTTGCACCATAAAGGTAAAGTCGGTCATCGCAGGTGAGTACACCGCGCCACCTGCGCAAGGCCCCATAATCATCGAGATTTGTGGGACGATGCCCGAGGCCAGCACGTTGCGCAGGAAGATATCGGCATAGCCACCGAGGGAGTCCACGCCCTCTTGAATACGTGCGCCACCGCTATCATTCAGGCCAATGACCGGCACGCCGGTGCGGGTCGCGTGGTCCATGATGTTGCATATTTTTTGCGCATGGGCATGGGAGAGCGACCCACCAAAGACGGTAAAGTCTTGGCTAAAAACAGCGACCGGACGACCATAGATTTGCCCCAGGCCCGTGACCACGCCATCGCCGGGGATACGTTGCTCGGCCATGGCAAAATCCTGACAGCGATGCTCGACGAGCGTACCAAACTCATCAAAGGAGCCCGGATCGAGTAAGACATCCAGCCGCTCGCATGCGGTCAACTTGCCACGCCCATGCTGGCGGGCAATGGCGGCCTTGCCTCCACCACGACGGGCGGCGGCCTGCCGCTCTTGCCATTGCTTGATGAGTTCTGCTTTCTTGTTTGTCATCGTGTCAATCCTGCCAAAACTGCTTTGAACCTGTGGTATCCTGCCTGAAATCAAGCCTTCTGCCTATCATTTTAGGCGTACTTGTGATGAGGGAACGAGCGTTTATGAAGTCTTTTGTGATGAAGGGACGCCTTGGGGCAGCTTTGAGCTTTATTCTTGCCTTTGTTTTCGTGGGTAGCCTGGCTGTTTTTGCGCCTGTCGGCATGGCGCAACAGGCCTCAGGCGCGATCCGTATGGCGCACGCGATCGCGATGCACGGTGCCCCTGAGGTGCCTGAAGATGCCCCGGCTCTCAACTTTGCTAACCCAAACGCGCCGCGCGGCGGGATTTTGCACCGCGCCGCCGTGGGCACCTTTGATAGTCTTAACCCCTATATTATCAAGGGGCGATCAGCGGCAGGGATCACTGGCTATCATATTCCCACGCTGATGAGCCGCAGTTGGGATGAGCCCTTTACCTTGTACGCCTATGTGGCCGAGCGGGTGTCGATACCCGCCAGCCGGAAAACAATCACCTTTCATCTCAATACAAGTGCGCAGTTTCACGACGGCACGCCCATCACAGCGGACGATGTGATTTTCTCCCACAAGATCATGCGCGATCGCGGTACCCCCAGCAAGCGCCGCGCCTACGCCCTGGTCACGGAAGTCAAGCGCGTGAATGACCACACGGTGACCTTTACCTTTGGTGAGCAAGCGGATCGCGAAACGCCGCTTTTGATCGCGATGATGCCGGTGCTCTCGCAAGCCTATTATCAAGACCGCGACTTTGAACAAACCTCGCTCGATATTCCACTTGGTGGCGGCCCGTATCAGATTACGGACTTAGAGCCCGGACGATACATCGTCTATAGCCGGGTTGAGGATTGGTGGGGGGATGACCTGCTTTTCTTTCGCGGCCAGATGAACTTTGACCAGTTGCGCTGGGATTATTATCGCGATAGCGGGATCGCGCTAGAGGCCTTTCGGGCTGGCGAGTATAACTACCGGATCGAAGCCAATGCCGATGCCAAGTCCTCTAAGCTGGATATCCCCTCCAATCGTCGCGGCGAGATAAAGCTGATTACCGTGCCCCATGGCCGTCCGGCCGGAATGTATGGCTTTGTGTTTAATACGCGACGCCCGTTGTTTGAAGATGTGATGGTACGCCGCGCCCTATCCTGCGTATTTGATTTTGACTTCATCAAGCGCACGTATCTTAAGGGAGATTTCGTGCGCAGTGAGAGTTTCTTTGCCAACTCTGATTTAGCGGCGCGGCCATTGCCCGCCGAGCAAGACGTGCGTGAATTACTCGCCCAAGTTGGCGCAGATGAAGCGATCATCGACGGTACCCCGCCGTTTGATACTTGTGCGAATGCTGACCCCAGAACGCGCACCCGGCGAGCGTATGCGATGCTTACCCAACGGGGCTGGACGATTGACGATCAACGGCTAAATAAGGACGGTCAGGATTTTCATTTTGAGATTCTCCTGCGCAACGCCTCGGACGAGAAAATCGCGCTCGCTTATATAGACCAGCTGTCCCGTCTTGGGATTTCGGCAATCATTCGCACCGTGGATAGCTCTCAGTATAATGACCGGCTGAAGAATTATGACTTTGACGTGACAATTCAACGATGGGGTGTGTCGTTATCACCAGGCTCGGAGCAAGTTTTCTACTGGGGGAGCGAGTCCGCCGACACCCCAGCGACTCGCAACTATGCCGGGGTGCGCGATCCGGTGGTGGATGCTTTGGCGCACGAGGTGGCTGATGCAATTGATCACGAGCGACTGGTGGTCGCCACCCGCGCCCTGGATCGGGTGTTGCTGTCCGGACATTATATTCTTCCCCTTTATCACAGCACCACGGACAACATTGCCTATTGGGGGCAGATGCGCGCCAATGGCTATAACCCTCTGTATGGCCTGATTGCGACGGTTGATTCTTGGTGGCTGGAGTCAGCATCACCCTAACCCCGCGGGGGTTTGATTGACGTCTATATCTGTGCTTGTTGCTGGTCTGGGTGCGTCCTGAGTAAACGTCGTTGGGCGTTGCCAAGGTCCTGAGATGGATTCCCGCCTGCGCGGGAATGACACTGGGACCTCGTCACTCCTGCGCAAGCAGGAGTCCAGGAGTCACGGGTCCCGATGCACGCGAAGACACGCGCGGCGCGCCTTGCATGAGGGCGACGGATGCGGCGCTATCGCCTCTATTTTGGCTAAGATAATATTGTTCTTTTAATTGGATATATTTTATGTTATAGTATTTTTTTTCTTATTATAAATAACAAAAGAACAATCATCATGGGTGGCGGCTGGAAATGGAGCAAGCCCAAGAGGAACGCCAAGAACAGCACCAAGAACAAGCCCGGCGCAAGGCGCAAGAACGCGAGCGGCAACAAGACAACGAAAACAGGCGACGGGCTTATGCGCGGCTGGCTCAAGAGCAAGCCAACGAACGGAACAAGCGGGCCTATCACCAATACGCTGACACCCGGTTACAAGCCAAGCAAGAGGCTCTAAAAAAGGTGGCTGAGGGACCGGTGCTTTTCGGCGGCAAGGGGCCCCTTATGCCTGACCCGCCGCGTAACTATCAAGAATGGATGGACACCCCGCCCCTGTATCGCCCCGGCGAGAACGGCGGCCTACCCATCGCCCTCACTTATGAGGAAACTCTCGCTTGGCATGAGGCCCAGAAAAACCGCAAGCAGAACACACAGACCAAGCAAACCGACACCTCACACTTTGCCCGTAAAGGGGCTGGCCAGCACAGCACGGGAAGACGCACCCAAAGCCCCCAAGGATTCATCCCAGCTAATAATCCAAAGGAAAAACCTGTGTGGTCTAAAGAAGAACGCCAGGCTTATAAATAATATCAGCGTGACCTTGAGGCTCTCTTCAAAAAATACGACGTGAAGCCTGGTGGAATGCTTGTTCAATCAGGTAGGGATATCTTCGATATGCGGCCCGCCCGCCAGATAGGCAAATACGCTACCAAGTGGGCAGACGAGCTTCCTGACACGGAGCAATGGAAACCCAGTAAGAAAGACCGTGATAACTTCAGGCATTTTGCGTGGGGCTACACACTGACGAGAATCATTGATCGCAAAACCGCCAAAGGCTACACTGATGCCAATGA
>JBCCHK010000024.1:0-7824 GCA_039028835.1 Pseudomonadota bacterium
CGCGGGTCCGGGACTCCGAAGGTAGGGCGAAGGCCAGCAGCAGGGCCACCGCAGCCGCCGCGGCGATTGCGTAGATCACAGCCGTCATTGACCCAGTGGCGTCCAACAACCCGGACATCATTGGCACCGCGATGGCGCTGGCGCCAAGCGAGATAACGTATTTCAACGCGTAAACCCGACTGCGCCATTGGTCCGCGACGTAGCGTGCGACCATCGCGTCCTGAATCGGGATCTCGCCAAAAACGAACAGCATAGCCACCAGGGCGATCCAAACGGTGACTGTCGGTCCAGCCATGGCGAGTGCGAACAGCAATGGCACCTGGACGGCCAGAACCACCAGCATCACCGGTTTGATCGAATACCGGTCCAACGACAGTCCGACCGGGATTTGCGCGAAGGCGGCGATGGCGTAAACCGCGGCGGACATCCAGCCAATCTGCGTCAGAGCGGATTCCGCGCCTGAGCGTTCGGCGAACAGCTTCGGCAGGCCGACCGTGGTGACGTGAAACACGATGCCGCCGAGCAGAGTGATCAGACCAATCAGGATCGCAAGACGCCTGAACAGCGCCCAGTCGGCGCCGCCGGAACCATCGGTGGACGTCTTGTCGATCACGGTCGCCCGCCCGGCGATCGCGTACACCACGCCAGTCGCAAGAATCACGATTCCGGGCAGAAGAAATGTCGCACGCCAACCGAATTGATCGCTGAGCAGGCCGGCCAGAAGGGGTCCGAAGGCCACGCCCATGTTTCCCCAAACGCCGTTGATCGCCAGGGTCTTGCCGACTTTCGGCTGACCGGAGACGACCATCGATGTGGCGATCGGGTGATAGGTTTGATTCCGCCGTCATCTGTGATTGTGACAACCATCGCCCGGTCCCCAATCTTGTAACGTGTGGTGTTGCTACTCTCGTCATTCCCGCGTAGGCGGGCCCCTAAGGGGTTTGATTCCGTCTATATCTGTGCTTGTGACGACCACCGCCCGATCCCCAGTCTTGTATCGTGTGGTGTTGCTACTCTCGTCATTCCCGCGAAGGCGGGCCCCTAAGGGGTTTGATTCCGTCTATATCTGTGCTTGTGACGACCCCACGCGCTATCCCGAGTAGACGCCGTGGATGTTGCAACTAATGCGCCATAGACTCCCGCCTTCGCGGGAATGACAGTGAGCACGATGCAAGAAAAGACGCGCACCGGCGGGCTTAACATGCGCAAAAGTATGATGAACAACTGGTTAAGGCTTTGCCTTATGGCGGAGGGGATGGGATTCGAACCCACGATACGCGCAAACGTATACACGCTTTCCAAGCGTGCGCCTTCGACCGCTCGGCCACCCCTCCGCTACGTCCTTGATAGCCAAAACCCGGTTAAAAAGCAAAAGCCATCGATACCACCCTCCCCCGGCGAAGGCGCACACCCGTGAGATATAAAACATCCGCCCGCTCCTAAGGTATTCCCATCATCCCCTTAAACGTCTTTATCAAAGGTTTTTGGCGTGTTTTTTCTATGAGTCACCTTGCCCGCGCCAGGCGACGTCCCTTATGATGATGAGGTCTCATGCCGCCCAGATCATGCTCAAGGGCGATTTTCATCTTAGAAAATGCGGCCACGGCGCCGCCACCACACCTAGTCCCTAACACACCTAGTCCCTAACACACCTAGTCCCTAAAAGGAGTTGCTCGACCATGGCCGTAGAACGCATTCACCCCGCCCAATGTCCCGTCACAGGCGCGCGCCACACCGCCGGCGGTGGCCAGCGTAATCGGGATTGGTGGCCCTCGATGCTCAACCTAGATGTCCTGCGCCAGCACTCATCTCTGGTCAATCCGATGGAGCCCTCGTTCGACTACGCCAAGGCTTTTAAGGCTCTGGATCTGCAGGCCCTTAAGGATGATCTCCATGCGCTGATGACCGATTCGAAACCCTGGTGGCCTGCTGATTATGGTCACTATGGTCCCTTTTTCATCCGCATGGCCTGGCACGTGGCGGGGACCTACCGCACAGGCGATGGACGTGGCGGCGGGAGCCAAGGCCTCCAGCGATTCGCTCCAACCAACAGCTGGCCTGATAACGCCAACCTGGACAAGGCGCGCCGCCTGCTCTGGCCGATCAAGAAAAAGTACGGCCGCAGCATTTCTTGGGCTGATTTGTTTATCCTGGCGGGTAACGTCGCCCACGAATCCATGGGCTTTAAGGTCTTTGGCTTCGGCGGTGGGCGCGAGGATGTCTGGCAGCCGGCCGAGGATATCTATTGGGGCGAGGAGGCCGAATGGCTCGGCAACGAGGCGCGCTTTAACGGCAACGCCGGCCCAGACCGCGACCTCGAACGCCCCCTGGCGGCCGTGCACATGGGGCTGATCTATGTGAATCCGCAAGGCCCCAACGGCAACCCGGACCCACTGGACTCTGCTAAGGACATTCGCGAAACCTTCGCGCGGATGGCTATGAACGACGAGGAAACCGTCGCCCTGATCGCAGGCGGCCATACCTTTGGCAAGTGCCATGGCGCAGCACCGGACTCTCATCTCGGCCCCGAGCCCAACGCCGCCGGATTGCACGAGCAGGGCCTGGGCTGGACCAGCGGCCACAAAACCGGCCACGGCGTTCATACCATCACCAGCGGACTAGAGGGCGCCTGGACACCCAACCCGATCGCTTGGGATTCGGGGTATTTCGATATGCTGTTCGGCTACGAATGGAAGAAGGTCAAGAGCCCCGCCGGGGCCTGGCAGTGGCAAGCTATCGACGTGGCGGATAAGGATTTGGCTCCGGAGGTAGACGGCTCGGCCAAGAAAGTCCCGACCATGATGCTGACCACCGACATCGCCTTGCGCGAGGACCCGGTCTATCGGGAGATTGCCCTGCGCTTTCACAAAGATCACGATGCCCTGACCAAGGCTTATGCGAAGGCATGGTACAAGCTGACCCATCGGGACATGGGGCCGATCGTCCGCTATTTGGGCGAGGACGTGCCCCGCGAAGTTCTCATCTGGCAGGACCCCCTGCCGAAAAGCACCGGCACCCTGAGCGCAGCGCAAATCGCCGACCTGAAGACGCGATTGCTCGCGTCGGCCTTAACGATTCGCCAGCTCATTACCACAGCGTGGGCCTCGGCCAGCACCTTTCGTGATTCCGACAAGCGGGGCGGCGCCAATGGCGCACGAATCCGGCTCGCGCCGCAAAAGGACTGGCAGGTGAATCAACCGCAGGACCTTACTAAGGTGTTGGCGGTGCTAGAAGGCATTCAAAGCGATTTTGGCAAAACCGGCAGCACGGTTTCTCTGGCCGATCTCATCGTGTTGGGCGGCTGTGTGGCGATAGAAAAAGCCGCGCACGAGGCGGGCTTTGAGCGCACGGTGCCTTTTCGAGGCGGGCGAGTTGATGCCGAGATGGCGCATACCGATGCCGCGTCTTTTGAACCCTTAGAGCCAGAGACCGATGGCTTTCGTAACTTTGCCAAGATGACCTACACCGTGCCTGCCGAGGCCTTGTTGGTCGACCGCGCCCAGCTCTTGCGGCTGTCGGCACCGGAGATGACGGTATTGCTTGGCGGCTTGCGGGTCCTTGGCGCAAATCACCCGGGCGATGACCGCGGCGTGTTGACGGATCGGCTCCAGGTGCTTAGCAATGATTTCTTCGTCAACCTTCTCGATCCGAACACCACCTGGCAACCGCAAGACGAAGATCATCAATCGTTTCAGGGGGCCGTGAACGGGCAAAAGACATGGACGGCCAGCCGGGTCGATTTGATCTTTGGTCATAACCCTGAACTGCGGGCTTTAGCGGAAGTCTACGCCGCCGACGACGCGGGCGAGAAGATGGTCGATGACTTCATCGCCGCCTGGGTCAAGGTCATGGAGTTGGATCGCTTTGACCTAGAGCCGAACAATGCTTAAGGCTGGGCGTATCGAGAAAAATTGACCAGGTGATAGGCGTCTTGCCTGTGCTTGAGCTGACTCCTCACGAGTTAAGCTTGCCCTAGATTATGTGCGGCATTGCTGGCATCGTCTTGCGCGTTGATTCATCCCCAAAGATCAACATTCAGGCCAATATTGATCGGATGACCGATACCCTTGACCATCGGGGACCAGATTCACGGGGCACCTGGGTTGATCCAGACAAAAAGACCGCCTTGGGCTATCGACGCTTGGCGGTCCGGGATCTTTCACCCGCAGGAAACCAACCCATGGTCTCATCGTGTGGGCGGTTTGTGATCGTCTATAACGGTGAAATCTATTCCCATGATGAAATCGCGGCAGATTTGTGCGCGGCGGGCCGCACCCTGCGTGGTCATTCGGATACCGAAGTTGTTCTTGAGGCCTGTGCTTTGTGGGGTGTTAAAAAAGCCCTACCCCGCTTGATCGGCATGTTTGCCTTTGCGCTGTATGATCGCCAAACCAGAGACCTGGTTCTCGTCAGAGATCGCCTGGGAATCAAGCCGATCTATTGGGGTCAGGTTGATCGCGTGTTTCTTTTTGGCTCTGAGCTTAAGGCGTTGCGGGCCGCCGAAGGTTGGCAGCCACGTCTTGATCGTGATGCCTTGTCGGCCTTTCTGCGGTATAGCTACATCCCCACGCCTCACAGTATTTATCAAGGGATTCACAAGCTCGAGCCTGGGATGACTCTCACGCTCAAGGCTGACGGCACCTATCAGAAGACACGCTACTGGGATCTCCATACCATTGTCGTGAACGGGCTCGCGACGCCCGCTGATCTTTCTCAAGATGAGGCGATCGAACAGCTAGAGCCTTTGCTCGCAGATGCCGTAAAACGCCGCATGGTGTCTGACGTCCCGATTGGGACCCTGCTCTCTGGCGGCATTGATTCATCGCTCGTCACGGCGCTGGCAGCAGAGCAAAGCCCACAACCCCTTCACACGTTCGCGATTGGATTTGCAAAAAAAAGTTTTGACGAAGCGCCTTACGCCCGCGCCGTGGCCAACCACATCGGTACGAACCACACCGAGCTTTATCTTGATCCGAGCGACGCCTTTTCTCTGGTTAATAAGTTACCCTTGGTTTACGACGAGCCCTTTGCCGACTCCTCGCAGCTTCCGTCAATGATGGTAAGTGAGATGACGAAACGCCACGTGACCGTGGCCCTATCCGGTGATGGGGGTGACGAGATTTTTGCCGGTTATGACCACTACAGGCATAGGCTCGGTCCCAACATTTATCAAAAGGTCGGCATCGTTCCCCCTCATCTGCGCTGGCTCATGGCTAACATCCTTCTTCGCATACAAGATACCGCAAGGCCTAACAAGTTCACAAACCTTCTTCCCTATGCGTTACGCAGTCCACTTCTTACAGACAAGGTTAGCAAGCTCATAAAACTACTGATGACCGACAACCCTGGTCGTACATACCAAGCGCTTGTTGGACGGTTTGAATGGCATGATGCGGTTTTAGGGGGTCACGAAGCCAAAACCATCCCAGATGATTTTATGGCGGATGCAACCTTCTCAGATTTTTTAACGAAGATGCAATTTCTTGATACGACCTCGTATCTGCATGATGATATCCTCACCAAGATGGACCGAGCCAGCATGGCCTTCTCCCTGGAGGTGCGGGTGCCTTTGCTAGACCATCGCGTTGTTGAAATGGCTTTCCAGATGCCACGGGATTTGATGATCCACCAAGGACAAAGCAAGTGGCTCTTGCGTCAGATTCTCTACAAACGAGTCCCCCCGCACTTGATTGATCGCCCCAAAATGGGATTTGGTGTGCCTCTTGAGGGCTGGCTTCGTGATTCTTGGCGCCCTTGGGCTGAAGCGCTACTCGACCCTGTGCGCCTGAAAAAACAAGGTTTGTTTGTCCCTGAGTTGGTTTGGGGTCGTTGGCAAAATTATCTTACCAAGCGCAAAGGTTTGACCGCTATATGGAACATGCTTATGGCGCAGGCCTGGCTAGAGGCCAACCCTGAGGTCACCTTGTAGGGTTATCGGGCTATTATGCAAAGTCTTGAGGCCTTTGCTCTGCTATCGCTGTAATCCTTTGGGTCGTGATTGTTGGGTCGTGATTGTGAAAATTGATGTAGAAAATCTCTCATCGACCATATCTTGTGTAGGGATGTTATGTATTTTTTGCTAGCCAACCATCAGGCTTATAAGAACCAGGATGGCGAACGGCACGTTGGCGCGAAAGCAACGAAAGCAGCTGGTCGGGTTGCTCGGTTGCCAGCGGTGCACGTGCCAGGCGATCCACCCGCCGGCGAGGGCTACGAAGACAAATGCCAGGCCTGGGCGTTGCGCTAGGATGCATGCAAGGACCATCAGCCCCAAAGTGATGATATAGAAAAGAATCACCGCTAGTTTGCCCCTTTCTTGTAGGAACACCGCGCTGGACTTGATGCCGATCTTACGATCATCGGTCACGTCCTGATAGGCATAGATGGTATCATAAGCCACCGTCCAGATGACCGCAGCGATATAGAAAACGATCATGCTGGCAGCGCCGTCCTCGCGCACGGCAAACCAGCCTACAAAAATCCCCCAATTAAAGGTCAAGCCCAGAACCAGTTGCGGCCAATGGGTCACGCGCTTGGCCAAGGGATAAACGACCACCAACGGCAGGGCGGCCACCCCCCAAAGGATCGCGCGAGGCGGCAAGGCGATGAGCACAACAAGCCCCGCTGCCAGCAACCCGGCCAAAACCATAAGCGCGCGCGCAACAGAAATCTCGCCACTGGCCACAGGACGCTGGGCGGTGCGCGCCACCTGCCGATCTAAGTTTTGATCGATAACATCGTTGATCACGCACCCGGCGGCGCGCATGACGAGCGCACCGATGAAGCACAAACCCAAATAGAAAAAAAATGTCTGATCCGGTGAGCCGGCCAAGGCAAGCCCCCAGCCGCAGGGTAGAAAAAGTAGCATGGCGCCGGTCGGACTATGAAGGCGCATGAGGCGCAGGTACGGGCTGATCCACCGAGTAAGGCGGCTATGGTGATCCGGACGAGCGGGGGTGCCTGGGCGGGCGCGGGGTTCAGTCCTCATCATCGAGGTCTGTTGAGTCGTGACGGGGTTTTTGATCGGTGGGCCAGGGCTCGCCATTATCGCGCACCCGCAAGCTTAACCGGTTGACCTCTAGGGTGATGGTTTGCTCGGCGGCAAAGGTGAAGACCAATTGCCCGGCGTGATTGATTTGCGGCACCTTGCCGGGCATGCCCGGTAGTTCGCCCTGGCCGGCGCGATCGATACTCGGATCGTGCCAGTGCAAGGCCAAAAAGCACAGCAATCGATCCTTATCACGGAAGTCGATCTTGTTGGCGGTGGCCCCTGTGACGTGATCCACCCGCAAAGCGGCCATGACCCGCATCCAGGGCCGGCGGGCCACCCGCTCCCACATAAAGCGATTAAAAACCGCTTGGAACTGTTGCTGGTCTTCTAAGAAGGCGAGATCACGCACACTGATAATAGCATCTTGCAAGGCTGCAGATACCACCACAAGGTCCCTTTGCCCGACCACTTTGATTTGCATCATCTGTTGACCGTCTTTCATCCTGTCCAAGACAAGCCCCCGCCCGGTATGGTATATAGCTAAACCCAAGCAACGGCAGCGCACGCCTCTCACACCAACCCTTACCATGAAAGTTATGATGCGATGAATTGGCTGTCCAGTTTTGTCCGTCCGAAAATCCAAGCCCTCGTCGCAAAAGAGGATGTGCCAGACAATCTGTGGTTTAAGTGTCCCCAGTGTGAGCAGATGATTTTTCACCGGGACATGGTGGCTCATCTTTACGTCTGCCAGCACTGCAACCATCACTTACGCATGCCGGTGGCGGCGCGAATCGACCACCTGTTTGATCCGGACACGTTTTCGCCCGTGTCGC
>JBCCHK010000025.1:0-5567 GCA_039028835.1 Pseudomonadota bacterium
AAAAGAAAGCTACACCAAAAGGTTTAATATTAAGTTTCTTTTTTATTACTTCTTTTTGCTCGCAGATTGGTGTAAGAAAAATACGACAATGTCCAGTTTTGCGTCTGTGGATATGAATGGTTTTAAGAAGTTTCAAATCCCGATCCCCTCCCTAGCCGAGCAAGCCCGCATTGTTGCGATCCTCGATAAGTTCGATGCGCTGACCAACTCCATCAGTGAAGGGCTCCCGCGCGAAATTGAGCTACGCCAAAAGCAATACGCATACTACCGCGATGCGTTGCTGAACTTCCCTAAACAGCAGGAGCAGCAACGTGGTTGAACAGACCAAACCTATCGCCCAATCCAATGGCTTTATCATCTTGGATACCTATACCAAGCAATGGGAGGCCGCAGAGACTTACCAAAGTGAAGACGACTTAGAACGTGAGTTTATCAAGGATTTAACCGATCAAGGTTACGAGTTTTTATCGCATTTGAAGAGCCAAGAGGCGATGCGGGCCAATGTGCGCACCCAGCTGCAGGCCCTTAACAACGTACAATTTACAGACAAAGAATGGCGGCGGTTTGTTAAAGAGTATCTGGATAAACCCAGCGATGGCATCGTCGATAAAACCCGCAAAGTTCATGATAACCATATTCATGATTTTGTGTTTGATAATGGCCGTATTCAAAACATTTATCTGCTCGATAAAAAGAATATCATCCGCAATAAAATGCAGGTTATCAAGCAGTTTGAGCAAACCGGCAAACACGACAACCGCTATGATGTGACCATTTTAATCAATGGCTTGCCTTTGGTGCATATTGAGCTCAAGAAGCGCGGCAAGGCCATACGCGAGGCGTTTAATCAGATACACCGCTACAGTAAGGAAAGTTTCAACAGCGAAAACTCACTTTATAAGTATCTGCAGATCTTCGTAATCTCTAACGGCACCGATAGCCGTTATTTTGCCAATACCGTTCAGAGGAATAAAAATAGCTTCGACTTCACCATGAATTGGGCGAGGGCGGATAATAGCCTGATTAAAGACCTTAAAGATTTTACCGCGACCTTTTTTCAAAAAAACACGTTGCTTAATGTGCTGATAAATTACTCGGTGTTTGATATCGACAATACCTTACTGATTATGCGCCCTTATCAGATCGCCGCCACCGAGCGCATTTTGCGCAAGATCAAAAGCTCCTATGAGGTAAAAAACTGGAGCAAACCGGAAAGCGGCGGCTATATCTGGCACACCACGGGCTCGGGTAAAACCCTGACCAGCTTTAAGGCGGCGCGCATGGCGACCGAACTGGATTTTATCGATAAGGTCTTTTTCGTGGTGGATCGCAAAGACCTTGACCATCAGACCATGAAGGAATATCAGCGCTTTTCCCCCGATAGCGTCAATGGCTCTATCAGCACGGCGGCACTCAAGCGTAATCTGGCAAAAGACGATAACAAGATCATCGTCACTACCATCCAAAAACTCAATAACCTGATGAAAAGCGAAAGTGAGCTACCTGTCTACAACCAGCAAGTGGTTTTTATCTTCGATGAATGCCACCGCAGCCAGTTCGGCGAAGTGCAGAAAAAACTAAAAAAGAATTTTAAGCATTATTATCAGTTTGGCTTTACCGGCACGCCGATCTTTCCGCAGAACGCGCTGGGCGCAGAAACCACCGCCGGCGTGTTTGGTCGCGAGCTTCATTCGTACGTGATTACCGACGCCATTCGCGATGACAAGGTGCTCAAGTTCAAGGTGGACTATAACAATGTGCGCCTGAATTTCAAAGCCTTGGAAACCGAGCAAGATGAGAAAAAGCTCAATGCAGCAGAAAATAAGAAAGCCCTGCTACACCCAGAGCGCATCCGTGAAATATCCCAGTATATCCTCGATAATTTTCACCGTAAAACTCACCACCGACAGACAGGCAGCGAGGGCTTTAACGCCATGTTTGCCGTCAGCAGCGTGGATGCTGCAAAGCTCTATTATGAAACGCTAAACAAATTACAAGAAAACAGTGATAGGCCGCTTAACATTGCAACCATCTTCTCTTTTGCTGCCAATGAGCAGCAGGATGCGGTGGGCGATATTGGAGATGAAAGTTTTGATATCACGGCCATGAACAGCAGCGCAAAAGAGTTTTTAGGCAAGGCTATTGACGAGTATAATGCCTGCTTCAAAACCAATTTCAGCCTAGAGAGCAGAAGTTTCCAGAACTATTACCGCGACTTGGCCAAGCAGGTGAAAAATCAGAATATAGACCTGCTGATTGTGGTAGGGATGTTTCTGACCGGTTTTGATGCGCCGACGCTCAACACCCTGTTCGTGGATAAAAACCTGCGTTATCACGGCCTCATACAAGCCTATTCACGCACCAACCGTATTCATGATGCGAGGAAAACCTCCGGTAATATCGTGACCTTCCGTGATCTCGAGCAGGCAACCGTCGATGCCATTACTTTATTTGGTGATGAAAATACCAAAAACGTCATACTGGAGAAAAGTTATGAAGAGTATATGGAAGGTTTCCCAGATATCGTAACCAGTGAAGCGCGGCGGGGTTTTATAGAGGTGGCCACTGAGCTGCAGCAGCGCTTTCCCCATCCCGATGGCATTGATAAGCAGGCTGACAAGAAAGCCTTTGCCGTATTGTTTGGGGAGTATTTGCGCCTGGAGAATATACTGCAAAACTATGATGAGTTTGCGAGTTTAACCGCCTTGCAAAACATTGATATCAATGATGCCAAGGCGGTTGAGGACTTTAAGCTTGCGCACCATTTAAGTGATGAAGATCTGGCCGCCCTCAAAGCGATCAAGATACCAACGCAACGCCAGATTCAAGATTATCGATCCACCTATAACGATATCCGCGATTGGCTACGGCACGAAAAAACTGCTGATGAAGAAGAACAATCTATCATCGATTGGAATGATGTGGTGTTCGAGGTTGATCTGCTTAAATCCCAAGAGATTAACCTGGATTATATTCTAGAGCAGATTTTTGAGAACAATAAAAAAGTGAAAGACAAGACGGCATTGGTTGATAATGTGCGACGTATGATTAGAGCCAGTATCGGTAACCGCGCTAAAGAGAGCCTGGTGGTCGATTTCATCAATCAGACCGATCTTGACACAATGGGCGAAAAGACCAGCGTGATAGAAGCCTTTTTCGCCTTTGCTCAAGAGCGGCAACAGCGCGAGGCTGAAGCCCTCATTAAAGATGAGAATCTCAACGCCGACGACGCAAAGCGGTATATCACCGTCTCCATAAAACGAGAACGTGCCAGTGATGAAGGCACAGAACTCAATGGGATTTTACCGAAAATGAGCCCGCTCAATCCGCAGTACTTATCTAAAAAACACGATGTTTTCAAAAAGATATCGGCGTTTGTTGAGAAATATAAAGGTGTCGGTGGGCAAATTTAAGAGCAACCGCTTTGCCCCCCACGGGGGTTTGATTCCGCCGTCATCCGTTCTTGTGACAACTCACGGGATGATGAGCTTCGCTCATCAAATGTCCCCAGTCTTACGCCGTGCGGTGTTTTTTTGTCCCGTCATTGAAAAAACGCAACCAGCAAGCGGGTTGTAACCAGCATGAGATGGATTCCCGCCTTCGCGGGAATGACAGTAAGCGGGCCTAAGGAGTGAGAAATAATGACACTTTGGGAGGTAGATGGACTTGGCAGGACGTCCTACCGGTAGTTCTATGCCCCTGAGGTCGGACAATATCCGACTCCCGATCATGTCTTGTCTGGCGGCGGATCGGTAAAGGTTGTTTTCGCACCGGCGTCAATTTTGGCCCGGCGTACAATTTCTGCATCTCGCGCCGCCTTAAAGGCGTTCGCATCGCGCGCGCGCCAATCATAAAAACCTTGCCCCGCGTTCATGCCGGTGTGTCCCTTTTCTACCATCCGGCCCAACAGCGTTTGAGCCGGATCGCGCGCGTTGGATAGGTCTTCCCACACAGCCTTGGCGCCTTCGCTGGTGATCAGATCAAGGCCCGCAAGATCGGCATGTTCAAAGGCGCCCATCGCAGGTAAGCGCGACGCATACCCTTTTTTTAAGATCGTATCGCAGTCTTGCGGGGTGACCAGACCCGCTTCAACCAAGGCCACCAGCTCACGGAGCACCACGTGCTGAATACGCGCCCATAGAAAACCTGGGATATCGGGACACAGGACAGGGCTTTTTCCCGTACGGGTTAAAAGAGCGGTGACCGCTTGGGTGGTCGCTGGGGTGGTCTCGCGCCCCGGCACCACCTCGACCAAAGCCACCAAATGGGCTGGTTGTGCGTAGTGGGCGATGCAAAAACGCTCCGGTGCCGCTAAGTCCGACGCGAGTGCGCTGGCTGACAGGGCCGACGTGGTGGATGAAACAATCGCGTGCGCGGGGGCAAGGGCCTGTGCGCGCGCCAGCAACTCCCGTTTTACGGCTAGGTCTTCCGCCACAGCCTCGATCAGGAAATCCGCGTCCGCCACAGCCCGCAACAGGTTTGCTTGCAATCTCACGCGGGCGGTGATGCCCTCGCAATTTTTAGCATCCACCAGGTCTTGCGCCACCAGAAAATCCAGGGCGTCCTGGATGCGCCCGCGCGCCGCATCCAAAGACGTGGCCCGTCGCGCCCACAAGATGACCTGGCAGCCACCCAAGGCCAAGGACAGGGCAATCTGCGCGCCCATCGTGCCCGCTCCCAGCACCGCGCAGCGCATGGCAGATGGCGATGTTGGACCATTAGCCGACATAGTACCATCCCTTATCCCGCTTTTGCGCCCATCCCTTAGCGGCAAAGTCTCGCAGACTCGCATCTACAGAAACCAAAGCCCGCCATTCAGGAACCTTGTCCTGATCCGCACAGCAACGGTCACGCAACGCCGCAAAAGTGATCCCTGGCTCAGCGATCATATGGGTTTTGATCGACTCTTCCACTTGGTTGACGCGACGACGGCAATCCTCAACCAAGGCCCGTGTTTCATCGGCTGTCTTCATGTCATCGTGCGCAAACAGCACTTGGGCAACATCGCGTTGGATTAAAAATGTTTCTATCTTATCAAAAGTTGCCCGCATGACGCCCGGATCTTCGTATAGATAAAGCACAGGATTAAAGGGCGGCAGAAGCGGATCAGCAATCACCAGGGTGCGTGTTGACTGTTCAAAAAAACCAACCTCGGCCATGGAGTGCCCTAGAAACTCGACCGTTTCAAGCACCACGCCGCCGCCAAGATCGATAAGATCACCTTCGCCGATAAACGCATCGATGGGCCCTTCGGTTGGCCCCATCCAGTCTAGGTACTCGGTTTTCAGGTCAAAGTGTTCGCCTTCGGGAAAGGCATGAACGATGGCCTTAGCGTTGAGCATGTTGTTTGCCACACGATCCGCGCGGGCGCGGTGACCCATGATGGTGCAGCCCGTTTGATCTTTCAGCCAGCCGTTGTTGCCTACGTGATCCATGTGCTCATGCGTGAGCAGGAGCATGTCAAGGTCCGTCGGTGTGATCGCAAGTTCTTCAAAAGCCTGCTCAAGAGCAGGTAGCCCGCCATATAAGCCGCTGTCGATAAGGGCGATTTTGTCCGTCCCGCGCAC
>JBCCHK010000026.1:0-3847 GCA_039028835.1 Pseudomonadota bacterium
CAAGACCCGGATGCGGTGGTGGCAATCCACCACCTGGCGGTCATTCCGCGCTTGACGGGTCTTGGTGGCCGCGCGAACGGGCCTCTTGCGCCCGTACTGGACAGCCCTGCCGATCAGGTCACCGGCTTGGGCGAACAACCCACCCTCGCCATCGCGGGCTATCGTTCTCCTATCGACGCTCCCCACGAGGCGAGCCAGTTTCAAGTGGCGCGAGATCGGGCCTTTACCGATCTGGTACACGACAGCGACGGCTTGGGGGCGGTCTTATCCTACCGGGTGCCCGCGGGGACGCTACAGCCCGAGGGGGACTACTTCTGGCGGGCACGGGTACGCGATGACCAGGACGATTGGTCTATCTGGTCGCGCCCCCGGGCTTTTCGTATCACCGCGCACTTTCACGAGCCTCGCGGCGTGGCGGTGGACTACGGCCAACCCCGAGATAGCGCCTGGGCGCGGGTGAGGCTGGATGGCAACGAGCCCGGTGTGGCCGATGAGGCCCTCGATGATCATCCGGTGTTTGCGGGGATTCGCGCGGAGACTGTGGGCGGTTATCCCATGGTGCGGATACCGAAGTTTTATTACCGGACGGGTCCGGTGGTGGGCGGCGCCCATGCGGGCAAGACTGGCTGGTGGATCAGCGATCGTCCCCGGGCGGGCTTTGTTGTGCATCCGGCTTTTATGGAGCAGGGGCGTGAAATCCCCCATTTCTATATCAGCCAGGATACCTATAAGCTGAACAAGCTCGACAGCCAGATCCAGGTCTATCGAGGTAGTGGGGAAAAATTGGGGGCGCGCTGGGTGGAATACCAGCAGGCGGTGCAGGCACTCAACCGCGATGGTCGCAGTGGCTTTATGGTGGCCTCCATCTACCAGTACGAGGCTGTTCGGATGTTAACCTGGATCGATCAAGGCATGGCACCGAGGAACCTGAACACCTGGCGGGGTATGAAGAGTCTGGACTATATCTCGACCCTTGACGGGTTCCGGTTGAGAGCAGAATCTCGTCGCCCGGCGGGGGAACTAGACCGAGTGTTTGGTGGGGAGGGTACTAACCTACCTTTACGCGCGCAGATCTGGGATCGGGAGGGGCGGCGCACCTATAGCCCTGAGATCACCAGCACAATCCATCTACCAAGACCATACCACTTTGATAGCAGTACATTAAATGGCGTAAACTTTGATCGTTTCTATTACGCTACTAGTTACGGAATCTTTGGCAGGATTCGGGATGATCGAGGCCCGGGTTGGGATTTCCGCGATGTCTTCTTGCCGATTGGCCTCAATGCGAGGGGTACGGTTGCAGAAAGGCGGTTAACGATCCCCAGCCGCTTTTCGTGGTATCGACAAACGTCCCCGAACCTGCATCACCGGGATTTCCTAGTGCAATCAACCTTGCACTGTCTAGTACTATTTCTTGTTCCTAAGGGACAGGGATTTTGGAGTAACATTATTAGGTTGGCCAAGGTTTAGGGAAGGCCTCGCCTGGGGCCAGATATCTGTGCACAAGCAGTGAAAATAAAACCATCCCGCCGGTTGCCTGCTGGCAATCGGCGGGGCATTGGCCCACCGCCTGGGGCGCAGGGGCTTTTCTGGGGCTTATGAGGGTCTTTTGCGGTCATGGCTCGTTCTTTTCCGGCTTTCCTCGCAGACTTCCGCGATCATGAGGCTTTGATGAGCATAGGACGTTTTACTAAGGGCACTCAATCCAGGGTCGGCGCGTTTAATTATTCTTTATACCATTATTATCTTTTCAATATGGGGGCTGGGTCAATTCATGCGCCAGCAGCTTTCAGCCCTGCTGAGGATCATGGAAGGATTCGTGAGTACGCGCTTAGGGCAGGCGATCCAGCGGGCGGGTCGCCGCCTCCAGCCAGGTGCGGTCTTGGACCCTGGTGGGGCCGGTCAAACGGGGACGAATGACCGTGCGCACCTTTTTATGATAGGCGTCGATCCATCTGATCTCTTGTATCGATAATGCAGCCCGATCAACAAGCCGGGTATCGATGGGAATAAAGGTCAGAGTTTCAAACGCCACCCATCCGGCACGCGTGGCGGGCTTAACGGCGTAGAGGTTTTCTATACGGATACCAAATGCGCCAGGGCGGTAATATCCGGGCTCGTTCGAGAAAATCATGCCCGGCTTGACCGGCGCCCCGGGGCGGGTGTTGATGCGCGGCGGGGACTCATGCACGGATAGAAAAGAGCCGACGCCGTGACCCGTGCCGTGCTGATAATCGCCCCCGGCCTGCCACAGGTGTTGTCGCGCTAAGGTATCGAGCGCAAGCGCGTTGGCGTGGGCGGGCACAACCGCCCGCGCGAGGCTGATATGCCCCTTAAGCACAGCAGTAAACCACCGTCTATGGCTGCGGGTTATGGCTGCCTTGCCCACCGCGATGGTGCGGGTGGCATCGGTGGTGCCTTGGGGGTATTGTCCGCCACAATCCAAGAGATAGAGATGACGCGGCTTGAGGTGATGATCGTGTGCGCGGCGCGCGCGATAATGAGGTAGAGCGCTGTGGGGGCCGGTTGCACTGATGGAAGGAAAAGATGGCCCGCGATAATCCGGGCACAACGCGCGTAAGGACTCCAGCTTGTCGCTCACCGCCATCTCGGTGGGGGGCGTTTTAAGGCGGGCAAGCCAGGCGAGCAACCGAGTGACCGCCACCCCATCGAGCACGCCCGCCGCCCGCGCCCCGGCAAGTTCGGTCCGGTTTTTTTGGGCGCGCGGGATCAGGCACGGATCGGCCATCGACCGCGCCGCCCGACCCGCCTGGCGTACCTGCGCCAGGCTGGTGACTTCTGGATCAAAAGCGATCGTTTTGCCTTGACCACGCCAACGCTTGAGATCATCGCCAAGATCATCCACGGCGCAGACCTTTGCGAACCCTCGTAAGCTGTGGGTGACGGATGCAGGATGAAGATAGAGCCGCGGCTTGCCGCGAATCGGCACGGCGGCGGTGGCCAGAACGAGCGGGGTATAGCGTGTATCGTTGCCGCGGATGTTAAACAGCCAGGCGATGGACTCAAGGCTGGTGAAAACAAACACATCAAAACCAGCCTTATGGATGGCGGTTTGGATGCCGCTTAGCTTGTCTTGCGCGTTTTGTCCGGTGTACTTGAGCGGATGGTGGCGCACGGGGTTGGTCGGCGTGAGGGGGCGATCTTGCCACAGCGCATCGATGGGATTACGGGCAAGCAAACGCACAGCAGGCAGGTGCATTGTGGCGCCCTCAAACCAGGTTTTGGTGTGAAGCCATGGATCGATGAGCACCGAGGTGACCCGCGCCTTGCTAAGCCAGACCTTTTGATCGGATAGGGTTGCGCCGATGCCCTCAAAAGCGGGGGCTTGCTGGCGAGCTTGCTGGGTGTAGCGACCATCCACAGCCAAAGCGGCGGCGCGCGCGGTGATCAACGCTGTGCCTGCTGAGCCATCAAAGCCGGTTAGCCAAGCCAAACGCTCGTCCTGCGGGGTGAGGGTCTCGCCGTGGTGGGCGGCGGCGCGCGGCAGAATAAAAGCCTGGCCGGGCGCGAGGCGCAAGGCGCGCCGCAGGGCGGCAAGGCGTGCGGGGAAGGGGCTGGCGGTCATAGAGCGGTTATAGAGTGATCGTGGGATGAGCAAGGGTGATGGCGGATGTGTAAGAGCCGAGCTTACGGATCAAGGGTATCTCAAGGGTATCGACTGCGCTGATTGTGCGCAAGGGTCATGCGGCGTGCTTAATTATTCTTTATAATGATTAATAGTATACTTTTTTCTTGACAATTCGTGATGTGTTCTTGTATTGTTCTTTATATCGTTATTATCTTTTCAATATAAGGATTTATTCATGCCAGAACAGAACAACCATCA
>JBCCHK010000027.1:0-3447 GCA_039028835.1 Pseudomonadota bacterium
CCATACGGCGTAAGACTGGGGATCGGGCGTTGATGACCACAAGCGCAGATGATGGCGGAATCAAACCCCTTAGGGGCTGCTTTCGCAGGAATGACGAGAGTAGCAACACCATACGGCGTAAGACTGGGGATCGGGCGTTGGTGACCACAAGCGCAGATGATGGCGGAATCAAACCCCTTAGGGGCTGCTTTCGCAGGAATGACGGGAAGGGGAGCAGGAATGACGGGAAGGGTCTTCGCAATACCCACATTGTTTACTCGGGACCGCGTCCAAGTTAGCCACAATCGCAGATGCAGACGGCATGCTGCCCGTCTGGCGAGGACACAAAAAAAGGGCGGTGGGATAAATCCCGCCGCCCTTTCGTTTGGTGTTCGGCTAAGCCGAAAGACACGTCTTAGAACTTGACTGCCGTACCAAGCAACAGAACCGTTCCGTCGTTGTCGTTACGTTTTGCAGCGGCGGTGTTTATAAGTCTGGCAGCTTTAGCTTTAGCATCATCATCCGCGATAACACCATCAGCGATCTCACCTACGGTGCCGCCCGCTGGATCATGATCGAACTTCACAGCATCGGCGAAGATGGTCCAGCCTGGCGCCATGGCGTAGCTTACGCCCACACCGGTCGCACTGGATTTATCCTTGCCATCCAAGCCATAGGCGTCACCTTCGGCTTCCCGATGGTTGATGCCGAAGGACCAGGAACCCATGGTGTACTTGGCACCGATACCGACCGCTTCACGGTCATCACGCTTGGCCTTTCTGGCATTGTTCGCTGTAGTCGCTTCGAGTTTGCTATAACCACTGTCGCCGCTGTCGATCATCAACGCACCCACAGTGAAGTTGTTAAAGGCAAACTGCACACCGTAACCGATCTCATCCAGATCTTCGCGACCATACGTCGTAGCAAGATTATTGGCTTTACGAGCATCGCCCTTGTTCATGGCGACCCAGGCCGAGGCACTACCGCCACCGAAGTTCTGGGTGAAGCTCAAACCAGCAGACAACACATCACGATAACCGGACGCTTTGTACTTTACATTGTCAGCATTAGTAGCTTGAGATTCACTGCTGGGGGTAAAGCTGGCGGCAAAGGAAAGGGAACCTTGCCCCACATCGCCCGAGTAGGCGTACTTGATCCCGTTCGCATCGTCACCATAGAGGAAATCACTGCTGTGCTTGACGAGGGTACTCGTAAGCACGGACTTTTCGGCAACTGGCTCATCATCAGGATCCGTGAAAGGGCTCGAAAGATCAGCAGTGTTGTCAAGCTGACCTAGATCCACCACAGTAGCTGCTTCGCGCGTACGGATGTAGCGATCCCAGTCGGCATCAGCACCGCCGACAGCGGGCTCACCCATGCGGATACCGTCCGAGGCCGGATCGTCTTCACCCAGGGTGATCGTGCCAAAGCCCCCGGAGAAGGACACGTACACCTCGTCTTTGGTGAGGGTACTGGTATTTTCCTCAAACTTCAGCACCGCTTGGTAGGCAATGCCGGAATCAGACATGCCCGCGGCGGTCAAACCGAGATTCCAGTCCGTGGTCTGGCCGGTTTTTTGTCTTTGACCGCTTTTCGCACCTACGGTCTGATTAAGGTTATCATCACTCACGTCGGAATTGAGAGTATTGTCTGCACCAGCGGCACTACCCCTTAAGGTGATATCCCCTGGTTTGGCATCAGAAGACGCGTTGGCAAAGGTGGATTTGACTTCCAGGTCTATAGACAGGGTGACGCCGGAGTCATTCTCCGCCACCGTGCCAGCCGCCGCACCAAGAGACAGCAAACCCGCCCCGGCCAGCGCCGTTGTGCTTAAAAGAAGTTTTTTCATTACGTTCTTTCCTAATAAGTTTTGATCCAGGTGCACCCACTTGGCCCCCCTGAACTCGTTTGGTTTGTTTGACCAATCCTGCAAGGTATTGAGCGGATTGTGTCAAGAAACAACGTCCAAACCCACAGGCATTCTGTAGATTCGTGCGCATGTCTGGCATTTTTGCAATGACTGAGCAGCGATGACAACCCCCATAAGCCCTTTTTTGCCTGATTGATGACGATTTTTTCCATATGTGACATTTTTGCACTTGTTCAACCCACCGCACGGGTCCCCAGTCCCATATCAGTGCCCAAAGCGCTTACTCGGGACAGCGCAGCCTATGCAACAAAAACAAATGCAGACGGAATCAAACCCCCGCGGGGCTGGCAACGCAGCAAGACGCGGCCTTGACCGGTTGTTCATCTTCCATCTGCGCGTGTTAAGACCGTCGCGCGTGTCTTCGCATGAATTGTGCGGGTTGCACCCTTTCCTGGATTCCTGCCTTCGCAGGAATGACGGGAAGGGGAGCAAGAATGAAAGAAGGGGAACAGGAATGACAAGGTGCGGCTTTAAGGGTTGAGGTACGTCCAGACCCAGCCTCCCGTGCCCTCCTCCTCGCTCAGCGTATACCCCAGCCGATCATGCATCCGATCCCGGCCATCCTGCCAAAACTCAAACCGCCGCGGCATCAGCCGGGTGCCCCCCCAATGGGGCGGACGCGGCACCGCCCCTGCTTCATACTTTGCCGCGACCGCCGCTAAACGCGCCACCAATGCGTCTCGATCCGCCAACGGCTGAGACTGATCCGACGCCCACGCCGCCAACTGCGAGCCCCGGGGGCGCGAAGCGAAATAGGCATCAGACTCTAGGGCATCCACCCGCTGCAAATCCCCAAGCACGCACACCTGGCGATTGAGACTCTTCCAATAAAAGGTTAACCCCCCACGCGGGTTTTCCGCCATCGCCTGCCCCTTGCGAGAATGATAATTGGTGTAAAACACCAGACCGCGCGGCGAGGCCCCCACAGAATCGATCCCCTTAAGCAACACAATGCGCGCACTCGGGTGCCCCAAACCATCCGCCGTTGCCAGGGTCATAGCATTGTGGTTGTGGGGCTCAGTACGTTCCGCCAACGCAAGCCATCCCGCCAACAGAGCAAAAGGATCAGCGGGCGGCGTCTTAGCCCACGCCCGAGAGGTCGGATCCTCATCCCCCACAAAACCCTGTGGATGATCCGTGTCGTTCATGGTGCCTCACTTATGATCCCAGGCTCTGCTATCGTCCCGCAGTCCAAACATACCACCCAAACATACCACAAACATCCGCGCGCACCTGTCATTCCTGCACAAGGCACGGCCTTGACCGCAAGGCGCGGCCTTGACCGATAGTTCATCATGCTTTTGTGCATATTAGGCCCGCCGTGCGTGTCTTTTCTTGCATCCACCCCTATTGACCCATCTCCTGGATTCCTGCTTTCGCAGGAATGACAAAGGAGAGCAGGAATGACGACGCCCTTTGTGTCATTCCCGCGTAGGCGGGAATCCATCTCAGGGCACCAGCAACACGCACGGCGTTTACTCGGGACCGGACTTTGGTCATCACAAGAACAGATTTCGGCGGAATCAAACCGCCTCGCG
>JBCCHK010000028.1:0-1242 GCA_039028835.1 Pseudomonadota bacterium
CAACCATCAAGGCGACGGGGCACAAACACGCTTCCCCTTCACCTTTCTTATCACCCAACCTGAGGAAATCACCGCTGTGATCGATGATGCCAAACAAGACGCCGATGCCTATCGCGTCCAAGGCGTTGGTCAAGAGGTTGGTGGCGAGGTCATCTTTCATAACCCGCCCCAGGACGGCGCGCGGATCACCCTAGAGCAAAACCTTGCAACGGCTAAAACCGCCGATCTATGGCGGCTGGGTCAATCCACCCGCCAGCAGCTTTCAGCCCTGCTGAGGACCATGGAAGGGTTCGTGAATACGCGCTTAGGCAAGGCGATCCAGCGGGCGGCAGAGTCCCCTGCGAGGGGGAGCCTTACCTTGCCTGAACCGATCACGGGGCGGGCGCTTACCTTTGATGCTCAGCATAACCTGGCGCTTACGGATGCTGATCCCGATCAAATCCTCACCGCACTCACCGACGGCGGTGTGCTCACCCGCGGCGCGGGTGACACCCTCACCGTCGCCCAGGATCTGGTGGCCCTACAGCAAGATATTGCTGCATTGTCCAATCGCGTCACCGAAGCAAACGACGTTGCCGCCATGCGGCGTGATATTAGCGCCCTGTCCTATCGTGTGCAGTGGTTGCTTGACAGAATCGACCGGGTCACGGGGCGAGCCATTCCTGACCAGGCACCGGTCCAGGTTACCCCCGCCACGCCTGATGCGCTGTTTCGTGCCTATCAGGGGGCCATGCGTTCTTGTTTTCGATACCGGCTTGATCTGTTCCTCCCGCAAAGGCGCCTTGCAACGACCCGCGCCCATGGGGTGCTCGCCGGGGCGGCGGGCGATGATTCTCTGGACGTGGACAACGCCGATGTTCTCACCTTGGAGCAGGACTATATCCTGCAAGAGGGGGATCACCATGAGATCGTCCAAATCGGCGAGGTCATCAACGCCACCCGCGTGCTCACGAAGAGCGACCTTGTCCATAATTACACCCCGGCCGCCAGATTGCTTCGCACCAACTGGCGGATCGAGGACGGTATCGCCATGGCTCGGGACGGGGATATCTATTTCAGCGATGCGATTGACCTGGAGGACAAGAAGGGTCTTCGCACCCTGGTGGTTCGTCGGGCGGATCGGGGACGATTGGAGGTGTTTTATCGCGATCAGGATTATCCTGACTGGACGCCGGTGGCCTGGGGCTGGCGGCGGGACGTTTCGGATGGCCTGATTGACGAGGAATACCGCCTGCTGGGGCG